>JAPYUT010000019.1 GCA_029940475.1 Verrucomicrobiales bacterium | reverse complement strand
GCTATGCAATCAACTAGAAATCCAAATGCCGGTTGCAGCCATCGTTCCCCTCATACTGGGTGAAGAGACAAGCGCACTCGAGGCTTCTGCTGCTCTCCAGGATGCCGGAATTACAGTTCCGGCAATTCGTTACCCCACCGTGGCAAGGGGATCGGCACGGTTAAGGATCAGCCTGTCTGCTGCACACAGTGAAAAAGACATCCACATGCTAGCGAGCAATCTTGGACACCTGATCAGCACGGGCAAACTTGCTCTTGCGGGCAATCCGTAATCCTCGCAACAAACGTCTGCACCACTGCCCGATATACCGGGGTCCAATCCCAGGGAATTTCACAACCAACCCAAGATCAAAGCGCAAATTTCCAAAAGCGACGAGGCAATTACACAACTGCCTCGCCGTGGACTCTTTAGCAAAAAGTTTTGCCGCGCGCCGGTGTCCCGCTTCTCCCATTTGTCGGCACAAATCCCTATCTCCTAATAAAGTTGCCAGAGCATCCGCAAACGCATCAGGATCTCGCTCTTCGGTGAGCAAGCCCGTGCAACCATCAACCACCATCTCGGGAACCCCTGCCAGGCGGGTTGAGACACAAGGCACACCGCTCGCCATTGCCTCCATGATAACTGTCGGCAGGTTATCCTTCCCTCCCCCCTTTTCCGTTACGCAGGGCAATGCGAAAACCGTAGAGCTTGCCAGTATTCCTACAATTTCAGACTGGTTGAGCGATCCCGCCAATTTGACCGTGTCCTTGCACCCAAGTTGCTCAATGAGTTCCTGTAGATCCCCTTTCATCGGCCCATCACCGATAATTAAAACCTGGAAAGGTTGCCTGTGAATTCCCTTAAGACGCGCAGAAGCTCGCACCAAGTCATCGAAACCCTTTTTCTCTATCAATCGCCCAACGCTCACAATTAATGACTCATCAGCACTCCTTTCACCGTTCCTGTCGTGGGAGAACGACACCATATCAATCCCATTGTAAATACGCCTGACTTTATTGCTTTGCTGTGGAAATCTCTCACCCAGCCAGGCAGCAGTGTAGTCACTCACTGTCACTACCAACGCCGCATTCCGCATCAGGTTCTCTAGTCGCACTGGAAAATCTGTTGGTTCAAAAATGTCATTCGCATGACCCGTGAACGAAAAACTGAACCGAAACAAATTCTTCAGCCAATAACAACAACGTGCCCCCATGCCGGCAAAATGAGAATGTGCGTGGCGAACTCCCGTTTCACGCATCTTCATGCCAATATAAATTGCCTCGTAAACCCGGTTCTTGTCCCCCGATTGCCCCCAATGTCGTAGTGTTAACACTGCCTCCTTTGGCAAGCTTCCCTGTTTTTTCCATTCATCAACAAGCACGATCAATTCATCGCGTGGTGGCAAGAAATTTACCGACTCCTCAAGTTCAGGGGGAAAATGATCCTTTAAAGTCTCATCATTTGTATTCCTGATTGAAAATACCAGAGGCCTAAGCCCCATGCGCCTCAACTCATTGACCTCACGAACACAAAAAGTTTGTGTAAACGTTGGAAAGCGTTCAAAAACGTAAGCAAAATGGTAGCTCGGTAAACCCAGCATCAACGGGGAGTAGGCTACAATTGCCCTTCAGTCAACTGTCCGCCGCAGCATGAACTAACGCTTTAGACGAAACGGCGTGCCGCAATACATGCAATTAAATCTCCCAAAAAGGGCTACATCCACAAACAAACTGCTTATGTAGCCAAAAGGACGGCGACGACTGGCCTCGCGATGTTTGTGGCACTGACTCCCATGCATCAACTTACCGTGACAGAGGGGACAGGACACCAAACGTGAATGTCCCCAGCGCAACATCTGTACCCCCACAAAAACGAAAGTCATTCCAAGAAACAGTATGCCATAGGACTTGCCGATCAGAAAAGTAAGAACAAGGGCAGTAATCCCGACCAGCACCACTCCCCCTTGCAGCACCCACAATATCATCCCAATCCATATTGACGATGACTTAGGAAAATAGCGAGCTGAAGCTTGTAGCGGCATGGGTGACGGATGTAAATCCTGATTATAATCTCTAATTCGCCTTTATTTACTTCGCAAATCCTAATTAACTGAATATCCGAAATAATATCATTCCTTAAGTAACCAAGAGTTGCCCGGGATCGTGTCGCAGTGTTTGCTTACATCAATGCGAATTCTTATCACCGGAGCTACCGGAAAAGTCGGAAAAGTTTTTTTAAAAAAAATACTCAGCGACCCAACGCTTGCAGACGCCTCCATCGTAGCATTGTGCCATAATCGCAGCGTTTCCCACCACGATCGCATCGAAGTGGTTCATGGGTCGATTGCAGAGCGCGATACAGTTGCAAAGGCAACCCAAAACATCACCCACGCAGTGCACTTGGCCACCTGCAAGGAAACTCCCGATGATGTAATGGATGTTACCGTCAAAGGACTATTCTGGCTTCTGGAGGAATGCCGGATAAACCCTGCATTCAGCCAGTTTATCCTGGTTGGTGGCGATGCCTCAATGGGCCACTTCTTCTACCCTCACCCTATTCCGGTCACCGAGACTCAACCGCACAGTGCCTATCCCGGTTGTTATGCTCTTTCCAAGGTAATGGAAGAGGTGATGCTCGAGCAATACCGCATCCAATATGACTTTCCGGGATGTTGCCTGCGTGCACCATGGATTATGGAGAAGGATGATTTCAAGTTTAGCCTGTCCTTCGGCAAGGATGTTTTCGGCGGTCCTTGCTGGCGCGATTTGGTCGGCACTGAAAAAGCCGATACTTACCTGCAAAGCGGTACAATACCATTGATGCTTGATCCCGATGGCCAAGCCATTAAACGAAACTTTGTCCACGTCGATGACCTGATAAGCTCAATCATTGCGGCTATTGCCCTGCCTAGGCAGTCAATCGGTCACACTTTCAACATCTGCATGGACGAACCGGTGGATTACGGGGAGGTAGCCAATTACCTGAAAACATCCCGGGGAATCCCCAGTGTTGCCGTTGAAACCCCATACCGCTCCACCTGGCTGGATAATTCCAAGGCCAAATTCCTGCTCAACTGGCGACCCGAGATTGATCTCCAATTACTGATTGACCGCGCATGGGATTACAACAGGCCCGTCAATCAACCCCGGAAAATATGGTATCCAGGCTAGTCATACACTACCGATTCACCCTGATCATCCTGGGACTCCTGTTGTGGCTTATCCCCGCAACTGCAGCAGATTGGCCACAGTTCCTGGGTGTGAATCGTAACGGCAGCACCAGCGGAGAAAGCCTTGTCCCGGCATTTCCCGGAAGTGAACCGGAGATCATCTGGAGCCACGAACTCGGCAGCGGATTTGCCGGGCCTGTCGTTAGCGGCGACCAGGTATTCATATTTCACCGGAAAGCCAACCAAGCAGTCCTTGAATCTCTCTCTACACAAAATGGCAAGGTTAAATGGACTTTTAAATATGTCACCGACTATAAAGATGACTTCGGATTCGACAACGGACCGCGCGCAGTGCCTTTGGTCCACGACAAGAAAATATATCTGATGGGTGCTGAAGGATTCGCCCATTGTATCGACTCATTGACAGGAAAATGCATCTGGTCGGTTAATTTGCACAAGCAATTGGAGTCCACGAAGGGGTTCTTCGGACGCGCGTGTTCACCACTGATTGTTAGAGATAACCTTATTCTACAAGTCGGCGGCAAGCAGGCTGGAATCGTCGGGTTAAACACGACAACCGGAACCCTCAAGTGGAAAGCAACTGACCATGAAGCCGGGTACGCATCTCCTATCACAGCAACTATCGGAGGGCAGGAAATTGCGATTTGCTTTACTCGTCACGGACTTGTGTGCCTCAACCCCACGAGCGGGGAAGTACTCATTGAGAATGCTCACCGCTCCACGATGCAGGCCTCGGTAAACGCAGCGAGCCCGGTAATGGTCTCTCCAAATCGGGTTTTCCTCTCAGCATGCTATGGCGTCGGTGCAGCCGTATGGCAGCTTTCTCCCGTCGATAAATCACTCAATCCGATCTGGGAAACCAATCAGAAACTTGATTGCCACTATGCCACGCCGGTAAATTTTGAAGGACATTTGATCGGGTTCCACGGTCGTCAGGAAACAGGCACCGAATTGCGTTGTATCGATGCTCTCAACGGTAAAATTAAATGGCAATCCGGTCGAATGGCGGCAGGTAGTGTCACCCTCGCCGGGAAAACCCTCGTTATATTGACTGAACGCGGGGAACTCATCCTCGCCAAAGCCAGCAACAAGTCTTTTGAACCTGCCGCACGCGGGCAGATCTTGGGTGCAGACACGCGGGCAATGCCGGCAATCAGCAATGGACGACTGTTTGCCCGTGATAAACGCAAACTGGTATGCGTCAAACTTAAGCCTTAACTTCTTCACAATAACCACCTAGAACACCACTATGATCCGTACCTATATTTCATGCATCGCATTGCTCACCGCCTCCCCCGTCATTGCTCACAATACAAGTCATGGCAATACGGCGCAGGAAATGGCGGATGCCGCGACAATATTTCTAGTTTCTCTTAATGATGAACAACGTTCCAAGGCAACATTCATGCCTACAGACGAGCACCGCGAGGGTTGGTTCTTTATACCCGACAAGTTCATAAAACCTGGAGGAAAACGCAAAGGCCTGAAAATTAAGAATATGACCCAGCAACAACGCCTGCTGGCCCACGCCCTGCTGTCCACCGTCATGAGTAACAAGGGATATAAACAGGCAACTACCATAATGACCCTGGAGGCAATTCTCCATGAGCTTGAAAACAAAAACCCAATCAGGGATCCCGAGATTTACTACGTCTCTATTTTCGGCAAGCCCGGGCCCAAAAATACGTGGGCATGGCGATTTGAAGGCCACCACCTCTCCATTAACGTTGCCGTGGCTAAAGGAAAAATGTTTTCAGTAACGCCTTCATTTTTCGGGACCAATCCAGCCCGTGTCAAAGACGGCACATTCCAAGGCCTCGAGGTTCTTAGCGCTGAACAAGATCTTGCGCTCACCCTGGTGAAATCCTTGAATGCAGAGCAACTCAAGCTTGCCACCATCGCTGCAAAAGCTCCCTCTGACATTATTACCAAGCAGCAACCTCGTGCGGATCGAAAAACCTTTCTTCCGGCTCAAGGCATCGCTTACCAGAAACTCAACCCCGCTCAACAAGCCATGTTGTTGACCCTCCTCTCAAACTATGCAGCAAAATACCGCCCGGAGGTTATTGATGAAATTAACAGTCGCAAACCTATCGACGGCGACAAGCAACTTCACTTCGCATGGGCCGGGGGACATGAGCGCAATGATGGACATTATTACCGCATCCAAAGCAAGGATTTCCTCTTCGAATACGACAACACCCAGAACGGAGCCAATCATGTGCACGCCGTCTGGCGTGACTTTAGCGGTGACTTTGGCCGTGACCTTTTAAAAGAACACCACAAGGAGAACCATTAAACGGCCTCCTTAAACCCGGGCACGGTTTCATTCAGAATCTCGAGAATCGCGGCACGTTCCCCGGGAACCATATAGTCATACCCTTTCACCGGAAGTTTTGATGCAAGGACTTCATGGAGACTTCTGTAAATTGACTTCTTGAGAACCTCTGGCAAACCGGTGAATGACCTCGAGTAAATCATGTAGCTGCAGCGATAAGCAAACATCCTCCCTTCCAGTTTGAAATCTCTCAGTGAGCGCCCCTTGCTGTCGCTCACCCGCCCTGCAAGGAACGATTTCACAAAAACTCCATCCCCCGCAACACGCCCCCCTCTCATCGATACCTCGTCTGCAAACAACAGGTGATTCACCACCTGCCCCGTCGCAATCTTTACCGCCCTCACGAACTGCTCCGGCTGTTCAAGAGGAACTTCCTTGCCAATCCAGCCGGCATCGTGAATTGCCTGCCTCATGATGTAGGATGCCTCCATTAACTTAAAATGCATGCTTACCTGATGATCGAGCACAAGAAGTGCTGTCACATCACTGGTAGCAATCGGATATTTCGAGGTATCAAAAAAATGATTTAAGCCATCCTCTCCCACCGCGTCATCACGGCTTAACTCAACACCACGGGCACTTCGCGAAGCAATGGCATTACCCATATGTCGTAATTTCTCATGCCCGCCAGTCACATACCATCCACCCCAGCGGTCACCCAACGGGACATGGTGACCAACCCGTTCAAAAGAATCAACCGACTTGAGACTCCTGCCTTTGTCATCGGGGAACACCGACCTTGCCAGTAATCCGGGAAGGAAATTGGTAGCACTCCCGGCATGGCATCCTATGCAGGACCTGTCTCGAACAAAAAGCTTACCCTGCCCGTCTTCCAGCTTGCGCTGGAAGAAAAACACCGATCCCCTCTCCGGATCCGAACTGGCGATTTCAATCCGTCCTTCAGGCATCCATCCCAGATAAGTTTCTTCATTGAAAAATATAGCACGCGGATTTTGCGGGGAAACTAGACCGCGCTGGAGACTGGTGCGCGAAAACACCAATACTTGAGACTCTACAGGAATCTCAAGTTCCCTGAGCAATCGCCTAACCAGCGGCAAGCCGGGTTGCTCATTGACTACCTTCTCCCCCCTCCCAACCTCGACCAACAACCGCGACATGGGATCATTCATCTTCGCCGTCCAGTAATCATGCGGAGCTTGATCGAAATCATTAAAGAACTGCGCACGGGTGAACCCGGTGGACAACGTGAACAGAAAAAAGACTAAGCGCAGAGAAGTCACAGGCACATTAAAGAAGATTGCGACCGCGCTTTTCACGAATCTCCTGTATCTGGTCAAGAACCCTGTTAATTCGGAGCACATTCGGAAAGATGATCACCTCACGGTCGGCAACCTTCGGAGTTAAAATAAGGTCACCCGAACCAAACCCAAGCGCCATATGCTGCATGAAATTGTCACGTTTCTTCTCCGTGACGACCCCAATCGAGTCGTAGTTCTTTTCCCCCTCCCCTATCTCGTTAACCATGGTGACCTGTGTCGGCAAAAAGTGAAAGAAACGACGTATGTCGAAAACAAACACCACTAAGAGCCAGGGAACAAAGAGAACCACCCCCATCACCCGGTAAAAACCCTGATCTGCGTGCAGGCTCAAGCCTCCCAGATACTGGAAAACCTCAGCCCACCAGTTCAAGACACTGAAAGTCAATCCGATTGCCAACAAGGTAACTGCAAATACTACCGCCCACACTCCGCGGATATTCACACTCGTGAAGAACACTACCACCGCCACCACAATCAAATGAAACAGGGCCATCTGTGCCGGAGCAAACATGATTTCCGCATCGGCAATATCAACCCTGGTGGCAATTCCAGGAATCTCGGTCAGGTCACTGATCACCAACGCCCCGACCCAGATGGGCCAATAATAAAGGATCTGGCTGTGACTGTAGAAAATAACACCATCAGAAGATGATCGACGGCGTATGGAGACATACCACAACGTGCCCAGAAGAGTCAACCCGGCGGCAAAGGGGGTGATCACAAAATAACCAAAAAAAGCCGATCCCACAGAAACTATCAGGAGGATGGTTGCAACAATCCCCAACCACAATGATTTACTCATGCCAAGCTTTGCCTGCTTCGCAAGCTCGGGATCTTTCGCTTCGGGAGTCCCTGACTGCCTAATAGCGGGTTCCGAGAGAATATTCGCCTCCCTTGTGTCACCGGGTTTAACCGCGGGAGTCAGCGGAGAATTTGCGTCTTCTTCACTCATATATATTCACATTAAAATATAAGAAAATCACCAATGCCGTGGCAACAGGTTAATTAATTCCCTGCCAAGCTGCCACAAGTCTCACCAGTTGATAAAAGGAATACCACCATTTCACTTTTAATCTGATCATTATAGAGCATTAAAACAACTTTAGCGTTAAAAGTCTCGAGCCCTTTTCAGGATGTCGCCCGGATTTAAAGCTGTCACTTTGTGAAAAAAATCACAAACAACTTGCCCGTGGTACCGGTAGCCCTAGGGTTGAATTAATAAGGTATACGCTCATGGCAACCGAAACCGCTCCCGCCGCTTACGATTCTAAAATCGAGGGAAATATTATCTTCACCCGCCTGGATGCCGCAATTAACTGGATGCGGGGTAATTCCCTCTGGCCCATGCCAATGGGGCTGGCCTGCTGTGCGATTGAATTGATGGCCACCGGGGCATCTCGCTTCGACATTTCTCGTTTCGGAGCTGAGGTCATGCGATTCTCTCCGCGACAAAGTGATGTCATGATCGTTGCGGGCACTGTGACCTACAAAATGGCACTGGCTGTAAAACGCATTTATGACCAAATGCCAGAACCAAAATGGGTGATTGCAATGGGTGCTTGCGCTTCTTCGGGAGGAATGTATCGCAGTTACGCCGTGTTGCAGGGCATTGATCGCCTATTGCCAGTTGATGTCTACGTCAGCGGATGCCCTCCACGCCCGGAAGCACTGCTCGAGGGGCTCATGCGCCTGCAGACAAAAATTGCGGGTGAAAATTCCCTACAGGCACAGAAACGCGAACTCATTGAGGAATTCAGCTAAACCCTCCACACTGAAATTCCACTATGGACTCCATTGAGGCTTCGGAAAAAATCGAACAAGAGCTTGGCAAAGAATTCCATGGAAGAACTCTCTTTCGTGACGAGGTATCAGTCACAATCGCGCCATCCCGGATCAAGGATGCTCTGACATTCTGTAAAGAGGTCCTTCATTTTAATTACCTGGTCGACCTCGCAGGTATCGATAACATGGGTGATGATCCACGCTATGAAGTTGTCTACGAGTTGTATTCATATAATCACGGCTGTCATCTGAGAATTAAAACCGGTGTCGATGAAGCGGACCGTGAATTGCCTTCGGTCGTTGATCTCTGGCCCACGGCCAATTGGCACGAACGCGAAGCTTACGATATGCTTGGCCTCACATTTACCGGACACCCTGACCTGCGCCGGATTTTGATGTGGGAAGGCTACCCTTTCTTTCCCCTGCGTAAAGATTTCCCCCTCGCCGGAAAACCAAGCGAAATGCCTGATGTCGCGTTCTCGGAAGCCGCCCCCCTTGAGGGTGGCCCCTTTGTCACCTCCCCAACATCGGCTGGAACCGACAAACGCGAACCTCGCTCAAGAGAATTAGATTCCTGATTGAGATTGAGGTGCCACGATTCAACTCCAATCCTTAAGAACGGAAAGCAGTAATTTCACCATCTTACCGGCAGCCTGCTGCCCAACATTGAGAACGTCGCCGTGATCCAGGTGGCATTCACCAAGTCCCGCTGCAGGATTTGTCAGGCATGAAAACCCGGCAACGTCCAACCCAAGCGCCCTTGCCTGTATCGCCTCTAGGACAGTCGACATCCCAACAGCATCCGCACCAAGGATTTTAAGCATCCTGACTTCGGCAGGGGTCTCATATTGAGGCCCAAGCATCCCGGCATAAACCCCTTCATGTAGACAAATACCTTCCGATTTTGCCGCCTCCGAGAACTTGGCGCGAAAATCAGGAGAATATACCAAACTCATATCGTGAAAATTACAACCGCCGAGCAGTGGTGAGGTTCCCGTCAAGTTCAGGTGATCATTAATCTGCATCCAATCACCCACTTGGAAATCTTCATTCACCAACCCGGCCGCGTTGGTCAAAATCAGCAATTCAACACCCATAGCCGCCAGTAGGCATACCCCGGCAGTTACCTCAGAAGCTGTGAAACCTTCATAGAGGTGTACACGCCCCTGAGCTGCAACAACATTTACCTCACCAATCCTCCCGTAAACAAATCTACCGGCATACCCGGGAACCACCGACGCGGGAAGGCCTGGAACTGCATTATATTCCATCTCAGCAGAGACATTCATCGCGTCCACAAACCCACCAAGCCCTGAACCCAGAATGATGCCCACCCTAGGCTGCCAGTCGCTCATGGAATGCGGGGGATTCACTGGCCTGCTCTGTTCCATCATGCTGCGCAGTATGCTGCTTGCCTCTCAGCAG
The DNA here is from genome assembly GCA_029940475.1 of Verrucomicrobiales bacterium. Classification (GTDB taxonomy): domain Bacteria; phylum Verrucomicrobiota; class Verrucomicrobiia; order Verrucomicrobiales; family DEV007; genus CACIUL01. Next base: position 49,673 of record JAPYUT010000019.1, on the reverse strand, counting down.
AAATCAACCCGATTTGCAATCCCTACGGCAAACAGCTGAACAGATTTCCTCATACAACTCCTGCAACAGCTTTACCCCGGCACCTGCAGCCATCCCGATCCTCAAAGCTTCTCCCCAGATGGATTCAACTTCCACCTGCTTCCCCGTGGTATAATCAAGCAAACTGGAGGGCTTATATGCACCCATGCCTTTGGTCACGCTGATCTGCTCATCCACCATCGACAACGGCAGCTCATGCCCACAACATCCTGCTATTTCAATCACCTCACTCATCAGCGAACACGCACGCTCGCGCAGCGATCTGTCTGCAAGAATAGCCGCGGTATCCATTTTCCCTGAAACAATAGCCAAGCCATTAAATGGTATATTCCATACAAGTTTACGCCACCGCTCGAACATCAGGCAATGGGATACTCTGCAGGGAATCCCTGCATGTTTGAACATCAGCCCAATATCGTGCGTTCTTGGCAATGGTAATCCTGAGAATTCGCCAACAGACACCCTGCCTTCGGCGACATGCTTGATGACACCCGGACTGATCCGGTTCAGGCAAACAAAACAGAGCCCGCCAATTACCCTCTCAGTTCCGAAACGTTCAGCAAGAAAACTCTCATTGCCCAACCCATTCTGTAAAGTGAGCAAGGCGGTATGATCTTTCAATAGCGGTGGAATCAATTCCTCAAGAACTTCATTATCAGTCGATTTAAGTGCAATCATTACCAGGTCACAGGGACCAATATCTTTAGTGTCGCCATGGGCACTGATCGGCGAAAGATGCGAATCTCCCTCCTCCTCACTCTCTATCCTCAACCCGTAACGAGTCACGTGTTCGAGATCATTACGCATCAGGAAATGAACATCCCTTCCTGAATGCAGCAGTCGACTGCCGTAAAAACACCCAACAGCCCCGCTGCCAACGATGGCAATACGTGGATCAGTAAGTTGCCCGGACATCCTTAAGTCGACAATCTCTACATGGTTTCGACCACATCTCAGGGCAATACCTTTACCTGCACCATCGAAGTCGATCTGAGGTATTTTTCGGCGACTGCGGCAACTTCCCGGCTGTCCAAATCATTAACCTGAACCAACAACCGCTCATCGTAATCCACTCCAAGACCATAAAGCATGTTCAATGCCCTCCCCTGGGCCCGAGCACCATGCGATTGCTTGGCAATGCAGTGCTTACCGGCATATACGCGCTTCGCCCGCTGCAGTTCCTCCTCTGGAATCCCCTCCTCGACAAGTTTACTCAGCTCATTAAGCAGTTCCTCCTCCACCCTTTCAGCGGCATCCGGTCGTGTCCCAGCATAAAAAATCAACATTCCCCCGGCTATCCCTGTTAATTCCGTGGTGCCGGTATAATAAGCCAGCCCAAGTTCCTCCCGGATCCGCATGAATAACCTGCCATCCATTCCGCCAAAAACTTCTTCAAGTATATTCAATGCCGCCCTGTCTGGGCTGAAAAGATCAATTCCCGGCAGTGCAATAACCACAACAGCCTGTTCTTTCTCACGCTGTTCAGTGAGAGATTTCCTGTTGTCCGGCCATTGAATCTCCTCAACAGATTCAAAAGCCTCCTCACCGGGAGGTAACCTTCCAAAATACTTCTCGGCAAGATCTCTGGCATGACTGATCCCTATTTTTCCGCAAATTGAAATCACACCATTTCTGGCAACAGCATAACGCTTGTGAAAATCTCTTAGCAAATCCACACTCATGCTGGACACGGCATCACGTTCACCGAGCCTCATCCTGGCATATGGGTGATTGCCAAACATCGCCTTTCGCGCCGCAATCAAAGCCGCTCCCATTGGGCGCTCTAATTCCTCATCAATCGCTGCAATCTGGGTCTGTTGCTCACGAAATACTGCATCGTCAGGGAATCCCGGCCTACAAATCACGTCGGCTGCCACATCAAACGCCCGTTCAACATCCGGTGACATTACTCCGGCATTCACATAGAAACTGTTATTACCCGCTCCCGCCCCGGCACTGCCTCCGAGAGATTCCATCACATCCGCCAATTCGTTGGCACTACGATTCAAGCTACCCTTAAAAAGACTGGCGGCCAGCAGTGATGTAATACCTGAATCCCCGGCATCCTCGGCAAGTAATCCCGCGCGAAATGCGGCGCAAACTGATACCAGGGGCAACCGGTCATCCTCTTCGACCGAAAAGCGCAGACCATTATCAAGTTCAAAGCATTCCAGTTCTCTCTGCCCGCTCAAGGTATTCACGTAAAGCGCCGATTCCTCACGCTCCGCCCCGATCTCAATAACATTAAGTCCTCCATCAACAAGGTAACGGGCAGCAACCCTCGCAACATCATCAGGTGTAACCTCGGAAATCCTCCGCATGTATTCGGAAGTAAACCCGAGATTGTGTGCAAGGATCCAATTTGAACCGAGATCTGAGGCTTGGCCATGCATGGTTACCAATGACTCTAATTGCGATGCCAAAGCCATGCGTCCGGCCTTCGAAACCTCATCGCTGCTTACCCCCTTAGTAATAAGTTCAACTACCTGCTCAAGAATAACACGCTCTGCATCCTCCCGCTTATCAGGATTCAGGTCAGCTCCAACTGCAAAAAGCCCGCCATCGGCAGGAGTATATGAAAAAGCATCAATTCGATGGACCAATCCAGATTTTTCCCGCACTTCCCGGTGCAGCCTTGAACTGTGCCCACAGCCAAAAACCGCAGCCAGCACATCAAGAGCCGGCATATCAGGATGAGTCACACCGGGTATACGCCACGCCATCCAGAATTTTGTCACCGGTGTCGGGAACTTCTTAAAACAATCTCGTCTCCCTAGCTGCGCGGGTTCCTGCGGCACATGAACCGCGGGCAGGGGTTTCTGTGGTACATCCTGAAAAAATAAAGCTATCTGATCTCGAACCTCCCGTGGATCAATATCCCCGACAATGACAAAAAACAGATTATCGGGGACGTAGCGGGAACGATAGTAATCAACAACATCCTCCCGGGACAACTGGTTGAATATATCAAGCTTTCCAATGACCGGGATCCCATAGGGATGAACCTTAAAAGCAGTCGCGAACATTTCCTGACTGGCAAGGCGATCAGGATCATCGCCAACCATCGCAAACTCACGACGAATCACTTCCTGTTCCCTGGTGAATTCCTCTTCCGGGATCGTGGCCCGTCCAACCACATCCATCAGGACATCAAGGCATCCCTTGTAACTCTCCCCAGGGCAATCAATGTAATAGACAGTTCGGTCAAATGATGTGTAGGCATTAATCTGCCCCCCCAATTCACTCACTTCCCGGGCCACATCTTCGGAGCGTCGCGATTCCGTTCCCTTGAATAGCATATGCTCAAGAATATGCGACAGCCCTGCCCCAAGCCACTCCCCCTCATACACGCTGCCTGCACGACACCAAGCCTGCAGGCTGGTAATCGGCGCAGAAGTATCTTTCCTTACGATGAGCGTAAGGCCGTTATCAAATACCATTCGCTCTACCGGCAGCTCGGGCACTTCAAATGCCGATGCACCACTGCCTGATAAGATGGGATCCCGATCAACTGCCATCACTGATGACGACGGGCACCTGAACGGCTTTCAGTCCCGCGTTTACTCACCGGAAGAAACGGTGTTACAAAAGCCTCCCTAAAGTCATAACCTCCGGAAAAATCTTCACGGCGATCCTGATCACTTTTCCCGAATGCTCCAACATCAATCAAATTAAAGACTATTTCCCCGACATCCTCACAAGATCTAATTCCCCACTCTTCAAATACCGATATAGCCATTGGCCCGAATTTTTTTTTTGCCCGCACGCGGAAAACCTTTAGCAATTCCTCTCCATTCACATGCCGGTCTTCACCACCAGTATCTTTACGCTGTTTATTGACAGCTTGGGTCAATACTTCCTGAAGGAAATAGTAGGCATCCCCCGCGTAACGCGAATCGTTGGAAGCCACCGATTCAACGGCATCCTTAAAATCAATCTTTTGCATGATTTATCTGCTCTGTTTCCGTGCCAATAACCACTGAAGCATCAGAGTTGGCTTTCCATAAGCGATGTCCTGCCCCGATTAAAAAGGACATTACCACAGCCACCAAAATTACTCTCTCCCTGATAGTGAAATTCTGCATCTGATTCTTTTTTAATCCTGCCGGAACTCCTTGTCCAGATCATCCAAATATACAGACAACCCGTCTCCGCGGGGAGGCAGGGGACGGTTAAGGTCCTTAAACACCTTTTTGTAGGCTGTAAATACCCCACTACGCCTGTTCACCTGGGTTGCCTCATACCAATTCACGTAATCTGTCGCCTTCTCCGTCAAACTGGCAAGGTCCGCACGTGCCGCCGCAAGTTTGGCCAGTTTCTCGTCAATCCCCGTGGTTTTGCCTTTCGCAAGCAGGGTAAGGATCACCTGATACTCCTGGATCATCCGGCGATGCAACGGAAACGCACGATAACTGAGTTGCAAAAGTTTCACCTCAATATCCGCGAGCAGCTTTACCCGATCCGGATGGCCCATGAACTGACGATAATCTGCAATATCAACTTCGATAAAATCCGAATTGGCAGGCAAGGACTTTTCGCCTGCCTCATCGACTTTCTTCCGCAATCTTAAGACACTCCAAATCATTTTAGGCCTATTCCTGAAAACCCTGACAGCTTGAGTTTTCTGCTCCCGTTCAACATAGCGAACCTTGAGCGAATTTTCCAATGCCCGCTCGGACTTCAGGGGATCAAGTACATCCTTCACTGTTGGTTGAGCCATGGAGGCAAGTTCAAGTGCCCACCATTTTTCCAGACTGTCATTTGATCCGGCGATCCCCGGAAAATGCTTCTCAAGCAAGGCTTGAGGCGATCCCCGGAACACCGCAAGGTCTGAAATCATCCTGCCCATCTTCATTGACCCCTCATCCTGACCAACCAGCGCAAGAATCAAGTAACAACAGGATGCCCTGTAAATCTCCCGTGAAATGGAATTTATCTTCCGTGGATCAGCAAATATTATATCCGTCACCGATATGATCTTGCCCGACCTTAGAATCGAGGAGGACAACTCGGTCGGGCGCCCCTGACGACGATACTCGATGGCCTCCGTCACACCAATGCTCAACCATTCAGGAAGAAGGTTCCCATGTCCTTTAAAATCCGCAGTAGTATGCGAACGCAATATGAGCTCAGCAAGCAGCATTTGAATCACTCCTTCCCTTATTAATTGCGCAGTGAAACCATCGCTAATCTCGATATCAGCCTGCAACCTGAACCCGCCCCCTGCCAACTGGAATATCTTCGGCCGAATCAGATTATCCCCTGAAATAGCAGTTGTATGACCGCTAAGCTGCAAAACAATTGGCGAACGCCAGCGATCAGGCCGCCTAAGCAAGCCGAGTAAATCATCTTTAACATCTTCACAAAATACACAAAATGCTCCGCGAGTGTGCCCGTCCTTACCGTGAATGATGAATTGCCTCGAACGACTGCGACTAGTTCCCCCCTCCTCAGAAACAACAGCAGCGGGAACTGCATGCAAAAGACTCTGGAATCCTGCCAAATCAACCAGCATTGCAACCGCAATGATTCCGATCATACGTTTGGACATGATGAGGTGGGATAACAAAAATTGAAGGCCCAATTGCGCCGGCCTGTTTGAGGCGAATTCAAATATGAGGTTTGAGAATCAGCCAGCCATCCCTGACAATAATGCCTCCAAGGCAGGAAAGCACCTCTTTTTCTGGAGCAAGAACCTTAGCCACATTTTCCAATTCTTTCCTGATAAGTCCCACGAAATTTTTTGAAACCGGCAAACTTCCGAATTTCCCCCCAATTACCTTGACCTCTGTCATTTTTCCCGATCCTTCGGTAAACATCTTTATTGTCAATTCAGCGCTCACTGTTGTTGTAAATCCAAGGACATCACGCTCAAAGACAATCTCAAGGCTATCGTCATTCAATCTAACCAACAACCTCTTGAACTCGGAGAAAATCTCGAAGCCTCTCGCTTCACGAGCATTAACAACCAGCCTAAGATGATCATTTAGAGCCTTTTCACTGCATTTAAACGACCTGCCGCCGAGGATTGCCCTATTGGTTTGCTCAAGGAGATCGCTGGCAAGGATTCGGCCGCCACCGGTCCTGTCAATATCTGCAAGCGATTGCGGCAGGAAGATCAACACGGTGCCAGCCGCCAATACCATCACGAAAAGAAGATTCAGAAAATACAAGAGGAGCCGTCTTGACTTCATATTGAGCTAATATCCAAATCCAGCACCCAGCCCTGTCCTAAAACAGCAGACGACTCATGGGTCTGCCTTGGAATTTGACGAATTGGATGATGTTTTAGACTCTTTCTTTTTATCGGAAGATTGCCCCTTCTTCTGCTTCTCATCCTTACTGGACTTTTGTTCCGCCTTCTCTCCGGCCTTATAGGATTCGCTCCGGTAATCAGTGCCATAGAATCCAGATCCTTTAAAGATGATTCCCGCACCCGTCCCTAACAGGCGGGTCACCTTGCCACCGCATGATTTATCCGGACATTTCGTAAGTTTTTTGTCATTCATCGACTGGAAAACCTCAAAGAGATTTTCACACTTTTCGCATTGGTAATCGTAGTTCGGCATTATTGTCATGCCATCAGGGACATCTTTGGCTCTACAATCGATAACTCCTGTAACACTTCCACGCAACGCTAAACCCGAATGTTCAGAACCCTTGACCGGGTCGCAGCCCTATCATTAATTAAACATCGTAAATGTAATTCCTAGGCCGTGCCAGAAATCCGCCTCATCCTGCCTCCTCTTTTAATGCTAGCAAGTTTGCTGTCTGCATGTAATTCCACCGATCCTCCAAATAACCCGGGCAACAAAGCCGTTTATCTGGAGTCCATCGGTGGTTCTAGGGTGATTAACAGGGCATCAGCAGGGCCTTCTGATACGGTATCCTATTGGGATGAAGGAACGACATCTGGCACTTCTCTAATAAGGATCTCCTTGAAAAAACAGAAAGCCAAGTTCTACAAGGGCGGCACTCTGATTGGCGTTTCACAGATTTCCAGCGGCAGGGAAGGCTTCAATACTCCGGTAGGATCCTACAAGATCCTGCAAAAGAGAATGAACCACTCTTCAAACCTCTACGGGATGTGGAAGACTGTCGACGGCACCGTCATTAATGACGATGTCGATGTCCGTAAATATCCGACCCCGCCCCCGGGCACTTACTTTGAAGGGGCTCCAATGCCATATTTCATGCGCATCACCAACAGCGGAGTTGGAATGCATCAAGGTTACCTTCCCGGTTTTGCCGCCTCCCACGGATGCATCCGCATGCCTTACTGGATCGCCAGCCATTTCTTTAATAATGTATCCGTAGGAACCCCAGTCATTGTGGAGCATTAATGCGCCCATGCTCAAAAATGAAATGGAGATCAGCGTCACGGACCTGATGCGCCTGCTCAAGGCACATGAGGGAACCCTGCAGATTATTGACTGTCGGGAGGAAGAAGAATGGCAACATTGCCGTATCGAGGGTTCGCAACTCATTCCACTGTCTCAATTCGCACAAGAAACGGCAGCTTGGGATTGTTCGGACAAGCGGAAAAAAATCATCTACTGCCACCACGGTATGCGTTCCCTGCAGGTAACTAAATTCCTTAGAAACAGAGGGTTTGAAAATACTTTCAGTCTCACAGGTGGCATCGATGCCTGGTCGGTTCAGATTAATCCAAAAATCCCGCGTTACTGAATCACTACAGAGGGGAATCTTGCTGCTCCCTTTATCCAAGCTACAGACAGCTTGTATAGTCGTCTCGACGATTCAACTAAAGAAGGCTTATTGCAATCCCTCAACCCGGGCCGCCGTCCGTAAACGCAACCCGTTCAAGCGAATAAAGCCACTGGCATCATCCTGATTGTAAGCCTCTTCCGAGCCTCCTTCCATAGTCGCAACATCCTCACTATAAAGGCTCCTCGGGCTTTTTACCCCCGCAGCTATTACATTTCCCTTGTAGAGCTTAACCCGCACCTCGCCACTAACGCCTTTCTGGCTTTCAGTAACCAGTGCCTGGATCGCCTCGCGTTCCGGAGCAAACCAGAATCCGTTATACACAAGCTCAGCATACTTTGGAATCAAGCCATCCCGAATATGCATCACTTCACGATCCATCGTAAGGCTCTCCATCTGGCGGTGGGCATAAAATAAGATTGCCCCTCCGGGTGTTTCGTAAACTCCGCGACTCTTCATCCCCACAAAGCGATTCTCGACCATGTCCACCCGGCCAATGCCGTGCATGCCGCCAAGGTAATTGAGGATCACCATGACGGAGTATGGAGAAAGTCTGATGTAGCCGTTGTCTTCTCCCAATCCGGAAACCTCGAGTTTTTCCATCACCTCCTTGAGGCCATCAATCTGAAGCCCTACCGCATCACCCTTATTGAAAAGAATCTTTAAATAATCCGGGTTGTCTGGAGCTGCCTCCGGGGATTCTGAGAGAATATACATGTCCTCACACTCCTTGGAGCTTGCATCATACCACGGATCCTCGAGGATTCCGCTCTCAAAACTGATATGCAACAAATTGCGGTCCATTGAATAAGGTTTCGCCGCGCTCGCCTGCACTGGTATCCCCTCCCTCTCCGCATAGGCAATCATTTCCGCACGCCCCGGAAACTCAGCCCTGAAGTCAGCCATCCTCCAGGGCGCAATCATTTCCATTTCCGGAGCCAGCGATGCCGCTGACAACTCGAAACGCACTTGATCATTGCCTTTACCCGTAGCGCCATGTGCAAGCATGCTGGCACCCTCATTCCTGGCCACCTCAATCATGCCCTTGGTTATTAACGGACGGGCAATGCTGGTGCCCAGCCAATACTGTCCCTCGTAAATTGCACCTGCCTGAAACATCGGGAAAATAAAGTCATCCGCAAACTCCTCCCGCAAATCGCCAATGAAGCATTTAGAGGCTCCTGTATTAAGAGCTTTCTCTTCAAGGCCATCAAGTTCCTCTCCCTGGCCAACGTCAGCACAATAGGCAATGACCTCGGCATTGAAGCGTTTTTTCAACCAAAACAGCAACACGGAGGTATCAAGCCCCCCGGAATAAGCGACAACAATCTTCTTGCTCATGGTGGACGGGACACTAGAACACCGCTAAATCTTGTCAATCCATGCAAGTCACAACAGCAACAATTCTCGTCGGTGTGGGCGGGTTCGCCGGAGCAACAACCCGTTGGGGACTCAGCTCGGTCATAAAATCCACTCTCGATGACCCGTCTTTCCCTTATCCTACCTTCATTATAAACCTTCTCGGCTGCCTGGCGATTGGCATCGCCTACTCTCTCCTGGAGAATAATGAGACATTAAAGCTCCTGATTGTGGTCGGTTTCCTGGGAGGATTCACCACGTTCTCAACTTTTGGATGGGAAATTCTCAGCCTGGTAAAGGGACAAGCAGTGGCTCTCGCCGCACTTTACGCAGGATTAAGCGCAATACTGGGAGTCTTATTGGTTTGGATCGGATCCAAATTAGCAGGCTAGACGCAGCCTTGGCGGCAAGCTGGAGCCGATGAATTTCCCGAACCGTTGCTCACCGGAACATTCCCGGCGAGCCTGGACTACACTGTTGAGTTCTTGCAGATCTCCGAGAAACTGCCGGGATCAAGGCTCGCTCCGCCGACAAGGGCACCATCAACGTCAGGTTGACTCATGAGCTCAGCCGTATTTGCCGGTTTTACACTGCCGCCATACTGAATACGTATCTTGGCTGAAATATCCTCTCCGAAAATCTCCCCTATCACTTTACGGGTAAATGCGTGAGCCTCCTGCGCCTGCCCGGGAGTTGCTGTCCGACCTGTTCCTATGGCCCAAACTGGCTCGTAAGCAATAACCGTCTCAAACATTTTTTCGCCATCCAGTTCCATCAGGCCTTCTTTGAGCTGCCGACGCAGCACATTCTCAACCTGATTGGCATCCCGCTCCTCAAGAGTCTCACCAATGCAGATGATCGGCTTCACTCCCGCAGCGTGCAAGGACTTCGCCTTTGCATTAATTAAACGATCATCCTCACCAAAGATAGCCCGCCGTTCACTGTGCCCTATGATCACATAATCAACCCCGATCTCCTGCAGCATACCAATACTGATCTCGCCGGTAAATGCACCTTTCTCCTCAAAATGACAATTCTGCGAGGCAACCTGAATAAGTTCACTGTTAACCAGCGCATCCCTTACAGCCGGCAGCGAAACGAACGTAGGCGCCAGCACAATATCAACAAGACTGGAACCGCCAATCAGGTTGTCGAATTCCTCAATGAACTCAACCGCCTCAGCAGGACCTTTGTGCATCTTCCAGTTAGCAGCAATGATGGGTTTTCGGGACATGTATATATGTGGGTGTAATATTCTCGTGAATGCAGATGTAGGTGAAAAGTATGCTTAAATCTCATCAAGACAAGACACGCCGGGGAGATCTTTACCCTCAAGCAATTCCAGGGAAGCGCCACCGCCGGTGGAGATGAAAGTAACCCTGTCCGTAAGTCCGAATTTCTTGATTGCAGTGACTGAGTCTCCCCCTCCAATGATACTAAGGGCATCGCTGTCAGCTACCGCTTGCGCCACAGCCTTTGTCCCCCGTGAAAAAGCATCAATCTCAAATACACCCATGGGTCCGTTCCAGACAACGCTCTTGGCACTGCTGATTACATTACAAAACTCGTCAATAGCCTTCTCGCCAATATCCAAACCCTCCCACCCCTCACGAATTCCGCCACCCTGAGCATAAGGCATTATATTACTGGTAGCAGCGTCGCCGGAGAAACTGTCAGCTTCAAGGCTGTCAGCCGGTAATATAAGATCCACTTCCTGTCCCTCAGCTTTCTCAAGCAACCCTCTTGCAATAAGAATGTCCTCGTCAACAACATGGCTATCGCCCACCTCATGCCCCTGTGCCTTGCGAAAGGCATACTGCATGGCTCCACCGATAAGAATGGTGTCCGCCTTGTCAAACAAGGCGTTAATGACACCGATCTTGTCACTCACTTTCTTGCCGCCCAGTATAATAACAAAAGGACGTTCTGGGTCTTTCAGTTCCTCCCTTAGATATTTAAGTTCGCGTTCCATGAGAAACCCCATGACGCTCTCTGCAACATGGGTGCCAACACCCGCTGTTGATGCATGGGCACGATGAGCACTGCCGAAGGCATCATTAACAAAGACATCAGCCCCATTTGCCAATCTGGACGCAAAGAGCGGATCATTGACTGTCTCCTCTTTATGATACCTGACGTTCTCCAGCAGCAATACCTCTCCATCCTTCAGGTTTTGCCTTTTATTCACTGCATCTTCCCCGACACAGGACTCAACAAAGCCAACCTCCATTGCCAGCAACTCTCCAAGCCGGTCAGCAACCGGCCTCAGCGAGAACTCCGGCCTCTCCTCTCCCCCGGGACGCCCTAAATGACTGCACAAAATCACCCTGGCCGCATTGTCAGCAAGATAACGAATTGAGGGGATCGCCCCTGAAATCCGGGTGTCATCGGCAATCTTACCGCATGAATCAAGCGGCACGTTGAAATCACAGCGCATAAGTATCCTGCGGCCAGCAAGTTCAATGTCGCGTATGGTTTTCTTTGCCATATTTGGAAAACTTTCCCCTTAGAGAAAAAAAGCACCCCGTCACTGGGATGCCTTTTTGAAAGCTGTATTACAGACAATTTGCCAATCAGTCACCCGCAAGAAGGTGCATGGCCTCAAGTGCCCGGTTGCTGTAGCCCCATTCGTTGTCATACCACCCAACCACTTTTACAAGATCGCCGCCCATCTCGAGCGTCACATCAGCATCAATGATGCAGGAATGGGGATTGCCCACAATATCCATCAGCACGGGCTCTTCCTCGGAATACTCAAGGATTCCCTTAAGCGGACCCTCGGCTGCCTCTTTAAACTTGGCATTCATTTCCTCAACGGTGGTCTTTTCCCGCAACTGAACGGTCAAATCAGTGACCGATCCGGTTGGGGTGGGCACACGGAATGCACCGCCATTGAGTTTACCTTTAAGTTCGGGTATAACTTCGCCGATTGCCCGGGCGGCACCGGTGCTGGAGGGTATAATGTTAACCGCTGCAGAACGGGCTCGCCGTAAATCGCTATGTGGCGTATCAAGCAGACGCTGGTCGCCGGTATAGCTGTGAATGGTGCTCATAACTCCCCGCACTACACCAAATGAATCATTGAGCACCTTAACCATCGGAGCCAGGCAGTTGGTGGTGCAACTGGCATTTGAAACCACGTGATGCTCATCGCCATTATACTGATCGGAATTGATTCCCATGCACATAGTAAGATCCACATTTTTACCTGGCGCGGAGATAAGTACCTTCCTTGCCCCGCCGTTGGTTAAATGCAATTCGGCTTTCTCGCGATCAGTGAAGAACCCGGTCGACTCAAGAACAACATCCACCCCGTGATCAGACCATGGAAGCTTGGCTGGATCACGTTCTTCGTATACTCGAATTATATGCCCGTCGACAGTAATACTGGTATCATCATAACTGATTTCAGCATTGAGCTTTCCGGAGGTGGAATCCCATTTTAGCAGATGAGCCAGGGTTTTGTTATCCGTCAGATCATTAACCGCTACGACGCATTTTCGCTGCTCAGCAGTCATCGCACGAAAAACATTTCGACCGATCCGGCCAAATCCATTAATTCCAAAAGTGGGCATATTCTTTAATTCTCTCTCCAGCTCAGTTGTTCGTAGATCAAGGGCGCTTACTAAAGCAAAGCGGATGCTCAGCGTCAACTTACTTGCTAAATCTCAAAATTTTACCGTGCCATGCATTGAACGTCATTTGGTTACATTAACTGGGATTTAGCTCAAAGATGTCGAAAGAATTCCACCCCATGATAATGACCATGCCTAGCATCATCCAATCCTCAGCAGACACACTCCATTTTTCCATCAATTTTTGCTCGGTTTCGCTCCAACCGGTATGATTTTTGTGACCACTGCGCGCTCCGGCATGAGGTATTTCTTTGCCAGGGCGTTAATCTCAGCAACCTTGATTGCCTTGTAATCATCCAACATCGTGCGGGCCCATTGTATCTTCTGGGGAAACTCCTGAGAACTCAGAGCCACGGTGGACAACCAGTAATTATTTTGTCGTAGTTGTTGTTCAATGCCATTGAGTAAAGGTTTTATTGCACGCTCAAGCTCATCCACATTAGTGCCCTCTGTCGCCAGTCCTTCTCCAATTCCACGTACCACGCTGGCTATTTTTTCCGCCTGGGAAGGATCAACGGTAATTATCGACATCATATAACCAAAATCACTGTAACTTGAACTCGGGATATTGCGGGCATACGGACTATACGCTTCACCCAGTTCCTCGCGCACCTTCTTGCGTAAGCGGTCAGCAAAAATAGTTCCCAACACACTGAAACGACGAGTTCTACTGATATCCCATATGTCTTCGGTCGGCCAGTAAACTCCAACCATTCCCTTGGGAATCTCAGAATTGAATTCGAATGTTTTTGATTGTCCTCCATCGGCAAAATGCATCACTCGCCGCTCGGTATACTTTGGTTTCTCAAGGCTGCGCTCCGGAAGAGCTCCGAGAGTCTTGGCAACATCTCTCAGGATGTCCTCTTCTTCAAAATCACCAACAATCGCAACCTCCATGACCGCCGAGCGCAAAGGCTCACCCAGCCACTGCTTCACCTCATCAAGGGTTCGGGCAAGTAACTCACTGCGTTTGGGAAACCCTGCACGGAAATCACCCTTCTTTAAGAATAAATCAACCTGATCATTGAAGACTCCCATTGGGGTATGCGCCAGTTGGGTATAAATCGGATCAAGGCTCTTATGCAACTGTCGCAATGCCTCCTCACGGTAACCAGGGGCAACCATATACGCTGTCAGTAACTCAATGGTAGCCGTGAAATCCTTGCGATTAGTGGATCCCGTAAATGCGAAGGTGTCCTCTGCCACTGAAAATGAAACACCTGCCGTCTTGCCGGCAAAAAGCCTGCGTAACTCATCGGCACTGTGCTTCTCCAACCCCCCTGCATTGATTGCTGCCGAAGCAATCAGCCTCAGCCCGGGCTTGTCCGCCGGAATAGTAAGCAATCCGCCACCGATGCGAACCCCAATGGATATAGAATCCTTTTCGAAATCCGTCCTCTTAAGGTTGAGGCGAACGTTATTGGCAAAACGCAACTGGGTAATGCCAAGATCCTCAATTTCTACCCGATCAACGATTTTGCCAGGCTTACCAAAATGGGTATAGGCAAAATTCGACTGTTCCTCCTGCCTTGGTGGGTCAACTCGAACACGGCTCGCCTTTTCATAATTACTGATAATGCCCGCACCACTGTCAGGAAGATTAACATTACCACCAATGAACAGTTGCCGATCACCTGAATCCCATGCATCGCGCAGCTCAGCAACACAAACTTCCGCCGTCATTAAGGAAATATACTCGTTAAACCAAGCAAGGGTTTGCCGTGGGCTTGAAAAAACCTTTCCCCGGGAAATTGAACTCACGATTACGTCAGCAAGCCCGCGGGACTTGCGTGAAGTTGCACTACGTGCCGACTGCTCGAACCCGTTGCGAATATTGGCAACAACTTCATTAAATTCCCCCCGCGTAAACCCGTGGGTGAGTGCCCTGCGGATCTCCTGCTCGGCAACTGCCAGTGCGCCATCCCAGTTCCCCGGTTTACAGGTCACGTAGATACTGGAAAACTGGACAAAATCCATGAAGTCCTGGGCATAACATCCGCCGCCGGTAATAACAGCACCCTTCTTTTTAACCCGTTCGGATAGGCGGTTGTCAATAATGCCACTGGCGATCCGGAGCGCCATTTCGCGAATTCTTTTCTCACTGTTATCCGGTTGCCATTTGTAGGGACGCACTACCTCAATACTGACATTCGTCTCCGTTGCCTCCTTCTCATAATGCGTTTTGGCAATGACCCCGCGTCCTGTTGTGATCGTCCCCAGATCAGGATCGGTTCTCGAAACCGGCAGTCGATTCATTGAACCGAACTGTTCCTTGATCAAGGGTAATATCTTGTCAACTTCCACGGCACCGGTGATTACCACAGCCATGCGATCGGGCGTATACCAGGTTTTATAGAAATCCATAAACGCGCCACGTCCGGCACCCTTAATCACTTTCTTTGTCCCTATGGGAAACCTCTTACTAATCAGGCAATCAGGTAATGCGAATTTATAGGCAATTTTCTGAGTGCGCCATTCAGCCGAATCACGTGTCAGCAACTCACTTAATATCACCCCGCGTTCTTTCTTGATCTCAGGTTCGCTCATCAACATGCCGTCAGCATAATCACGAAACAAAACCATAGAGCGTTTGATCAATGCTTCTTCCGGTTTCGGTAATTCAAGCTTATACACAGTCTCCTTAAAGGATGTGTGGGCGTTGGTGTCCCCGCCAAATGACATTCCCAGACGCTGGAAATATTCTACCATTTCCCCCGCCGGAAAATTATTTGTCCCGTTAAAGGCCATGTGCTCTATAAAGTGAGCAAGCCCCTGCTGCTCGTCAGTCTCCATTAGCGAACCCGCATCAACATAGAGCCGCATACTGAGACGATTCGGGGGCTCGGCATTTGGCATTATTGCGTAGCGCAACCCATTTCCCAAGATCCCGAAGGTAACCGATGAGTCCGGCTTCAGGTCACTAGTATCGTGCGCCCAGACATCTACCTGTTGAGCAGGGAGAGACGAAGCAAGCAAAAAGTAGGCAAAAACAATCAATGATTTGGAACCGGAAAGTTGGCGATTTTTCATAACAATTGGGTCATGATCGTACAGTTCGGTGACGGGAAGTCAAAGCCCGGCATGAAAAACACCCCGCACTAATCCTCGTACTGCCATAATAACCAACAGCTCCATTCATTTTATCTGAATAAACTACCGGAACACTATCATGTTAAGGGAATGACCCATACCTTCTCATCGCTGATTTGGACACAAGGCACCTGATCGTGCTCCACAGAAAATCAATCGTTCACAGCAACCTTGTAATATTTATCGAAAATGTAAGAATTCGGGATATTTCGGCTCTCTACTGCTAAGCAAATCAGATTCCGGAAGATCTCATATTATACACAATTGCGAAAGTTGCTAAGCAATCTAATCTCTCGCAGAATTGCAGAGATTCCCCGATGAAAATCCTAGTCGTTTACAAAAAAAGTGCATGGGAACTGTTTAATAGTTCAAAGGATCCCCATGTAATGCTTTTTATGCAAGAATCAGGACGTGACGCTCAGTTTTTTGAGCACAGTCATCAGGTCCAGAAAGCATCGATTGAGACGGTTAAATCGACACTCATTGCATCTGGAGCCGAACTAACGATGCTTTACCGTTCCGACTTGTCGGAAACTGTTACAAACGATAT
Source organism: Verrucomicrobiales bacterium (assembly GCA_029940475.1). Taxonomy (GTDB): domain Bacteria; phylum Verrucomicrobiota; class Verrucomicrobiia; order Verrucomicrobiales; family DEV007; genus CACIUL01. Next base: position 33,272 of record JAPYUT010000019.1, on the reverse strand, counting down.
TGACCTAGCCGTGACAGTCGGTGGCGATGGAACGTTTATCGAGACTTCGCATTTCATCGATGCTAAAACTCCGATACTCGGCGTTAATTCCGACCCGTCACGAAGTATCGGTTTCCTGTCTGCCTGCAACGGTTCAGAATTTCCTGAATTTTTCTCCCAGTTGAGCAACCTGCCAAAGCTAAACATTTCGCGCAGCCAGGCAATCATCAACGGTAACAAAACCGGGCCTCCTATCCTCAATGACATCCTCTTCGCAAACCCTAATCCGGCCGCCACAACCCGCTACCGGATTGGCGAGCAATTGTTCCGCAACAGTGGCTTTCTGGTCGCAACCGCAGCAGGATCAACCGCCTGGATCTTTCAGGAAGGTGGCACTCCATTACCTCTCGAAGACAAAAGGATCCAGTCTTATCATCGTGGCAACCGCGGCTCCCTGCCTGCTGTTTCAAATTCCATCACACTCAAATCCCTAACGCGTAAAGGCAGGCTTTATATCGATGGAGAACATCTGTCGTTTCCACTCTCGATCGGTCAAACGCTCGAGTTGAAAACGGGGCCGTCACTCAATGTCATCGGCAACCTCAAAGTAAAACGCAAAAAATTACTTACCAAAGGCCCTGCCTTATCATAATACGATGGAAGGTTCCAAGAAAAGAGCCGTTTACGCGGGCAGTTTCGATCCCCTTACCAACGGTCATCTTTGGATGGTCGAACAGGGACTGACACTCTTTGATCATCTTACAGTGGCAATTGGCATTAATCCCGACAAGGAATACACCTATGGCCTTGAGCCACGTATGGATATACTTCGTAACTCGCTGCCCAAAAGCGATAATCTTCGCATTGCGCACTTCGCCAACCGATACCTCGTGGATTACGCCACCGAGGTAGGCGCAAGCTATATCCTCCGTGGTATCCGCTCTGCACAGGATTATGAATTTGAACGCGGGATGCGCCACACCAATGCCCAACTAAACGGCGCTATCACTACCATATTCCTTATGCCCCCACTAGAACTCGCAGAGCTAAGCAGCAGCATGGTCAAGGGACTGGTTGGTCCCGAGGGATGGGAAGAACATGTGATTAAAATGGTACCAAAACCGGTTTTTGATGCTCTACGCCAGACTCATTAATCTTTCTGATATCCCCCGCCTGGTCATAATTGCCCCTTTAAGTTGCGGCAATCTAGACAAAATCACTTTCGCAAAACTCAATTGTGTGCAAATTAGTCGCCCGGTTCATCTACTACTCAACAGGACATCATCAATCAAAGGATAACAATTTGTCATGCGATTAAAGAGAAAATACCAGAAAACGCATCTTACCCGGCCGCGCAAGGGCGGTGCCGCCAAACGCCGACGTCAAAGTGACCAGAAAAAACGCCTTGTAACGCTTGGAGTTAACGAGGCGAAGGTAAGGAAAATGAATCCACGGGAAGTTCTTACCATGCTAAAGCGTCCTCTGAAGATTGCTAAGGACAGCGAATAGCCTGCTCTGTATTGAATTCAACCACACACTCAACTGTAACGCCTGCCACCTTTTAGGGAGCAGGCGTTTTTGTTTACTTCTTCAGCTTACCTTGCTGCCCTATTTTTAATAAAAGATTCTTTTGCCGGCATCACCACTTACTGCAGAAAACCTCATCGTCATTAATCAGTAAATGAGTCAATTTCCCCTGCCTCTTTATCACGGAGACGTGTTCCTCACCTAGTTCTCCCGCTCCTGAGTAACCGCATTCAAACGGCACGTCCAACCTCGCTAATTATCTTCTGGTTCCGGTTCCACCGGCTTGGACAATAAATGCTTCAGGTTCGTGGGAAGACCGCTGGGATTCAGAACATTGAAAAGAACCGCAACTCCATATGCCTCTTTCTGCATCGTGTAGTTTTCCTTAAATCCGGGCATCTTCTCAATAAGGCTCAGGGAACCCTTCATTGACCGAAGAGCAAGGCCACGCTCTGCACCATAATTAATTGTATAAGCGCGGGAATAATCAGTGAGTGCCTTACCCCGCATTAACCCGATGTCTCGATTCAGCACGATACGCTCTTCCCGCGTCGCTTCCGCATCCGGATCCAGTTCCCCAAGTCTCACTGCCATCTCATCGGAAAGCTTCTCGGTTGAAATCGCCCTTAGGTAAGCGACTTGCGCCATATGCTGGAAATTTAAACTGTCAACTAAAGGCAACTCATTTGGGGCGACTGTATAATCATCGATCCCGGGGATTTGCGACTTTTTTACCTCATAGGTCTCCATCATGAAACTCAGGGGTCTCCATCTTCCTTTGGCAAGATGTGCCCATCCCTGAAACAATTTAATCTGGTCCTGCCATTTCGCCCCGAGGTTCACTTTCTGTACCTTCACATAGGGTTCCATCATTGCCGCAAATTTCCCGGTGCGACGCAGGCACTCCATGTAGTAGAAGACCGCCTGCGCACCTATCGCGTCTTTCATCATCGGGTGTGGTGAACTGGCAAATCCCTTGTAGTCTTCCATCGCCTGCTGAAATGCCTTGGTGGCATTGGCATAATCACGCCGATCCCAGTATTCCTTCGCTTTCTTCCAGTCCTCCGGCTCACCCCACGAGATTCCCTTCATGCTACTGAACGCATAACCTCTAGCTGCAGAACCATCCTCAAATTGACTTATGTAAATATTCCTGTCGTCTGCCTTGGTGGCAAATCCCGGAAAGTCATTACCATCGCTGTGCGTTATGGTGACTGAGATCGGTTTAGCACCGGCCTGCCCCGCCAGAATAATGAGGATCACGGGAAGAGGACGCAATAACTTGAATATTTTCATCACTTGGAATGGAAGATTTTCTGCTTTAGCTCCCGTTTACTGGAACGGATCCTCATGGGTTTCCTCTGCATGTACCGGCGCAAGCTCATTGTAAATCTTCCTGAGCTTATTAAAGTCACTCTTAAAGCGTGAATCGCTCCGGAGTTTTTTCTCAAATCTTAAGCCACCCATCCGTGCCAGGGTATAGGCCTCCTTACCTTTATTGTTAGCTTTCTGGATCTCGGCACTGCGAGTCATCGCCGGGATCGAATAATCAACATACTGTGGATACTTAAAATAATTCTGCAGGTAGGCACTTAATGCCTTGTCGGTCCTGCCCCTATGGTCACGTGCCTGGCCAAGACGATACCAGGCTTCCGGGCTATGACTCCTCCATGATTTATTAGAGACATACTCAAACCATGATGTCTCTGCCTCCTCCCAATCCGCTGTCCGACTGTAGTGCAAGGCCCGCTCGTATGCGGATTCCTCAGTCAACTTGCTGTTACCCGAGTTTGCAAGAACCCACTTCACGTTGTCCAGGGCCTTCTTATGAAGCTCCTGATTAGCACCCCTGAAATAAATCTTTGCAAGCGCATTCTTGGCATAATCCACCGAATCGATCCCCCCCCGCCCGAGTATCTCCTCAAACCAGGGTACCGCCTGCGGGGACTGGTCGGCATTACGCAGGAAATCACCAATCTTCGCAAGCACATACGGAGCCAATACCTTCTTGTCGAAACTCTTCAATTCGCTGAAGGCCGTTCTGATTTGCGCCGTGGCGGCTGCACCCTTCTCCATTTCCTTCTCAATGATGTCAACGCGCAGGACAAGCAACCAGGCTTGGACTGAATCGGGCTGACCGCCCTTGGTGGCCATCGTCTTGAGCTTATTAATGGTTTGATCCGCTCCGTTCAGGTCCACGGAAACATCCCCATATTTTGTAATAGCCTTCTCCAGATCAGCGTTCTCCTGCCTCCCGAGACGGTCAATCATGTCCTCAAGTTTATCGAGGCCCTCCTGTCCACGATTAACACTCTCGTGGGAAAGTGCCTCAAGTGCAATGGACACAACCTGCGGCTCAAGGTAATTCTCAGCAAAATTTTCCACGAATTCATCGTAGTAGTCGGCGGCTCCCTTGAAATTCTCGAGTGCTGTCGCAACCGGGACTAGTTGGCTGAGCGCCTCAGCGGCGACCTGGTAATGCCCATCCTGTTCTGCCCTCGCCTTGCCTTTAAGGTAGGTTTGCTCGGCCTGTGACCAGTCCTTTTTCACCTGCAGCACATCTCCGCGAAGGTTGAGGCTGCGATCATAGATGTCACTGGTTTCAAACCGCTGCTCAATCTCATCAAGCTTTGCAAGGCATGGATCAAATTCATCCTGCGCAAAATGACATGTCGCTCGATCAAGGATCGCGAAAGGCCTAAGACTAGACTCCGGGTATTTCGTGAGCCACGCCTCAAGCAGAGGTGCCGCTTGCGTCCACTCGAGAAGCTTTACTTTATTGGCCCCGCGATAATAACTGGACTCCTCTAGGAACCCGCTCTCGGGATATTCCATGGCGTGCTGCTCAAGCCGCGGGTCCGCCGACTCATATTGACCGTCATAATAGTAGGATCCTCCAAGACAAAACAAACACAAATCGTGCTGAGGAGTACCCTCGGGCAGTTTTGGAAGAATGTCGGAGGCTATCTTGATGCACCGCAAATAATCCCCCCGTCGGAAAAGTTGCTCCATCAGCATACTCTGCACCTCCGGTTCAAGTTCATGCCCGGGATATTGCTTAAGAAAATTCATGCCGTGATGCTGGGCGGAAAGCAAATCTCCAATTGAGAAAGCACACCGGGTCGCGTTATAGACAATCTCGGGATGGAGAAGTACGGTCTTCTTGTCCTTAGTTGACTTGGCCGTCGGGAAACGGCGTGACATGTAATCATAAATGGCGTATGCGCTGCGCAGGCTGTAATTCTTCTCGTAAATCGAGGCCAGCAGCCGCAGACCGGGAATATCCACCGCCGTCCCATCGATGATTGTTTTCTGAAGGTCATCAATCTTTTGCTGAACCTTCTTCTGGGCGGCCGCGGCCTTGTAGAAGCCCTTCCTGTCTTCCAGTTCAGAGATCGCATCTTCAGTACGTGGAGTGAGGGTGAAGAAACGCAAAGCCAGCGCATCAAGGTTTTTTTCGCCGCCTGAAGCCTCCTGGGCTAGCTTTAGCAAACGCTGGTTGAAGCCATACTTGTAGCTCTCAAAAGGAGGGAACCGCAGCCACATGTCATTGGTTGCCATGAAAGCCATTCCATCGCTTGTTCTCTCCTTCTCAATCCATTTCTCAGCAAGGTCAAAGAAAGCGTTCTGAAGCATCCACCGTTCACGCAGGTTAATTCGGTCATACACCCCGTAGACTTTCTGGAGATACTCGGTAGCCTCGGGAATCTTGGCAAGACGGGCATAACAAACGCCGTAATTAATGTACAGCTCAAAGGGCGAGTAAGTGCCCTTCTCAGGTTTCTCGCTCTCGAACTTCTTGTAAATCTTGATTGCTCCCTCGTATTCCTTCTTGGCCTGGGCCGCGGTTCCCCAGCGGTAAAGTGCCATAAGGTGATAATGATTGCGGGTATTTGGTATCTGATCAGCTTTCTCCTTTGGAATACGATTAGGGAAACCCTTGTAGGTAGTCTCAAACTGTTTCTCCGCTTCCCCGTATTTCTTGAGCTGCATCTGACACAAGCCAAGGTGGTAGTGGATAAGTCCAAAAGCAGGGCCGTAGATGTTGAAGGCGTTCTGCTTGTAATCCCCGACCACGGACTGCAACACACTTGCAGCATCCGCCCACTTTGATTCCTCCATCAACTGGACGGCTTTACGGTAATTGTCCTCAACAGGATTCTGGGCTCCCGCAGTGCCAATGCACACGACAGCAACACAAACAAGCAGAACAAACAATACTCGCCGGAAATTACTTAGTGTCTGATTCCTCATCAAATTCATTTTATTTCAGGATAGTCAAACAATAGGATTTATCACCTCTCACATTACAACAACCCACCACAACCTGAAAGCTCGATTTTTGATACCGCAAATGACACATCAGGCAAGTATTCAGAATACTCTACTGGGATCGAGCAGTCTTTTCCCCTGTAAATGCAACGGGAGACATTTCCCATCAATCACTCCGGACCACTAAACCCCGTCATCGTGATGTTTTTAATCTTCACGGCAGCGAGGGCATTTATAACATCGATAAAGCGCTGGGTATTGCCCTCATCGGCCGCGGCGACTATTACCACCGGCTTGCTTCCTATCCCGTCAGCAAGTTCTTTATACTCCTTAAGTTTTGCCCTGAGTTGCGGAAGCTTATCCGGCCCGGATTTCGGCGCTCTGGCGGCGCCAACTTCCACGGTCTTGTCAATAATCACCCTGCCGTCAGCCTCTATCAGAATGGCAAGCGGATCCACAGGATCCGGGTTGTCCGTTGGGATTGATGTCGGAAGGACAATGGAAAGATCAGTCTCGTCCTTCTTCAGTGTGGAAGTTACCAGAAAGTAAATAAGCAGAAGAAAAGCAACGTCAACCAGCGACGATATATCCAGTTCCGGATCCTTTCCTTCTTCCGGGGAATATTTTCTCTTGCGACCCATTGAATGTAATAAAAAAATTATTTGCTAGTCTTGAAGGCACCAAAAATCACCTTGTTAATTCCGCCTTCCGCCGCCGCTTTAGCGACCTGCTTGATATCACCTATCTGAGCATCCTTATGTGCACGCAACAGCAATGAAGGCTCCGTGCCCCTCTGTTCCATGCTCTCGGCAAACATCTGCACCTTATTGGTAATTTGCTCGAGGGTAACCGTCTGACTGCCATCAGCGGTGGTATACTTGCTCTCTCCCCCTGCGCCCTTGGCATAGATATTAAAGATAATCCTGCCTTTAGCGCTCTTGGGTTTAACCGACTGGTCAGCCACCGGCGGCTTGATCTTGGGATCAACCCTTACGGTAACCATTCTTGAGGCAACCATAAAGAAAATCAAAAGCAGGAACACCATGTCGATCATAGGCGACATGTCCATTTTGGCGTCATCATCCGCCTGCTCTAGAACTTCCTGATATTTCCTCGAAGCCATTGTTCAACAAGTTATACGTGCAGAACACGCTAGCCTGCCTGCAACCCTTCCGGAATCTTGGCCATTGCCTGATCCGCATTTACTGCCTGATGGCTGGCATCCAGCATATCTGACATGTCCTGGTGGCAGCCGGCCACCAGCCCATTGAAGCGGTTACGCAGGAAGAAAAAGAAGAACACCGACGGAATGGCAATGATCAGTCCTGATGCCGTGGTTATCATGGCAAGCCCTATATCCTCTGCCAGTGCTGAGGGATCAGCCTGCCCCTGGGTTCCAATGGTGTTGAATGCCCCCATCATACCCACAACAGTACCCAGCAGCCCGAGCATGGGTGCAATCTGACCGATCACACCAAGATAGCCAATCCAGGTCATATGCATGCGGTTCTCACGAATTGTGAATTCAGCCACGGCATCTTCCACACCCTCTCTTCCCAGGGTATCAGGATCCGTCGCGTCAACGTTCGGAAGGGCACTGGCCATCATCCGTCCCAGATAAGTCGGGCTTGTTGAGGACACTTCGATTGCGCTGCGAACCCGGCAATTTGCCATGTGATCGAGCAACGCCATTTTCAAATCCTCCGGCTTAAACTTTGCAGTGGTAAGCTGAATGAAGTTATAGACAATGAGCGCCACCATGGCAATCGATGCAATGACCAATGGCACCATCCATAATCCCGCCTGCTTGACATTATCAAACATGGTCGCCGGTCCATCGTCATCTCCATCCGCAAGGACATCAGGAGCAGCCTGTGCGAGCAACTCGGGAACTCCATAAAACAAAAAACCAATACCGCTTAACAACAAGGAAAAGAGGAAGAAATGCCGCCGAAACTGGGCCTGAGCTTGGAAAGAGGAGGTTTTAATCATCGGATTTTCTATTTCTGGAAAAAATTCGGTTCGTATCAGGTTCGTATCACCCTGCTGGTAGCTTGTACAGCTCCTGTATGAAAGCTTGCATAATCAGCACATCATCACGCCGGGGACCCTTGTGTTAGCACGTACCTAGGCTAAACACAACCATTTTGAGCTTCATCCTGTGAGAGTGCTCATTTCGTCGGTTTCAATATCTGGAGCACCGGGGCAAGTATCCTCAAGGCCATCGCGCTCGAGCCCTTGTCTGTAAGGTAAGTCTCACTGGCAAAATAATCTTCAAAGGGGGGGGCTCCAGCCTGGGCATTAAGCCATGGAACACCTGCCTGGCCGCACTCACGTCTGCCTTCATCGAAAAATCGCCGCAATTCCTGTGCCACTGCAAGAAGGCTGACCTGATACCCCTCCCCCTGCTTAGGTAGACGGGGAAAGAACATTGGCGCTGCCAGATCATCTTTTAAATTGGAAAACTCTGAGCCATAGACCGTTGACTCTTCCATCACGAGTAATTGAGCTCCCTTGTTCTCGGCTAAAGAAATAAATCCTCTTATCCCGTCGACATACTCCCTAATGGGATCATCCCCTGTACGCATCACGCGTATTATACCTTCCCTTAGCGGAAGTTGGTTACAGTAATTCTTGCGCAGGAGGATTTGTTTCTTGAGATAATTTGGTTCAGTAAACGGCTCCTGCCTATTCCTCAGAAATTTCCTGGTTCTGCTGTTACGAATCATGCGCAGGATATGGGATGCCTTTGCCAGCGAGTATTTGAAACCTGAGGGCTTATTCATCCTCAGTCCATCAAGCTTGCCGGGATCGTATATATAGTCACCATAGAAGCCCATTGCATCGCCAAATCCAAAGCAACAAATAATCAAATCCACCTCATATTTTTCCAGCAGCGCCTCCGCTTTTACCAGCGCAGGAAGAATTTGCCCGCGCGGACTGTGTGCCAGTGCCGCCACCTCCACCTTCTCCCCCATTTGTGTCGAGAGTTCACTGGCAAGCACTCCCCACCAAGTGTCCTCACTTCTCTGAAGAATGGAAGTTGTGGCATTCCCACCGAAACAAAGCACCCGTAAGTTCTCCGATTGACGACTGTCACTCCAGCCCAGCTTGCGCAACTGATCACCGTCATAGCTGAACCGGACACTGGGTTTAAAACCCGAAATCTCATTGGTAAGCAGGATAGTGGCTCCCGGCTCCATCGGAACAGGGGAAAACAGCCGGATACCCAGTTCCACAATCAATGCCAGAGCAATCACACCGACAAATATTAGCTTTAAGATTTTCATCCGGTAGTCATTACTTGTCCTTCCTCCTCGGCGACTATATAAGCACCTCTGCAAAGAATCAATTCCCCCTTGGCTACAACCAAAATGTTCCGGGAAATCATCATTATCGCCGCTCTTTCATGACAGGCTCCTTGCTGCTGGACCATCACTCCTTCAGGGATGGCTTGATATGACGGTAAAGAAATCTAGAGAATCACCGTTTCATTAGCATAAAAACCTGACGGTAACACCGCCTCTTGAGAACCGGAGTTACTGAGCTTTACCCAACCTGAAAACGTCGTGTCGACTTCAAAGCGCACCTGGCCGCTCACCTCCAGCCGTTCACATTTAACCAGGGAAGGCACACCCCTGGAAGTCGCAAGTCCGACATACTCTGCATGCTTATAATATTTCTTGTCTAAATCCACTATCGGAGGATTGCCATTGCGCTCAGGAGCCAACTTGAGCTGCGAATCCTCACTCATGACATACGCATCGGAACGCAGCGCGAATAGATCATCGCAGGTTTTTACCGGCGCAAAACGTGAACGTGAAACCACCACCAATCCTGCCTTATCGAAACATTCTATGGCAGCTCCCATTGCTGTTTCCAGCTGGATCACCGGAAATGTATCTGCATCACGGGGATCTACGGTTTTCCTGTTTACAATTACAGGGAGAGGTAACACCCCGCCTGACGCCTCCATCCTGCTCTTTAATAAATCAAGCCGCAGCCAAAGATTATTGGTGTTAAAAAACTGATGGCGGCTAATATCCTCGAATTGATCAATATCCGCCTCGCTACACTGGCTCGACTCCCTCAACACCAATCCTCCTCCATCCTTTAACCGGGCGACATGTCCGCCTTTCTTATCCGCTTCACAGCGGGGAGTTACTTCCATCATTACCGGCATATCACTCCCCGCAAATACATTAAGCAATCTAAAGTCCAGTGTCGCGCCGAGGTTGTCGCAATTGGATATAAATGCATATCTCACACCCTGTTCAAGCAATCGATCAAGCCAGTCGCTGCTTATCAGGGCAGGGAAAAGATCACCGTGCCCGGGGGGGCACCACTCAAGTCGAGGATTGTCAGGATAACTGACGGCTTTGAGGTTAGCTGCATCGATCTTTGGTACTCGGCCTTGTAGAATTTCAAAGCCATCACTACCACCCAGCCCGGGATACCTCGAAAGCAATGACAATGAATCCTTGCTCGTCGAGAAACTGTTCATCAGGAGAAACCTCACGGTTCTGCCGTGTCTCCTGCGCATTGTAAGAACCTGGCGGGCAATCAGGTCCAGGAAGGTAAGATCATCGCGAACTTGAAGGAGGGATTTTGCCTGCTGCAGACCCATGCTTGTGCCAAGACCTCCGTTTAACTTGATAACAACAGTCTTTTCAAGGAGTGCTCCCATGAGATTCTCCTCGGGTGCCGCCAATGCGCCGTAACCGGTTATGTCACTAATCGGTTCAATCATATTTTCCGGGATGTTCGTTCGTTCCCCCGAACACAAAAAACGATAAGTCCGCTCAAAGGCTGCAACTGACGCCTCAGAAATCCCAGCTCTCCGCATCTTATCGACAGGCGTCACATCTTCTTTGCTCATCTTATGATATCCACAGGAACCTCACCACAAGCCGCAACCATGAGGTTCTTATTAGTTAACAGTGTGATTCTTCGCTTCTCACCCAGATCCTTCAACAATCGGGAGGGTCATTAAAAAAGAATTCCGGCCTTCCCTTGAGCTCAATAATTCAAGTTTTCCGCCATGCGCACTTGCAATTACCCGCGATAAGCTCAACCCCAGTCCAAACCCCCGCTTCGCAGCACCTCGTGCCGGGTCCCCTCTATAGAAACGTTCAAAAATACGCTCCCTGTTTTCCTCACTGATCTGCGGTCCGGTATTTGTTATCACTATTTCGCAGAAACCCTCCTTGATACAAACCTCACTGCTGATCTCACCTCGTTCAGTGACATTATATTTAACCGCATTAGTCAGCAGGTTTGATATCGCCAATCTCAACAGACGCCCGTCACCATTCACCTGCGTTCCTGCCGGACAGGAAACAGTCGCCAATGAAATTCCCTCATCACTGGCAATGATCTCGGCATCCTCTGTGACATCAGCCATAACCTCATACAAATCCAACTTGCCACGATCCATTGTCAAACTCCCCGCATCCGAACGCGACAGCATCAGCAGGCTGTCAATAATTGAACGCAATTGCCCGACCCTGCCTAATAACTCGGCAAGTGTCTCTTTATCGCGATTGCTGCGCCCATCTTCCTGTAGAGCAGCCTCGATCTTGCCCTGCATTACCGCCAGCGGTGTCCGAAGCTCATGCGATGCGTCAGCACTAAACCTCCTGGTCTGGTGGAAGGCCACTTCAATGCGCTCCATCATACGGTTCAATACACGCGCCAACCTGCCAAGCTCGTCATGTGATTCCACCCCCTCAATACGTTCAGAAAGCCCCTCCGGCGTGATATGCTCCGCGGTAGCAATGATTTTCTGAATTGGTTTCACCGCCCTCCCTGCCACCCACCAGGAGCCGGCGCCGATAAAAACCAGCGCAAACGGCAATGCCTTCAGGAAACTCTGGACCATTTTCCACACTTCATCGCGAATTTCGACGAGATCAATCGCCATCCGCACCCGATAACGATCGAAGGTCCTGCTCATCACCCGCCATGATCCATCGTTGTATCTGATGGTCTCCACCATACCCTCTTCCAGATATTTTATCTCGGCACCAGGATCAGGCCATCCGGGTTCCTTGTATTTCCGCTTACCCGCCGCGTCCACCAGTTCTATCAGACGTCCCTCGTCGCGCTCCGCGCCTAATGTCGCCACCTGCTGCAACTGCGGAACCCTTGCCTCATCCATGTCTCGCGCATTAAGGGCATATTGCTGAGTAAATATCAGAAGCTTGTCATCCACTTCCTTGCGCAGGCTATCAAACACCATTAACGCAGTGACCCCAAAAAAAATCAGCAAGACAATGCCCGACAAAAGAGCCGACCACAGCGCAATCCTGAGACGGAATGAAAACGCCACGGACTAGCCCTTCCTGGTCGATTCCAAGTTATCCGGGTCGATCATCCGGTAACCAACGCCGCGAAGGGTTCCAATAAGAGGAATCTCCCCATCAATATCGATCTTTGTTCGCAAGCGCCTGATGTAGACATCCACAAGGTTGGTGCCCGGGTCAAAATGGTAACCCCATACCTGTTCAAGGATCTGGCTGCGAGTGAGTACACGACCCGGAGAACGCATAAGGAACGCCAATAATGAAAACTCCTTCGGAGTCATGTCAATTTTCTTGCCCGAGCGCATGACTTCGCGGCTCATCAGGTTGGCTGACAGGGTTCCAATGCTCAGTAAACTCATTCCGTTGTCTGATGAACGCCGCCAGATTGCCCGCAATCGTGCCACGAGTTCCTCGACAAAGAACGGTTTTGGTAAATAATCGTCAGCTCCGAGGTTTAAGCCTTCGATACGGTCATCACTTTCGCCGCGGGCGGTAATGATGATCACCGGCACATTATTGTGCCCCTCGCGCAACTTCTTCAGGATCTCCAGGCCGCTTTTACCCGGCAGCATAATGTCCAGAACTACCGCATCATAGGATTTCGTTGTCGCATGCTCCATCCCTGAATCACCATCTTCACAGTAATCCACGGAAAAACCCTCAGCAGTCAGTCCATCGCTGACCAGTGAACCAATTTCCGTCTCATCCTCGACCAGCAAGATCTTCACTCTGAATATCTAACCCTGACTCCAGTAAATTACAACGATGAGGAAACAAGAATAGTAAAATACCCTTTCCGTCCCGATTCCGGATGAGCTTTCTAGAGGGTCAACCCAAGAAGCGGCGCCGGAAAAATACCAAAGAAAAATACCGCAACCACCAAAAGTATAATGGCCAACATCGCCAACCTGCCGACTTTCAATCCGGTAACTTCACCTTCACTCACAGAGCCCTCCCAATACATCGCCCGGATGATCTTGAAGTAGTAGTAAAATCCTGTGGCGGCACCCAGAACCGCCAGAAATACGACAATCCACAAGCCGTTCTGCATGGCATTCTGGATGGCTATATTAAACAGGAAGAATTTGCCGAAGAATCCCACCGTCAATGGAATTCCCGCCAGGGATGCAACCCCAACAAGCATGGCGAAGGCAAGGAAAGGCGAACGTTTTCCCAAGCCCTCCAGCGCCGTGAGGTCTTCGCCATTCGTGGCAACCCTCACGACAGTAAGGACAAGGAAACAAAGCAATGTCATCAGAAGATAACCGGCCAGGTAAAACGAGATCGCAGACTCCGGGCCAGGACCGGCTATGGTGCCTGCCGCTCCCAATGCCGGCAGGGCCATCAGCAGAAAGCCCGCATGCGCAATGCTTGAATACGCAAGGAGGCGCTTAATATTCTTTTGGGCAATCGCCGCAAGATTACCGTAAATCAAGGTGGCACAGGTCACGAAAACCATCAGGTAAATGGCAGGTTCCCTGATTGACGGAGCCGCCAAAAACGGGTCAACAACACGCAGGAACACGATGAACCCGGCAGCCTTGGAAGCAACCGACAGGTAGGCGGTAACCGGCATTGCAGCCCCCTGGTAAACATCGGGCACCCATATTTGAAACGGCACCACGGCAATCTTGAAACCAATCCCAGCTATCAGCAGGGCAAATGCAAACATCACAGGCGCACTGGGAATGTCATCGCCAGCCAACACAACACTGAGTTCCTCGAGATTGAAGGTTCCCGACACCCCGAAAGTCCAGGCAATGCCATAGACCAGAAACCCGGTTGAAAGAGCACCGAGGATAAGATATTTCACCCCTGCCTCCAGCGAACCCACATTCCGGCGCATGAAAGCCACCAGCACATAGAAACCCATGGTAACCAGTTCAAGTGATACAAAAATAGTAACCAGATCCTTGGCTGAGGCCATCCACATTAGCCCTGAACACACGAAAATCGGCAGGCAATAAAACTCCCCGATGCCGGATTTCTCTTCATCCTGCGAAGTGTAATGCTTAAAAACCGGAGCAAACTCACGTGCCATCACCAATACCAACAACGTGGAAATCAATGCCAAGCCCTTGTAAAAGGCCGCCCACTTATCAAAATGGTAAATTCCCCAATATTGCAGGTCTTCTCCTGGCGAACATACCGCAAACATCAGTAACGCGAATATCACGCCAAGCCCTGCCACTCCTACCATGGCGATTTTAGCCCGTGATCGCCGACCCGCGAAAAGCTCCATACAAAGCATCAGCGAGCCAAGCACCACAACGCATATCTCTAGATAATAGGGCAGCATCAGATCAGAGGACTTCGAACAGGTTCGGCAGAAGTTTAAGGATAATATTCGGAAAAAATCCCGTGAGTAGCAGTATCACGATCATTAGAACAACCGGCAATCTCATCGACTGAGCTAAGTCAGCAGGGTAACGCTCTCCAATGAGTTCCCCCTGAAAGATACTCCTGTAGGCACGCAACATATATACAGCGGATATTACAACCCCCCACAATGCCAGTATGGTAGCAACCTGTAGTATACCCATCTCCCCGGCATCCTTGAAGGCAGCAAAGAAAATAGTGATCTCTGAGGCAAAATTGGCGAAGCCCGGAAGCCCGATCGAGGCGAAAGCGGCAAACCCGAAAGTCACCGCCAGGAAAGGCATACTTCCACCAAGTCCTCCGAGACGCGAAATTTCCAGAGTGTCGAGGCGCTCTCGCAATGATCCGCACAGGGCAAATAACAGGGCAATCGAGATGCCATGGGCAAACATCATCAATACCGCCCCGCCCCATCCTATACTGTTGCAGCAGGCAATTCCCAGGAAGATGTATCCCATATGCATCACGCTGGAATTGCCAATCATCCGGTCAAGGTAACGCTGCGAAATTGTGACCAATCCAACATAGAGGATATTCCCCAGTAGCAGCACAAGTAACAGCCCCTTCCAGGCCTCGAACCCCTCCGGCAACAGCGGCATAGCCACACGCAGCATCCCGTAAAGACCAAATTTTTTCAGAACCCCGGCATGCAACATTGCCACCGGCGTGGGAGCGGCCGCGTAAGCAGGGGCTGCCCAACTGTGGAACGGAAACAGGGAAACCAGGATCCCGAAGCCAACAAGCAGGGGCAGAAAGATCCATTTCTGCACTTCAGCACTCAGTGGATGTTCACCCGGAGAAGGTGCCAGTTTTGCAATATCAAAAGTCGGCGCACCTGGCGGCGAAAGGCTGACGTAAAGTGCAATTAGCCCGCCAAGCAGGATAAGACTTCCCACCCCGAGGTAAATGGTAATCTTCCAGGCCGTTGCAACCTTTTCCCGTCCATTCCCATAGATTCCTATCATCAGGAAAGTTGGAATTAATGCAAGCTCGTGAAATGCGTAGAAAAAGAAAAGATCAGTGGCGCAAAACGCACCGAGCGCACCTGCGGCAATAAGCAACAATGATATATAGTACAGTTTCCCGCTTCCTTTGCCGAGATCCCCTGAGGATACCCTGACCGCACAGAAGGTCACGATGACAGTAAGCAACACAAGCACCCCGCTCATGCCATCAACAGCAAACCCAAGGGTTAGTTCAGGGGAATGGAGCAATACCCAGGAACTCTTAAAATGCATCTCGTCACCACCTTTGGCGACCAGTGTCACAAACACGACAAGCCCGAGGAGCAGGTTTGCCCAGGCCGCTGCGAGTGCCAATACTCTGGCGGAACCGCCACAACCAATCGCCACGGCAGCGAGAATTGGAATAATGATAATTAGGTCAATGATAGTCACTTCGCGTGATGCCTATCCTAAGGCGATGGTAATAAGGTAAATAACGATGACAATTCCCACCCCAAACAGAAACACATGCCTCTGCAGGTTGCCCCCCTGTAAACCGCGCAGCAACAAACCCACCCCCACCGTCAGGCGCGCACTGCCACGCACAATCAACCCGTCGATCAACAATTGATCGACAGCCTTGGCAAGATACGCAACTCCATCCTGGAATACCCTGACAAGGAACAGGTAGAACTCGTCGATGTAGAACTTGCGAACAAGCACCTCCACCCGGATCGGATCCTTCTCCCGTCCGCGATGAAGCAGGTATCCGGTAACAATTCCCGCAACTCCAATAATCGTCAGCACTAGTGGCAGTGCGCCATGCGGATGCGGAAGATCTGCCGGTGCAATGAACCATCCATAGGCAAACTCAAAGCCGGCAATCACTGCACCAAGCGCAAGAATGACCAGCGGCGCACGCATCATCAAAGGCACTTCCCCGGCTTCACGGGCTGCTTGCGAACGCGCTTTCCCGAAAAACACGATGGTGCATAAACGGCTCATGTAAAAAGCTGTAAGAAAAGCGGTAATTGCACCGACAATCAGAAGCGGCGTGCTGTTCTGTGTTACCGCCATCACTGCATCCTTGCTCCAGAAACCGCTAAGTGGCGGCAACCCGGCAAGGGCCGCAGTCCCTATCAGGAAAGTAATGGCAGTCACCGGCATCAGCCTAATCAGCCCGCCCATCTTCCAGATATCCTGTTCATGATGACAGGCATAAATAACCGCACCGGCTCCAAGGAAAAGCAGGGCCTTGAAAAAAGCATGGGTATAAAGGTGAAAAAAGCCGGCATTTGAGGCTACTGCACCGACAGCTTCCCCTGAGTGAAGAAAGCCGGCAAACCCGACAGCCATCACCATGTAGCCAAGTTGGGACAATGTTGAGTATGCAAGAATCTTCTTAATGTCGCTCTGCTGGGTCGCCATCAGCGCTGCCAGCAATGCTGTCAGCGCACCGACATGTTGAATAACGGAAGCTGCAACCGGCGCTGCAATGATCAGGAAAGTGACCTTAGTCAGCATAAATACACCGGCTGCAACCATGGTAGCCGCATGGATAAGGGCAGAGACAGGGGTCGGTCCCTCCATCGCATCCGGCAACCAGACATGCAACGGAACCTGCGCGGACTTGCCGACCGCTCCGCAGAAAATACAGATCATCGCCCAATTGAGCAATGACGGGTCAAATGTTTGAACCTCAAGGGTCTCCCTCAGGGCGGAAAAACCAATCTCTCCGGTCGCACCCCAAAGTAAAAGAATTCCCGCCATAAAACCAAAGTCTCCAATGCGATTAACAAGGAATGCCTTTTTTGAAGCCTCCGCCGCGGAATTTTTCTGGAACCAGTGCCCAATGAGCAGATAGGAACTCACTCCAACCAGTTCCCAGAAGATGAACATCATCGCGAAGTTGTCCGCCAGGACGATACCGCTCATCGAGAACATAAACAACGACAAGCCCGCAAAATAGCGCGCCTTGCCCGCATCATCCCTCATGTAACCCAGGGAAAATATATGCACCAGCAACCCCACAAGAGTTACCACCAGAATCATTCCCCGCGTCAACCCGGTAATCTCCAGGGCGATCTTAAGTTCCAGGCCCCCGACACTCAACCAGGTGAATGCTCCTGCCTCACCACCACTGCCACGAATCAGTCCCAGCGTGAGCAGAAAACAGATGCCGGCAGAAGCTACCGATACATAGGCGCTCAGGTTTGCCTTCTTCCTGATACCCAGC
The DNA here is from genome assembly GCA_029940475.1 of Verrucomicrobiales bacterium. Taxonomy (GTDB): domain Bacteria; phylum Verrucomicrobiota; class Verrucomicrobiia; order Verrucomicrobiales; family DEV007; genus CACIUL01. The sequence continues at coordinate 15,630 of JAPYUT010000019.1, read as the reverse complement.
AGAATCGATGCGGCAGCAACGAGTGGCAGCAGGAGGATAATGAAAGCAATGCTCATCTCGCGCTTATTAGCCTTTCATGCTGTTAAGGTCTTCGACATGTACCGTGCACCGGGCACGGAACAGGGCAACAATAATGGCAAGTCCAACGGCCACCTCCGCGGCAGCCACCGCAATGACGAAAAATACCAGCACCTGTGCGTCATAACCTTGCGCAGGCATTCCTTGTCCGTTCCCGAAACGCCAAAAAGCAACCAGCGACAGGTTGGCGGCACTAAGCATCATTTCAAGACACATAAAGATGATGATGATATTCCGTCTCATCAGAACTCCGGCAAAACCGATTGCGAAAAGCAATCCGCTGACCATCAGGTATTCGTTGAGACTCGGCATCATCGTTGCTCTCTAGTTACCCTCGCCCTGGCGGCGGCTGAGCACTACCACCCCGATCGTTGCGATGAGTAAAAGCACTCCAAGCAACTGCAGATGAAAATTAAAGTGGGTAAAGAGCGCTTCCCCAACCCGTTTCACATCCTGATGAACCGCGGCATCCCCAGGCAACTCCACGAGCCTTTGTTTTCCGGGAGCATAGCCTGCCAGGATCATTGTCAGCTGGGCAACAAAAGCGAGGACAATCATGACCCCGCCACCCATGGCAACATAGTTAAGTTTACGGCATTGCTCAGACTTGATGTCCAACAGCATTATGATGAACAGGAACAGCACCATCACCGCGCCGGTGTATACGAGAATCTGGATCACGCCTATGAAGTAGGCGTTGAGCGTGATGAACAGGGCCGCAAGTCCCATAAATGACACCACCAGGGAAAGTGCACTGGAAACAGGATTGCGGTTAACGACAACCAGCAACCCAAACACCAGCATCACGCCGGAAAATATATAGAAAAGCAATGACATTGTTACTTGCAGCAAGCGTTATAAATCACTTCAACTCATTCCATTTGTTGACCAATCCCTCGCGCCTGCCTCCAATCTCGTAGAGCTTCTTCTTGTCATGAACCATTTCTTCGCGGGAAACCCCGGTAATGGCATAATCCTTGCGAAGAAATATTGCCTGCTCCGGACAAACCTCCTCGCACATGCCGCAGTAAATGCAGCGGATCATATCAATATCAAAGATCTTCGGGCGTTTCTCGACCTTCTGCCACTCATCCCCGGCAGGGATCTCCTCCGGAATAATTGTAATCGCCCTTGGCGGACAGATGAACTCACATAATTGACAGGACACGCAACGCTCACGGTCATGTTCGTCGGTGACAAGTGCCGGGGCTCCGCGGTAATGCTCCGGCAGGTGGTCATCCCACTTCGCCTCGGGATACTGCATTGTTACCTTTTTCTTGCGGAGCAGAATCCGGATTGCATGCCCCAGGGTAATCCGCAAACCCTTCATGATCGCCGGGAAGTAACACTTCTCGGCAATCGTTAGCCTGGGACGTTGAACGACAATAGGCATGGTCAATCTAGGGACGTGTCAGGATAAGGATTCCGGCGGTGATGAATATATTCAGCAGGGCGAGTTCAAAGAAAACAATCCAACCGAGTTTCATTAACTGGTCATAGCGGAAACGGGGCAGGGTCCAGCGCACCCATATAAAGAAAATAATGAAGGCAATCACCTTGCCAAGGAAAGTTGCTATATGCATCAACCCCAGCCACCACGGAACCTGCTCAGGATTGCCGGCCATCTTCATCAAGCCGGCATCCCATCCGAATGGCAACGACCAACCGCCAAGAAACAGGGTTACAATAAGTCCGGAGCCAATAATCATCGCAGCGTATTCTCCAAGGAAAAACAAAGCAAACTTCATCGATGAATACTCAGTGTGATAGCCGGCAACGAGTTCCGTCTCGCACTCGGGAAGATCAAATGGCAGCCGGTTGGTCTCGGCAAAAATTGAGGTAGTAAAAACGATAAAGGCGATGCAGGCCGGGAAGAACAGGAAGAATCGGTCCCATCCGCCATTCCATACCGCTCCCTCGCCCCATAACGGCAGCAGCAGCCAGCCATTTTTGCTCTGTTCCTCAACAATCGTGCTGAGATTCAGTTCACCAAAAATAAGCAATACCGGGACCAGTGAAAGGCCAAGCGAGATCTCATAGGATATCATCTGGCTGCTCGATCGAATGCCCCCCAGGAAGGGATATTTTGAATTCGATGACCAGCCCGCCAGGACGATGCCGTAAACACTCAGCGAGGCAATGGCAAAAATGAAAAGCGGCCCGACATTCAAATCCGCAACCACCATCTTCTCGCCGAACAACTCGCTTCCAAAAGGCAACACCGCGCATGTCAGTATAGCCGGGACCATCGTCAAGGCTGGAGCCAGCCAGAAATACAGCTTGTTGACATGCCCCGGGGTAAGATCCTCTTTGAGCAAAAACTTGACTCCGTCTGCGATCGGTTGCCCAAGACCGGCAAGGCTGATCTTGGTAAAAGGAATGCCCACGCGATTGGGTCCAACCCGATCCTGTATAATTGCACTCACCTTCCTCTCGGCCCAGACAGAATAAGCCACCATCGGCAGAATCACGACAAACACCAGCACCACGATCTTGATCACGTGGATCAGCACCGCGGAGAATTCAATACTGGCCAGTGAGCAGTTCATTATATCATTAACCAACGATCAATCCCTCGCTAACACGTCGTGCTTCCCGTTCCAGCAGGGGCACTGTTTCCCCGGTATCCATTACATCCACCCCGAGGTCACCGATTCGGGAAAGGCTCAAACCCTTGAATATTGAAAGGGTCGACGCCATCTGAGTAAAAACATCAGCAAGCTCAGTAACACCATCACACCCGTCCACTGCACGGTTGAGTTCATGAAGGATTTCCCAGTCCTCACGGCTTTGCCCCGGGGGATCAATCGCTTTATTAAGGCGCTGCAAGCGCCCCGTGGCATTAATCATTGATCCCCGTTTCTCCGCATAACCTGCCCCGGGAAGAACCACATGGGACATTTTTGCAGTCGGATTGGCAATAATATGCGAGGAGACAAGACACTGGAGGCTACTAAGCTCCCCCTCAGTAAATCCACAATCAATGAGGTCTTCTCCAATTACCAGCAGAGCCTTGATTTTATCCTCAACAATCCTTTTCCGGATTGATTTTAACTTGGATCCAGGAGAACGAATCTTGAGCACTTTCCGCGCTCCGTTCACATTCGGGTTCTTATCGCAATGGGAAAGGTAATCATCCCCTTCCCCCTCCCTCTTCACAATGTCCACTACCCCGGGCTGCAAACTTTCTGCCAGTGTCCTGGTCAGATAAAGTTCCTCGTTGGTCATGCGCCCTGAAGCGATGATAGCCAATTGCTCACCCTTGAACTTCGTCAAGTCCCTGGCTGCACGGCAAATTGCCTCCGGCCAATCAACCGTGCGGTGCTTCTTCCCGCGCTTGATCATGGGCTCAGTCAAGCGTGCCGGATTCTCAAGCTGATGATATTCCATGCGCCCGGTGTCACACATCCACGCAGAGTTAACGTCATTATTCTCCCGCGGAGACTGGCGGTAAATCTTTCCCTCCCGTGATCCTACCACCGTGTTGCATCCACGCGCGCACCCGGTGCACAGTGACTTGGTCTCACGCATGAACCAAACCCGCATCTTAAAACGGAAATCATTGGAAGTGAGCGCTCCAACAGGGCAAATATCAACCGTATTCAGGGAGTAGTTATTCTCCAGTTTGCGGTCAGGATGGACAGTAAGTACACTGTGACTGCCCCGGTCAACAAAACCGAAAACATCATCATCCACCACCTCCTTTGAAAAACGCACACAGCGTGAGCAGAGCACACAGCGCTCATCATCAAGACGAATCCGCGGACCTATTTCCACGTTTTTCGGCTTCTTCACCTTGCTTTCAAGGAAGCGTGATTGCCCATTGCCGTGCTCGACGCTGTATTCCTGCAGGGTGCATTCCCCTGCCTGGTCGCAAATAGGGCAATCAAGCGGATGATTAATCAGGAGGAATTCCATCACCCCCTGCCGGCACTCCTTGGCCAGCAATGACTGAGTGCGAATCCCCATGCCGTCGACAACTGTGTTGGCACAGGCGATTACCGGCCTCGGCATCCAGTTGATTTTTGCATGTCCGTCGGCGTCTAGTTCAGGTTCCTCTCCCGGGGAAGGCCGCGGCGGCATCCCCATCTCCACAAGGCACATCCGACAGTTTCCCGGAGAGGTCAGCTTGGGATGATAACAATAATGCGGAACCTCTGCGGCAGCCTGCTTGCAGGCTTCGATCATCCGCGTTCCCCTGGGCACACTGATCCAGTGGTCGTCGACTTGAACGCTCACCAGGTTCTCACCACTGTCTTTCGAGGCCACCATTACAGTTAATCACCCAGACCTGCTGAAGCAGTCTTTGTTTCGGGGTTGAGGGCTTTGCCGATATTCCTGCGGCTCGTGTGTTTCTTGAATTCCTCCGGGAACTTGGCTACAAAGCTCTGCGTTGGCCATGCACAAGCCTCTCCAAAGGCACAAATTGTCCGGCCTGCGATATTGTTACCCACTGATACGAGCGTCTCAACATCTGAAGGAACACCACCACCGGAGAGCATGCGATCGGTGATCTTCTTCATCCACAGTGAGCCTTCCCGACAAGGGGTGCACTGCCCGCAGGACTCATGCGCATAGAACGTGTTGATATTGTTGAGCACCCAGGTCATGTCCCGGCTGTCATCCATGACGATCACTCCCCCTGAACCGGCCATTGAGCCACAGGCAGCCAATGAATCAAAGTCCATCGGTATATCAGGTAATCCGATGGTCTTCTCCTTGTCACCATCCCTTATTGTGTAGGTTTCACCGGCACGCAATACCTTTGCCGAGGAACCGCCGGGGATGACCGCCTTGAGTTTACGGCCTTTCTTCATTCCCCCGCAAAGATCTTCTATGAGTTCACCCATTGTCAGCTTTCCAACCTCAATCTCAAAGTAACCCGGCTTCTGCACATCCCCGCTGACACAGAGAATACGCGTGCCTGTATTTCGCGGTGTGCCCAACTGGGCATATTTCTTCCCACCCATCGCCATGACATGCTTCACATGGCAAAGTGACTCCACATTGTTAACGATCGTCGGGCACATATACAGGCCGAGCACCGCAGGAAAATAGGGAGGCTTGATACGCGGATAGGGTCGCTTGCCCTCAAGGGACTCGATCAAGCCGGTCTCCTCACCGCATATGTAGGCTCCAGCCCCGCGATGAATGTAAATCTCGCATTCGAAATCAGTTCCAAGAATTTTTTTACCCAGCAATTTAGCAGTTCGTGCCTCTTCAATTGCCCGTTCAAGAATCACCGCACCTTCGGGGAATTCCTCCCTGATGTAGATATAGGCGACCTTGGCCCCAACCGCATAGCTGGAGATCAGGATACCTTCAAGAAGCTGGTGCGGATCCTGATGAATAATGTAGCGATCCTTGAACGTACCGGGCTCGGACTCATCAGCATTGCAGATCAGGTAGATCGGTTTGTTGTTATCAGGCGGAATAAATCCCCACTTCACGCCGGTCGGGAAACCTGCCCCGCCCCGGCCACGAAGACCGGACGCCTTCACTTCATCAGTCACTGCCGCCGGCTTCATCTTCAGAGCTTTCTTAAGCTCCCTGTAACCTCCGTCCTTACGGTATGTTGCAATCGAAGCATCCCACCCGGAGCGATCAACATTACGGAAAATCATCCGCCTCTCACGTGGATGCGGCTTTTTCCCGGCGATATATCTCGGATCAGCCATCACTTGTATTGCTGCAGGAGTTGCTCCGTGTTCTCGGGTTTAACCTCCTCATGAAAATCATCACCAACCAGGCAAACCGGGCCTGTCCCGCAACTTGCCAGGCACTCGGCAAACTCAATGCTGAATTTCCCGTCAGTTGAAATCGCAATCGGGTCATGATGAGAAACATTTGATCGGTCTATCCCTGCCAGTTCACAGATTTTCTCCATTGTCTGGTGGCAGCCGGCCATGGCACAGGAGAGTGTACGGCAAACCCTGATATGGTATTTACCCGGGGCCTTCTGCCGGAATCCCGGGTAAAAAGTCACCAGTTCCAGTATCTTTATCGGCTCGGTGCCAAGTTTTTCCGCCACCCAGGAAATCGCATCGTCACTAATATACCCGAATTCCCGCTGTAAAAGATGCAACAGCGGCAATGAAGCGCTGCCTTTCTCCTCCTGCGGGTAATGGCAGATGAAATCATCCGCCTCCTTTTCGAGTTCCTTCGGGACTTCCATCAGATTTTTAGCGGTCACACTCCCCCATGACGAAATCGAGGCTGCCAAGGATAACGACAACATCGCTCACCATGTGCCCGGGAAGCATCTTCGGCAGGATGCTCAGGTTTGCAAAGGAAGGGCTGCGAATCTTCAGCCGATGAGGTACTCCACCACCCTTCGAGTTGATATAAAAACCGAGCTCCCCCTTCGGATTCTCAGCACCAAAATAAACTTCCCCCTCAGGCGCATCAATCCCCTGGGTCGCTACAATGAAATGATGGATCAACTCCTCCATGCTCATCAGCACCCGCTCCTTCTCCGGCAAGGCACCCTTGGGATCAACAACGTTGATCGGTCCATCAGGCATCTCTCTGCACACCTGGCGTAATATATGAACACTCTGGCGCATTTCCTCCATGCGCACCAAGTAGCGATCGTAGCTGTCACCCACCTTGCCTATAGGAATCTCAAAATCCAACTTCTCATAGCCGAGATAAGGATGATTTTTGCGCATATCAAAATCAACTCCCGTTGCGCGCAGGTTAGGGCCGGTAAGTCCGTAACCAATGGCATCCTCACGCAAAATGACACCAACCTCCCTTGTCCTATCCAGGAAAATCTTATTGCGTGACAGGAGATCATCAACTTCATCGATCACCTCACTCACCTCATCGCAAAACTTCTCCACTCCACTGATAATTTCCGGTGTAATGTCGCGCGTTTGCCCGCCCACCCTGGTATAGCTGGTGGTAAACCTCGCCCCGGAAATCTGCTCACAAAGATCATAGACGCTCTCACGCTGGTTAAACGTATAAAGGAACACTGTCATTGCCCCGACGTCCATCGCATAACACCCGATACCCAGAAGATGCGCTGAGACGCGCGCCAACTCACAGCAAAGCACACGAACCGCCTGGCCGCGGGGCGGCAATTCCCAGCCCATTAATTTTTCAACCGCACATGCATACGCCACGTTATTGGCCAGTGGTGCCAGATAATCCAAACGGTCTGTGTAAGGAACAAACTGATTATAGTGCATGTTCTCGGCAATCTTTTCATCACCGCGATGCAGATAGCCAATATCCGGTTCGGCTTTTGTAATTACCTCCCCGTCAAGTTCGAGGATAAGGCGCAAAACACCGTGGGTCGCCGGGTGCGAAGGCCCCATGTTTAGCGTCAGTTTCTCACCAACAAGATCGTCGGTTGTCTGCTGATACGCTTCAAGAGCCTGCGCGGCCTTGCCAGCTGTATCTGGGGTCTCAAATTGCTGCAGTTTATCTGCCATTTGGAGCTCGGGAGCAGGGCCTCTCAGGTGGCCAGGTATGCTACGATTGCCTATCGTTAGTATTGAATGCTTAAATAATCCCGCAAGTGCTATTTGTGAAACTTTTCACAAGCTCTCAACCCCTTTATAATAAGGTGGTTATTGTTTAAAATTTTGCGGGCCAAAGTAATCCTCCAGAGGATTCATCAAATACTCCCAAAGAACTCTATCGCGTAAATATCGAACCACGCCAAGGCAGATAAATTCTGAAGGGGAATGTCCCGTAGGATTACGGCTTGAAATCATTTTCAGGAACACATCCCTGCAACTAGGGCAAACTCACGCGCATGCGCATAAACACACGCCCCTGAACAAAAGGTTCCAAGAGCCGGAGAATTACTGTCTGTGTGGCATCCTCATTGTCAACGGCACTGCCGTAGGGAAGCGTCTCTGCGCTTGTCCACCTTATCAGCCCAGCCGATTGCTCTACGCTGTATTGCAACCGACCCGTCTGCAGTCGGCGGCGCAATTCAAACGCAGGATAATCACGCCCTGCCAGCGAAATTACCAACGGACGCGGATTGATTCGCCGGTCAAAATCCTGTGGCGATCCTCCCAGTGCATATTCATGCAGGTTGGAAAGGCCATCATCATCGGGATCTTCACTGGGAGCTGCCGCAATGCCGGTAAGGCCAAAAGATGCCGCCCATGCAATGTATGGATCCATCAATACCGGCGCTGTGCCGAGTCCTGAGAGATCATTGCCTGGCGCAACCCTGTAAAACCGCCAGCTCGGATCGCTAAACCCGGCACTTCCGGTCGCCACGTCATCACGCAAGGCAATGTTCTGATTAGCCGAAGAGACCCCTGCCCCACTCCATTGCGAGCCGGGATCCTCGCCGGGCACTCCGAATGTATCCGCAAGGGTCGACCCAAGCTTAACCACAAGGGCATCATCACCATTAAAAAACAGTGTCTTTTTAATGAACAGAACCCTGCCGTTGGAATCATAAAAGGCAGCACCCTCCTCGAGATCACCGAAAGGCTCAACCGGGTCTTCAAGGATACCCTCCATCACAAGAAAATTGCCGGTTTGTTCACCCCCGATCACGAGCACCTCACCCGGATCGAGCATCCCGGTGAATATCACCAGGACATTCCGGCTGACATTGTCACCATTGGATAACCAGACCACCTGCAGTGGCGTGCGCGCAAAATTGATGATGCCATCGCTGTTGTTAACCAGTTCTATTGCTTTGGGTGAACCTCCGCTCGGTGGTTCAACATACTGACTGATCAACACCTGCCCGGAGGCCTGCCGGCCGGTGAGGCTAACGAACCCGTGCCCGGAAGCATGCCCGGAAGCTTCGCCGGTAATACGGACTTTGCGGTCACTCTTGATTTTATCCGGCTCCATGAGCGATATCATAAAATTCACTGGCCCTCCCCCGGGCGGAACACTCACTTGCCGGGGAAGATTAAACCGGGAACGATCAGCGATTAGTGCAACTTGTGTTGCCTGCAGTGGCGCAGGCAGTATCTCAACGGATCCCCTCAGTGGCTCAATAGCCATCTCATCCATTTCTGCAGGCGCAATCCCGACAACAACCTGCGGAGCCGGCTCAAGAACAAAGTCACCAAACACAAGGTGGTGATCACTGCCAATGAAGCTGTCGGCAGCCCCGGGAAGCCCGCCGCTTTTCGGTAACCCGTCATATGAATAATCCAGCAAACTGTTATAGACTTCAGTCTGCACCACGGCATTTGCCGCGGTAAAGTCACTGACGAGAATATAGTCAAGCCGCGCATCACCCATGACATTGTAGGTGCGACGCACACCGTCAAGTTGCCTTGAATCCACAATCCTGATCGCAACCGGCGCAAAAGCGGGAGCTGGGAAATCACGGTATTCCAGCACCATTCCGTGCGGCAGGGCAAGGTCAGCTCCGAGTTGATATGAGGCAGGTAAAGTTGAACCGTCACCGAACACATGGATTGCACTGTCAATCCCGGTAAAATAGGAAACGGGGAGAAAATCCTCAAAGTCCTCGTTGAAATCACCAAGTATGAACACATTCCCGTTCGTGCCGGAGTAACCGTTCACCTCGATAAACTCACGGATACGCAACGCCTCGATCGAACGCCTGAAGTTGTCGGCATCGGTATTCCCCGCCTTCAGGTGCAGCGCAACGAAAGCCGGATCCATTGCCACGCCGGGCACATCAATTTCAATAAACAGGGGAAATCGGGTCATCTCCCTCCTTCCCGGATTACCCCTGCCAATCTGGGCAGTGGAGGTGATCGGCCAAATACTCGCCACTGCCAAGGCCTGGCCACTGCCAAAATCACCACTGTCATAGGGAGTGCCGGCAAAGGCATCACCACTGGTGGTGAAGTAACCCGGAGCGGCTGGCATCCCAAGGTCGCCAAGCAACAACTTTAGATTGGCAAAGTCACCATCGGGATCAGCTTCACTGAAGGCGATCACATCAGCATCCACCCTGCGCAAGACAGCAAGCACGGCCTGATATTGGGCACTGCCCCTGGGTCCTGCCCCATATTTAAGGTTGTAGGATGCAATCCTGATCGCAACACCGCGCCCGGCAGGCGAATCGACATCAAAAATCGTGATCCCGGTGATGGCGGACTGATAAAACCCGGTGGCATCAGTGGCGCTTAAACGAACTGTCCGGGTGCCGTCTGCCACCCCGTCTGTAAGTGCGCCTACGGGAAATGTAACCACTCCCGAAGGCGTAACAGTCAACTGTCTCGGGTAAGCAAGCTGTGCAACATCCTGGTCAGTGCCTAGTGTAATCTGCACCGCTTCGGCAGGCGCAGGGCTCAGGCTCAGGGTCACGGTTGCCGCGTTCTCTCCGTCGTCCTCAAAAAAACGATCGGGATCAACAGCCATGTTGATCATGGGATCCCCTGAACCCAGGAAAACCTGCCCTGCATTTATCCTCCCCATGCTCTCCCCCTGTGGAGATTCCCAGAGAAAATCAGAATAACCCGATCCGCTACCTCCCAATTGCAATGACTGGCCGATTGCAGTAGTCGATCTTTCCAAGACCCCTATGTCTGATGACATGGTTCCCCGGGCAATATCATCACCTGCAACAAACCCCCCCTCATAACTGAGAAACTGCACGACATCACTCCCCCTGAGCAGGGCAATCCCGTCAGGTGCTCCATTTTGAATGCCGCTGATTGAAAAGGCCAGGACTCCAAAGCCACTTGCCTCCTCGTTGGGAATTGTCCCCCCGAGCGCTAAAGACTTGTAGGCACGGGTATTCGCCCCGTTATAAAAAACCAGCTCATATTGCCCAAGGTTGGTATTTGCAGGCCCTGCAATCTCGACAAATTCACCGGTATCAGCACCGGCATTGTCATAGTGGATCTCGTTGATGAAGACCTGCTGGGAAAAGCCAGGATCGGCAATCAGGAACACTGAAATCAGGACGGAGATGATCCTCATGGGGCAGTGAGGCATATGCCAAGTATAGACCCGCTATCCGGTCTACTCCACGCCGAAATCAAAATAGCCTGCGGCGTTATTATAGCTGATATCCCTGATCATTGATCCCACCAGTTGCTCATCCGCCGGCAGAATCCCGGACTCCATCTCGGATCCCAGCTTGTTGCACAGGATTCTGCGAAAATACTCATGCCGGGTGAAACTCAAGAACGAGCGACTGTCAGTCAACATCCCCACAAAGCGCGACAGAAGGCCAAGCTGGCCAAGTGCCTCCATCTGGCGAAGCATCCCATCCATCTGGTCGTTAAACCACCAACCGCTGCCCAGTTGCATCTTGCCGGCACTGCTGCCGTCCTGAAAATTACCAATCATGGAACCCGTCAATTCATTATCGCGTGGATTGATCGGGTAGAGGATGCTCTTTGCCAGCTTACCCTCAAGGTCGAGGCGCGAAAATAAACGGGACATCGCTACCGCTACCGGCCAGTCACCAATCGAGTCACAACCGATGTCACTGCCAAGTTCCCCGAACATCCTCGCTGAGTTGTTGCGCAGGGCACCGAAGTGGTATTGCTGAACCCATCCCCGTTCGGCATCCATAACCCCGAACTCATACAACATATGTGACTTGAACTGCACCACCTCATCAGCACTCAATTCTCCACCGGACCGGACCTTGTCAAAGATCCCCTCGATTTCTGCAGCCGTATAAGCTTCAGCATAGAAAGTTTCAATACCATGGTCAGACAAGCGGCATCCCCGATCATGAAAAAACGCATGCCGGCTGTGAAGCGCGTCCATGAACGCGCTGAAACTGTTCACCTCGACATCTGCAGAAGCTCCGAGAGCATCGACCCAGTGGTTAAAGTCTCCTCCAAGCTCCGGCATCATTGCCCTGTCCGGACGCCATGCAGGCAACACCTTGCAGGAAACTGAAGCATCAGCCGCAATTACCGCATGATGCTCGAGGGAGTCGCAGGGATCATCAGTAGTGCAAATTGCCACCACCTTCGATCTCTCAATCAGGCCGCGCGCGGAAAATCCCGGTTCTGCCAGTGCTGCATTGCAACGATCATAAATATCCCGCGCACTACCCGGGTTCAACAATTCGAATACCTCAAAATAGCGCGCCAACTCAAGCTGGTTCCAGTGGTAAAGAGGATTGCCAAGCAACTTGGGCATGGTCGCCGCCCAGGCCTCAAACTTCTCCCAATCCCCCGCCTCACCGGTTATCAGTTGCTCATCAATCCCGTTGGAGCGCATGGCACGCCACTTGTAATGATCACCTCCAAGCCAGGCACCGGTAATGGTCGGCCAACACCGGTCTTCGGCCACCTCCACGGGCGACAGGTGACAATGATAATCAATAATCGGCATCTCCGCCGCATAACCATGATACAGATGCCTGGCAGTATCACTGCCAAGGATGAAGTCATCATGTATGAAGGGACATTCTGTCATGAGTTACTGTTATTTTGAACGATCACGGGACTTTGTCAGGCAGTAAAGTCACTGTCCCGCCCAAACAGGGAGTTTGATAAATTGCTTTCCCATCTTAAGATAAACATCCCTTTCAGAAAAGGAGAGTGATGGGTGCCTGGTGGCCTCCGCGGTCTTCAAAACCGTTGAGGGTAGTTCTGCTGCCCTGGTTGGTTCGATTCCTTCCCTCTCCGCCACTCGCTAAAAACCAGCGAGTTAGATTTAAATACGAAGAGAATTACTGGTTCCAATGGCGCCGCTGCCGTGAACCAAAATGCACTCAAATCAAGCCAGTTCGGGCAAATACTTGGCAAACCATCGGACGGCGAAAGGGGCTAAGCCTCCGGCAAAGCCTGGAGCCAATGAGCAGCAAAGCTAGAAGATCGATCGAAACACCAAACTATCAAAGCCGAATTCCTAAACCCAATTCACTCCCGGTCCCTTACTTGAACGTCAGGATGTAGGCCATCACGTCGACCAACTCTTGCGGCTTCAAAAGCACACCCATCGGTGGCATTGGCGATACCTTGCCCTGGAAACCCTCTGCGATCGTCGCCCCCGGATCGACGAGGCTCTGCAAGATATAATCCTCCTGCTTGCGCGTCGCGATGGTGTCCAAAGCCGGCCCGACCGGCCCGCCAACGCCATTGACGACGTGACAGCGCGTGCACGCGGCAATCGGGTGCGTCATGAAGATATTCCTGCCGCGTTCCACGTCGCCCTTGGCGATCTCAGGCTCGTCGCTCGCGATGATTTCATACTCGACCTTGCGCACACTGACGTCGTCCCACCACGCTTTACCGGCGACGATGCCCCAGCCGCCGAGCAGGCAATGGATCTTGAGTGACTTTGCAGAGCCCGTCTGGACACGCATTTTCACCTGCGTCCAATCTTTGGTACCCTTCACAGCCTTGCTGCCCGGACTGTCGGGATGGCCGCTGATGTACAACTGTGCTCCGCGCCCCCCACCTGTCACGTTTTCGGTCTTGATCCAGGCGCTGAGTTCGTACTCCGCGTTCCGGTCCACCGGGACATCGATATGGACACCAAATTCAGCGGCCTTGTCGGCCGAGATCTCGATCGAGTGCTTGCCCGTCCGGGCCATGTCCGCCACCCGGTGTTGCGCCGTTCCACGAAAGGTGCGCACGGCCCATCCGGCAGGTATATCGCCAGCCAATTTCTCGAACGAAGCGTTGGCGATCAGCTCCTTGCCCAAGGTCGACGGCCCTTTCTTTACCGGGCCTGCTCCGGCGTTGCGCAGGCTCTGCGACAGCCACATGTCAGCGGCATTGGCCTGGTCGGTGATCAACTTTTTTGCCGCGCCCGTGACCGTCTCTTGATCCTCAAACTCCACCATCTTGTTAAAGGCGGCGAGGCGCACGATCAGATCCGCGTCCTGCACCACAGCGGTATCGAAGAACAGCTGCAGCGCTGCAGCGTCGTTGCCCAAGGCGGTGATCGCATTGCGCCGTAGCGCGGGGTCTTTGCCCAACAGCGCCAGCTGGTGGGTCTCCGTGTCGAGCACGCCTAGCCCCTGCAAACTCCACAGCGCCTGGATCGCCCCGGCACCGCCAACCTTGACCTTCGCCTTCAAGCCAGCCGTCGCTCCCTTCTTGCCGCCGTCGACCAACAGCCGTTGCGCGGTCTGGCGCCAGAACAAATTATCGCTGTCCATCGCCGCCACAAGCTGTGCGTCGCTCGCGCCGGCCAGCGACTTGATCTTCGCCTCGGGCGCCTTGTCCCAGACCACGCGGTAGATCCGGCCGTGGCCACGGTCGCGGTTCGGGTTGATATGCGCGTTACCCTTGCCGTTCTTCGCATCATAACCTGCGCGCCCTTTGCTCGGTGTCGGGTTGTGCTGGATGATGAAGTTGTACCAATCCGCGACCCAAAGGTTGCCGTCGGGTCCCACCTCCGCCGCCACCGGCGAGAACCACTCGTCGGCCGAGGCCAGGAACGCATAGCCGTTCTTGGCCTTGTAGCCCGAGCCATCACGGGAGAGATGGTATTTGCCCAACAGGTGCCCGGTTGGCCCGCCGATGAACGCCACCTTGTCGCGGAAGGTCTCCGGGAATCCCGCCGAGGTCGCCACGCTCTGGCCGGCACCCGCGGTGTAGTTATTGAAGGCGTCCACCTGGCGCACGTTTGGCGTGATCGGGTGGAACGAGCGATCGGTGGCGATCATCTTCGCGCTCATGCCCTTCTTGCCACCATAGGCGGTAGTACGGATGCCACAGAAGAAGCTGGGGTTGTTGTTGGCTGTCGAGCCGAACACGTCTCCCGCCGAGTTGAAACCGAGACCCCAGGTGTTGTTGTTGAACTGGTGCAGAAACTCCAAATCCGATCCGTCCGGCTTCATACGGAACACACCGGAACCAAAGCGCTTTTGCTCGCCGCCGACCGTGCCGTTGAACGACGAATAGCCCACCGATCCCCAGATCCAGTTATCGAATCCGTAGCGCAGGTTCGACGGCCCGGCGTGGGTATCGCCGATCCCCCACCCGCTGATGAGCACCTCGCGCACATCCGCCTTGTCATCGCCGTCGGTGTCCTTGAGGAACAGAAAATCCGGCGCATGCGCAACGATGATCCCGCCGCGCGAGAAGGTCAGCGAGGTCGGGATGTTCAGGCCGTCGGCAAACACGGTCACCTTGTCGCACTTGCCGTCGCCGTCGGTGTCCTCCAAAATCTTGATCGTGTCGTTACCCTTGCGGTCAGCGGTGATCTCGTTGGGATAGTCAACCGTCTCCGCGACCCAAAGCCGCCCGCGCTCGTCCCAGGCGAGACCGATGGGGTTGATGATGTCCGGCTCGCTGGCGAAGAGCTCCAGCCGGAAGCCGACCGGCGCCTGGGTGTAATCCATGCTGTCCTGCGCCTTGAGCGGGAACTGGTAAGGCAGCGGCTCGGGGCGGTTCTCGTAGTTGGCGATGTCGCCGCGCTTCTCATATTTCAGCGGCGCGCGGCCGGCGATGAACTTTTCATACGACTGCTTCCTCACATCACCCACCGACCACAGGATCCCCGCCTTGAGCAACTGGTGGAAGGCCGGCTGCTTCCATACCCGCTCGTCATGGCCGGACGCGGTGTAGAATACCCGCCCCTTACCTTGAGTGCGCGCCCAGGTCCACGGCTCGGGTTGCGTGATGTTGTCCCCCTTCTCCGCCACCTCACGCACCA
>JAPYUT010000001.1:98887-155411 GCA_029940475.1 Verrucomicrobiales bacterium | reverse complement strand
CCCAAACCCAAACCCAAACCCAAACCCAAGCCGGTTGCCCAGAAGTCAGCATCTAAACCTTCACTTAAAACCCGCACCGTATCACGCAGTGCTCCCAAAAAAACGACCCTTAAGAAATCTCCTGCCGGCAAGATTTCCTTTAAAAAAACAGTGACTAAGCCCCTTGCCAGGGAATCCGCGCAAGCCGCCACCACGCAAACCGATTTCGGATGGTATAACGCAATTATTCAGAATTCATTCCACAGTCAGTGGAACCAGCCAAAAAACATCAGCTCACGCACACTCTCCGCGCGAACCAAAATTACAATCGCACCGGACGGGCGTGTCATCAGTGCCTTTATTGTGGATCAATCCGCTGTTCCTGAAATGAACGCCTCAGTTGAGCAGGCGCTGCGGTCAGTCTCCCGGTTGCGCCCAATTCCACGCGGCCTTGCCAAAGGAACCTATACGATCCTCATCCGTTTCGAACTCAAACCCAGTGCTTATGATCTCTAATATTAAGATCCTCATCGTCCAACCTGTCACCTTGCTCGCGCTTGGAATTTTGATTGGATTGCCGTCAACCTCTTCCGCTAAGGAGGAAATCGAAGAGCTCGTTATCAAGGGCGGTGGCAAACATGTTAAGCTCAGTGGAAAAATTACTTTTGTGGCAACCAGTTCCGGTCACAAGGAAATCTACATTTGCAATGCCGACGGCTCGGATGTTTATCGCATTACAACCGATTCCGGGCTCAACGTATCCCCTGCCCTGTCTCCTGACAGCAACCACATTACCCATACCGGTTATCAAAGTGGCTATGCCGATATCTATCACCTTAACCTCAAGTCGGGAAACCGGCGGCGAATTATTAAGGCACCCGGAACAAACAGCGGTGCTGTTTTCTCACCTGATGGCAGCAAGATCGCGCTGACAATGAGTTTCGTGGGAAACCCCGAGATTTTTGTTGTCGATATTGGCGGCATCAAAGCGAAACGAATCACAAAAACAAGCGGTGTCGAGACATCCCCAACTTGGTCTCAGGACGGGAAATTTATCGCTTACTCTTCAGATGCAGGAGGACGTCCGCTGCTGTACATCGCGCCGGCGGCCGGCGGTCCGCCACAAAGGCTATCCGTGGACTACAACCACTGCACCGAGCCAAGTTGGTCTCCCGACGGGAAAAAAATCGCATTCAATGTGCGCAAGGATGGGGGCTATTCGGTCGCAGTTTACAGTTTCAATGATCGGACAACCAAACTCGTTGGCCGCGGTGAGGATCCCTCATGGGCACCTGACAGCACCCACCTCGTCTACAGTACCGGGCGCAAGCTGGTAATTACCGACACCCTAGGCGGTGCCACTACACCGGTCGTTACGGGACTGGGTCGTATCAGCGAGCCCAACTGGTCACGACGCTAGGTCACACGGAATTTACCCGCTGCACAAAAAAGGGTTTTCCCTCCGTTCCTCCCCGACTGTCGTTGGCATCCCGTGCCCAGGTAATACCGTGGTTTGATCATCAAGCGGGAATAGTTTCTCGCGGATGCCACTCAGGAGAAGTTCAGTGTCGCCTCCGGGAAAATCAGTGCGCCCTATCCCCGATTGGAACAGCACATCCCCGCCTAAAACAATATCCTCCCCGCCGATGACAAAACAAATACTGTCCGGTGAATGCCCTGGTATATGCAATATATCAATTTCACATCCACAAACATCCAATCCTCCCCCGGTCTCCGGCTCAAGGACTCTGTCGATCCGGTAGGGATCAATTTCAAACCCTGTGTCATCCAGACCCCGGAAAAAATCCTCAAGTGTCAATTCCGTGTTGTAACCGGAAAAAGCCCAGACCGGACAGTTAAAGGCCTCCACAAGTCCGGCAACACCCTGCACATGGTCAAAATGCTGATGAGTCAACAGAAGTAACTGCGGGTCAATATCTTCTTCCTCTGTCCAATCTGCCATTCCCTGCGGTGCATCAACCACAACCCATCCCCCGGGAGCCTTAAAGGCGTAACCGTTGGTTGCCAATGGACCACCTTCAAAACAACGTAAATCAAGCTTATTATTTGCTTTAGCCATCTCAGTAAAATAATTCGACACCCGCAGGCGAATAGGGGACAATCACCATCCATAATAAATGTTTCCGCACACGGCCGTGCAGTGAACCACAGTAGATATATGAATACAAACAGGAACGTTATACGTGCACTGCTTTCGACTATCATTACCGGCATCGCGCTGCAAGTATCCTCGATTGCCGCTCCCAACTACGGCACCATCGCCCAGTATGTTGCAAATATGGTTCAAAATAACCATTACTCGCGAACCGATTTCGAAGATGATGTTTCCGAAAAATTACTCAAAGGCTTCATTAACTTCCTCGATACCAGTAAACTCTACTTTAACCAGAAGGATATCGACAACTTTGAGCGGAAATATAAAACCTCACTTGATGACTACATCTTCGAAGGCTCAATCAAGCCGGCCACGGACATTTACAACCTTTACGTCAAGAGAGTCCAGGAGCGGGTAAAAAAAATCGAGGAAACCCTGAACACCGTCGAATTTAAATTCGACAGTGAGCGCACAGTCGAAAAGCGCCGCAAGGATTCAAAATGGCCGGCCGATGCAGCCGCCGCGGATATCCTGTGGAACAACGTTCTTGAAGGACAGCTCCTCGGGGAGAAACTGCGCCACCTCACTCAAGAGGCAAGGGCAAGGGAACTCGGGAAAAAACTCGAAGATATCCTTGGCAGTGACAGTAAGGAAACTCCTAAGGATAAGATCCTCAAGCGTTATACGCGATTCATGCGCAGCCTTGATGAAAATGATGAGGAGGAAATCTGTAATTTCTTCCTGTCAAACCTCTCCCAGGTGTACGACCCGCATTCTGAATATTTCAGCCAGTCCGAGCTCGAGAACTTCCGTGTTAATATGGGAAATAAGCTAGTCGGCATAGGTGCGTTGCTTGGCACCGATGACGGCGGTGCCGCCAAAATTCAGGGCATTGTCGTCGGCGGGCCCGCCGATAAGGCGGGCGAGTTGCAGATCAATGACCGTATCGTTGGCGTCGGTCAGGGGGAAAAGGGTGAAATTGTCGATATCATGTATATGAAGCTGAACAAAATCGTGGACATGATTCGTGGTAAAAAGGGAACCGTAGTGGTGCTCAAGATTATCCCCGCCGATGACGATTCCCAGACACGCAAGATTTCAATCAATCGTGATCAGGTGAACCTTAAGGACAAGCTGGCCAATGCTGAACTCATTGAGGTCACCACCCCGAACGGCACGAAACAGCGTATCGGCTGGATCAATCTCTACGCCTTTTACGCAGACATGGAACGCGGCACAAGCAGTTGCAGTGCTGATGTTAAGAAATTGCTCGACCGTCTCATTGCAGAGAAAATCGAAGGTCTCGTTGTCAACCTGCGCGGAAACGGCGGCGGTTCGCTCGAAGAGGCAATCAGGATGACGGGGCTTTTCATCCCATCGGGCCCGGTTGTTCAGGCAAAAAATGCAAAGAATAAAATCACCGATCGCCGTTCACGCAAACCGTCACCTGTTTACGATGGCCCCATGCTTGTGATGACTGATCGCAGCAGCGCCTCCGCCAGTGAAATCTTTGCAGCTGCCCTGCAGGACTATAACCGAGCCGTCATTGTCGGCGACAAATCGACTTTCGGTAAAGGCACGGTGCAGACCGTAATGCCCGTGGCACAATACATGCCCGTGATTTTCCCCGGTGAAACCAAGGAACGTGCCGGGGCCCTGAAAGTAACCATCCAGAAATTCTATCGTATCGCCGGGGGATCAACCCAACTTAAAGGTGTAACCCCTGACATTATCCTGCCTTCCTATCGTGATGAAATGGAAACCGGCGAGGGTTCCTTGCCAAATGCCCTTGAGCACGATGCCATCAAAAAAATGAAATATACCCCGTCCGAGGAAGTTCCACCGGTCGAAAAACTGCAAGCTCTATCCACAACCCGCGTTACATCGGAAAAAGAGTTCCATTACATTAAAGATGACAATGTACGCTTCAAGGAATCCAAGGAAAAAAACAAGATTTCCCTCAACCTGAAGAAACGGCTGGCCGAGAACGGAAAAGAGAAAACACGTCGAACCACGCGCAATGCCGAGCGCACCAAGCTGTTTACGGAAATAAACAAGCGTGAGAAAGGTCGCTATCAGGTTGCCAGGATTAACCTTGATAACGTTGATACCAAGGAGTTCACGTGGCTGGAAAACTTCAAGCAGGAAAACAATCAGTCAATGCGCCGGGCCAAGGACAAAGAGGAAGAACTTGCCGAGGAGTCGCCTGACTATCCGCATTTTCTTGAACCTGCAAAGCGAGAGATTCTCAACATCACCGGCGACTTGATTTCAATCTCCAAGGCCCTTCACACTGCGGAAACAAAGCCTGAGAAGTCAAGGTCAGGATCGTAACTGCCAGCGCCGGCCCGCCACAGCGCAGCCGTCACTTTTCGGAAAGTTGCTGTTTTTAGTTCGCGCATGAGTGCCAAGCTGATTAGCATCCTGTCATGCCTTACGATGTTACCGTTATTGAACATCCTCTCATCGATGCTCTTTTAACGCAGATTCGCCGTGCGGAGACAAAATCCGGAACCTTTCGCCGCAACCTCCACACGATCTCAAGGCTGATGAGCTTCGAGGTGACACGCGATCTTCCCTGCCGTGACATTGAAGTGACTACCCCACTGGCAACCACCCAGGGTAGCGAACTTATCCGCGACGTGGTAATGATACCGATCCTGCGTGCCGGGACAGGAATGCTCAACGGTATCATCGATATACTTCCTGAGGCAAAGATCGGACATATCGGGATGGTACGTGATGAGACCACCTGCCTGCCGCGCAATTATTACTGTAACCTCCCGGAAGGTATCGATGACTCGGATGTGCTGCTGATTGATCCCATGTTGGCAACAGGTCACAGCAGTGCCGCTGCTGCCGCCCAGCTCAAGGCCCATGGCGCCAAGAATATTCGCTTTGTATGTCTTGTCGCCTGTCCAGAGGGCATCAAATACTTCTGCGAAGAACATCCCGATATCCCTGTATACACCGCCGCCATCGACAAAGAACTCGATGAAAACTCGTACATAATCCCCGGACTCGGAGATGCCGGTGACCGGTATTTTGACACAGAGTGAATCTATCCCTCTGAACTTTAAAGCCCAATTCAAAGATCATGTCGCCTATTCCTGAATTATATGAATCGGTAAAAGAGCGAATAACCTGTGCCGCGCAAAAAGCGGGGCGTAATCCCTCGGAGATTGAACTCATTGCTGTAAGCAAGACGTGGCCGGCAGATACCATTGCGGAACTTATCGAATGCGGGCATGACCTTTTTGGGGAGAATCGCGTGCAGGAGCTGGTGGCGAAAGTGCCAATGCTTCCTGCACGGCTGCGCTGGCACTTTATTGGGCACCTTCAGCAGAACAAAGTACGCAAGATCCTGCCATTAGCGGAAACCATCCACAGTGTCGATTCAAGTGATCTGGCCAGGCGAATTGATCTGATTGCAGCCGAACTTGGATTATTCCCGAAAGTATACCTGCAGGTGAACACCGCCGGGGAAGCCGGAAAATTCGGGTTCTCTGTGGCGCAAGTCCGGGAAGAATTTGATAGCTTATTGGAACTGGAACGCATCGAGATCATCGGTCTGATGCTGATCCCGCCACTCGCCAGTGACCCTTCACTAACCCGGCGGGAATTTGTCGCCCTGAGAGAATTAAGGGATGAACTCACTGCCCGCTGCGGACTTCCTATCACCGGACTTTCAATGGGTATGAGTCGCGATTATGAAATCGCCATTGAGGAAGGCTCAACGGCAGTGCGAGTCGGATCATCCATCTTCGGGAGTCGCAAATCCCGTAAGGTCAAGGAATAGGCAACCCGGCAGCGGTATCAGTAAACCAAGAGAACCTTACGATGTTCGCTAGGCCAGAATGCCCTTTATCAATTTGCCGTGCACATCAGTCAGCCTGAACCGCCGCCCCTGGTACTTGAAAGTCAACCTCTCGTGGTCAATGCCAAGGCGGTTGAGCATCGTGGCATGGAAATCATGGACATGGACAGGATCCTCCAGGACATTATAGCCGTAAGGATCGCTCTCACCATAACTTATCCCGGCTTTAATCCCGCCGCCAGCCATCCATATCGAGAAACAACGCGGATGATGGTCACGGCCAAAATTGTTGCTCAGTTTTCCCTGGCAATAGTTTGTCCGGCCAAATTCTCCACCCCAGATCACCAAGGTATCCTCAAGCAGACCCCGCTGTTTAAGGTCGGTAACCAATGCCGCACTCGCCCGGTCTGTTTCCCCGCATTGTTTGCGAATCCCCCCGGGAAGTCCACCGTGCTGATCCCATCCGGGATGATAAAGCTGAATAAACCTGACATCCCGCTCGGCAAGGCGGCGGGCCTGTAGACAATTTGCGGCAAAGCTTCCCGGGTTGCGTACATCATCCCCATACATCTTGAGAACATGCTCAGGTTCATCCTTGATGTCCGTCACCTCGGGAATCGAAACCTGCATTCGGTAGGCCAGCTCATACTCGGCAATCCGGGCCTCAACCGCGGCATCAATGTCACCATCAGCCCGGGCTTCATGCAGATCGCGTAATCCCTCAAGCATCTTGCGCCGCCCCCCGCGTGATATCCCGGCCGGATTATTCAGGTAAAGCACAGGGTCCTTGCCTGATCGAAAACGCACACCCTGGTATGCCGACGGCAGAAACCCGCTGCCCCACAGGCGGGAAACAAGAGGCTGCCCGCCTTTATTCTTGGTAACCATTACCACGAAGGAAGGTAAATTCTCGTTGGCACTACCCAAGCCATAACTCAACCACGAACCGATGCTCGGCCGACCCGGAAATTGCGAGCCGGTCTGCAGCATTGTAACCCCGGGACCATGATTGATCGCCTCGGTATGCATGGACTTCACCACACAAATATCATCAGCTATTTTCGCGGTGTGCGGCAGGATATCACTCATCCACTGACCGCTCACACCGTGCTGTGTAAACTTGAAAGGTGTCCCCGCAAGCGGAAAGGATGACTGGTTGCCCGACATCCCGGTCAGTCGCTGTCCCTTCCTGACCTCATCCGGGAGCTGCTCCCCATGGTGCTTGTTAAGCATTGGCTTGTAATCGAAAAGATCCATCTGTGAAGGACCTCCACTCTGGAATAAATAGATTACCCTTTTGGCCCTTGGAGCCATATGGGTTTGACCAAGGCTTCCCGCTGCGGATGCCCTGCCGCCTGCCAACATCTCGGCCAGTGCAAACCCGCCCAGTCCCCCACCCAAGCACTTGAGCAACTCTCTTTTTCCCATGCCGGGCAAATATTCCTCACCACTGCAAAGCACTTGATTCATATCATGAGAATTATACCCTTCCCGTTTCTTTTAGCCCAAAGAATCCTCTACCACAACCAAATGCTTTACGTTATGCTCTGGCATGACCTTTAAGACAACCACCCTTGCCCTCTGGCTCATTATTGCGGTATTTCCAGCCTCCATGGCGGCAAAAGACACCAAGGATTCACCGCCGGAAAAAATTTATTCCGGCAAGGAATTAAACATACTTCTGATCACCGGCGGTTGCTGTCATAACTATATTTTTCAGGCCACTGCCCTCACGCAGGGAATCGAAAAAAAGGTCAACTCTGAGTTCACCGTTATCAACGAAGGCGGTAAAGGAACCAAGGCACAAATCGCCTTCTACGACGACCCGAAGTGGGCGGATCCTTATGATGTGGTTATACACAACGAATGCTTTGCCAATACAACCGACACTGAATATATCCGTAAAATCACCGCTGTGCATAAAGCCGGGAAGCCCGCACTGGTAATTCATTGCGCCATGCATACTTACCGATCGGCAAAAATCGATGACTGGCGCCAGTTCCTTGGTGTCACCAGCAGACGCCATGAGCACCAGAGCAACTACGCGGTGATTGCTTCCCTTAAAGAGCACCCCGTCATGAAGGGCTTCCCTGATAAATGGATTACACCAAAGGATGAACTCTACGTCATTGAGAAAACATGGCCGAACGCAAAGCCGCTTGCCTACTCAATAAGTGAGAAAACCGGCAAAAAACATGCCGTCATCTGGACCAATACATACGGCACAGCACGCGTATTCGGAACCACCTACGGTCATTCCGACGCCACCTTTCGTGATCAGGTGTTTATTAACCTGCTGGCACGGGCAACCGCCTGGGCGGCCGGTAAGCTCTAGTATTCTGCCAGACTCTCCCAAAGATTAAACAGGGCAACTGCAACAACGCCCACCGCCGCGGCATCCTCAATCGCCAGCTTGTCATCGCGTGGTGCATCACCGATGGTGAGGAATTTTTTTGCGGCATCGGGATCCTTGATGAATTCCGCCCGTTGCTCTTCGTAAATTCTTCCCATCACCTTCTGCTCTTTCCCCGTTGGCTTTCGACCGGTCACGGAACGAAACATTTCCGCCAGCATCGCTGCCTGATGCTTGCCGTGTTTGCCCAGCATCTTCTCGCCCAATACCCTTGCAGCCTCATTGAGTTGAGGATCATTCAACAGCACAAGGGCCTGCAGGGGTGTTGATGTCCTCTCCCGCTTCACCGTGCAAACATCACGCTTTGAGGCATCCAGGGCCATCATTACCGGCGCCGGCCCGGTTCGCTTCCAGAACGTGTAAACGCTCCTGCGATAAAGACCCTGCCCCTTGTCGCGCGCCATCGGCTTGAATGACTCGGTCATCTCGTAAGGCTTTACCGGGGCCCCGCCAACAGTTGATGATAATAATCCTGAAACCGCCAGCCATTGATCCCTGATCATTTCTGCAGGAAGACGCAATCGTGAAGAGCGCCCCAGCCACATGTTCTCCGGGTCCCTCTTCTGTCTTTCCAACGAGATATCCGAACTCTGCCGGTAGGTGGAGGAACTGACAATGAGCTTCAGAAGAGCCTTCATGTCCCATCCTGATTCAATGAAAAATCTCGAAAGCCAATCCAGCAACTCGGGATGGGTGGGGATCTGCCCCTGACTTCCAAAATCTTCCGGAGTCCGCACCAACCCCTCGCCGAAGCACATTTGCCAGAACCGGTTTACCGCCACCCTGGAAGTCAGCGGGTGACCGGGAGAGGTAAGCCATCTTGCCAATTCCAAGCGGTTCTTTCCTCCATCACCCGGTAATGCTGCGGGCGTTCCTGCGTGCACTTGTTCACCACGCTTATCATAGGCACCACGCTCAAGCACATAAGCTGCCTTAGGTTGAGCCAGTTCACTCATTACCATGATCTCCTTGAGCCCATCCTCAAACCCGGCGAGTTCTGCCCGTACTTTGGCCAGTTCCGCCCTTGCCTTGGCCACTTCCGGATCAATTGCGCCATTATAATAGAGCAGGTCCGGCTTTAACTCGAGACCACTGTGCAGGCTTTTGACTTCAGTCGCGGTTAACTCACGCTCAAACACCCTGAATTCGTCCATCAGTCCATTTTTGAAACCCCGGTCCCGGAAGCGTTCACCAATGGTAATGTGATCACCACCCCCACCGGCAATCCCCTTGTAGAGGTGATCCCTTACCACCTCACAATTCGCCTCAATCCCGTTAAGGTAAATCTTCAGTCCGGACGCCCTGCTTGAGCCGTCATTACTCACGCAAACATGCAACCACTCATCCACCGGTATCGATTCCCTTAACCGGATGCGCAACGCATTACCGGGCCAGAAGTGAATCAATGACCAGCTCAACCTGCCCTTCTCAATCAGCAACTGATAGCCCCGGCTCCCCGCGTCAGTCCATGCACGGGAACGATGGAAAACCACCGCCCGCTCTTTCACATCCGGTGTATTCATCCACAGGGAAACACTGAAAGGCTGGTAACGACGAAAATTCCCAACCTTTGTGCCAATGGCATCATCACCTGTCAGCCTGACAGCTTTACCCAATCTGCCATCAACGCTGGTATTGCTCCCTCCGGGCTTTCCTTCGAAATCAAGATGTAAAACCTGACCGGAAATTTTCCGATCCCCCGGATTTTTCTGCCATTGGGAATAACGCCCGCCAACTCCGGGAACCATCTTCAACGCAACCTCCATGCTCTCGACTTTCTTGCGCAAAGCCGCCGCCTTCGCTTTCTGCGCATCACTCATGATTCGCATCGTTGGCGTCGGAATTGACCCGGTGAAGTATGCGTAAAGACCGGACTCGGAGATGTTCTGGAAATAGGAAAACAGCTGATAGTATTCTTTCTGTGTCAGTGGATCATATTTGTGATCATGGCAACGTGAGCACTCGAGCGTAAGTCCAAGAAAAGCTGTCCCGAATGTATGTACCCGGTCCGCCACATACTCGACACGAAATTCCTCGTTGGTACTGCCGCCTTCCACCTTTTGCGGGTGAAGCCTGTTGAAGGTTGTCGCCTGCACCTGGGCATCGGTGGCTTCAGGCAACAGGTCACCGGCCAGTTGCTCAGTGATAAACTCGTCATATCCCTTGTTTGTGTTGAAGGCCTCTATCACCCAGTCCCGCCAAGGCCATACAAACCGGTCCCGGTCAACCTGATAACCGTAGCTGTCTGAATAACGGGCAATATCAAGCCAATGTGATGCCATGCGCTCTCCGTAGGCGGGTTTTGCGAGAAAGCGCTCAACCATCCTGCCGTATGCCCCGGGAGAAGTGTCCGCCAAATAAAAATCAATTTCATCAAGGCCTGGCGGTAATCCTGTCAGGTCAAATGCCACGCGACGAATAAGTTTTTCACGAGAGGCCTCAGGATTAATCTGCCACCCTTTACCTTCCAGCCCTTTGCTGACAAATGCATCAATGGGATTATTCCCCACTTTGGATGGCGGAACGGCTACCTCCGCCAGCGCAATGAGGGACCAGTGCTTTTTGTAATCGGCACCCTGCTTGATCCATTGCTTAAGGAGTTCTATCTCCTCCCCGCTGACCGCCAACTTGGAATCCGGGGGAGGCATGCGTTCATCCGGGTCATCACTGGTCAGGCGCGCGAGGAGTTCGCCACTTTCTATCACTTTTCTTGAACCTTCCCTGGTATCAAGCCGCAACTTTGCCTTGCGCTTATCCGCGTCGTGCCCGTGACAGTGGAAACAACGATCAGAGAGGATCGGTTTAACATCGGAGTTGTAATCAACCCCTGCCGCCACAGTAAGGCTTATAAAGCCACAGGCAGTGGAATGAAATAACAAGCGCATCAACGACATTTCAGCTGATTATAGCACAAGCAACTGTAATTCATTCTGCAAATTGAACTCATTTTTTTGAACCATCATATTCACGGTATAATTCATGCCGTAACGCAGATTTGAAGGCCCCGATAGGCACAAATCCAGCTTGATAGAAAGCTCTTCAGGCCGAACTTCGGTGCTGTCTTCCTATCGAATGAAACCGGACCTGCGTGCAAAGCTAGAGAGTAACATCGGCCTCCTCTACGGTGGCGATGCCCCCGGCGTTGTGACCGGTATTGAAAAACTGCTGGAACGTTACGCAGGTTGCATCGATCACTGCCGCAGCAGTTGGAATGAACAGGATTGCCTCCTGATTACTTACGGTGATTCACTGCGTAACAACAATGAGCCGGGGCTGGTAACCCTCGAGAATTTTCTCCTTGCACGCATAAGAAGCCGTTTCAGCCTTGTCCATGTGTTGCCTTTCTATCCGTGGACTGATGATGACGGGTTTTCAGTCGTGGATTTCCGCAAGGTGGACACTCCACTCGGCAACTGGGAAAACATGTCCTCACTCGCCGGAAAATACCGGATGGTATTCGATGGCGTGTTGAACCATGTCTCGAAGTCCAGTGAATATGTGCAAGGACATTTGAACGGGGACCCGGATTACAGGGATTTTTGCATCGAGGAAGATGTCTCTTTTGACTACTCGCAGGTAACCCGGCCACGCACCAGCCAACTCTTTCACACCTATCAGGCAAAGAATGGTGAAATGCGCCTGTGGACGACATTCTCTGAAGATCAGGTGGATCTTAATTTCTCCAATCCCGCAGTGCTGCTTGAAATGCTTGACGTGTTGCTTTTTTACGCGGCAAAGGGTGCCTCAATGATACGCCTGGATGCCGTTCCCTATATGTGGAAACAAAGCGGTACAAACTGTGTTCACCGTCCGCAAACTCATGCCTTCATAAGGATCGTGCGCCTGGTCCTGGATGTTGTCGCGCCGCACGTGACTATTCTTTCCGAAACCAATGTTCCGCATGCAGAAAACCTTACTTACTTCGGTAATCAGGGGGACGAGGCACAAATCATCTACAACTTCACTCTGGCGCCACTCATCCTTTACGGCCTGAAAACCGGTGATGCAGAACCCCTGACCCGCTGGGCAGGAAGCCTCGTTCCTCCCGCCAACAACTGCACATTCTTGAATATAACCTCAACCCATGACGGGATCGGTATGCGCCCAACTGAAGGAATCCTCACCCGGGAACAACGGCAAGTCCTGACAGATCTCGCCGTTGAACACGGCGGGGCCGTCAGCGCACGCTCCAATCCTGATGGCAGTCGATCACCCTACGAGTTGAACATCACCTTTTTTGACGCAGTCAACAACCCTAACGAGGAAAATCCCGATGATGAGATCCAAATGCGAAGGTTTCTCGTTTCCCAGGCAATCCCGATGGCACTGGCAGGCATCCCCGCAATCTACATTCATTGCCTGCTTGGATCACGCAACGATTCTCAAGGAGCTGAAAGTTCAGGAATAAAACGGCGCATTAACCGGGAAAAACTGAACCTGGATGAAATCGTTAACGCGCTGGATAATCCACAGTCATTGCGATCCCGTGTATTTAACGAACTGATGATCCTGCTCACGGCACGGCAATCAAACAGTGCATTCCACCCTGCCGCTGCAAACACTGTGCTGGATCTTGGACGACATGTTTTTGCGGTTCTTCGCGAGAACCATGAGACCGGCTACAGGGTTCTTGCTCTGCATAATCTATCCGGTGAATCCCGTGGTTGCGCGATTCCGGAGGATTTTCCCCTTGAGGATGCCCGGGATCTTTTTGACGGCCAGGCAACCCTCAAACCACCGCATGTGCTGCTGCCGGCATATGGAATACGCTGGTTGGTTGTCCGGGGGGAAAATCCTAGCTTCCCTCGGAACGCAATATTTCCAGTGGCGGGTGACGACTGATCCCGCGGCTCATAAACAGACCGACCGTAACGGTAAAGCATACCAGGACTGCCACGGATACCGGCAACGGCCACATCCTGGCGATGTAATCAAGATCAAATACGAAAACAGCAAGTGCCCAGGTGGCAATGCCCGAAAGAAGGGCCCCGGCCAGGCCCGCAACAAGCCCAAGCATCGCATATTCTGTGATGAGAATACGCAGGATCTGCGCCTGCGAAGCACCCAGTGTCCGCAACAATACACTCTCTTCAATACGGTTTCGCTTCCCGGAAAGAATCGTCCCGAAAAGGATAATTATCCCGGTGAAAACCGTGAACAGGGCCATGAACCGGATCACCCATCCGACCTGGTCAACAATCTCACGTACCGTATCAATAATCGCTGAGGCATCAACCAGAGTGATATTCGGAAACTCCTTAACCACCATTCGCGTCAACATGCCTGTTTGTTCATTGGTTTCAGTACGGGTCGTCATGATATTAAAGGCACGCAACCCCTCCAAAGCTCCCTCAGGAAAAACAAAGAAAAAATTCAACCCGAGTTCCCCCCACTCCACGGAGCGTATATTGGCAATCTTCAGGGTAAGGTCTTTGCTGCCTGCACGCATCATGAGAGTGTCGCCAACATCCACCTTCAGGTCCTTTGCAATACCTTCCTCCACTGAAACCGGAATCATGCCATCCCCTGTCCCGTCATCCATCCTGTCAACCCACTGCCCGCGCACAATCTTCTCATTGGCAACCATCTCGCTACGGTAGGTAGAGCGAAAATTACGCCGCTTTGTCCAATCAGGAATTTTATCCCGCTCAGCCTGCTTCTGCAGTTGCGCCACGGATTTCCCATTAATTGCCTTCAACCTCATGAGCACAATGGGCGCGTTGTCCTCTGCAGTGAGTTGCAATGAGTCCATGATGGCAAGAACACCCGGGGTTTGTTCTGGTTGGACATTGATCAGGAAAGTATCAGCCTTGCCTGCCAGTGTTTTTACCCCGAGTTGAGTCACGAGCATGCTCTGGAGAAGAAGAAGAGTCACTATAAGGCAAACGCCAAGGCCTGCCGACAGTTGAAACAAGGATGTCTGGTTGCGCGGCCGATGCAGGTTCGCCAAGCCCTGGCGCAGGACATAAGGCCAACGAATACCAACCAACCTGCGAGCCAACCATGCTATTGTCTTTGCAACCAGTGCCAGGACAGAAAGAATCAGGCCAAGCGCAATCATAAAACCAATGCCAAGCATGGGTGTCTTGGACGGGCTGAGTTCTACCGCCAGCAAAGTCAGGGCACCAACCACAACTGCGAGGGCAATCCAATGACACGGGTCACGCCATCTGCTGGAGGTAAAACCTGTCTGGCCACGCAGAGCCGAAAGCGGCGACACGCGACGCACATTCAACAGCGGCAACAGGACAAAACTAACAGAGATCAAAAAACCTATCCCAATGCCCTTAAGGATCTCGTCCGGAGCCAGTTCAAGGGCTATATCAAAAGGCAGGTTATTCAGGAAAAAACGCGGTATGCATTGCTGCAACACAACCCCAAAAAGGGCTCCGGTAAGCGATCCAAACACTCCAAGTGCCATGCCCTGAGCCAGAAACACCGCGGTGGCACGCGCGGGCGAACAACCAAGGCAACGAAGTGTTGCCACCGTTTTCAGGCGCCCGCTGATGTGCACATGCATCGCGCTGGCAATCCCTACCCCGCCAAGGAGCAGGGCCACAAATCCTATCAGGCTGAGAAAACTGTAAAGACGATCCAGTATCCTGCCCAGGCCCTTCTTGCGATCCGCCACAGTTTCCGCCCTGATCCCTGCACCGCGAAGTATCTCCTTTTCCTTGTCGTCGAGGATGACCTGATCGGGAACTAGTGACGGATCCCTGAAATAAATTCGATAGTTTGCAAAGCTCTGGATGCCGACCGCTGCACTTTGCCATACTTTGGAGCGCGGCAGGAAAACCGCAGGGGAAAAAACCGCGAAAGCCGATGCCGCGGGAGGCGGCTTTGAAAACACCCCGGCTACCGGTAACTCCAGCTTGCCAATGCGCGCAATATCCCCGGGCACAACTCCAAACTGCTCTGCTATTGCCGCCTCCAGAATAACGCCCTCACCACGCCTGAATTTTTCCCAGGCATCAACAGGTTCAGTCTCCACGCTCCCGTAAAAGGGATAAACCGGGTCAACGGCACGCACACTAACCAGCCGGGAACCCTCATCCCGAGGAAAAAAAATCATCGCCATGAAGCTCACCTCAACAGCACGCTCACCGGATAATCCCTTGATTATTCCCGCCGCATCTGCTTGCCGCGCCGGCAACTTCTTTTTAAACCCCTCCTCAAGGTGCCCTTCATGAAAAGGCTGCCGGGAACGCAACATCAGGTCCGCTCCAAGCAATTCCTTGGCCTTTATCTCAATCGTGTCGCCAAGGTTACTGCGTAGTGATCCGATCGCCACCAGGGCAGCAACACCAAAAAATATCGAGAGGGAAAATACCAGCAGGCGCCTCCTCTCACGACGACTGTCCCGCCATGCCATTCGCCATGTCCACGGCCTGAACAACTCACAAATAAATTTCATCAGGCGCTGATGGTCTTGACGATTCTGCCGTCTTTCATCACCAGCACCATGTCCGCCTTATCGGCAAGTTCACGGTCATGAGTGACAATCACCAGCGTGGTTTCCTTGGCCTTATTCAATCCAAAGAGCATTTCCTCAACCATCGTGCTCGACTCGCCGTCAAGGTTGCCTGTCGGCTCATCGGCAAACAGGATTGCCGGTGCACCGATAAACGCACGTGCCAGCGCCACCCGCTGCTGCTCACCCCCGGATAGTTGCACAGGAAAGTGCGAAACCCGTTCACCAAGGCCAACGTCCACCAGCAGTTCACGTGCAAGGTCAACGGGATTACGGGTTTTATCACCCCGCAATTCCAGTGGCACCAGCACGTTCTCCAGGGCGGTCAGGGTGGGGATTAACTGGAAATTCTGGAACACGAAGCCCACCGATTCATTGCGTATTTCCGCTCGCTCATCCTCGGTCAGTCCACCCAGTTTCCGGTCCGCAAGGATCACCTCACCACTGGTCGGGCTATCCAGCCCCGCGCATAAACCCAACAGGGTCGTCTTGCCGCTTCCCGAAGGGCCGACAATCGCGCAGGTCGACCCCTGCTCAACTTTAATATCAATTTCCTCCAGGATGGTGAGTTCACCATCCGCCCCCGGGAATGATTTACTCAAGTTCTCCGTAATAAGAATATATTCCGACATCCGAGTTGGATTTCTAACACGGTTAAGAGCACTGCGCTATTCCTGCATCATGAACAATTGTCCTGCCCTTGTATAACGGGGAAAGATGCTCCAGTATCCATGACAATGAGACCTATACTCTTCGTTCTTCTCTTCGCAATGGCGGCAGGCGGTATCATTGCCGCCGAGCGCAACATCATCCTCTTTATCACCGACGACCAGAGCCCTGATGCCGGTTGTTACGGCAACCCGGCAATCAAGATGCCCAACCTCGACGCGCTGGCAGCCGATGGCACCCTGTTTACACATGCCTTTGCAACCACGGCGAGTTGCTCCGCTTCACGCTCAGTGGTCTTGAGCGGCCTGCACAATCACCGCAACGGGCAATACGGCCACCAGCACCACTTTCATAAATTTGCCGCCTTTGAAAACGTGCAGTCCCTGCCGGTCCTCCTCGCCCGTCACGGATACCGGACGGCAAGAATCGGCAAGTATCACGTGGCCCCCGAGCCGGTATACCACTTCGAGACCACCCTGCGTGGTAGCTCCCGCAACGCGGTCCAGATGGCCGACAACTCCGAGCCCTTCATTAAGGCAAAGGACGATCGCCCGTTCTTCCTCTATTTCGCAACCTCCGATCCGCACCGCGGGGGAGGTGTTGACAAGAATTCCCCACACAAGCCCGACCTGTTCGGCAACAGGCCCAACCGCGGTTCCCATCAGGGTGTCGATGAGGTTTTCTATGACCCTAAGAATGTGATCGTCCCGCCCTTTCTTCCCGACACGCCGACCTGCCGGGCCGAGCTTGCCCAGTATTACCAATCGTGCTCACGCATCGACCGAGGCCTTGGACGCCTGGTTGAAATCCTCAAGAAGACCGGCAAATACGAGAATACCCTGATTGTCTTTACCGCTGACCACGGCATTGCCATGCCCGGCGGGAAAACCACCGTCTATGAGCCGGGCTTGCGCGTGCCTTTCATTGTGCGCAATCCCTATAATGAGCAGCGCAATATCCGCAGTGACGCGATGATCAGCCACGTGGACATCACTCCTTCTCTGCTCGACTTCGCGGGCGCCTACAACGCCAAGACCGGCGGGGCCCTGCAGAAGCTGCTTGATTTCAAGACGCCCCAGGAACGTGCGCCGGCAGAGAATCGCGGTAACAAGGTAACCAAATTTCACGGCCGCTCATGGCTGCCGATCCTGACCCGGGAAAATGCTGAGGGCTGGGATGAAATCGGGGCCTCGCACACCTTCCATGAAATCCAGATGTATTATCCCATGCGCGTGGTGCGTGACCGTGATTACAAGCTGATCTGGAACATCGCCCACCCCCTTCCCTTCCCCTTTGCCAGTGACCTGTGGGCCGCGCCGACCTGGCAGGCGCAATACCGGCAGGGACCAACCACCAAATACGGGAAGCGAACTGTCCAGGCCTACATCAAGCGGCCTGAATTTGAGCTCTTTGACATGCGCAAGGATCCCGATGAGGCCAACAACCTCGCCGGCAACCCCAAGCACTATGAATTGCTGCAACGCTACAAGGAAAAGCTCAAGGCCATGCAGAAGAGCAGCGGTGATCCCTGGATCATGAAGTGGCGCTACGAGTAGCGAAAATCACCCCATAAGCTGTAAAGGAGATAATGAATACTCATCCGGAAGACTTACCAGCAACGCAGGCCTGCCCCGCCGGTTACCGTTATCATCTTCGGTGGACTTTTTTCTTTGGTGGGTCATTTTTATTTGCGGCTGGACTATCCTAAATGCATCCGGAAGAGCCAAAGATCATCCTTGAAAGAAAAGCAGGGCGCGAGCTTCTGGGGTGTGGAATGGCGTTCATTGTCATGGTTTATGGCATTCTTTTTTTATTCCAGCCCCCGGGCTTTAACGACCTCGAATGGGCCGAGGTCAAGTCAGCGATCGGGGCAGTGTGTGGCTTCGGTATTGCCTGCTTTCTATTAAGTATGCTTCATGACTTTTCGAGTAAAAGAAACATTATTCTAACAGTCCACGGGATTAAATTCAGTGCGGGGAGGTTCATGTATAGACAAATGGAAATCCCCTAGACTGATCTCGGTGAAGTAAATTTAGGGGTTGTTGGACCTAAATCCCGAGCATCAGTTTCCTGTATATTGTTGCTCAGTAAAAAGGGAACCGGTGATACGGATAATAACTATATCATCAGTTATTGTAGTAATTTAGGCAGACAGGTAAAACATTCCTCATTGACCTTGGATGTTGAAGTTGCAACTCGATTAATCAGGGAATTACGTGATGCCGGTTCCCTGGAGGCTAGATCTGAATTAATTACAAGCATCCCGACAGATTCCGATTAACCATCCAGAATGTGGACCTCATGGTGACTGGCTATTCTATTCGTCATTCCATTGCCATCACCGCGCCCGCCGGCTCCTGATGCCGTCAATCCAGACAGCGGCAATGATGATGGAACCGATGAGGACCTTCTGCACCCAGTCATCAACGCGCAGCATCACGCACCCGTTATAGAGGACGGAAATGATCAAGGCCCCGATCATTGAGCCTGCAGGGGTGCCCCGCCCGCCGGCAAGCGAAGCCCCTCCAATGACGACCGCCGCGATAATGTCCAACTCCAGGGCAATGGCAGTGGTCGGGTCCCCGTCGCCGATATCCGCATAGGACATTACTCCTGCCAGACCGAACATGGCACCAGCCATGGTGAATATCATGATGCGATTTATCGTGACATTGATGCCGGAGTAGCGTGTTGCCTGCTCATTGGCACCAAGCGCATAGATGCGGCGGCCGAAAACCGAGTAACGCATCAACACCACCATGCCCGCAAGCAGGATAATATTTACCCACACCCCGTATGAAAAGATCAGCCAGCCCGGCTCCGGGTTGCGCATCATCAGGGTCTTCAGGACATTGTCCGGGGTGCGCACAATCTCCTCATCCGCAAACCCCTCGGCCAGCCCGCGTGCCACCATCATCATGCCCAGGGTGACAATAAAAGGGGCAATCCCAAGCCGCGCGGAAACCGTGCCGTTTAGAAACCCGGCGACGGCACCCACGGCAATGGCGGCCAATACCGGCACGGGAATAAACCCGAGGTAAAACACCTCACCACCACACCAGTTCACCGTGTGGGCACACACCACCGCTGCCAGGGCAACCACCGAACCGGCACTCAGGTCAATGCCGCCGCTGACAATAATCATGGTCATTGCCAATGCCCCGATGCCGACAATGACTGCCTGCTTGAGGATTGTCTTGATATTCTTAAACGCCAGGTAGTGCTCGACGTTCTCCGGGACGTAGACGGCAATCAGGATCAACAGCAAAAGAAAAACAAAGAACAGGCCGGCAACCGGGAGCAGCGCCGCCACAAGCCCTTTGCGCCGGGAATTCAAGCCACCCGTCCTGTCCGCCGACATCAATTCACTCATGCCATTGACAATCCGCGATCAGTTCGCCGGCTTCCTGAGCAGTTTGCGGATTTTATCCGAGTCAATATTGTCCAGGTCGAGCAATACTGCACCGGTATCGACCTGCGCCTCAAAGTCTTCACCTTTAATGGCAGCAACAATATTCTTCACCGCCGTATAGCCCATCCTGAAGGGATCCTGCACTGCCAGGGCGGAAATTTTCTTGTCCCTCAGCGCATCGAGCAGGGTATCGTTGGTGTCGAATCCGACAAAGGCCACCTTACCGGCAAGCCCGGCCTCATCAAGTGCGCGCAGCATGCCCTGGGTGGTCGATTCGTTCGGGGTAAACACCCCCTGAATGCTGTCTCCAAACTGATTGAGCAGGTTCTCAGAGGTCTTGATTGCCTCGTCAATTGAGGTTCCACCACGCTGGTCAACGGACACCAGTTCAATTTCCGGGGCAGCTTTCTTTATTCCCGAGAGGAATCCCTCCGCTCTCTTTGTGGTGCTGGCATGACCAACGGCATGACGCAGCATTATCACCTTGCCCTTGCCGCCCAGCAAATCAGCAAGTCTCCTGCCGCATTGCTCCCCGGCAAAAAAGTTGTCGGTTGCCACGAAACTGATCACCGCATCCCCCGCAGATTCATCCAGGCCGGAATCCCACACCGCAACCTTGATCCCGGCTGCTGCCGCCTCCTTTACCGGACGCACCAGCGCCTTGTCGTCAAGGGGAGCAAGGGCAATGCCGTCGACACTCTGGGTAATAAAATTCTCCACCACCTTGAGCTGTCCCGCGCGGTCACTTTCCCGCTGTGGTCCTTTCCAGATGATCTCAATCCCGAGCTCTGCCCCCGCCTTCCTGGCACCTGCCTCCCCGGATTTCCAGAATTCATGGGTCGTTCCCTTGGGAATCACCGCAATACGCAAAGCAGAACCGTCGGAAGCCTCTTTAGCACAACCGGCAAGGCTCACTGCTGTAATGCCAAGAAAAAGAATAAACTCTCTTCTCATGGCAGAACATCCAAACCCGGATCGCCCCTTGAAATCAAGCCCTCATGCAGGCAAACTGCCCGTCCATGGCAAAAGAACTCAACTTTAAACAGGAACTGGTCGGCTGCTACGGCTTCCCGGTCGCTGAAAATCCCACCCAGGCAATGATCGAGCCGGCTTTCCGGGCAATGGATCTCGACTGGCGCTACCTGACGCTGGAAGTTCGCCCGGAGAACCTCGCCGCCGCGGTTGCCGGGGCACGCGCGTTCGGTTTCAGGGGATTTAACTGCACAATTCCCCACAAGGTCGAAGTCATCCCCCTGCTCGATGGTCTCGGTGAATCCGCAGAGTTGATGGGGGCAGTCAACTGCGTGGTAAACCGCGACGGCAAGCTGATCGGAGAAAACACCGACGGCAAGGGATTCGTCTCCTCGCTCAGGGAACTCACCGACCCGGCAGGCAAATCCTGTGTCATTTTCGGAGCCGGTGGCGCGGCACGCGCAATCAGTGTCGAGATGGCCCTGGCCGGTTGCACACAGGTCACCATCGTCAACCGCTCAGCGGAGCGTGGCAGCCAGCTGGTGGAACTACTCAACTCGAAAGTGAAGGAAGCCTGTGACGGCAAGCTCAGCGCTGAGTTCATCTCCTGGGAGGGAGACTACGCGATTCCCGATGGCACCGACGTGGTGATCAACGCCACCTCGATTGGCCTGTTCCCCGACCTTGACGCCCGCATTGCACTGGACACCGACA
This sequence comes from Verrucomicrobiales bacterium, assembly GCA_029940475.1. Lineage (GTDB taxonomy): Bacteria > Verrucomicrobiota > Verrucomicrobiia > Verrucomicrobiales > DEV007 > CACIUL01. The sequence continues at coordinate 133,848 of JAPYUT010000001.1, read as the reverse complement.
GCCTTGTCCCGGAAATGGTCGTCGCCGACGTCATTCCAAACCCGCCGAAAACCCGCCTGGTCAAGGATGCCACGCAACGCGGCTGCAGGGTCATTGACGGTCTCGGCATGCTGGTTGCCCAGGGAGTAATCGGCATTGAATACTGGACTGGGCGGACTCCCGACCCGGCCGTAATGCGTGGTGGACTGGAAGCCGTATTCGGTAGCTGAAAAAATCACGTACTCCACCCCTAGAATTTAATGACACACATCATGTGCAAAAAGATCCTTACCATTTCCTGCTCTTTTTTGGGCATTTTTTCCCTTAGCATGCTGCTCATCGGATGTGCCATTGGCATAACAGAAACCATTAATTTCCCGGAGGAGGTAGTTGCAGCACTGAACAGCTCCCCAGAGAACGCCGAGGATTTCACGCACCTTATCCAGACTGCCGACGAGCAATACTACCTGAACGGCCCGCAGCAGGCCCGGGCACCTGACGGCAGCTTCCCAAAGGGAACAAGAGTGAAACTCATTCGCGAAGCCGGCAGTTACTCAATCGTATTGAGTGAATCAGGAATTACCGCCCACGTCACCACCGGCTGCCTTAAGCAAATCGGCAAGGATTAGGGAATTATCAGGTTCAGCTTCAGCGATGGTTGGGATTGATCCCAACAAGGCAAGCCAACCCGCTTCTCAGGGAAGCGGGCGCGGTTCCTGGACTCTCTCACAGGCTTTCAGCAACCTTGCCGCAACGATCCAGGAAATACAGGCAAGCAGTGCCCCGGTAACCACGTCCAAGAGCACGTGCTGACGGGTGGCCATCGTCGACCAGATTACACCAGCCGCCCAACTCCAGAACAACAAACGGGCAAGCCAGCTCCTCAAGACAATACCACCCACGATCGCGGCCAGGGTCGTCACCGAGACATGCAATGAAGGGAAAGCATTTCTCGGCAGGTCAACATCAATCAAGCTCAAGTATACCTGGGAAGCCCCGGTCCGAAATTCCTGAGGTCTCAAGACACCACTTGGGACAAGAAGAAATACCATCAGGGAAACAAAACCGGTGAGTGTCAGCGCAATGAGAAAGCGGCGGAACTGGCGATCTGAAGGAAGCAGGCCGGGAATGAGGATAAGCAGGTAAAATGACAGGTAAAGGTAGACGGCAGGGGCACTGTTGCTGGCGGTAATCCATTTCTCCAGAGGGCTTGGCTCAAGCCACAAGACCGGGCGAATGGAAACCCGCTGCAATAGCAGATAACCGGCGAAAGTCGTTCCCCCAATCGTAATACCCCAGATCATGCGCAGGAGAAGCTTGCGCAAGCCCTCTGCTGACACCCAGTAGGAGAATTCCAACCCCGAGGATAAATCCTCCTGTGTTTCCTCTGGCCGGGAACGAAGCGGGCTCATGCTGTAAAAAAGATAATGGGGCCCAATGTTACATCATCGTAGGCCGGAAAAGGACACAAGAATTTCCGCACGGCCTGCAACTAGGTTTTATCCCATCAGTTATACACAAAACAAGTTTATCATGCCGGTACCCTTGGTGATTATTTCTGCGAGGTAAAGGGCGAGGCTGGTAGACCTGCATCATTCACGAGGTTTGGCACTGCGGCCTGGTCCCAGGCAAAGCGAACGTGGATCGGTTCCTTGACCATCTCACTCTTGGCAACGATATGGTCGCCGAACACAATGAAGGTGGTCTCGGCCGAATGCCAGACGCCGTCCTTCCCGGCAACCTCAAAATGGCTGACTCCCTTGCCGTCGGTGGTCTTCAAATCGTGGTGCTTCGGATTTCCCTGCGTTTCGCCCAGCTTCTGAAAATGCACAGTAATACTGTCCTTCCCTTCCGCATGATCGGCCTTGTCGAAGATGGGTCCCGAGTAGACAATATCCTTTTTGCCGTAGAGCTTGGCTAGGGCCCACAGTGACAGGCGCTTGCCGACATCCTGCTTGTTGGGAGGATGAATGTTGCCCACCGTGGCAATGTCAGTGATCACCGCCATCCCCGTATTGGGAACCTTAAGGGTTTCCAGTTGGGCTTGCCATATGCCCGGCAGATTCTTTGGTTCCCCCCGGTATTTAAAAGGGGCGAGTTGCACAAAATAGAAGGGCAGGTCGGGTTTTCCCCAGACGCTTCGCCAACTGGCGATAAGCGCCTTCATTTTCTCATGATACCGCATCCCTTCACCGTTATTTGACTCACCCTGATACCAGAGCGCCCCCTTTATGGTATAGGGGAGAAGCGGATGGATCATTCCATTGTAAAGTGCCAACGCGCTTTGATGATTGACTCCATTGCCGCGCTTTTGGGGAAACTGATCGAGCTTGTCGGCAAACTCTGCCTTAAGAGCCGGTATTGCCTTGAATCCTTCAGGTGAAATCCAGGGCTCAATCCGTGTACCTCCCCAGTTTGAACCAATCAGCCCAATGGGAACTTTCAGTTCACTCAGAAGTTCACGTCCGAAGTAATATCCGACCGCAGTAAAGTTGCCTGCGGTTGACGGACTGGCAACCTGCCAGCCGCTGGTATTGACATCACTCTCCGGCTTGGCCGAGGGACGGTGAGGAACCTTGATGTGCCGGATCAATGGATGATTGGCGGCCGCTATTTCCTGCTTTGCATTGGTCGATCTGGAAACAGTCCACTCCATATTTGACTGGCCGGAACACAACCAGACCTCGCCAACAAGGACATCCTCAAGAACAATTTCATTGGAGCCCTTGACCACGAGCTTCACTCCCTTGGCATTGGCCTTCATTGCAGGTAGCGTTACCTGCCAGCGACCGTCCGCATCCGCCTTCGCCGTAGCCTTGGTGCCACCAAAGGCAACGGAAACTTCTTCCCCCGGATCAGCCAAGCCCCAGATAGGAACCGCCTCACCGCGCTGCAGCACCATGTGGCTGCCGAGAACGGATGGTAACTTGACCTCAGCCGAGAGAAAAGCGGAGGAGATCACCATGACGGCAAAAACGGTGAATGGCAAGATGCGGCAAGGTGCTGTGTTTTTCATGAATTGATTTTTGCGGTTGAGGATAAAGGGGAATATAGAACCGAGACATCCTGACCCCGGCACACAAACAGCGCAAGCCCGGGAAAGCCAATACCCTGATTAAATGGATCAGTGGCATGCGGCTCCGTGTTTCTTCAAGCGCCAGTAATTGTAGGGCCACGGCGTGATGAACCCGGCAAGGAGCATCACCGGAATTGCATAATAATTCATGCCAAGCTGCCCCTTGGTCGCCACCAGGTCGGTAAGCTCCATTGCCACCTCCATCATCAGCATCGAGATAAATGACATCCCAAGAGCTGTGGAAAGGGATTTCCTGAAATCCATCTGGCCACGCATGAGTAACATGGTCTCTAGGATCACGCTGGTTATCAGACCATTGATAAGCGGCAGAAGCAGCAGGAAATAATAAAGGAAAGTGGCCGGAGCGATGGTTGCCCCGATCCCGAGAATCTGGTAAGCGGCAAGTGTACCGAACTCACCGATGGAACATCCGATCAGGCACCACTTGGTATTGCCCGCGCTTTGCTTCCAGACAACCCGGTCATTCCAGTTGAATGCTGATGCTTTCTGCTGCCCACAGGGTTGCTCCACATCCTTAAGCGAACCGTGCTCAACCGCTATATAACCTGCCCCTGCAACCGCAATCTCCAGGGCCTGCCTGTCGGGACCGTTGTCACTGACACACACCACCGCCCGGTTTTCCGCCAAATCAACACACACATCAGTAACCCCCGGTATTGCCGAGAGCACATCACCAAGATGACTTGCACAACCATTGCAGGTCATGCCGCCAATACCCATGGTATAATTTTTAACTGCCATCCTACCCGTTCCCGCAATGACAAATCAAGGCCGCCCACCCGTGCCCGCAAGCAACACTGATGCACACTGCTCAAGTGTTTTTATTTCATCCCCGGAATAATCATGTTCCCCGTCCTTGCCGATACCCAGTGTCGCGACCACTTCTCCCGCCTCATGGAGCAGCGGCACCACCACCGCACCCTCAACCTTTGTATCACGGGCTGCGGGACGGGCAACACCGGTGTCATCGGTCTGCAGGTTGCACATGGTCACCGGCTCGCCACGCTCGGCACAAATACCGGCCATGCCCTTGCCGAAGGGAATCTTCCCGGCAATCTCGGCGATGTGCGGGGGCAGACCAACCTGCGCAATCAACTCAAGCATTGAATGTTCCTTGCTTACCCGGTGAAAAGTGCAGGTGCGCGCCTGGAAATACCCGGTAATCTCCGTGAGAATCTGCTGTAACCGGTCCTCCATATCGCTGTTCCCCTTAAGGATTACACTAATTCGCTCCGGAAGTGGCATTGACTCATCCATGATCATTGACTCTTACCCAAACGAGTATCGGGAACAAGGCGATAACTCAGGCATCCGCAGGATCACTTGAAGCGGCGAGTATTCGTAGATTACTTTCCACTCAGGCGCTTTAACGCGGCATCAAGCACCGTGTCCGATCTACCGAGAATATCAGCCGGTAACGCCTCCATTACCACATCCGGAGGAACACCCACGCCGTCATACGGTTCACCGGTCGGGCGAAACTTCGCGGATTGGCAAATTACGAATCCCAGCCCGGTATTCGGCAGTGAATAACTGTCCATCCAGCCGTTGCCTCCACCGCTGGGCATGCCCATCAAAATCGTGTTTTCCAGTCCCTTGAATCCGCCGAGAAAAATATCACCCGCACTGAACGTGCCGCTGTCCTGCAGGATAATCAGCGGCTTTGCGTAATAATAACAGCGAGGATTCATGGTTGAATCGAAGGCCAGCACATGCCAGTCACTGAACTTCTCCATCGGCAGTTTCCATTGCGGTTCAAACGCCTTGATCGCCTTGGCTATCTGCGCCCGCTGTGCATCGCTCTTCCAGTGCGATGAGCTCACCGGTTGCGCCGACATGGAGGACATCATGAAACCATCCGGATGCGCCTTTGGCAGATCCATCGGCTTCCTGTAGGTCGAGAACTCAATCACGCGCATCGGGTCGCCCGGCTTGAGAAAATACGGCATCAATGTCAAAAGGATATCCTTGGTGCCCCCGGAATTGCCACGCAGGTCAATAATCATCCCCTTGGTATCCCTGAACTTATCCATCCACTCTTCGAGGCCGTTCAAGAACCTTGAGCTGCTGGTCATCTGGGCAATGCGCAGGTAACCAATGTCACCAATCCGCCTGCTCTCCCCGCGCGGGAATGCTTTCCCCCGTGCGGGTCGCCTTGCCACGTCGACCTCCATTGTCCGCTTCTTCTTTCCGTCCGCGGATTCCAGCTCAATGCTGATAGTGTCCTTAAGCGGCAACCCAAGCTCCGCCCGCAGGTAATTGACATAACGGAGGTTGCCAAGGGACTGCAGCAGGCGCCACTGTGGAGACTCCTTCACCACGATATAGGAGGCGGCTTCCATCCACTCATCTATCGGGCGCCCGTCAATAATGCCCACATAAGGGTGCCCGGGATCAAGAAGGCCATTGCCCTCACGATTGTAAAGATAAGTGCGCCCTTTATAGCTGCCCGCAAGATAGGGGGCATAACCAGCGGGAAGATACTCCGATGAATGATGCTGCATGCGTGCATGTCCGTCACAGAACAGGCTGATCAACTTCGCCACCTGCAACTCAAAGCTGTTAACCCGGGTCTTCTCGTCCAGGGAAAGGCGAATTGCATCCAGTGCTCCCCGGTAATCCACCGGTTTCAACTCAAGATAGGCAAAACAATGGGAGAGTATATGCTCAAGGTAATCCAGGTCCTCCTCCAGTTGCGCCCGTGCAAAGAATCTTGAGCTGTCCCCCAGGTCAGGCTTGGAAACCAGGAACCTGTGCTCCTTTCCAACAGCATTTTTACGTTCACGCGCGATGGTTTTATCATCAAAAAGAACACCCGATAGAACGTGGGTCTTGATGTATGAGCGCACCACCTGCCGGTCGGTTGGCGCCACCGCGTAGGCCTTCCTGGCAAACTCAAGCCCGTCCTTCGCTCGCCCGAGGCTCTCGCTGTAGACCTGCAGGGCCAGCATCGCCATGGTCCGGGCATAGTCCGGATGATTAACCGGCAATTGCCTCAGCAACTCTGTTCCCTCTTCGTAATTGCCCCGCCTCAAGGCGGTCATTCCATCCCGGTAAAAATCCCGCTTCGGCACCTCGCCCGGCAGGTAGCCGATGATCTCAAGGTCAAGGAAAAGGTCACTGCTTGCCGGGTTTGCCTGGTGCACCTCCACGGCAACGGTGTTCAGTCCTCCTTTTGCCAAAAATTCAACAGGAACAATGTAACGGTGATAAGTCGCCTCGTCCGCAGGACCTGTCGCGCTTGAAGCCGATGTAGTGAACGCAACTTTCCCGGGAGCAATGTTACTGCGGATCGCCTCCCTGCCATTGAAGTAAACCACAGCACCGTCATCACGTCGCAAGAGGACCCCAAGTGCTTCGAATTTCTCATCCTCTGCAGGATCAACCTGGAACGTGGTGCGAAAATACGCACTCATGTGTTTATCTTCCCCGTCATCGCCAAAACCCAGGGTGGTTCCAAGATTCCTCTCGCCATATCCCAGCGGTCCCTTACCCCGCTTCCATCCCGAATCATCAAACCTGCCCGAGTGCCATGCCTCACCCGGAACCGCAGCACTATCGAGATACTTCCACGTGGTCTTCTCCCCCCGCGGCAAAAGGACCACTCCGCCAAAACCCGTAACCAGTAAGGCGGTCAGTATGCCAAGAATAGCCGGTAACTGTTTTTTTATTCCCATGACCTCACCAAGAAACAGAATGCCACTCAATAATCAAGGCATGATGAGCATCATCCCCCTGGACACCACCTTCCAGGTCATCAAGGGCGCAGGGCAAGGAAAGAAAGCGGAAGTAAGCGCTACAGGATCCAGTCGCTAATTGCTGACAATCTTGATTGAACTCCAGTAACCAAACTCGTTGGCCCAGTTATTCGCCTTGTTCTCAAGAATCAGGGGAATCTTCCTGCCCGCATACCCGGACAAGTCCAGGTCAAGTTCAAGCCACTGATCCTTGACCTGGGAGTTGCCGACAATCCTGTCATAAATCACGTCCTTTCCTGCACGGACTCGCAACTGCCAGTCACCGTGCGCATGATAACTCGCCCTTACCCTCAGCACTGTTTTCTTGCCGCTTGGCACCTCAAGATCACGATAAATCTCGCATGCAATCTTCCTGTCCTTCGGATGCGTCTGCACGACGGGCTCATTGCGGAAACTCTTGATCGGCCGCACTCCCCCCTCGCCCACATTGCGTATATTAAATCCCGGGGCAATCCTCTGGATGTGTTTCTGCCAGTTCGGATCCGGCTTACCGGCATTCCTTTTGCCGCCCGCAGCCATTCGCCGGGGCACCAGTTCCTGCAACATTGGGATCTTACCCGCCACGGCAAGTGTCAGTGCCTTTTCTGCATGAGCCGGAACCATTGGCTCAAGGGCATACCATAACATTCGCGGAATATTGTGGTCATTGGCATCCTTTTCATGTTTCACCAGTTCCTCAAGGATCGGCCAGCGCTGCTCAAAGGGCATACGCTGTGCTGCAGCAACCAGGTAAAGTCGCACCAGTGCCGACGCATCATTGATTGCCAGTTTCACGAATATCTTCCTTGCCGCCTCAGAGGGTTGCTCCTCCTCACAGAGGAACTGGACAGTCCAGGCACGAACGTATTCATCCTCATTCCCAAGCAACTTGAGCATCGCGGCCTCGTTCAGTCCGCCACTGACGTGTAATGCCCACAGGGCGCGCAACCGCTTGCCTGAGGTAGTCGCGCTGCTGAACATTTTCTTCAAGCCCTCATGCACCGGCCCGCTGTTCAACTTTCCGGTCGCCGCGCGACTGTGGAGCAATACCCGGGCATGACGCACATACCAGTCATTGGGATGATCCTGCATTTTCACCAAAGCCAGATCGGAAAGGGCACCCAGGTTGGGTCGCGTGATCTTTTTCGCACCCTTGGGCATAATGCGGTAAACCCGGCCACTGTCCGGAAAGTTGATCGCATTACCGCACACATCCGTATCGTGCCAGTCAAGGATATAGACACCTCCATCGGGGCCAATCTCCACGCTGAAACCCACCCAGGCGAGATCATTGACGGGGAGGAAATCAGCCCCGTGCCTGCCGACATATCCGGATCCCTTGCGCTCCATGAAGTCGATCAACACCTCATGCTGGTGGATATTGCACATGAAGAGCTGGTCACGGAATGACGCGGGAAATGTATCCGCCAGGTAAAAACGCGCGCCACCGTGAGCTGATAAATGGTGGTGATCACGAATCGTCTCGATCGGTTTATAGACGTAGCGGTTCCTGTGCTGCTTGCTCTGCTTGGTGAAATACCCTCCCTGCACCACGTGGAAGAGATGTGGGATCACGCAACAGGTGGCGAAGGCCTGGCCGGCATCGTTGAAATCAAAGCCCCAGGGATTCGACAGCCCGTGAGCGAAGACCTCAAAGGTCTTCCTTACCGGGTGAAAACGCCAGATCCCGCCGTCAATAAACTCCCTCTCATCCTTTGCTGTGCCTTGTTTTCCCACCCAGGACTGGGTGAACACACCATGGCAACCATAGAGCCAGCCATCCGGCCCCCAGATAAAGCTGTTGAGAGTCTCATGCCGGTCATGAATCCCCCATCCATCGAGCAGGATCTGCGGCTCACCATCAGGTTTATCATCACCATCGGCATCAGGGATGAAGACCAGATTCGGAGGCGCTCCCACATACACTCCGCCAAACCCGGTCGCGATGCCCGAGGAAAAGGGCAACTGGTCGGTAAAGAGTTTCTTCTTGTCGAACACACCGTCACTATCCGTATCCTCCAGAATCTGGATACGTGTGCCAATGCCGCCCTTATGGGAACGTCGATTGACATAATTGCCGTTCTCCACAACCCAGAGCCGGCCGCGGTCATCAAAGCAAAAGGCGATTGGTTCACCAATATCCGGTTCAGCGGCAAAGATGGAAACCTCAAATCCCTTGGGAATGGACATCTTCGCCACCGCCTCCTTGGGCTTGAGGAACGGCGCGTTACTGGTACGGTGCTGCCTCTTCTGCGCCGGTGCAGTAGCGGCTAACAGGGTGAAACACACCAGGGGAAGAATTAAACTGTTTAGTTTCATGATTGGGACTTGTCCGTTTGTTGTTCGGTTTGCAGGTATTTGATCAGGGCAAAGAAATCGCGTGGAGCCATAGTTTCAAGCATTCCTTCAGGCATCATCGAGATTGGCAGCGTTTGCCTTTCCTTGATACTGACCTTGGCCACCACTTCTCTTCCGGAAACCGTATTCAAAACCACCTTCAGGTCATCCTCCTCACTGATGGTTCCAGCCAACACCTGGTTGGTCTTTGTCTTTAAGATCACCATCTTGTAGCCATCGGGAACATCAAAGTTGGGATCCACGATGTTCAGCAGGATGTATTCGCGATTTGCCCGGTTAGAGCCGGTAAGATCGGGACCCAGGATGCCGCCTTCGCCATACATCCGGTGACAGACTCCGCAGAGCTTGGAATACACCGCGCGCCCATGGGCCGGATCCGCCCTACCGGCTTCAGGCAGGTCCAGCATGGCGGAATATTTCTCCATCAATTTCGCCTTGTCAGCAGTCTGCTCACGCAAGTCGCCGTATGCCTTGGTAAAGCGTTCCCCCAGCATGCTGGTGAGTAAACGGGCCGTATAGGCCGGGATATCCCCGGGCAGAACAAGCTCCTGCTCCATCGCTGCAAGCAGCTCTTCTGCAAGGTCCTTGCGCGTTGCCAGGGTTTCCACAACCGCACGGCGCTCCGATGTCGCAAAACCGGGATAATGCTTGAGTAATTGCCCGGCACCAATACCCGACACCTTTCCGAAGGCCCGGATGGCATCAATTCTTAATTCCGGATTCCGAAGCAGGGCTTCAAGTTCACCGCTTACTCCGGGGTTCTGCTGCGCCAGCAGTGACTTCAAGGCAGCCCGCCGCTCGGCCGGCTTTGCTCTGGAATCACGCAACAATGCGAGGGCATTCTCGGCAGCCTCCTTATCGCCAAAAATCTGGCCAAGTTCGCGGGCCAGGGCACGAAGTTGAGGATGATCCCCTGCCATCAATTCTGCCGAGAGCTCCCCCCACCCCTCGGGGGCCGGTACCTGCCGCTGACCCTCAAGCCCCTTGAGCATGCCCTTCAGCAAAGCCACGCGTACCGCGGGATTCTCGGATTGCTTGGCGGTCTTGACCAGCAAGCCCATGGAATCATCACCCGCCTGCACGACTCCCGCCAACAGGCTGCACAAAAACAATATCCACAGGCTCCTCATAGGGCATCCCTATCTGCAATCAGGCAGACAAATCAAAGCGATCAAGGTTCATGACCTTGTTCCAAGCAGCAACAAAGTCATGGACGAAAGCCTCCTGTGAGTCGTCACAGCCGTAGACCTCCGCAATCGCCCGCAGTTGGGAATTGGAACCGAAGACCAGGTCAACGGCAGTGGCCATCCACTTGATCTCACCGGATCGCTTATCCCGGCCCTCGAAGAAGTGCTCGCATTTTGCCGACTTCTTCCACTCCGTGCCCATGTCGAGAAGGTTCAAGAAGAAATCATTGGTCAATGTCTCGGGCCGCCCGGTAAAGACACCGAACTCAGATTGTCCGGTGTTTGCATTCAAGACACGTAATCCACCAACAAGCACTGTCATCTCCGGAGCGCTCAGTGTTAAAAAATGCGCCCGATCCACCAGCAACTCCTCTGCTGAACGCGTCGCCTGCCCAGGATTCAGGTAGTTGCGAAAACCATCTGCAGTGGGCTCAAGCACGGTGAATGAATCCACATCGGTCATTTCCTGCGAAGCGTCGCTGCGCCCGGGCGTGAAGGGAACCTGTACCTCATGCCCGGCCTTGTTTGCCGCTGCCTCGACAGCAGCACATCCGCCCAGGATGATCACGTCAGCGAGCGAGACCTTTTTACCGCCGGACTGTGAACTATTGAAGGCGGCCTGAACCCCCTCCAGGGCCTGCAGAGATTTCTGCAACTCAGCGGGGTTGTTGACTTGCCAATCCTTCTGCGGGGCAAGGCGAATACGTGCCCCATTGGCCCCGCCGCGTTTATCGGTGCCCCGGAACGTTGCCGCTGATGCCCAGGCGGTCGAGACCAACTGGGCAATGGACAGTCCGCAGCCAAGGAGCCCTTCCTTGAGACCGGCAATATCCCCGTCATCAATCAACTCATGGTCGACCTGCGGAACCGGATCCTGCCAGAGCTGGGGTTCCGCCGGAACCAACGCTCCGAGACAGCGTGTGACTGGCCCCATGTCGCGGTGAGTCAGCTTATACCATGCCTTGGCAAAGGCATCGGCAAAGGTATCGGGATTCTCGTGGAAGCCCCTGGAGATCTTCTCATATTCCGGGTCGGTTCTCAGCGCGAGATCGGTCGTGAACATAATGGGGGCATGCTTCTTTTCCGGGTCATGGGCATCCGGCACGCTTTGCCCGGCAGCCGGATCGGTAGGCACCCATTGCTGGGCCCCTGCCGGGCTCTTGGTCAGTTCCCACTCGTAACCGAAAAGGGTGTCAAAAAAGCTGTTATCCCACTGGATCGGGGTTGGAGTCCACGCGCCCTCAAGGCCGCTGCCGATGGTATCGCCGGCATTGCCGCTGCCATAGCTGTTCTTCCAGCCCAGTCCCTGCTCTTCAATGCCCGCTGCTTCGGGTTCGCGACCGACATACTGCCCCGGATCAGCAGCTCCATGCGCTTTACCAAAGGTGTGTCCGCCGGCAATCAGCGCCACGGTCTCCTCGTCGTTCATCGCCATGCGGCCAAACGTCTCGCGAATATCCCGGGCCGAGGCAATGACATCCGGATTGCCGTTGGGGCCCTCGGGATTGACATAGATCAGGCCCATCTGCACGGCACCGAGAGGATCCTCAAGTTCGCGGTCCCCCTTGTAGCGCTCATCACCAAGCCACTCAGTCTCTGGCCCCCAGTAAATGTCCTCTTCGGCCTCCCATACATCCGCACGCCCGCCGGCAAAGCCGTAGGTCTTGAGGCCCATCGAGTCCAGGGCACAATTGCCCGTGAAGATCATCAGGTCCGCCCACGAAAGTTTACGGCCGTATTTCTGCTTGATCGGCCAGAGCAAACGGCGCGCCTTCTCGAGGTTGACGTTGTCAGGCCAACTGTTGAGGGGTGCAAAACGCATCGTGCCGGAGGTAGCTCCGCCACGACCGTCATGGATACGGTAAGTGCCCGCGCTGTGCCATGCCATGCGGATAAAAAGTGGCCCGTAATGGCCGTAGTCTGCCGGCCACCAATCCTGTGAGGTGGTCATGACTTCCTCGATATCCTTCTTCAGTCCGTCCAGGTCGAGTGTCTTGAACTCCTCCGCGTAGTTGAAGTCCTCGCCCATCGGGTCACACGACGGGGGGTTCTGCTGGAGGATTTTCAGGTTCAGCTGGTTCGGCCACCAGTGCTGGTTGGCCGTGGTTCCAACTGCTGCATGGGCGCTTGATCCACCCAATACCGGGCACTTGCTTATATTCTCTGACATGGGAATTGTTTTATTGTTTGGTTTTTGGAGGTTATTGAATCAGGACTGAAAAAGATTTTTTTGGTGTTTTGATCTTCACTCTTGCCTGAGAACAGACTTAGGCGTGCCGGTCTCCGTGAATTTCGCCCGGCCATCATTAATCAGGTTGCCGGATCGATCAAGGATTTGATGAAGTATAATCCATCGATAAACGGGCACAGAAGCGTGATTGCCCGATCCGACAGTGAGAGCTCACGGAGTCAACCTACTATACCGGGTTCATAACCAATAAAAGCGGGTAGGTTTTGGCTGAGCAATCGGCCCGGTGAGACGCGGTAGGCGATTGCATGAAGCTCCGGAAGTCGCAGTGATGTCCCGGCAGAGCAAGCTAGTATCCCCTGGCTAAGGAGGAGTGTGAATTACTTGGAAAAAAACCGGGGTGAGAAAAGTGGAGGCGAGGGGAGTCGAACCCCTGTCCTGTTAACCTTCCGCCTAGGCGTCTACATGCTTGTTCGGTGCTTATGCTGGAGATGGCGACCGCATCCGACAAGGTCATTCATCCCCGGTTGCCCTGTGTATTTTCGACCTTCACCGCGGACACCCCGGCAAAGGGCTAGCCTGTTGTCGTCGCCTCGTCCCCCTAACAGGCGTCAGGAGCGAGACGTCGCCTTAAGCGGCGAGAGCTAATTCGTTAGAATCGGCATTTATATGGTTTTTGATCCGCTTTTTTACGAGGCCTGCAAATCATCCTCGGCATGCGACCCAGGTTTCACATTATCAGTCGAAACCAGAACGCCCCCTTTTTAAGGGTAAGGGTATTTTCACCCCTCCGGCACTGATATTCAAGCCCGTATATAGTCCTTGAATGTTAATTCTCTATCGGATAGGTATAGTTTCCATTACCGGATGAAAATCTCGAAGAAGGCGCAATACGCCATGCGCGCAGTGCTTGCCATTGCCAGGCACCCGGGAACCCGTCCGGTGCAAATCAGTGACTTGTCGAAATCGGAAGTGATCCCGGTGAAGTTTCTCGAGCAAATCCTTCTCACCCTGAAAAAAGGCGGCCTGCTGCGCAGCAAGCGCGGCGCAGGAGGAGGTTACCTCCTGGACAAATCTCCCGGCGATATCCCGCTGGTTGAAATTCTGGAACTTATCGACGGCTCTTTCCAACCCTTCGGCACCGATCAAGAAAACAGTTCATCCGTTACTATCCCCCCCGGGCTGGAACAGTGCTTCAGCCAACTGCGTGACCTTGTGAACGACCATCTTGGCGCTCACTCCATCCAGGACCTGCTGGATCTGGAACGATCAAATGACATCCTGGCTTTTGAGATCTAGGGAATAACGACGAATAACGATGCCGGAAAAACTTGAAATACTCCTGCGGAAAATCTGGAAGTTTCCGTGCAAGTCCCCGGTATTTCTACTCATCGTGTGCGTTTTTTATGAGGGTAAGCTGCAGATGCTCACCAAGACAGATCCCCTGCCCTTCCACTACCTGCTATGTCTTGCCGCCGCCGCCGTGCTTTTGTTTTTTGACCGCGGGCTAACGATCAAGGCCTGCGTGGTCCTGCTCATCGCAAACATGGCGCTTCGCGACAACTATCCTTTCTCGCACTACCCAATGTATGCCTCGTTCACCGACCACACCTATTACGTCTTCGTTGCCGGCAAGGACGATCAACCCTTGGCCCTGGAGACAGTGACCGCCGGCATCCGCACCGGAAAATTGAAGAAACCCTATGACCGTGACCTTGACAGCAAGCGCAAGGATCTCCACAAACGTAAGCGCAACCTGACGGTTGAGCAACGCCGCGAGGCCGGTGAGCAGGCCCTCGCGCAGGTGTACCGCAACTGCACCCCACCCGCCAGGGCACGGCTTGAAAAACAAGCACCGATCAAACTCTACCATGTCGATATCTACATGCATGAGGGCAAGGTGGATGAACGTCCGCCGCAATTCATTGCCGAGATCGACCTGCCGCCAAAGTGAAAAAGATATTCCCCAGGTTCAAGGCGCTCTTCAAGCCGATCGAATTCTCAGCCTGCGAGTTGCTGGTCATGCGCCTGCTCTTCGCATTTGTGGTCTGGCAGGTGATCCCCGAGAGGATCACCCTGCATGAACAGGCGGCACCGGTTGGCATGGCGAAGTGGTTCGGTCTGGATTTCACCTTCCTCTCCGAGCCGGAAACACTCACCATGCTGCGCGGAGTGCTTTGCGCGGCCCTGGTTTTATACTGCAGCGGGCGCCTGCTCTTTGCCGCATTGCCGGTGATGCTGTTTATCACGGTGAGCTGCGGAACCCTGATCAACTCGCAAAAGGCGGCAACCCACAGCACCCAGATCATCGCGCTCTGCCTGCTGGTGCAATGCGCCTGGCACCTCTATGCGGCTCTCACCCGGCACAAATCAGGACTCCCGGCTTCATCAAGGCGCCTCAAGGAGGGACGCATGGCCGTCTGGTATACCCAGCAGATGATCGCCGCGGCCTACATCGTGAGCGCCATCACCAAGTGGCTGGCCAATGGCAGCTGGATTGCCGACTCCCGCTACTTCCCGCTGCAGATCGTCAAGGCCCAGCGCATGGAGTATTACAACAGCCTGCAGGAGCCCGGACAGGCCCAGGGCAGCTATGGAATCATCAGTGAAACGCTTACTCCTCTCGCTCTTTGGCTGGAAAAAACCATGATGACTGCCCCGGGCTGGGCGCCGGTTTTCCTGGCCCCCGGCTTCCTGCTTGAGCTGCTTGCCTTCCTGCTGCTTGCCGGACGCAAAATCGGCGGGGCATACGCGGTGACCCTCATCATTTTTCACCTGACCATTGCCGAGATGATGAACCTTAACTTCGCCTATCATATATTCGTCCTTGGAATCTACTTCAGCGGTATGGCATTCTGGTCAGCCCGCGGCATTGAATCCATAAGATTGCGTCCGGGGCGGGCGAAATCCGCAATATAATGGACGATTTTTTCGAGCAGGAAGACCCCGGGAGGATACCGCCTGATGCAGTCGATGAGGATGCCATGCCACTGGCCGCAAGGATGCGACCGCAGTGCCTGGAGGATTACGCGGGCCAGCAGCATATCCTCGGTGAAGGCAAGTTGCTGCGGCGCGCAATTATAGCCGACCGCTTTGCTTCACTGATCTTTTACGGTCCTCCTGGCGTTGGTAAGACAAGCTTGGCCAGAGTCATCGCAGCCCACAGCAAGTCACGCTTCATTAACCTGAGCGGCGTTGAGAGCAATGTCGCCGAGATCCGTAAATCGGTCGAGGCGGCAAATTCCATCAAGCGCCTGCATGCAACGACCACCACGCTATTCGTTGACGAGATCCATCGCTTCAACAAGGCCCAGCAGGATGTCCTGCTGCCGCATATTGAACGGGGAACCGTGCGCTTCATAGGAGCCACCACCCATAACCCCTTCTTCTATATCAACAGCCCGCTGGTTTCACGATCCCAGGTATTCCAGCTTGAACCGCTTGAGAGTTCCGACCTCAGCGATCTTGTCCACCGGGCACTTGAAGATGAAGAGCGCGGGCTGGGAAAACAGCGGGTCACCATCTCTGATGATGCCCTGGAACTGCTGGTCACCAAATGCGACGGCGACGCACGGAAATGCCTGAATGCGCTTGAACTCGGGGTCGCCACCACTCCCCCGGGCAATGACGGGACAATTCACTTTGATCTCAAGGTAGCTGAAGAATCAATCCAGCAGAAAACCGTGGTCTACGATGGCGATGGTGATGCCCACTATGATACCATCAGCGCCTTCATTAAATCGATGCGCGGTTCTGATCCCGATGCCACCCTCTACTGGCTGGCCAAGATGCTCTACGCCGGTGAAGACATCCGCTTTATTGCCCGGCGAATTGTGATCGCCGCCTCTGAGGATGTCGGGCTCGCTGACTCCAACGCATTGCAGGTCGCTATCGCTGCCCAGCAGGCTGCAGAGTTTATCGGGCTACCCGAGGCGCAGATTCCCCTAGCACATGCCGCGCTCTATATCGCCACCGCGCCAAAGAGCAACCGCTGCTACGCAGGCCTGCTTGCCGCGCAGAAAGACATTACGCAGGGGCGAACCCTGGCCGTTCCAAAACACCTCAAGGACAGTCATTATAAAGGGGCAGAACAACTCGGGCACGGGAAGGATTACCTCTACAGCCATAACTACGAGGGCAATTTCGTTGCCCAGGCCTATCTGCCGGAGGGGCGCAGCTATTATGAACCCACGGAAAACGGCCAGGAAATGCGCATTAAGCAACGTCTGGATTTTTGGCGAAGCCAATTTGATGCAGCCAATAAGCAACGGGTTAAATAACTATAGCTTAAGTAATTATACCCATCCTCATGGGATCTTGTCCTGAGCTTTGCTCACTGTCAGCCGGCTAAACCAAGAGAAAGTTCCTGTCTTATCGATCCCAATATTTAAGTTAGTGAAAATGTATTTAATTGTTGAAATTACTATTTTTATATATTAATTATAATAATTATGGTTTTACCTATCTAAAGTTTTTCTATAGATAGGCATCTTCCCTGCTTAAAAAAGTATCAACTTTTCCTCTTTTACGACAACACAACATGAATATGCGCGCCGCCAGGTTCGAAAATCAGAAATTCAACGTCACCCGTCTCCATGACGCAACAATCCCAATGGATAGCGGTGAGGTCGTGTTTGAAATCGAACTGCGCATACTCCAGCCCGGGCAACACCTGTTCTTCGGACTGCTCGATACGCAACAACCTGAATCACGCGTGATGACGGAACACCGCGGCATCGGGGTCTCGATCGATACTGACAGCGGCGAAGTGGTCGACGTTCTCAATGGGCAGGGAGTAATCGGTTATCTTAATGAGCTGCCGATGGCACCGCATATCTCAACATTCATGTGCCTGGAATTTGAAAAGATCAAACGCATCTACATTCCCAAGTTGACTGTCGGCGAAGAAAAAATCCTTCATCCCGCCCTGCACCTTGCAGAACTCCCCGCCATGAGCCTTGTCGTCGGTACAACCGCACTGGAAAACGGTGCCATCTATGAAAACCCGCACCTGATGATAAAGCAACGCAATCACGGTATCTCAACCTAGCGCTCCGGGGCGGGACCACACAGGTTGATCCCCCTGCTGTCAGGGCACGGCATTAACAGGCGGCCAAAAGACGCGGGTGCCCATGCCGGGCAAGCGGGGCGTTCAAACAAAAGATGATCTCCTGCTGCGATTCGGAATCGCTTAACGGGACCGGCAACGGCAGTTGTCAAAGAAACGCCGGGCCCTCAATTACTCCCGACATCCCTCGCGGCTTCCTTCTGCTCTTCGCACCTGGCCTCAAGTGAGCGAATCTCACGTGCCAGTTCATCCTCGATCTGGGCTACTGCACTCAGGTCCCCCTCAGCATTCGCCTCCTCAAGTTTTCCCTGCAGGAATAATTTACGCTCGGCAATCTTGGCCCGGCATTTCCTGTCAATATCGGCGATCTCCTGCTTCTTCTCTTCACTGAGGCTCACCTGCGGAGATTCTTTCTCGAGACGTTCCATTGCCAGTTCGTATGCGGATTTCATGGGGTTGACTATCGCCACTGAGCGCCCCCGAGTCCAGTGTCGAAAATAGGTGTCAATTTCCAATTCACCGCTAGGATTGCCGGCATCATTGCCAATGCCAAAAGCAACAGTAAATCCAGAACTTCTGCTTTGTTTTGATTTTGACGGGACATTTATTGATCCCTCGAAGCCCAATTGCATTGACCCTGCCCTTGCCCAGACCCTGCAGGACATGCGGGAAAAAGGTGCATTATTTGCCATCAATACCGGTCGATCACTTTTTGATGCCGTAACCGGCATCAATAACTGCGGCCTGCGTAATTTTCCGGATTACCTGGTCACCTGTGAGCGCGAAATCTATGAGCCCACCGCTTTCCGCCGTTGGATTGATTTCGGGGACTGGAACAAACGCTGCCGCAGGGATCATAAAAGATTATTCCGCAAACACCGCAAACTGCTGCGCACCGTGCAAGATTTCGTCAACAGCGAGAGTGACGCCAGTTGGGTGGCTGAACCTGAGGAGCCTGCCGGCATTATCGCGCGTAATAATGCTGAAATGGACGGCCTGTGCTCATTTATCGACCAGGCAATCAGGGATGCCGGTGCAATGCAACTCTCCTACGAGCGCAATTCCATCTACCTCAGGTTCTCCCATGTCTTCTATAACAAGGGCAGCGCAGTCACAGAAATCGGAGGCAAGCTAAAAATTCAACCCCCTGCAATCTTTGCTATCGGCGATAATTATAACGACCTCTCGATGCTGCAGGGAAATGTAGCCTCAATGATTGCCTGCCCCGGTAATGCCATACCGGAAATCAAAGAGGAAATTACCAATCGCGGAGGATATGTGGCGAGAAATTCCTGTGGAGCAGGTGTCGCTGAGGCTATCGCCCATTACTTTGCATAAAACCTAGAGCTTAAGTCGCTCATCCTCTTCCAGCAACTTGCCCAGTTGCTCCCAACCTCCGGGCCGCTGGGACTGAAACATGTGCAGGTAAAGCTTAACCTCATCCACAGAATGGGCCTCAAGCATTTTCTCGATACCGGCTTGAAGCTTTTCAATGTCTATCTCCTCGGGCAACTCCTCTACTGATCCATCACCATCATGCTCAATACCGACGGCCTCGAGAAACCCTACCACCATGTCTTTCTTAGATTTCAGCAACCATACCTGCAGGACCTGGTCGGCAATACTCTCTGCGTTCTTCAACTTCAGGGATTGCTTCATCCAGGCAATCTGGCCTTCAAGCGGTCGCTTCTGGATAAATACCGGCCGCAACCTGCGTCCCGTGGCAAGTGTCGCGAGGGTAGATTTGTAGACCTCCCGTTCCTCATTGCGCAGGTAATTGACAATTGCGCCTGTAAGATCATCCGGAATACGCTGGAAAAGAAGGTGACTGGGAAACATCGGCGAGAATGTGGTGCCCTTACGGAATAAATCAACCCCCTCTGCCACTTGACCTCTCTGGCCGGATTGTCGACCATTGCCCCTGCTGAGCCATGCGTTTAACCTATGTGACAGCCGGAGCAGCCGGAATGATATGCGGCAGTTGCCTGCGTGACAACAACCTCGCGCACGAACTGCGCGCATTACAATGCGATGTCATCCTGGTGCCTGTTTACACGCCAATCCGCACTGATGTCGAGAACGCCAGTGATGATGACCTCCTGTTCGGGGGCGTCAGTGTTTATCTGGGGCAGAAATCGCGGATATTCAGGAAACTCCCCCGTTCCCTGACAAGCTGGCTGGATCGTCCCGGATTCATCAACCGCCTCACCGCCAAAAATTCGATCAAGGTCAATGCCGGACAACTCGGTGAATTGACCCTGTCCATGCTCCGCGGCGAACACGGCAACCAGCGCAATGAGGTTGCCCGATGCGTTGCATGGATGAAGGAAAAGGCACGCCCGGACCTGGTCAATCTCAGTAACCTGCTCATTGCCGGCTTTGTCCCCGCCCTCAAACGTGACCTCAATGTCCCTGTGCTGGTCACCCTGCAGGGAGACGACCTCTTCCTTGAGCAACTCACAGACCAACACCGCCCCGAGGTCCTGGCCGAATTGCGACGCCTCGCCCTCGAGGTCGACGGCTTCATCACTTTCAGTGAATCTTATGCTCAAAGCATGGCAGCACTCCTCGAAATCCCGCGGGAAAAATTCCACATCGTCACCCTTGGTATCGACACCCATGATTTTTCCGGATTAAAGAGGATCAGCGGCAGGCCGCCGACTGTCGGCTACTTCGGCAGGATTGCCCCCGAGAAAGGCTTTGCCCGGATAGTCGATGCCTTTATCCGTCTTCACAGTGAACACCACCTGGGCAAAGCCTGCCTGAGGGCGGGAGGCTGGCTCGGGGAAAATAATCGCGCATTCTTCGAAACACAGGTGAAGCGGATTGAAGCAGCAGGGTTAAGGCAGAATTTCAATTACACAGGGGCACCCGACCGGCAGGGAAAACTTGAATTCTTCAGCTCGATTGATGTCTTCTCACTGCCGACAAGCTACCCTGAGCCAAAGGGCCTGCCGGTGCTTGAGGCCCTGGCCAGTGGCATTCCCGTTGTGCAACCCGAACACGGTATATTTCCCGAGATGCTCAGTAAAACCGGGGGCGGGATTCTCATTGCCCCGGGAGATTCCAATGCCCTGGCGGCTTCCCTGGCAACCCTTCTGGAAAATCCCGGCAAGGCAGGACAACTGGGAGAAGAAGGCCGGATGGGCGTCATGGAAAAATGCACCGGCCGGCGCATGGCAAATGAAACACTCAATATCTACCGCCAATTTATGGAATCATGAGGATGCCTGAAAAAGGCAATCCCTAGTAGGTCGCCCTGCCGCCGGAGAGATCAAACACCGCACCTGTGGTGAAGCTTGCCTCCGGTGAGACGATCCAGCACGCCAGGGCAGTGACCTCATCAAGGGTTCCGCAGCGCTTCATGGGAATCTTCCCGGTCATGTAATCCACCTGCCACTGGTCGAGTGCCTCCACCATCCCGGTGCGGATCACTGCGGGAGCAATGGCATTGACGGTAATTCCCGTCTCGGCAAAGTCCTTGCCGGCGCTCTTCGCCAACCCGATCACTCCGGCCTTGGTTGCCGAATATGCCACCATGCCGGCATTGCCCTCCTTGCCGGCAATCGAGGCAAAAAGCAGAATCCTCCCGTAGTTGCGTCCCTCCATGTGCCGTAGGGCATATTTGGTCACCAAGAATGAACCGCGCAGATTGACAGCATAAACATCATCAAATTCCGCGACCTCAACCTCAGTGACCCGGCGCGCGTTGGGGCCAACGATACCGGCGCAATTCACAACAATATCAATCCTGCCATGCCCTGCCATGATCGCATCAAACGCCGCGCAAACCGCAGTATCATCGCAGATGTCCACTACCTGTGAGCTCGCGCCAGGAATCCCGGTGGCACTGACCTCCAGGCGTTCGTCATCCCGGTCGAGAAGCACCACTTTCGCGCCTTCACCCGCCAGTCGCTCAGCAACATGCCTGCCGATACCATCAGCAGCGCCGGTCACCACCGCGACCTGACCTTCAAATCGTTTAGCCTCCCTGCTCATTTCTTCACGCGGGCGCGAATCGGCGCATAGGCATCCTTCGGCTGTTTCTTTGGATCCACGTATCTGGCCAACTCACGCATCGCAATCACCGTGCAACCCTCGTCCTTCAACAATTGCATGTATTTCTTGAATGCCTCCGGTTGGCAATTCACCCAGGGGTGGTCGAGTGCCGGAACCCCATGGAAACAAAGTATTGCAATCTTGCCGTCCTTTGCCTGCCTCAGCGCCCATTGTAAATCCTTCATTCCCCATTTCGGCCCCGCATACCCGGTGGTGGGTATGAGCAAAGGGTGATCGTGAGCGGGATCGTAGGCAGGCCCACGGGCTCCGGATCCGCTGTCGGGATATTCCGGGCCAACTCCACGGCGCGCAAAGAGGTATCCCATCTCGGCCAGGACCTCAACCGCCCTCAGGTTGTTGGAAAATCCAGGGAAGGCGAAGGTTGTCGGTTTTATGATCCCGTGTTCCGCGCAGCGCTTCTCGATGTGGGTGAGTTCCGCCTTGAGCTGCTCGCGTGAGAGGCGGGTGACATTCGGGTGCGACTTGGTGTGATTACCGATCTCAAAGCCCATCTTGTGCAATTCAGCGATCTCCTCCCAGGTGATGTAATGCCCCTTGCCGCTATGGAATCCGAGTCCCTCGGTGACATAGAAAGTCGCCCCGAAGCCGTGCTTCTTGAGCACCTCCGCCACAAAGTGCCGGTCCGACTTGTTGCAGTCATCAAAACCGAGTACTACCAGCTTGTCGGGAACGGGCTCGAGGGCCCGGGCACGCTCATTTGCCAGTGAAAGCAACAGGGGAAAGGACAGGGTCAGGATAGATAGTCTCATGGTAATGTTAGGATTTAATGCTGCGCACATCGCCGGGGCGACAAGGCTGGCCGGTATCCGCACTCTTCAGCGCGGCAAAGCACAGCGCCAGGGAGCGCAGGTTGTCCCGGGCACTGTTGTTGGGTTCACGCCCCTGCTCGATCGCACATAAAAGCTCTCCCATGGTCCCCTGGAAACCACTCTCAAACCAACAACCCTCAAGCGGCACCTCAACCTGCCCCTGCTCAAGGTAAATTTCCATTTTCGACTGGTCATTGAGTCCCGGTCCCCGGCTGCGCAGGGTTCCCTTGGTTCCAACAATGGTGGTGACGTCCTCCTCGCCGAGTTGGGTGTGTGAGTTGAAGGCCATGCGCACCTGTGCCCCCGGGTAATCAATCACCACGGAGGCAAGGGCCGGAGGACCAAACTTC
Organism: Verrucomicrobiales bacterium; assembly: GCA_029940475.1. Taxonomy (GTDB): domain Bacteria; phylum Verrucomicrobiota; class Verrucomicrobiia; order Verrucomicrobiales; family DEV007; genus CACIUL01. Next base: position 110,995 of record JAPYUT010000001.1, on the reverse strand, counting down.
TGCTCCTCGAAACGCACTGCCGAGGCATAGACACTTCGTGCATCCCGCCCACGCATGAAGCAGTTGGTGATGTCAAACCAGTGCACGGCAAAATCATAGAGGATGAGGTGATGGATTTTCTCAAAGCTCTCGATGCCGGCAATCCATGTCTGGTCCCACTGCAGGGAAAGGTCAACACTGAGCACCTCGCCGATCAGGCCATCGGCAACGGCATTGCGCATGTAGGAAAAATGCGGTGCCCAGCGACCATTCTGGTTCACTGCCAGGAGGACCCCGTTTGCCTCGGCAAGGTCGGCAAGGTCGCCGCCTTCATCGAGGTCGAGAACAAAAGGTTTCTGGCTGAGGACATGTTTCCCCGCCTCGAGGGCTTCGCGGACAATCGCAACCCGCTCATCCGGGTGCGGCGTGATATCAACCACGTCAATGGCATCATCATCGAGAATCTCGCGGTAATCATCAACCACCACGGCTGCGGGGTAAAACTCATCCCGCTTGTCCTCAGCCTTCGAGCGCGTCCGGTTATGAAGTGCGGCGACCTGCCAACCGCAGTGCTTATAAGCCTTGAGGTGAAATTCACTGATACCACCGGTGCCTATAACACCGATTTTAGGTTGATAGATTTCCGGAACCGGGGGCAGATAATCGACGGCAGGCGGCGCGATCCGGGTTACCTCCTTGTTCGGGCTCAGTCCGTAATCATCATCAGCTTCACTCATGTCATGGCAGGTTTGCAGCCTCAAGGGCGTGCACCAGCCCCAAGCAAACCCAAACACGATCACGATGTCCATCCCAAATACGCACCTGGAAAGTCACATTAAAAGAATCAGCAGGAGGTATCCTTGACCTCACGGGAAGACAAAAGCACCTTATAGAAACGTGTTTTGCCCGCCAAGAGAACCCGGTCATGCCATATTGGCCGTCGTCATCAGCATGCTCACCCTTCAGCCCGGGCCACTACCTGCCGAAAATACGGGCGGGGATTCCGGCGGTGGTGACAGGTTCTGGTCTTTCATCCGGCCTTCCGAGCCCCCGCAGCCAGGGGTAAAGGACGGTAAATGGCCCCGTGAACCCCTTGATTATTTTATCCTCGAAGAAATCGAGAAGGCCGGTTTGCTCCCCACCCGTCATGCTGACCGGCGCAGCCTGGTTCGTCGCGCTTATCTGGACCTGCACGGGCTTCCCCCGACGACCCCGCAATTGCAATCCTTCCTTGAAGACCAGCGACCTGATGCCTGGCAAAGGCTGATTGACGAGCTGCTCGCCTCGCCCCGCTACGGGGAGCGCTGGGGGCGACACTGGCTGGACGTCGCCCGCTACGCTGATTCCAACGGCATGGACGAGGACATTGTACATCCGGTGGCATATCGTTACCGCGACTACGTCATTGCATCCTTTAATGACGACAAGCCTTTCAACCGTTTCATTATTGAGCAACTCGCAGGCGACCTGCTGCCCGCCGATAACCTTGAACAGAAACGCACACAAACCCTCGGTGTGGGTTTCCTCTCCGTGGGCCCCAAGATGCTCGCCTGTGATGATCCCGACAAGATGCGCCGCGACATTGTCGACGAGCAGATTGACACCACAGGCAGGGCCTTCCTCGGCATGACCTTTGGTTGCGCCAGGTGCCATGACCACAAGTTCGACCCGGTTTCGATCGAGGATTACTACGGCCTTGCTGGAATCTTCCTGTCGACAAAGACACTCACCAAATACAGCGTGGTGGCTCAGTTCCACCAGCACGACCTCTCCGAGGAAAAGCACACTCAGCGGCGAAGCAAAATTGCTGACCTGGAGAAACACAAGGCGGATAAGGCGACCCCGGGGGAGGAAAAAAAGCGTATTGGTGAGGAGATCGACCGGTTGCGCAAGGATTTGCCGCCTGCCTTTGAGGTGATGGGTGTCACCGAATATCCCACAAAGGACGCCAAGGTCCACCTGCGTGGCGACTACCAAACCCTTGGGGTGCTTATTCCCCGGAGAATGCCCGTGGCAATCGCAGGTAAAGCACAACCGAAAATACCCGGTGACCAAAGCGGACGGCTGCAGCTGGCCAACTGGATAGCCTCCCCTGAGCATCCACTCACCGCACGGGTCATTGCCAACCGCATATGGCACTGGCATTTTGGCCGCGGCATTGTCACCACACCTGATAATTTCGGCCACCTGGGCCAACAGCCCAGTCATCCCTCCCTGCTGGATCACCTGGCGCGTCGCCTCATTGCCTCAGGTTGGTCCATTAAGCACTTACACCGTGCAATCATGAACTCTGCCACCTATCGGCAATCCCTGCTGGCTGACCCCGTCCTGAAGGAAACTGATCCGGAAAACAGGCTTTTTGCCCGCTGGAAAGCCCGCCGTATAGAATCCGAGGTGCTGCGTGACTCGATCCTCTTCAAGTCCAACCGCCTTGACCTCACCATGGGCAGCTCAATGCTAACCGAGCAGTCCCACAAATATGTGGATCGCAAGAAGCAGGCAGAATATATAAAGAGCATGCGCCGCACCATCTATCTTCCTGTTTTGCGCAGCTCGGGCTATGACGGCCAGAAAGCCTTTGATTTTCCCGATCCCGCGGTGATCACCGGCAGGCGCAACGTGTCTTCCGTCACCCCGCAGGCACTTTACCTGATGAACAGCGAACTGGTCCACAAGTCCTCCAGGGCACTGGCTGAGATACTGCTTGGGGACACCCGGGAAGCGGGCAACAAAGACCGCGCCTCCTGGCTCATCCTGCACCTGCTGGGAAGGGAAGCCACGACGGCGGAGAGAGAAAGGGGTGAGATTTTTGCAGGCGCCTACGGTAAGGATGAGAACAGTGCCGCATGGGCCGCGTTTACAAGGGCACTGTTCGCCACCAACGAATTCCTCTATATTCAATAGTTTCACTGATGAACCTCTGCCAAGACCGCTTGCCTGTGCCCGCCACGCGCCGCGCCATGCTGCAACAGGCCGGTGCGGGGTTCGGGGCACTGGCGCTAAACGCCATGTTGACGGGAAATGGCGCGGCAGCAAGTAAGCCCGGACCGACCACTGCCCGGGCCAAGCGTGTCATCTTTGTCTTCATGCATGGCGGTCCCTCGAGCGTGGACCTTTTTGATCCCAAGCCCCTGCTGAAGCGTGATTCCGGCAAACCGCTGCCCTTCAAGGAACCGCGTATCGTCTCACACAAGACCGGCAATCTCCTCCCCTCGCCGTGGAAGTTCGCCCAACACGGTGAAAGTGGCGCACAAGTCAGTGAGTTGCTCCCCAATATCGCCTCGATTGCCGACGACTTGTGCTTCATCCGCTCGATGCATTGCTCAAACTCACGCCACGGCGGTGCCCTCCTCGAGCTGCACACCGGGTCGGACACCTTCACCCGGCCGGCCATGGGCGCCTGGATCAACTACGGGCTGGGCAGCGAGAACGACAACCTGCCGGGCTTCATCACCATCAACCCGAGCGGCAGCCACGGCGGGGCAGGTGCATGGTCGCCGGCTTTTTTACCCGCCAAATACGGCGGCACGCGCATCAGCGGCAGTGGCGCTAACATGAAAATCCCCTTCATCGACAGTCCTATCACCAAGCGGGAGAAACAATTGCAGGAAATCGATCTCATCAAGGCCTTCAACCGCGATCACCTGGCAACCCACGGCACCGATCCTGAACTCGAGTCACGCATCGCCTCCTATGAGCTTGCCTTCCGCATGCAGATGGAGGTCCCCGGCATCCAGGATATCTCCAATGAGCCCGCCCACATCATGAAAATGTACGGAGCGGACCAGGCTCCCACCAAGAGCTTCGCCGAACAGTGCCTGATGGCCAGGCGATTCAGCGAGGCCGGGGTGCGCTTTGTGCAGATCACCCACCGCTACTGGGATTCCCACTCCAACCTGCGCAAGGAACACAAGAAACTCTCCGCCGAGATGGACCAGCCGGTCGCAGCCCTGATCACTGACCTTAAGCAACGTGGACTTCTGGAGGACACGATTGTCCTGTGGGGCAGCGAGTTTGGACGTACACCCACCGCCCAGGGAAATGACGGCCGGGACCACAACCCCCACGGTTTTACCATGTTCATGGCAGGGGGTGGAACCAAGCCCGGGATTCAATACGGTTCCACCGATGATTACGGCTACTACGCACAGGACAAACCGGTACACTTCCACGACCTGCATGCCACTATCCTTCACCTGCTGGGCATCGACCATGAACAGCTCACTTACCGTTACGCCGGGCGTGACTTCCGCCTGACCGACGTCCACGGGCGGGTGGTAAACGACATTATCTCCTAGGCACGGGAAAGAAGGCTCAAAGACAATTCGGCAGATTGCAGGGGAAGGGCTCATTGCACCCAATATCCCTGGAGCAATGGAGCATTGTTTTGTGAAATCCCTAAGATCACGGTTTAATGCCCACTGCAACCAATGACAGCGCAACCCTTGAAAAGAGTCTTCACCTCAGCCCTTACCATTTCACTTGGGCTTTGGCTTGGAAGCCTGACATGCCCGGCCGAGGACGGGCTACTTTTCCGCAAGGACATCTTCGCACGGCACCAGGACGGCTATCACACTTATCGTATCCCCACCATGGTAATCACCGCAAAGGGAACCGTGTTGCTATTCTGTGAGGGACGAAAGAAAAGTCGCAGGGATCACGGTGATGTCGACCTGCTCTTAAGGCGCAGTGAGGACGGGGGGGAAACCTGGCTGAAAACAATCCTCATCCACGAAGAGGGCGGTGATGCCCCGATTCGCGTAGGCAACCCCTGCCCGATCATCGAGCGCGACGGCAAAACCGTGCATCTGCTCTTTACCCGGAACGGGCCGGACTGCTTTTTTCATACCATGAGCACTGATGAGGGGAAGACCTGGTCACCCTTGACCACCACCTCGGATGATCCCAAGGCCCCGGAATACAGGAAGGGTAACTTCCTGGCGGACTTCGGGGGATCGCCGGTCGGTGTCGGGGCGGGTCCGGTCCACGGGATTCACACCAGCAAGGGTCGCCTTATTGCCCCCTCTTACGTTGGGCACAAGGTGGACGGTAAAGGCCGGGGGCAGTCCTGTATCATCTATTCCGACGATGGAGGAAAAACCTGGAAGATCGGCGGAGCCATTCCCTGGGTGCCGGAGTTCCGGCACGGCGAGTGCACCATTGTGGAGCGCAGTGACGGCTCACTGCTCATGAACATGCGCACAGCGGCTCCCGGTGTTTATTCCTTCGGTTACCGGCTCACTTCGGTAAGTAAGGATCACGGCTTGACCTGGTCCAAGCCCGTGGTGGACAAGAACCTGCCCTGTCCCGCCTGCCAGGCCAGCATGATCAGATTCAACGACAAGGAGATTCTCTTTCTCAATCCCGCCGTCAATCATCATGGCGGATTCTCAATCTGGAGCCGGAAGAACATGACCCTGCGCCTCAGTCGTGATGAGGGCAGGAGCTGGGCAGCGAGCCGCGTCATCAACAAAGGGCTTGCGGGTTATTCCGACATGGCAATAACCGGCAAGGGCGACATCCTCTGCATCTTTGAGAACGGGAAAAAAGACTACTGTGAAAAGATCACCATCGCCTGCATTGAACGGGCCTGGTTATTGGCCGGGAAAAGTGCCGAAAAAGAAAAACAAACGGTTTCTCCGCAGTAAGGCGGCGACTTCGTGTAGGAAAAATCCGTTTTCTGCGTTATAATAACCCAGCAAAGGAAGTTTATAAGAGATGCGAATCATTACCCCCACAATCTTCGCCTGCGCAATACTCAATGCCGTTGTCATTTCCGCGCCAAGCGATGAACTGATCAATGAAGCCACCGCCCGGATCAATGCCGCGGTTAATGCCGGACTGGCAAAGACAAAAATAACTTACAACGTCGGGCTCAATGACCACCTCTTTGTGCGCCGTGTCTACACGGACCTGGCCGGGCGCATCCCCACCCACGATGAAGTCCAGAAATTCGTGAAATCCATGAATGCCGGCAAGCGCGATGCCTTGATTGACCGGCTGCTGGCCTCGGATGGCTTCGTAAGTCACAATTACAACTGGATCGCCGACCTGCTGCGCATCCAGAGCCAGGTTCCGGGCACCAAGCTACGTACTGACGCCTTCAGCTTCTGGCTCAAGCAGCAGCTCAAGTCCAACCGCCCCTTTGACAGGATGGTGCACGAGATGGTCACCGCCAAGGGACGCATCTGGGACAACCCGGCAACCGGCTACCACCTGCGCGACAACGGCATGAAGCTCGACCATGTCAGCTACATGACCAAGGCATTCCTGGGGACCGATATTTCCTGCGCACAATGCCACGACGCGCCATTCCATGACTGGACGCAGTTTGAGTATTACGAGCTCACCTCATTCCTCGCCAAGATGGACACACGGGAAAACCTGCAGAAACGCCCGGCCAAGCCGCGCAAGGGCAAGGGTAAGGCCGCTGTCACCAAGAAAGATCCGAAAAGCCTTTATATCAACCGTAACCAGGCCCGCGAACACCTTGCCAAGAAGCACAAGATCGACACCTCCAACGAGAAAGGACAGCAGCAGCTGCGACGCCTGGCCAATCGCTTCAACCGTGCCTACCGCGAGATCGTCGCTGCCAACGAGCTCGTCGTCCACTCCAACCCGAAAGCCGTCCTCAAGCTCCCTGACACTTATGAATATGATGACGCCAAGCCCGGGCAGGTGGTCAAGCCCAGGGCCATCTTTGGCAGCGAAAGCAAGTCGAGAACGACCAGTGAGCGTATGCGCTTTGCCAACTGGCTGGTTTCTCGCAATAACCCGCGCTTCAGCATCAACCTCGGCAATCGCCTCTGGCAACGCTATCTTGGGCGCGGTGCCGCCGAACCCCTGCATGACATGCCCGAGCCGGAATACTGGGACAACCCGGAACTTGTGCGCACCCTGCAGGGAACCGTGCTGGCACTCAATTACGACCTGCGGGCAATTACCAAGGCCATCGTCTCCTCAAAAGCCTACCTGGCTCTGGCCTCAACAAGCACCGTCAAGCTCAATGAACCCTACTTCTTTCCAGGACCCGTCCTGCGCCGCATGAAAGCTGAGCAAATCTGGGACTCACTGCTCACGCTCATGGTTGAGGATCCCTTTGCCTATCGCCGAACCTCGGGGAAAACCTACAATGACATCATCAACATGATGGACACCGGTGCGGTGCCAATCCCCGAGTTTGTCAAGATCGCCGAGCGCTATAATGCCTACAAGCCGGATAGCGAGTTGATCGACCGCAACGGCAGACCGGTCAGCGCCAAACTGAGCAACAAGTCAAAAAAGGGCAGTGATGAGATGATGATGCTGCGCGATGCGCGTAAAAACCGCATGGTTCTTGCCCGCGCAAGCGAGCTCCCCCAGCCTGCGCCCCAGGGACATTTCCTGCGCGACTTCGGGCAGTCCAGCCGTAACTTCCTTGTCGACGCGGCAACCCTTGAAGGGTCAGTGCCTCAGGTAATGGAGTTAATGAACGGTGCTGCCACTCAGATCCTTGCCAACCGCAACTCACTCATCTTCCAGAAGATAAAAGCGGAAAAAACCCCGCTGAAACGTGCCGAGATTGTCTTCCTGAGCATCCTCAGCCGCAAGATGACTCCAACCGAGCAGGCCATGATGGTTCATGAAATCAAGCGTGGCGATGCCGCCCTCACCGACCTGATATGGGCACTGCTCAACACCCCGGAATTCATGTTCATCAAGTAATCCCCCGCCGCCAATATTCCTCATGAAACAATTCGCCCACCATCTTCACCAGCTTGAACGCCGCGAGTTCCTCGCCGGCATCGCCAAGCTCTCGCTCGGTGTAAGTATCCTGCCGGAATTTGTCGGCGACGCAGATGCCGCCGCCGCCAAAACTACGCTGAAAGGCACGCCGGCAAGCGCTAAAAACATCATCTTTGTCTACATGGCAGGCGGCATGCCGCACGTGGACACCTTTGACCCGAAGACAGACGCTGAGGTAAAGGGGCAGTCCGCACCGCTTAAGACCAAGACCTCCGGCGTGCAAATTTCCAACTTCCTGCCTGAACTGGCCAAGCAAACCGACAAGCTGGCAATCATCCGCAGCATGAGCACCAAGACCGGTGACCACGCCGGCGGCAACTACCTCATGCACACGGCCTTCAAGAGGCGCAGCGGCACCAGTCACCCGCAAATAGGATCCTGGGCACAGCATTTCCTCGGGCGACCATCCCAGAGCATGCCGGCCAGTGTTATTGTTGGCGGTGGCAATCCAGGGCCCGGGTTTTTCCCCCCGGACCACAGCCCCTTTCCCATCGGTGACCCGAACAAGGGCATCCGCGACCTGCTGCCCAAGATTGACGCCCGCACATTCAACAACCGCATCACCCTGGCCAAGAAATTCGGCAGGGCATTTGAAGAGCGCTTCCCGACAGGCAACGTCAAGGCCTACTCCCAGTTTTACGACGAGACAGTGAAGTTCTTTGACTCCTCCACTGTCAATGCCTTCGACATCAACAAGGAACCACGCGCGCTAAGGGAACGCTATGGTGATAGCAAGTTTGCCCGTGGTCTGCTACTGGCACGCCGCCTTGTTGAACACGACGTGCGCTACGTTGAGGTGCAACTTGGCGGGTGGGACCAGATGCACAACAGCCTCGAGGCCGGCCAGAGAAAATCCACGGAACTGGATGCCCCGTTTGCCACATTACTCGCTGACCTGGATGCTAAAGGCCTGCTGAAGGAAACCATGGTGGTGCTCACCACTGAATTTGGACGTACCCCGAAAATCAGCAGCCGCGGCGGGCGCAATCATTTCCCGAAAGCCTTCTCCGCAGTCCTCGCGGGAGGAGGAGTAAACGGCGGTCAGTTCATTGGTGAAACCGATGCCAAGGCTACCAACATCAAGGGTGAGAAATTCGGACCTGCAGACCTGCATACAACCATTGCCCATGCTCTCGGGATGCCAACAGAAGAACGTATCCACGGCTCCGGGGGACGACCCTTCTTTGTCGGTAACCGCGGCAAGGTGATCAAGCAGGCATTCAGCTAGATTGCCAATCCTCCCCCGGGCGAGGCAGGTCATCCAAGCTAATTTAGGGATACTAGCGAATCAACGCTGCCGTCCGGCTCCCGCGCGATGGTCAATCTCGCCATCGCCATCCCGATCCTCACCAAAGGGCATGGCCATCTTGATGCTCTTGCCCTCCCTGCGACCATCGGCAACATGCGTGCTGTAGATCTTCTTCTTGGTTGTCCGGGCAAACTGCTTATTGCTGTGAAGCATCGCCGTCTTGAGCGCAGGTAGCTTTGCCGCAAGTGGTAGGAAAGCCATCACCTCTCCATCCAGCCCGAAGGTATCCGGCTTGATAATGTAGATTCCCGGCTTGGTCTGCGTAAGGGAAAGAGGTTTTTCCAGGCTCTTTAGATCAGTTTCAAAGTCGTATTGGAAACGCCCGACCATCTCTTCACCCCATGCAAGGGCACGCAATCTTTTACCGGCGTCTTTTATATCCCCTTCAGGCCCGGCAATCACCACCAATACCTGCTGGTCAGCGGATGACACGTTAAGGGCAAGGGCAAAACTGTTGTAGTCCGGAATCCTGGAATCAGTAAGCACACCCTTCGGAGAATAGTCCTCGGTAAGGGCCATGAAATCCTCGAAATTACGCGTGACATGATTTGGACCGCGACCGCTCCTGGTCAATCGTTTCTCACCATCAGGGGCAAGCACGCAGAAGGCAGTATTCTCAAAGCGTCCACCAAGATGACTACGCACGATTTTCTGGTTTTCCTCACTCTCATAGGAATCAATCCGGATGCATACAAATTTCCGGGTTACCGCAATGACTTTTGGATCGCTGAACAAACTGTTCCGCGTTGCAGTGTAACCGGGTCAGAACACTCCAGGAACCCCACCGCACTGCGATGCTGCAGCCATAAAAATAATTGGGCGGTTGGTTCGCTTTGCCTCTTCCAGGCCATCCTCCAGACGGGGATACCAGGCAATTCCCGCCTCTCCGAGATCAAGGTCTGCCTCTCCGAGGTCATTGGGACGCGGACCGCCTCCACCTCTTCCCGCTCCACCTCTGCCTGCTCCAGCTCTAGCTCCACCCCCTCGGCGAAGCCCGGCAGGGATCAGTTCGTCATGGGATAAAGCACCATCCTTATTACTGTCCAGCCCAAGCAGTGACTGCGATGCTTTTTTAATCTCAGCCTCAGAAATCACCCCGTCATCATTGAGATCAATCGCTCCGGCAGCGGGATGAAGCCTCTGCGGACGCCCGGCGGGTTCCTGCTGCGCAAACACCGATGAAATCCCCAGGGGAACAAGAATGGAAAAACAGGTGAAGCGAATCAACAATTTCATATTTATAAAAGGCAACAGTAACCTTGGAGCAACCAACATTACGAATTGGTTACCGGCCAGCACAAACGAATGCAAGTCTCCATGCCTGATTATCACTGCCGGTAACTGACCTGGCAGAGGCGGCATGAGCCCCGGTTGGCTACCTGACAAAAAAATCTGCAGGAGATTGAATGATCCGGGCATCAATACCGTCCAAATCGACATGAAGATTTGGATAACGGTGGGGACATCTCTGGGAATTATAGCAATTTCCATTTTGCTGATGTTTGCCGGAAAAATTATTGCTCAGTATAAAAACACTCCGCCCCTGGAGACAATCAGCACCCAATCAGGACCTTATCAGACGGAATCCGGGAGTGGTCCCGGACAAAAAGCATTCGATCTTCAGCAGGATATCATCCTGCAACTCTCAAGGAAGATCACCGAACTGGAATCGACGACTGCTGAAAATATGACTTCTCCAGTTCATGGGGCTACCGAGACCGCTTTGGCCCTGATAGCGGAAACCCCCGCGTCAAGCGCACTGCCGCTCGAAGAAACACAACCCGATCTGCCCTCCGGTGCCCTGCTTGATTCTTCCCCCGATATCCCACTTGCCGATTTCACGCCGGATCCTGAAGCGCGCAACGACTTTGGCGAGGCACTTAATCCATATGGGGAATGGTTCACCACAGAACCTTACGGTGAGGTTTGGCAACCTTCTATTGCAGGCAGTAATGCAAGCTGGGCACCCTACACCGATGGCGGTTGGCACTCCACTGACGCTGGCTGGCACTTCACCTCAAGCGATCCATGGGGCTGGGCATGCTACCACTACGGACGATGGCTTCGCTACCATGATATAGGCTGGTGCTGGGTCCCCGGGCGTCAATGGGCTCCAGCCTGGGTATCGTGGCGCATTTCGAACAGCCACATCGGATGGTGTCCCCTGCCGCCATCGGCGACCTGGTCACCCCGGACAGGGATTGGAAACTGGATTGATGTACGCTGCAACCTTGGTCCCGCTCACTATAGTTTTGTATCCGTCAACAACTTTGGATCCCGAAACTGTAACCCGTTTATTTTTGACCGGCGCACCAACTTCTCGTTCATCTTGTCCACCCGCAACATAACCCTGATCACCGGCATTCAACACGCAACCGGGATAGACATCTGCAACCACGGTCCAGATCGTGATCTCCTCGCTTTTCGTCAGGGTCGGAGGATACCAAGGTTGACGACCAAACCTGAAGCAGGGCGGCGCGGCGCGCTTGACCGGATTGATGCTGGAAAACAGCAATTAATAGCCCATCAACGGCATCCTTCCGGAAAGAAGACAGCCGCGTTACCCGAGCTACGCTCCATCAAGGATCAAGCAATGGATGACGGCTGGCATGCCACCAGTGACAAGATCAAGGAAAAACAGTTGCGTGCCCACCTCCTTGCCGGTGTTAAATCCAGAAACATCAGGAAGCTGCCCCCATTACCCGATAACGACCGGATAGCGCACAAAGTCACCCCGCTTACCACCGGCAGCCAGAAGCCGGTTAATTTACCTGTTAACCATCGGACAATCGGAAAAATCACGCATCCAAAAGGAGTGAGCGTTAAGCATGGCAATGAACCAGCCCCGTCCATCAAGGTCACTCCACCAATGGTAACGAAGTTGAAATCCGGGCTCCCTCCCTCCCAAAAAGTAAATAAAGACAATAATCCGGATCATGCAGGGAACCGGAAACCTCAATCACCCGAGGACGCCCGCCATGCTGCCTTCGCACGCCAGCAGCAGCAACAACAGCTCATCCGCAAAAAAACCGATG
>JAPYUT010000001.1:2842-98787 GCA_029940475.1 Verrucomicrobiales bacterium | reverse complement strand
CCGCAAAAAAACCGATGAGGCCAGGAAGGCAAAGGCGCTCGAGGATGCCCGCCGCACTGCCTTCGCACGCCAGCAGCAACAACAGCTTATCCACAAAAAAACCGATGAAGCCAGGAAGGCGAAGTTACTCGAAGCTTCAAGAAAAGTGAAAATTACAAGGAATCCAAAAAGTGGCGCAGGCAGTAAGCACAAGGCAACATCCCATACCAATAAACGTCAATAGAGCCTTACTCCCTCGGGATGCTGGACAGCTCCGCCCAGGATGCCTGCTATTTAAATTTTCCCCGTATTGAAAATTCAAATTTACCACTGCTTGCACTGGAATTCCCACTCAGCGACTTCATTCCCGTCAATAACTTGGCTATATTCCGGTAATCAATCTTGGCCTGCTCCAATGTACGCCCGGAACGAACCAGTTCCGCCTCGTATTGCTTTTGATTCAAGGCGAAAAACTTTTCCAATTCAGTAAAGTGCAAATCAAAGAACAGATCCTTCCCCTTTAACACCGCAATCTCTCCGGCACTAAGGGCATCAATGATACGGCGACAGAGTTGGAGCGATGAACTGACGATAAAACGTTTCTTCACCCTCGCCGAGGCGGGGATCATTTGAGGCTCACCGGCAACGACCTGCCGACTGGCGAAAGTAACCTCAGTATTATTATAAATCTCAGAACCAGCCAGCCACGCGTCTCCGGGAAGATCGTTATTCTTCTCCAAATCAACAAGCGCTGACCGGAATAATCTGCGCAAGTCCCTGTCAGCACCATCAGGCTTGTCCAGGTCGACCACAAATGCAAAACCCGGGAGTTTAATTCCGGAAGCATCAACACCCGCATCATCAGCATGGGCCGACAAAAACATGACATTATTGCCCAGTAATCCCTCTTCACCCTCCTCTTTGCCCATTAATAAATCACCAACATTCCCATCAAAACTGTCCACCCCGGGGATCAGGGCAATGCGCACCGCATCCTCCCTCCTGCGATACCAGTCGCCAAATGAGCGATACAGCGAACCCCCGCCTATATAACCGGGCACCTTCGGCGGCAAGCTGACTCCGACGCCGGATCCTCCTGAGAAGAAAAGCCGGTATTCCTCGCTCACATCCTCGGGTCCCGCATCAATGCCCGCCTTGAAGAGCACCTCCTTGTCACTGTAATCCAGGGTGAACCCGGCAAAATCGCTGTGGTCGACAAGTTCGACAACGCCTCCAAGGAACAGGCCAAGAACAGGGTCACTGATCTTCTTGGGAAGCCCGAGATTATCACCAGTAACCTCGGTCAGTCGCCGCGTGTCCAGGAATGCGCGGGCAAGATGATCCTCCCCCATCCGGTCAGTCAGCCCCTTGAATGCAACTTCGCTCCCAAGGGTTTTTGACAAATTCGGGATGGCATCATTGGAAGACTGGAGGCCAATTGCATTCTTCAGCAGATCCCTCTCGGTTGCCACCACTATCCAGCCTTCATTGATACCGAATAAAGTCGCTGCATCCTTGCCCCACCGGGTACGATAAACATGCGTCAGGTTCCCGAATTCAAGCCGGTCGATGCGCTTTAATCCCAGCCTGATAAGCGGAGCAAAGCGCATCCTGTTCTTGAGCCAATCACTTGGCTTTGATGGCTTGATCAATAACAACAGGTGTGGATCCTTACCCTCGCCGGCAGGGTAGGCAGCCACGCCAAACCGTCCGCCAAGAAGTCGTTCGCTAATCTCCCAGATGCTCATGCGCAGCACAAACTCAATCATCCTCCTCGCAAAAGCAGCTTCCTTGAAAAATCCGGTGGCCTTTAAATCCTCAAAATCCTCACTGTCAATCAATGACTTAAAAACCTCTGAGGAACGGATACTCTTGATCAGGTCCGCAAGCCCCTGCGTCTCAAAAAAAACCATCGCTCCTCCCGGCACCTTCCCGGCAAGGGATTCCCCGTGACTTTCCTCCTCTGCAGAAACAACTGGCAACCAGAGGCACAGTGAACATATGATAGCTAGCAGAAATTTCGTCATTTCCCCTGTGAAATCTAGTTTCAGAGACCGCTATGGTCAAAGATCATTGACCATGCCGGATTTTAGCCGCCAAAATGGTATTCTCAATGTTTTTCAAGAGGCCAATCAACTTCCACCGCCCGACAGTCAGGGGTGAAAGGGTAAAGTCCTGCTACGCTGCTTGCATCCCGCCCCATGCCCATTTAGTTAAGGCCGTGAACAATCCAACCGAAGGTTTTGAGAAGAAACTTCAGGAGGCTATCGCCAATCCCAGGAACATGGGCGGGCACTTCTCCGCAGAGCAAATGTCCACTGACCCTGGATCGCTGCCCGTAAAAATCCAGATAACCATCACTGAACCCGAAGAAACACCATGAGCGAAACTTCCCAACAAGGCAGCGAGTTAGAACTCGCGCGCGATATCGAGGCCATCCAGATTCCCAGCGGGGATGCCCTCACCTTGCCAGCCGGAACAAAAGTCATCATCACGCAGTCACTTGGCGGCACCTACACGGTCGCCACCGATCAGGGACTGGCCCGCATCTCCGAACAGGACTCGGATGCTCTCGGGATTCATGAGAAAAAAGAAAAACAACCGGCAACCGATAAAATAAACTCCGGCGAGGATCTCGGAAGTGAGGCTTTTCAAGCTGCCGTATGGGAGCAATTAAAGACTGTCTTTGATCCCGAGATACCGGTAAACATCGTCGATCTCGGCCTGGTGTACGATTGTCATGTTCTCGAGGAGAACGAAAAGAAATCCGCCAAGATAAAAATGACACTTACTGCCCCGGGATGCGGCATGGGACCAACGATTGCCGCCGATGCACAAAGTAAAATCATGACCATCAAAGGGGTCGATGATGCTCAAGTGGAACTCGTCTGGGATCCGCCATGGAATCAGGACATGATTTCCGAGGAAGGAAAGATGAAACTGGGCATGGTCTAACTGCCATTCAGGTAGCGGATAAAAAGGCTTGCGGGACAAGGCAAGCCATATAGATTTCCGCCCCCGCATTTCCTGTATAGTCCGCTAAATATCAATCGACAACATCATGTCCCAACACCGCAGTCTCAAAGGATCATCCTCCGTTGGCGCCAAGCGCAGCGTGCTCAAACGCTTTGAACGCGTAAAATTGCTCAAGTCCCGCGGCCAGTGGAAAGAAGGGACAACCCCGCTTGGTCTGCCCAAGACCAAGCCGGACGAGTAAGCCCACTCCATTTCCGGCGGGAGCACCGGCAAAATTATACTTTGTCCACCAGCAACGATCCGCCGCCGCGAATCAACCGCTTCTTAGCGGATTGTGGTCTTGGCTCGCGACGATCCTGCGAGACTATTGTCACGCAAGGCCGCGTGCTGATTAACGGTCAACCCTGCCTGTCACTTGCCACCCGTATCCGGGAGGAGGACCAGGTAACCGTCGATGGACGCACGCTGAAAAGGGAAAATAAAGAGGTCACCATCCTGCTCTATAAACCGGTCGGATACCTCTGCACTCGTAATGACCCGGAAGGACGCCCTACAATTTTCGAACTGCTCCCGCCCCATCTGGCCCGCCAACGCAGTATTCACTATGCCGGACGGCTTGATTTCGACAGTGAAGGCTTGATCATCCTCACCAATTGCGGAGAAACCTCACAAAGGCTCTCTCATCCAAGTAAGAAAACTGAGAAGGAATACGTGGTAAGCCTGTCAACACCCTTCCGGGAAGAACATGCTCAACTCCTTATTCAGGGAGTTGATACGCCTTCAGGATTCGCACGTGCCCTCGCAGTTGAAAAAATCACCAAGCGCTCCATAGCTGTTATCCTGCATCAGGGGCTGAAACGCCAGATCCGCTATATGCTTGATACCCTCGGATACCGGGTTACGCGCCTTATCCGTGTGCGCATCGGCGGCCTTACCGACACTTCACTGAAACCCGGTAGCTGGCGTTTCCTGGGTCGCCGTGACCTTGCAGCCATATTCAATAAAACAAAGCATTGAGCGTGACTGCTCGATTCGCTATCCTGAACCGCAAATAGATATCTCTTTTCCTGCAGGTAACAATGAGCAAAAATATCGAATCACACCTCACCGAGAATCGGGTATTCAAGCCCGCAAAAAAATTCTCCAGCTCCGCACGAATCGGCAGCCTTGCCGAATATAAGCGACTCTATAAACAATCAATAGCCTCGCCGTCAAAGTTCTGGGGACGCGAAGCCGGTGAACTTACCTGGCAAAAAAAATGGAACAAGGTCCTCGACTGGAACGCACCTTCTGCAAAATGGTTTACAGGAGGAAAAATCAATGCCGCCGAGAACTGCCTCGACCGGCATCTTGATGGTCCCCGCAGGAACAAGGCCGCCATCATATGGGAAGGTGAACCCGGTGAAATCCGCACGCTCACTTACGCTCAACTGCACAAGGAGGTGTGCAAGTTCGCCAACGTCCTCAAGGCACGAGGCATCAAGAAACGGGATCGGGTCATTATTTATATGCCGATGGTTCCCGAAGCCGCCATTGCCATGCTGGCATGTGCCCGTATCGGTGCAGTTCACTCCGTGATATTTGGAGGATTCTCAGCGGCAAGCATCCTCGACCGCGTGCAGGACTCCGGAGCCTGCGCGGTAATCACTGCAGACGGTGGATGGCGACGTGGCAAAATAATCCCTTTAAAGGACAATGTCGACGAAGCCCTGAAGAAGGAAAAATCCGTTCACACCGTTATTGCTCTTGAGCGCTGCAAGAACAAAGTGAAAATGAAACGCGGCAGGGATGTATGGTGGCACAGGGAGATGGCAAGCTCGCCTGTAGACTGCCCCCCTGAAGCGCTCGACAGTGAACATCCGCTGTTTATTCTCTACACCAGCGGATCGACCGGCAAACCAAAGGGAATCCTGCATACCACCGGCGGCTACCTCACCGGCAGCTACTGCACCACAAAATATATATTCGATATCCGTGATGAGGATATCTACTGGTGCACGGCGGATGTAGGCTGGATCACCGGCCACAGCTATATAGTCTACGGGCCACTACTTAACGGTGCCACCTGCCTGATGTATGAGGGAGCTCCCAATCAACCTGACTTTGGTAGATTTTGGGATATCATCGAGCGGCACGGTGTTACTATTTTTTATACCGCCCCCACTGCAATTCGTGCCTTCATCAAGGCCGGGGACAAGTTCCCTGAAGCACATAATTTGAGTTCCCTGCGACTGCTTGGCACTGTCGGCGAACCGATTAATCCGGAAACATGGATATGGTATCACGAGAAGATTGGCGGCAAGCAATGTCCCATCGTTGATACCTGGTGGCAAACCGAGACCGGTGCCATCATGATCAGCCCGCTACCTGGCGCCACGCCAACCAAGCCCGGCACAGCAACACTGCCGTTCTTTGGAATCGATGCCGCGATACTCGATGAGACCGGGCGTGAGTGTAAAGCTGATGAAGGCGGAAAACTTGTGATTCGCAAGCCATGGCCCTCAATGCTGCGCACTATTTATGGCGACAAACGCCGTTATCGCAAAACCTATTGGGATGATTACGACGGCATCTATACCGCCGGGGACGGCGCCCGGCGCGACAAGGACGGCTACTTCTGGATTGTCGGGCGCCTTGATGATGTGCTTAACGTGTCCGGACACAGGCTTGGTACCGCGGAAGTTGAAAGCGCACTTGTCTCACATGTCTCAGTGGCCGAGGCGGCAGTGGTCGGAAAACCCCATGAAATCAAGGGCCAGGGAATTGTCGCCTTCGTCACCCTGAAAGAGGGGGTAAAGCAAAGTGATAAGCTGGCCAAGGAGCTCCGTGCCCACGTTGGCAAGGAGATCGGATCCATTGCCAAGCCCGACGACATTCGCTTCACCGCGACACTGCCAAAAACCCGAAGTGGGAAAATCATGCGTCGATTGCTCAAGGAAATCTGTGCCGGCGGAAAAATCAGCGGCGACACCACCACACTTGAGGATTTCCAGGTAGTGGCGAACCTGCAGAAGCAATCCAGCTGAAAACGTCCCTGAAATACTGTGGAAATGGGCCTTTTTACAAAAAAAACGTGCCTTGAAATCAACGATGCGGTATTACCGATGTTGAGAATCGGTAACAGTAGGCCATTCATTCCAGACAATAGGACATACACTTAAAAACATCCAGAAACTCGCAATCACCTCAACTCCATGAAAATAAAACTTCTCACCATCCTGCTTCCTGCAGGTCTGCTTGCAGCAGCACTGGCTGCCGCCAATGCCCAGAAAGGAAAAACGGCCAAGCCCGCCAAGCCAGAGAACGCAGACAAGATTACTGCATCCCTGCCCGCCAAGGCACCCGCCAAGCCAAAGGCAGCAAGAAAGGTTCTTGTTTTCTCAAAAACAGCCGGTTTCCGGCACGGCTCAATCCCGACGGGAGTCGAGGCAATGAAACAAATTGGCAAGTCCACTGGCGCCTTTGAAGTTACTGCCACCGAGGATGACTCTTTCTTCGAGCCTGAAAAACTCAAGGGATTTGACGCGGTCATATTTCTCAACACCACCGGCGAGGTCTTCAAGTCAAAGGAAGCCGGTCGTGAAGAGCGCCTGAAGAAAAGCCTCGTTGATTTCGTAAAGTCAGGAAAAGGCCTCATCGGCACCCATTCTGCCACGGACACCTACAAGAACTGGAAAGAATACAATGACATGATGGGCGGCGCCTTTGCCGGCCACCCCTGGCACACGAAGATCAAGGTCAAGAATCTCGACCCGAGTCATCCTCTAACTGCCGCCTTCGCGGGCAAGGACTTTGAAATTGCCGATGAAATCTACCAGTTCCGCAACGGCACTGCATTACCCGAAGAGCGCCGCATGCTTCTCAGCCTCTCAGGGGAAATTGTCGACAAGGGTAAAGGCCGCTACGGCAAGGACGGTCTGTACCCGATTGCCTGGGTCGACAATTACGGCAAGGGAAGAATATTCTACTGCTCACTTGGGCATCGTGACGAGATCTACTGGAACCCCGCCATTCTCAAGCACTACCTTGCAGGAATCCAGTATGCCCTTGGTGATCTGGACGCCGATGACGTGCCGAAAAAGGTTGCTCTCCGTGATATCCTGCCTACACCCGGAAACATTGCCGGCCGATAACCTGTCTTTTGTTTCACCTTGCCCTGAAACGACTTCAGCCCGTCCCGGTTCCCGGGGCGGGCTTTTTTTATTCCCGCTTCCCCAGCTATATGCTCGACATCAAGCCACAAAAACCCGATAACCAACAGTAATGGATCGGGAAATTCCCCGCTCCTGTAAACATAGATTACCATGAAACATACTTTAGCTCTCATTATCTCTCTCGCCCTGCTGACAGGATCCGCTTACACCGCTGACAAGAAAACTAAAGATACAGCAGCTGCAGAAGCCAAGGCAACCTCCCCGAAAGGTGCCAAGGTCTACATCATCTTTCCCAAAGACGGCAAGAGCGTTAAAAAGAAATTCACAATCAAATTTGGCCTCAAGGGCATGGGAATTGCCCCGGCAGGTATCAAGTTTCCAAACACCGGCCATCATCACCTTATTATTGACGGCGCGAAGTTTGACATGAACCTCCCCTTGCTGGCTTCTGAGCAGATCAAGCACTTTGGCGGCGGACAAACCGAAGCCGCTATTGAACTGCCACCCGGAAAACACACCCTGCAGCTTGTCTTCGGTGATCACCTGCACCGCCCGCACAATCCGCCGGTTCTCTCAAAGGCCATTAGCATTACCGTTGAGGAGTAAGCAGGTAATCCCAACTTCTTCGGCCTTCCAGGCTATCTAAAGCGGTGTCCCGTTACAACAGGGCATCGCTTTTCTTTAACGACCGCTGATTCTTTAAACATAAGCATGTCCATCCCTGTTAATTTCAACGAATCCAGCCTCTCCTCCCTTGCCCTGGCAAAAGTTGGAAACCCGCTGCGCAACGAGCCCCTGCTGACCTCAAAAGCCCTCTGTCACTTCGATGATGATGAAGCCAACCTGTTGACCTCCTGCTTCCTGAAATCATTCAAATCCCTTGAGCTGCACCAGCTCCAGGGCACCCCTGAGCCTGCAAGCAATCCACTGTTTGAATATACAAGCGCCATATTTAAGGATCCGGGACAATTGCTTGATGCCTCCACAGAAATAGCAAAGCACCTTTATGCCAAATCACATCACCCGAACATCAAGAGCGGCGACCTCTGTATCTCACTGATTGAGGGAATTATTATCCAGGGCACAGCAACTCAGGGCCTGTGCATCATCAAGAGTGAGAACAAGGTGCCCTTCCTGCAGATTTCCGAACGAAACGGTGACCTCATGCTCACCACCCAGCACGGAATCTATCCCGACAAGATTGATAAAGGATGCCTGATCGTGAACCACAGGAAAAACAACGGCTTTGTTGTCTACCTGTTCGACAAGTCCGGTAATACCCATTTTTGGAACCGTGACTTCGCCGGCGCTGTGCCGGTGCGCGATGAAGATTACCTCACCAGGCGCTTTGGGGAGTTATGCGTCGATTTTGCTCATAAAGGGTTGCCGGAAGAGGTCCATGAGGAACAACGAATGGCAGTTGCAGGCAGGGCGCTCGACTACCTTAATGAAAACGAGAAATTCAACCTGGTCGACTTCGAGCGCACTCTTGATGATCCCGAACTCATTGAACAGTTCACCCTGTTCAGGGAAAGCTATCAGGAAGAAACCGGCAACGCCCTTGAAGATCAGTTCACACTCTCCGAACCTGAAGCAAGGAAAGCAAAAAAAAGACTCACGGGAAAACTTAAACTTGATACCGGGGCCGAGTTGCGCTTCTCCTCCGCATTTATTGATCAGGCGGAGAATCTTCTGGAACGCGGTTATGATGAGCGAAAGGAAATGCACTACCTGAAGATCTATTTCGATAAACAACTGCAGTAATGCCCGGAAATGCTCTCGAATTGCTGTAAATTCATTGTTTATATTTTATGGCGTCACCCCCAGAAAAGTGTTAAGTTGACGGTTCACTCTGCGGCGCCTTGAGACAACGTCGCAGCTATTTTTTGACCCGAGACACAACATGAAACACCGACACGCATTGTTCGTGACGGCGCTACTCGCGCTGTCCACCATCCTCAACCACGCACAGGAGGCAAAACCGAAACCTCCGGCCAAGGACGAAAAAAAGGAACCCTCCCCGCGGAACCACGTTGCCAAATCAGCCCCCTTCAAAATTGAAGTCGAGCTGGATGCACTGTTTACCTCCGGCAGGGAATACAAGCTCAGCCTTACCCCGAAAGCATGGGGAGACATGACCGTGTTATCCGCGCTGCCTCACGGAACACGCGTGAAGAAGGATGATAAACTCATTACCATTGATACCGGAAAACTCGAGAAAGCGATCAAGGTAATGGAACTTGGTGAACCTGCGGCAAAGCTCGCACTGAGAATTGCTGAAGCCGAGGTTGCGACACTAGAAAAAACAACCCCCCGGCAGCTGGCCGCTACACGACGCAACAAGGGAATTGCCGAGGAAAACTGGGATTATTACGAACGCATCGGGCACCCCGAGGCAGTGCGCTCCGTGGAGAAAAGCATTCAATACGCGCAGCAAAGTTATGAATACTCCAAGGAAGAATACGACCAGTTGAAAAAAATGTATGAAGCTGACGACCTGACTGAGGAGACCGAAGAAATCGTCCTCAAGAGGGCAAAGAACAGCTTCGAGCGTGCCACCGAGAACCTCCGCTTGGCAAAAATGCGCATTGACCGCGACCTGAAAGTCCTGCTGCCCAGGCAACGGGTTGCAAATAAAGCGAACGCCGAGACAACTGACATCAATTTCTCCTACACCATACAAAATCTGCCCCGGGGCCTTGATCAGAAGCGTTACGCCCTCGAGAAGGCACGTCGCGACCGTACAACGGCAGTGAAAAATCTTAAGAACCTGAAGGCTGACCTGGCCTCCTTTGATATACGTGCCCCGGCAGACGGGATTGTCTACTATGGGCTGAGCCGAAATGGTCATTGGATCACTGCAGCCACCATCGGCAAAAAACTCATTCCGGGCGGAAAGTTGTCCCCTCGTGAAGTTTTTATCACGGTAGTCGAACCAGGATCCCTCGGCCTCATTGCCGCCGTCCCCGAAGACAAGCTTGCCAATCTCAAACCCGGACTGTCAGCAACCGCTGTTCCCCTCTCAAATCCTTTACTTAACATCAAGGTGACAACCACCAGTGTGAACTATATTCCGGGAACTTTCTCGGTAAAGTTTTCCACTGACGCTGAGAAAAATCTCAATAGCCGGCGCCTGTTCCCCGGTATGAAAGCCAAGGTGAAAATCACGGCCGCAGAATTTGAAAACGTGATCACTGTTCCCAACAACCTGATCGACGGCAACAGTGTCTGGGTCATGGCAGGTAAAAAGAAACAGAGAAAAACGGTCAAAAAAGGGCTCACTAACGGTAAGGTGACAGTCATCCTCAAAGGCCTGAAGCAAGGGGACAAAGTGATAAGCAAATAATTTGCTTCATATCACCTGACCAACCAACTGGCAGCAGCCTGAATGCCCGGACAAATCCCAGCCTTTAATTACACAACTTCCCGCAGCATCATGGCGGGTTTGGCATTGCCCTTGGCAATCCTTTTCATTTCCTGCACACTGGAATCCTCGGCAGAGGAAAAGCAGGTCGCCCTTCGCACACCACCTTCACCCGAAGGAATTGAAACTGCCATCCGGCGGGGTGTGAATTTCCTGGTCACCAACCAGAACAAGGACGGTTCGTGGGGATCAGCACGCAATACCAAGGGCTTGAATATCTTCGCGCCGGTGCCCGGTGCCCACCATGCATTCCGTGCCGCGGTCACCTCATTGTGCGTTAGTTCGCTGATCGAGACCAAGGCCGCGGACAAGCGTAAAGACGCCCAAGCCTCCCTTGAGCGTGCCGAGGCATGGATGCTTGCAAACCTGGGTTCCCTCAGGCGCGCAACCGGGGACGCCATCTACAATGTCTGGGGACATTCATATGGCATAAGTGCCCTGGTACAGATGTACCGGAGAACCGAGAAAACCGGACGCAGGAAGCAAATCAAGGAAGCCATCGAGCACCAGATCAGGATGCTCGAGAAATATGAAAGTGTCGACGGCGGCTGGGGATATTATGATTTTCGCTACCAGACCAAGCAGCCATCATCCTCGTCAATCAGTTTCACCAGTGCCACGGGGCTGGTGGCACTTAAGGATGCCGAGAATATCGGTGTCAATGTTCCCGCGCGCCTTGTTAAACGCGCCAGCGACGCCATTAAACGCCAGCGTAAACCGGATTTTTCCTATGCCTACGGCGAGTATCTCAAGATGCGTCCAATGGCAGTCATTAACCGTCCCGGCGGCAGTCTCGGCCGCTCACAGGCATGCAATATCGCCTTGCGCTACTGGGGTGATGCAAAAGTTACCGATGAAGTTCTCGACACCTGGCTCGACCGCCTCTGGGCCCGCAACGGTTGGCTTTCCATCGGTCGCAAGCGCCCGGTGCCGCACGAAAGCTGGTTTGCCGTTGCCGGATACTTCTTTTATTACGGTCACTACTATGCGGCTCTGTGCCTCGAAGATCTCAAGGACAAGAAGAACGCAGCCCACCACGGCGGGCAGCTTGCGGCAGTCATCCTGCCACTGCAGGAAAAGGACGGAAGCTGGTGGGACTACCCGCTCTATTCCTACCACCGTCCCTACGGGACAGCCTTTGCATTGATGACTTTACAGCGCTGTCGCTAGTTTTCTTCAGCACCTGGGCGATGCTAGCTGATTAATCATCGAACTGGGAAACCAGGCCGCTGACCGTCGACTTGGCGTCGCCATAGATCATGCGGCAGTTGTCCCGGAAAAACAGGGTGTTGACCAGTCCGGAAAACCCGGCTCCCTGGCCGCGCTTGAGGGCAAAGACGGTCTTCGCCTGGTGCACGTTGATGATCGGCATGCCGTAAATAGGGCTGGATTCGTCATCGATCGCCGACGGGTTCACGACGTCGTTGGCGCCAATGACGATTGCCACGTCCACCGTGGACATGATGGCATTGACATCATCCATCTCGCACAACTGCTCATAGGGAACGTCAGCTTCCGCCAGCAGCACGTTCATGTGACCTGGCATGCGCCCGGCAACCGGGTGAACCGCATGGCGCACCTCGGCCCCGTTGCGCTCAAGAATCTCGGCAAGTTCCTTGACTGCGTGCTGCGCCTGGGCAACGGCCATGCCATAGCCGGGAACAAACACAACGCTCTGTGCCGCCTCAAGGACATAATAGGCATCTTCAACACTGACGCCCTTCATTTCACCCTCGACCTGCTGCCCACCCGATCCAGACGCGGCACCAAAGCCGCCGAACAGGACATTACCAAGTGTGCGGTTCATCGCCTTGCACATGATCATAGTGAGAATCAGGCCGCTCGCCCCCACCAGGCATCCGGCCACCACCAGCACCGTGTTGCTGATGACAAATCCCGCCGCCGCCGCCGCAAGCCCGGAAAATGAATTAAGCAGGGCAATCACCACCGGCATGTCGCCGCCCCCGATCGGGATCACGCCCAGGACGCCGATCAAGAGCGAAAGTCCCACGACAACAAGGAACAGTGTCGGGGCATTCACGCCCTCAGCATTAATGGAAAACAGGACACCCGCCGCAACCAACCCGAGCATGACCAGCGCATTGATCGCCTTCTGCCCCGGGAACACGGTGGCCGTGCCGCCGATTTTCCCGGAAAGCTTCAGGTAGGCAACAATTGACCCGGTAAAGGTGATCCCGCCGATCAAGATCGCCAGGGCAATCACAATCGCAGAGAACCAAGGCCCAATCTCCGGATCCTCGCCAAGATAGGAACTCCAGCTTACCGACTTGATTCTTTCGTACTCCGCCCAACCGACAAGCAGGCTGGCCAGTCCACCAAAGCCGTTAAAGAGTGCCACAAGTTCGGGCATGCCCGTCATCTGCACGCGCTTGGCGGTAATAAAACCGATCACAGCCCCGCAAAGAACCCCGGCAGCTATCCATTCGTAGCCAAGGCCGCTGCGCGCAAGGGTTACGACCACCGCAATCAGCATCCCGAGTGAAGAGATGCGGTTGCCTTTCACCGCGGTGGCGGCCGAACCGAGCATCTTGATCCCGAAAATGAACAGGATAGCTGCTGCAATGTAGGAAATGTTGATGGCGAACTGCATGGTTTATTGACGGTCGGCGCAAAAAGGGCGCGCTTGCTTGAATCAGTCGGTTTTCTTGGCCTTGAACATCGACAGCATGCGGTCGGTGACCATGTAACCGCCAACCACGTTGATGGTGGCCAGCACCAGTGCCGCAAAACCGAGCCATGTTGAAAGATTCCCGTCTGCCTGGCCGGCGGCGATCAGGGCGCCAACAATGGTGATGCCGGAGATGGCGTTTGATCCCGACATCAGCGGGGTGTGCAGTTGCGAGGGAACCTTGGAAACCAGCTCAAAACCGAGAAAGGCCGCCAGTATAAAAGTAAACAGGAGCAGGATAAGTTCCATCAGTCTAAAGGGTCAGGTTCATTATGTGGTTCAGGCGTCCTTAAAACGTTCGTGGACAATTTCTCCGCTGTGAGTCAGCACGCAGCCCTTGAGGATTTCATCCTCAAGGTCGAACTTGAGGCAATTCTCCTCCTTGTCCCAGAAATGCTCAAGGAAGTTGCCCAGGTTGGCGGAAAAAACCTGGCTGGAATGCGTCGGAGCGCGGCCTTCAAAGTTGCTCAGGCCCACGATGCATGCGCCGCCCTTGGCCACAACCTCCTCGTCCAGGACAGTCCCTTCAACATTGCCTCCTGCCTCCGCAGCCAGGTCGATGATCAGGCTGCCGGGCTTCATCCGGTCGACGACATCCTGCTTGACGAGGATCGGCGACTTACGCCCGAAAACCTTGGCGGTGGTGATCACTACATCGGAATCAATGCACACCTTGCCCTGAGCCTGGCGCTGCTTCTCGAGCTGCTCAGGCGTAAGTTCCTTGGCATAGCCCTGGTCAGTGCCCCCGGTATCACCACCCAGGTCAATCCTCAAAGCCTTCGCCCCGAGCGACTCTGCCTGCTCGAGAGCTTCCGGACGAACGTCAAAAGCTGTCACGCGCGCGCCGAGGCGCTTGGCAGTGGCGATCGCCTGCAAGCCGGCAACCCCGATGCCGATAATGAAGAACTTTGCCGGCGAAACGGTGCCTGCCGGAGTCATCATCATAGGAAGGATCTTGTTAAGACGGTCAGCAGCATAGGTGACCGCCGTATAGCCGGCGATGTTGGCCTGTGAACTGAGCGCATCCATCTTTTGTGCCAGGGTCGAGCGCGGAATCATTTCAAGGCTCACCGCGGTGACGCCGGCAGCAGCCATGGCTTGAAGAATTTCAGGATCATTGAACGGATCCAGAAAGCTGGCATGAAGCGACCCGCTCTTGAGCTTACTGATTTCCTCAATGGCCGGTTTACCCACGCGAAAAACAAAATCAGCTTCCGCCAGTGCCGCATCACGACTGGTAGTCACCTTACTGCCGGCAGCCTCATATTCGGAATCCGGATGGTCGCACTTTGCCCCGATCCCCGCTTCCACCTGCACCTCAAGGCCCAGCTCAACAAGCCGCTGCACCGTCACCGGGGTGAGAGGAGCACGGGTTTCTCTCGGGTCGGTTTCTCGAGGAGCAAAAACAGTCATCGTGGGCGATTAGGCTAGTGATCCAACGCAATTTGTCCAGCGACAATGTCACCATTGAGAAAAGCTGTCGCTCGCGCCGTGCCTTTAGGCTTTGTTGGCTGACTATGCAAAATAGAATGCCTGGCGGGAAAGTTCTCGTGCCGCTCGTCGTCATCGCCATCCTGACGGCCTGCACCCCCAAAGATCCACAAGCTGAAAGCCTCACGGGGAAGCCCACCGGCCACGGGCAAATCCTGATTTCAGGGCGTGACGCTCACAGGATCGGTATCCAGATCTGGAAAAACGAATGTGCCGGGACTGTGGCTGGCCTCACCAGCTGGAATAAAGGGGAATATTTCGCCTCTTTGGGGATAGGTCACTTTATCTGGTATCATCCCGCCAAACGGGGCCCTTTTGAAGAAAGTTTCCCCCCCCTTGTGAGGTTCATTAAATCCCACGGCATTCCCGTGCCGGCGATAGCAGATAGGAAAAGTTGTCCATGGCGTTCGCGTGCAGAATTTCAGAAGGCCCAAAACTCACCCGAGATGCTCGAATTGCGGGAATTCCTTCACCGGACAATCCCGCTTCAAGCCGCATTTATCTTCGCTCGCCTTGAACAGGCCCTTCCGAAAATGTTATCAAGCATCCCCCCCGGGAAGCGGCAAGCAATCAAGGATCGGTTTTATGCCGTGGCGCAGGCAACCAAGGGAAAATACGCGCTGATGGATTATGTGAATTTCAAGGGGGAAGGCACAAAAACAAGTGAACGTTACAGGGGACAGGGCTGGGGAATGCTCCAGGTATTGCAGGAAATGCGGATGCCCCCGGTAAGCACCACCTCATCGGGGGAGTTTGCGGCAGCCGCAGAGCGTGTCCTCACCCGCCGTGTCACAAACGCGCCAGTGGATGAAAGCCGCTGGTTACATGGTTGGCGCAATCGACTTAAAACCTACCTGCCTTGATGGCTACATCATTACAAGGCGGAAAAATCCTGGCCGCAGGGAAATACATGCCTTCAGGGCAACAGGATTGTTGTCATACCATTCTTTGACACTTCACTGGACGTGGGGCATTTATTCCCCAATCTCCAAAAAACAGCATGGCCACCGAAACAACCCTGATCCTTTTCAAGACTGATTGTATACAGAAGAGCCTTGTTGGCGAAGTCCTCAGGCGCTACGAGGCGGAAGGATTCAAGATCCGCGGCATCAAGATGATGCAGTTGAGCAGTGAATTACTTCAGGAACATTACTCGCACATTGCCGATAAGCCTTTCTTTCCGGAAATCGCAAACTTCATGCAGGCCTGCCCGGTCATTGCAATGGCCCTCTCAGGGGAGAACGCCATTGCCCGCATCCGCGAACTTCTGGGCCCCACGGACTCGACAAAAGCCGAAAAAGGAACCATCCGCGGCGACTTCGGGGTCGATATGATGACCAACATCTGCCACGCCTCGGATTCGCCCGAGAACGCAGCCACTGAGGTTAAGCGCTTCTTCAGCGAAACAGAAATCTTTGATTACTAGGGTCCCAGGGACGAAAGAAAGCCCCACCAGTTACCCCGTCCAGTTCCAGTTCACCACTTTCTCAATATCCGGATGCAGCGAATGATGCACGGGGCATGACATTGCGGCTGTTTCAAGGTCAGCACGCGCCGGATGATCAGGTGGCAGGGGAATGTCGAGGTCAATGGAAATTTTCCCAATACGCCTCGGCAAATCACTGCTCATCGCCTTGCCGATCCTGCCCTTCGCCCCGGTGATGTCGACCCCCTGCTTGTCAGCAGCAATGCCCAGAATGGTCAGCATGCAGACGCCAAGAGAAGCCGCGCACAGGTCAGTGGGGGAAAACGCCTCCCCGCGACCATGGTTATCAACCGGTGCGTCAGTCTCGATCCCGGCACCCGATGGGCCATGCTTTGCACTGCAATGCAATCCACCCCCATAGCAAATTTCAATCTCAACCATAACAATTCTCTCTGCTTAATTTTCCAGGGTTACCCCCTTAACGACAAGCACAATCCTGAATCCTATGGTAGTGGCACGCGTACCAGGTGGTTGTACGTTCCGGTAAGATGATAAAAACAAATCTTTGCCCGCGGCATCAAATCCCCCGCCCCGCGCAACTCCCCAATCCCTGAACCTGTTGTCCGCCCGACCGCCATACGGGTCAATTACCCATTCCCAAACGTTGCCTGCAAGATCAAAAAAAACCTTATTGGGTTTAAAGCTGCCGACCGGGGCAGTGTAGGGATACTTGTCATTATAATCAGTCAGGGTCCGCTCCTTGGGTATCCGGGCAGATGCATCGGCAATGTTCGCGGATCCGGGCGGCGGAGGCCATTGCTTACCCCAGGGGAAAACCCCTTTGATCGAGAGATCGCGTTGCCACGGTCCTGACCCCTTTTCTTTTTCCAGACCCGCGGCGATGCTCCACTCACGGTCAGTCGGCAGACGGTATTCATGCTTGGCATCAATCAACTCCCCGGCCCGTTCCTCTTCGCTGAGCCATTTACAGAATGCCCCGGCATCCTTGCGACTGACTTTCACCACCGGATGATTCGGTCCCTGTTCGAACACAGGCCGATGGGCAGGCTTTATTCCATTAGCCGCACAGAAGGTATCAAAATCCTTAACCCGTGTCTCCCACGCTGCCATCATCACCCCTTCCTCTAGCGGTAGAAGCTTCATCCCCATGCCGTTGATCCACTCCCTGTTGAACACCACGCTGTTGTCCTCGCGGAGTTTAACGGCCAATTGATGAATCTCCCCGGGTTGCAGCTCAATCGTGCGCAGCTCCTGCCTGAAGCCGGCAAGCCGGATTGCCACCTCAAGCGGGCCGGGATGCCTGTGGGGAATCTCAATCCCGGTCCTTCCCAAGTATTCACTATTGATGTAGATGCCCGCTCCGGGTGGCTCCGAGTTCACGACCAAGGTGGCAAAATTCACCTTCTGTACGCAGGAAAACAGGGCGAAGCGCACCTCAAGCCTGTCCTCTCCGTATTCCACATTACTTTTCTTGTGTGGCATTTCCTCATCAAGGACATAATGCTGGTCTCCGTTCAAGTAACCACTTTCCTGTTCCGTCTTTGCCACCCAGTCGAAAAACTCACGGGCCAGCTGACGGTTGACCAACACTGTCTGGTGCGGGTTAAGTTCCCCCTCAAGGATGACGTCCGCACGGTGATAGTCGACAAGTCCCGCCCGGTCCTTCAGGAATTCCTCGAACTCCTGCGGTGAAAAAGGCCGCGCTCCAACATGACGCCCATCAATGAAGTCGAAGGTTATGCCCCTTGAATTCTCCCACGCTTTCCCCTTAAGCGGCGGCTGGTAGAATTCCAGCCTGCCACCAAGCAGGAGTGTCTCGCCCACTCGCACAAGCCCCCGGTTCGACTTATTGCGATAACCATCAAGGACCAGTTCAAACTCCACCTCCCCCGGGGGCACCTTCGCCTCAACGTAATCGGGCGAAGCATATCCCCTGAAAACAGATTCCTCCCCGTCAATGATTCGGAAAACCTTGGCTCCGGGAGGAATGGATATAATCTTAATAGTGCCAAACTTTTTCGATGGCAACTGGCTGATTGGCACTGGTATTTCAGCCGGCGGCAACCCCGGGACTTTCATGGGATCCGGCTCTCCCGGTAGCGCCAATTGCACAACCTTACCCGCCGCAAAATACGCCGTTATGAGGTCATGATTGCGCCCGGCGACAAGCATGACGGCCAAAATCCCACTCAACAGGACAACCCGGAAAAACTTGGCGGCAAAGGACAATGGCATACTTACTCCACTGCCAAGCACCTGCAGTGCCTGGTGCATTTCATGCGCATTCCCATAACGGTGCTTTACAGCACGTTCACAGGCCTTCAATACAATGTCATTCATGCGAAGCCACTTGCGTCGCTCAGTGGCATCTCCCTTTAAAGGGGAAACCGCAGGAAAGTTCTCGTAGTTATTGCCGCTGCTCATCTCATAAAGAACCATCCCGAGGCTGTAGATATCCGCCGCCGGTTTGCCCGGTCCTTCCGGGGGGACAAACCCCTCTGTCCCGACAAAAGACCGCTGGCCGCTGGCAGCCACAAGGCCAATATCAGCAAGCTTGGGAACACCATCAACAAAGATGATATTAGAGGGCTTAACGTCCCGGTGCGTGAGATCTGAGCGGTGCATGTGCTCCAGGGCCTCAGCCATCACTGCACCCCAGCCGGCACAAAGGTCCACTGGCAACCGGCCCTTTTCACTGATGTCTGATGAAAGGGTGCGGGGCACGTAAATCTCAGGATTAATGTCACGCCCCTTGACACGATCATCAGCCAGTTCCATCACATAATAATAAAATCCTTCCTCATCATTGCGGCCAACATGCTTGATCTCCACGAGACCGGGATGATCCAATGCCTCAAAGTTTTTAATGCCCTCAAACTCACGCTCAAAGGTATGCTCACGCTCAAAATCCGCGCGACTCACCACCTTTACCGCCCTCATGACGCCGGTGACACTGCGCCCCAGCCACACCTCACCGTAGGATCCCTTGCCAATCCTGCGGATTATCTTATAATTCGGGATATCTGGTAACTCGGCAGTCAAATCAGAAAGATTTTTTCTCAAGTTTCGCGAGCTCTTTCCTAAATATGCCACCCACGCGATGCTTGGCGAGGTAGACCTGGGCAAAGCTTATTCCCAGCTCCTGCTGCACCTTGGCAGCCGGCCATTCTTTAAGCACATGACAGTAATAAATCTGGAACTGTTTGGGCGAAACGATATTCTTGACGATTTCCAGCGCGCGATCGATCAGGTTCTGATTCCACTCGGCATCCCACACCTTCTCGATATCCGGGCCATCAGGATCCTCATAGCGATCAAGGAGAGCCGTGCGACGGGAATCATCAGGCGAATCGAAATCGGTCATCGCCGTATCTTTCTTGCGCTTGCGGAACTGATCGATAATGCGCCAGCGCGTCAGATTCATCAACCAGGCCTTGAATGACCCCTTCTCGGGATCGTATTTGCCTTCTTTTTGCTGCCTGGCAATGCAAAAAATCGTTTCCTGAACAGCATCAGAGGCCTCGTCATGACGCAGGCCGGACTGGAGCGCAACGCTGAAAATAAGCCGATAATAGGTCTTATGGAATTCTTCCCAACTTCTCTGATCCTGCCAGTCGCCCAATCGTTCAATCAAGCTCTTGCGAGTACGCTGGTAGGCTTCGCTGAAATCGGGCTCTTTAGGCTCGGCCGACATCCATATCAACTATACCATGTCCCTGACGTGAACTCAACGCCCAAGGACAAGATTGCACCCGACCTGCGCCACAGATGGTTGAGCAAGCCGGGCATTGGCAATGCCCGAACCCCGATGCGATTCTCCCTAAAATGAAAGCCGCCCAGTTTAGTGATTTCGCCGCACCGCTTGAAATTATTGATTTGCCCGAGCCTGAACTCCCGCCAGGAGGCGTCATCATCAGGGTTAAAGCCGCAGGAATATGCCGCAGTGACTGGCATGCCTGGCAGGGACATGATCCCGATATCAAATCACTTCCGCATGTTCCCGGCCATGAATTCTCCGGCACGATCGAGGCTCTCGCCGCCGGTATAAGGGGCTGGCAGATCGGTGACCGGGTTACCGTTCCCTTTGCCTGTGGCTGCGGACAATGCAACCAATGCGCGGATGGCCATACCCAGGTCTGCCCGGATCAATTTCAGCCCGGATTCACCGCAAACGGCGCCTTCGCTGAATATATCGCCCTGCCATTTGCTGAAACCAACCTCATCAGGCTCCCTGAATCGGTTGACTTTGCCTCAGCTGCATCTCTCGGTTGCCGGTTTGCCACTGCCTACCGTGCACTGGCGCACCCTGACCAGGCCGCCCTCAAGGCCGGCGAAAAGGTGGTAATCTTTGGCTGTGGCGGCGTCGGCCTGTCCGCGATAATGATAGCACGCTCCCTGGGTGCCGAGGTCATTGCCGTCGATATCCGTGACGAGGCCCTCGCATTTGCTGCCCGGTTGGGAGCCGCGGCGACTTTTCATCCCGATGAACTCAAGGGTTTGTCAGCACAGGTCACCGTTGATGCAATCGGCAGTGCCAAGGTCTGTGCCACTGCCATTGAATCGCTCACCCCCCACGGCCGACACGTGCAAATCGGGCTTTTACTCGGCGAGGAGAGCAATCCCTGCCTGCCCATGGGACAAGTCATTTCCAAGGAATTAAAGCTGATAGGCAGCCACGGCATGGGCGTTTCCGGTTATCAGGAATTGCTCGATCAGATAGCAGGCGGTAAACTCAATCCATCCAGGATCGTGACATCCAGGATCGCCATCGGGGATTTACCGGCAACCATGGCTGCCATGAGCACCTTTGACAATGCCTGCGGGGTGACAATCGTTGACCGGTTTAATTGACGACATGGAAGTTTCCGCTGATCCTCGCACACCCATGCCTGTTGCCCCTGCCATTCGCGTTGATCCTGCTGACGATCTACTCGTCGCATTGACAGACATTGCCCGGGGAACAGAAATCGCTGCCCCCCTCATCGCGACGGAGAAAATTCCGGCCAAGCAGAAACTTGCCGGCCGCGACTTCAATCCGGGCGAGGAAATGACAATGTATGGGGTGGTTGTAGGCACTGCCACCAAGCCAATCGCCGCCGGAGACCTCATCCATACCGGGAACATTGCCCACAAATCCTCCGAATACTCGGGCAAGAGCATCGACCTGCCGTGGAAAAAACCTGACATATCCGCCTGGAATGAACGTACCTTTGACGGGTTTCAGCGCCATGATGGCCGGGTGGGCACAGCCAACCACTGGATTGTCGTGCCGCTGGTCTTCTGTGAATCACGAAACCTGGACATGCTTCGCACATCCCTTGGCAAGGCATTGGGTTACTCCAAGGCGGATCCCTATAGCGCCCTTGCCAACAACCTCACCGACGCCTACCGCAAAGGAACAGACATCAG
The DNA here is from genome assembly GCA_029940475.1 of Verrucomicrobiales bacterium. Lineage (GTDB taxonomy): Bacteria > Verrucomicrobiota > Verrucomicrobiia > Verrucomicrobiales > DEV007 > CACIUL01. The sequence goes on along the minus strand of JAPYUT010000001.1, from coordinate 77,218 downwards.
TGATCTTGCTACACTCCGGGTAGATGCCCCCATACCCGCCCCGGAGCGTATCTTCCCGAATGTCGACGGCTTAAAGTTTCTCGACCACGGGCTTGGTTGTGGCGGCACGCGCGATGATGCCCGAACCCTTTGCGGCCTCATTGCCGGCTATATCAATCATCCAAACGTCGCCGGGGCCACCGTGCTCAGCCTGGGATGCCAGAACGCGCAGGTGCAATTACTGCAGGAGGAACTCTCCTCCCGGGCTCCCGATTTCAACAAGCCGCTGCTCATCTTTGAGCAGCAACGCTATCCTTCCGAGCGCGAAATGCTCAACAGGGCGATTACAGAAACCTTCACCGGCATGGCGAAAGCCAATGACATACAGCGCGTGGCATCCCCGTTATCAAAGCTCTGCATAGGGATGGAATGCGGAGGTTCCGACGGGTTCTCCGGCATTTCCGCCAATCCCGTCATCGGACATTGCGCCGATCTCATGGTGACACTCGGCGGCTCGGTGATCCTTTCCGAATTCCCGGAGCTCTGCGGCGTTGAGCAAAATCTCTGCGACCGGTGCGAGACTGCCGAGCTGGCAACTCGTTTTGCCGCACTCATGAAAGCCTATAATGCACGTGCCGAGGCGCACGGCTCCGGGTTCAAGGATAATCCTTCACCCGGCAACATCCGCGACGGGCTGGTTACCGATGCCATCAAGTCAGCCGGCGCCGCCAGGAAAGGCGGCATCTCACCCGTCATTGATGTGCTTGATTATCCCGAGCCGGTCAACAAGCCGGGACTCTCCCTGCTCTGCACGCCCGGGAGTGATGTTGAGTCGACAACGGCCATGGCCGGCTCAGGAGCCAACATCCTGCTGTTCTCCACCGGCCTCGGGACACCCACCGGAAATCCCGTGGCACCGACCCTTAAAATTTCCAGCAGCACCGAGCTTTGCACGCGCCTGCCTGACATGATCGACTTTGACGCAGGAGCCATTATTCGGGGTGATGCCGGCATTGATGAGCTTGGAATCCAATTGCTTGACCTGGTCATTGAAACCGCCAGCGGACGCTTTATTCCAAACTCCGTGCACCTGGGTCAGGATGACTTCCTGCCCTGGAAGCGGGGCGTTTCCCTTTGAGGATTATCAGGCAAGTCATCCAGTCAACCCGGACATTTGTCACCATCCCCACCGGAAAAAACCCAGTCCAATAAAGCGGGATATCGGCATTCAATCCGATATCATTCCAAGCGCTTCACCAGCGCTGAGGATCCTGCGCCACAACTGATGATTGAACGCATCATCTCATCAGCCGGGGCATCAATCTTGTGCACCAGCCGGGCAGGCAGGTGATAGATGTTGCCGGAGGTGGGGTTGGGACCGGTTGGCACGAACACCGTGTAACTCCCGTCACTATGCTCGTCAGTAACGAAAGCCGACACCATGGTATCGTTGCCGAAAATCTGCACCAGGGCGGAGGAGGAGAATGGTGACTTCTTGTTGCCTATGAACTGTGCCACCGTCTCCTTGATAATGCTGTAACCGGGAGCCTTCTTCATTACCTTTTTCTCCAGCAGGGAGTAAACCCACTTCCCCAGCCGGGTCCTTAACACCATTCCCACCACAAAACACAGCAATATCAGTGCCACGACGACTATCCCGTCCGCCACAATGTCCGGCAATGCGCTCCTTGCCAGCAACACCTTGGTCAATGGCGCAATCGCCGCGCGGATTATCCCGAAGACCCAGCTCATGATAAACAGGAACAGGGCAACCGGAAGAATGACCAGCAACCCGCCTATAATAGTGCTGATGAAAAATTGTTTCAGACGATTCATGATGGACTCAACCTGAAGGCATTCAGCCAAGCGTCAAACTGCCACTGCGATTATTGTCCCTCGAATTGACTCGTTCACAATCAGCGGTGGCTAAGTATTCCCATTCCCTGTAGAATCAGTAAATTGTCCCGCGAATGGCTCGCATTACGACTTCATTAAATTGAAATACTTTCTGTTCTGAATATCTAATGCCATATTCATGCGGCCACACCCAAGCCAAGGAACCGCGGAACCCAGAAATGCTCATCCCCAGGAAATTAATCCCGGGAATCCTCACAGGATTCACGGTGCTCGCAAATTCGGCGGCACAAGATAAATTTTTCCCTCCCTCCTCATACTACGCACCAGCCGGGGGCTTGTCAGGCGATGCCCTGCGCGCAGCCCTGCATGACATCATCGATGATCACCACGAGGTAAGCTATTCCTGGCCGCCTTTCCTTGATATTGACGAGTCGACGACCGACCACTCCCACATCGAACTCATATACTCGGATGCCACCCGTCCCAAGGACAGCAACGGCGGCGCGGCGGGAAACTGGAACCGCGAGCACCTTTGGCCGCGCAACTTCGGTATCGGCAACAACGGTCCCGACAACGCCGACCTTTTCAATCTCCGCCCCAGCGATGTGCAGGTCAACTCCGAACGGGGCAGCCTGGTCTTTGCAGACACCAACCCGCTGCATTCCCTGCCGCTGCAGTTTTCCGCCCCCGGTTGCAGCAGGGATAACAACTCGTGGGAACCCCGTAATGACGAGAAGGGGGATATTGCACGTTCCTGTTTCTATATGGCGACGCGTTACGACGGCTCGGACCCGGCCACTGCCGATCTCAGGCTGGCAGACATTCCGGATGCATCCGCCGCGCGCTTTGGCAGGCTGCTGACGCTGATCCGATGGCATCACCTCGACCCTGTCGACCAGGCGGAACGGAAACGCAATCATGCCATCTGCACCCGCTGGCAGGGCAACCGCAACCCCTTCATAGACCACCCGGAATTCGTCGGTCTCATTTTCCTGGCCAACTACCCGGCGCTTGACCAAGACGGGGATCAAATCAGTGACTGGTGGGAATACCGTCAATTCGGCAACCTTTCGATATCGGGTAATGATGATCCCGACCATGACTCGGCAAACACCCTGCTGGAATTTGCAGTCGCAAGCGACCCCGGGGACCCCGGGCAACGACCGGAAATCAGGTTCTCTACAGGTGACCGTGCCATTCATGTATCCTACAACTGGAACCAACTGGCCAAAGGCAACGGCATAACGGCAACAATCCAGAGCTCCACAAGCCTGTCGGCGGGTTCATGGCGGGATGTGGCACCTATAAATACCAGTTCAATCCCAATTGATACAGAATCCGAACAGATTACCCTTACTCTCCCGGCTGGACAAAACCCGGCACGGGTATTTTACCGACTGCGCATTATCTCGTTATCCCAGGATGACTCCCAACCGTAATCTTTCGGTCATCTTCCGGGTGTAGCTTCATTGAAACCATTACCCGCCTAACCGTGCGTATCCTGCTCGTAGAAGATTCCAACCGCCTCCGTGAAGCGGTCGCCAAAGCCCTCCGTGAATCCGGCTATGCCGTTGACGCCACCGGGGATGGCAGCGATGGGCTATGGATGGCGCGGGAAAACAGCTACGACGTCGTGCTGCTTGACATTATGCTTCCCGGAGTGGACGGCCTGGCCATTCTCGACAAGATCCGCGAGGACGGCAAGGAAACCCCGGTGCTCTTGCTGACGGCAAAAGACACGATATCCGACCGGGTGAAGGGCCTAAGACGGGGAGCTGACGATTACCTGGTAAAGCCATTTGCCCTGGAGGAGTTGCTGGCCCGTATTGATGCCCTGTGCCGCAGGTCCTACCACAAACCAACCCCGAGGATTACACTCGCCGACCTTGAAATTGACACGTCATCGAAGACCGCCTCCCGGGACGGTTCATGCCTTGATCTCACCGCACGTGAATACGCACTGCTGGAATACCTCATGATGCGCCAGGGAGCCGTGGTCTCACGCACTGAGATAGAGGAGCATATTTACGATGAATTGGTGTCACCGATGAGTAATGTTGTTGATTCCGCCATTTGCAACCTGCGCAGGAAAATAGCAACTTCTGAGGACTCGGTGCCGCTGATACACACAAGACGAGGTCAGGGGTATGTTCTCGAAGTGAAAAAATAATGACCTCAATCCGCAAACGTCTGGTCATCTGGCTCCTTCTTGGCCTTTCCTTACTCTGGGTCACCGCAGGTGCCGGGATCTACTACTCGGTTCACCGTGGTGAACTTGCACGGCTGGACGCAAAACTCTACAAACTTGATGGCCCCATACGTTTCATGACCAACATGATTCCCCGCCATATGCTCTCCAATGACATCAAGTCACCCTTGACCAATCCTGATCGCGACGAAATACCCCCCCGGGACCAGAGATCCCAGCGGGAAGACAGGGCACTTCGCGAGGAAACCCGCTCACGGGCTTTCGCAGAGCGCTGGGAAAACTTCTCCCAGGAAAGCGGTTACCAGTTCCAGATCTGGAAATCCGACGGCACAATCGTCCTCAAATCCCCGAACCTGGGAGACCATCACCTGAAAAAGCCGTCAAATGTCACGCCCGGAAAACCGCAGTTCTTCGCACTCACGGATGATGATGACACGCCGCTGCGTGCCATGGCGATCATGTTCAGGCCAAAAGGATTTGGTGGACTCCCGCGCCAGCGCGGCAGCGATCCCGGCAGGCGCGCAGGAATACCACCGCAGGATGCACCGGGCAGGCGCGCAGGAATACCACCGCAAGATGCACCGGGCAGGCGAGCAGGAGCACCACAGGACGCGCCGGGCAGGCGCGCGGGAACACCGCAGGACACGCCGCGCTTTGCCTACCTGACTGCCATGGTGACGGCCGATGCCAGCCCAATGCAGCAAACCTTGAGCAATCTCCTGCTCGGCATCACCGGCATCGGCATACTTGCCGCTTTTGGTTCGGTTACGCTTATCCACTTTGCCCTGAAGAACGGCCTGAAACCCCTGGATAACCTCGGGAATAAAGTCGCATTAATTGATGCATCTTCCCTTGACGGCAGGTTCTCCAGTGATGATCTGCCACGCGAATTAACACCAATCTGCGACCACCTCAACGCACTGATGGAACGACTTGAGGACAGTTTTGAACGCGAGCGAAGGTTCAGTTCGGACCTTGCGCACGAACTGCGGACCCCGATTGCCGAACTTCGCATGATGTCTGAAGTCGCCCTGCGCTGGCCTGAAGAGGTAAACAGTGAACAGGTAAAAGAAACACTCGAAATCGCCGAGCAGATGCAGGGTATCATCGAGAGCCTGTTGACCCTTGGGCGTTACGAGAACGGGCAGGCTGAAATTACGCCGGAGACCGTCGAAATCGCCGGGTTCGGGCAGGCCTGCTGGAAACCTTTCGCCGACCGTGCCGCCGCAAAAAATATCCAGGTCCATCTTGAAATTCCGGAGACACAAACACTGGATACCGACCCGAAACTGTTGCGCCTCATCTTCACCAACCTGTTCTCAAACGCTACTGAATACACTCCTGCTGACGGGTGTATTGACATCACGGGTTCATCCGGCATGAACGGCACGGTACTCAGTGTCACAAACACCGCCTCAAATCTCGATACCGAATCCGTTGCGCACCTGTTTGAACGTTTCTGGCGGCAGGACAATGCCCGCACCGACAGCAATCATTGCGGCCTGGGGCTCTCCCTCGCCCGCACCTGCTCAGAAGCGCTATCACTTAATTTGCAGGCGAAGCTTGATGACGAAAACCGGATTGTTTTCAGCCTAAACAGGGTAAATGAAGAAAAATCCCCGGCATCATCTTCGGGTAATCTTGATTAGCTAGCCTTTTAAAGGTAAAGACATGGAATATCCGCCCATCATGGATGATGAAAGATTTCCCAACTCAAACCCATAAATGAAAATGAAAACAACACTCAAGAAACTGACAGCAGGAGCCATCGCGCTCGCAATGCTTGCCCCCGCGGCCTTCGCGGAACCCGGTGATGGCGGCAAAGGCAAGCAAAAAGGTAAGCCCGGTGCCGAGAGACCTGATGGTCCGCGCGGTGAGCGCCCCGGTGGTGCCGGCGGCAAGCGCCCCGACCGCAAGTCTATCCTCGAAAAATTCGACGCCGACAAGGACGGCAAGCTCTCAGCCGACGAGCGCGTCTCAATGATCAAGGATCGCCTCGCCAACAGTGAGCGCTTTGCAGCCATGTTCAACAAGCGTGCCGATGCCGACAAGGACGGCAAGGTTTCCGATGAAGAGCTTAAGGCTGCCATTGCCAAGATGGGACAGGGACGTCCCGGCGGCAGACCAGGCGGTGATGGCAAAAAGCCGGGCGGTGACGGCAGGAAGCCAGGCGGCAAACCAGGTGGTGACGGCAAGAAGCCCGGGGGTAAGAAGCGCCCGAATGCCGACAGCTAAACACAGGTTTTTACAATACAGTAAAAAACTTCCAACCCCGGGGACGATTAATCGTCCCCGGGGTTATCCATTTTAATTATCCAAAGACAAACCCTGGGAAAATCCATACTTAAAGCCATGAACAAATCAATCATCACACATGCACTCTGGTTGGCAATCGCAGTCGGCTCCTTCGCTGCCGGCTGGAAAATAAAATCCGGTAATGGCACAGGGAATGCCGACGGTTCAAGCGTCAACATCAACCTCAGTGGAGGAAACTCGGTTTCCGGGCTCAGCTCTGGCTCAGGCAAAGCCAACACAAAAGGCAAGGGGACGGCAAAAACAGGCAGCCTGAACTCCATAACGACCAAATCAACAGACCAACTCATCGACGAGTTCCTCAACTCCAATGATCCCCTTGAGCAGAATTTTCTTTTTGCCCAGATGCTCATGGGCCTGACCGCGGATAACGCCCCCGGGATGTTTGAATCCCTGAAGGGCAAGCTCAGGGGACGTGATGGCGGACGCCAGATGGCACTGTTCTTCCAGGCCTGGGGCAAAATCGACGGTGCGGCTGCCATCGCCGCAGCCACTGCCGGCAGTGAAGAAGGGGAAGATGGACGCGGGCGCGGTGGCCCGGGAGGTGGCGGGTTCAACGTGATGTCGGTGCTCGCCGGCTGGGTTGCCACCGACACTGATGCCGCGATGCAGTGGCTTTCCGACATTGAGGACGATCGGGCAAAGGGCTTCTACACCTATGGCCTAATCAGCGGCCTGGCAAAGAGCGATGCCACGGCTGCCACCGATTATGTCATTGAACTTGCCGCAGCACGAGCGGCCGCCCGTGCTGCAGATGCTGCCGCTGGTGAGCCGGGAGAAGAGCGCAGGACACCCTATGGCGACCCTACGCAGCGTTATATCAACCAGATAGCCGATGAGCAGATCAAGAAGGGAATCGATACCGCCGTGGCGTGGGCAAACGACCTTCCTGACGGGGACCTCAAGTCCGCGGCCTTTGACCAGGTCGCCGAGTCATACGTGCGCTCAGACATTGATGCCGCCAAGCAATGGGTGGCAAAATACGCCGAGGAGGATTACGCCAGGCGTGCCATCGGTGAAGTTGCCGAGCAACTGGCACGCGAGGACCCGCAGTCGGCCGTGGACTGGGCCGCCTCCCTGCCGGAGAGCGCGCAAGGCAGCGCCTACTCCGAGGCCATGGAACGATGGACCCAGAAAGACGCCAATGCCGCCAGTGAATACCTGGCCACCATGGAGCCCTCTGCCGCCCGTGACTCAGCCGTGAGCTCCTTTGCCACGGAACTCGACCGGGAAGATCCGCAGAGTGCGGCGACCTGGGCAGCAACCATCGCCGATGAAGGAACCCGTGCCGAGACACTCACACAGGTGGCCCGCTCATGGATGCGCAGCGACGCGGATGCCGCCAAGGCGTGGCTTCCCGACAGCGGCCTGCCACAGGAAGCCCAGGCACAAATCCTGGAAAACCCGGGACGGGGACGTGGTGGTTTTGATTTCCGTGGTGGCGGCCGGGGCGGACGCTAGAAATCCGCAGAGCAACCCCGCTTGGCCCCGGGGACAAGCGCAGAAATGCCGCGCAGGAAAACAATCCTCAGCGTTTGCTTTCTCGCCATGGCCGGTTGTGTCGCCATGGCGAACCCGATAATTGTCTACGAGAAGGACATTTTTCCCATCTTCAAGAAGAACTGCTCACGCTGCCACGGCAACGGCAAGTCAAAGGGCGGTGTCAGCATTGATGTCGCTGACATGAAAAGTGACATCGGGAGGATCATTATTCCGAAAGATCCTGGTGAAAGCATGATCTATGAGGTGCTTTCCAGCCCGACAATCAAAAACAAGATGCCCCAAAAGGGTCGTAAGCTGGCGCAAAGGGACATCGACAAGGTGCGTGACTGGATAATGGGCGGCGCACTCTTTAACGATGATCCCAGTCCCGGAAAGAATACAACGGCGACTGGCGGACTGGGACCCAAGCCTCTGCCGGGAACCTGGACGAATACCGACGGCAAGGCGATAAAGGCCGACCTGCTCCGCGTGCAGCAGGGCAAGGCCGTCCTGCGCCTGCCGGGAGGCAGGGTCTATCACTACCCGCTCAACAGGCTCTCCGCCGAGTCCCGGGCAAGGGTGAAAGAGTTTGCGCAGCAGGGTAAGTAAAAAATATCCTCACCCGTGCTGCGCCACGCTTAAAATCACTTCGTGATCTTCCTGGCCTTCTTCACCAGTTCGATGAACTCCTTGCGCAGGCCGTTCTCATCCTCACCCACTCCCTCACCTGCCAGTTCAAGCAGCAGGTCATAATCGAGCATTCCGCGAAATTCCGACTCGCGCAGCTGCATGCCGAAGCCGGCCACCGAGGCGGCAAAGCGAAAGTCCTGGCTTGAGTCTTCCCAGCCCTTCATTGAGTCACGCAGGCCGATGGCAAACTCGCTCGCCTCGTCCTCCAGGCCGGCATCAGGCGCCTTGTAGCGCAGGGCGACGGTGAGAAGCTCATCACTGTCAACCAGGGCGGCCTTGCGGGCATCAGCGTCCGCCACCTTGCGGTATCTTGATTCCGTCTTCACGGCTGCCACGACCCCCTCTTCCTGAGCCGCACCTGCGGGCACGATCTGGTAGAGGGCGGTCACCGTGTGCCCGGCGCCGATTTCCCCGGCATCCTTCTTGTCATCGCGGAAATCCTCAGCCTTCATGCGCCGGTTGGCGTAACCGATGAGCCGGTAGCTCACCACCTTGGCCGGATTGAAGTCGACCTGGATCTTGACATCCTTGGCGACGGTCACCAGCGTCGAGCTGAGCTTGTCCACCAGCACCCGGCGTCCCTCCTTTGCGCAGTCAATGTAGTAATACTCGCCGTTGCCCTTGTTGGCGATCTGCTCCAGGCGCTCATCATTGATGTTGCCTTCGCCGAATCCGAGCGCGGTCAGGAAAATCCCGTCCTTCTCGGAACGATCCTTCACGAAGCTGGCAAGTTGCCCGTTGTTGGTGATACCGACGTTGAAGTCACCGTCCGTGGCGAGGATCACGCGGTTTGTACCACCCTTGATGTAGTTCTTGGCGGCAAGGTCATAGGCAACACGGATACCTCCCGCGCCGTTGGTTCCACCACCGACGCCGATGCCGTCAATGACGTCGATGATCTTCTCCTTGAGGTCGCCGTGCACAGGATCAAGGGCAACCCCGGCATTCCCGGCGTAGATCACAATACCGATACGGTCATCCTCGGTGAGGTTGCGCGTCAGGGCTGCCAGGGAACTCTTGAGCAAGGGCAGCTTAAGTTCACTGTTCATGGATCCTGACGCGTCGATCAGGAAAATCAGGTTTGAGGGCGGACGCTTGCCGGGGTTCATCTCCCGGGCCTTGAGCCCGACCCTGACCAGCCGGTGGCCTTTCTGCCAGGGGCAGGCCGCCACCTCGAGGTTTACCGAGAAGGGGTGCCTGCCACCCTCAGGTTGCGGGTAGTCGTAGTCAAAGTAGTTGATCATCTCCTCAACACGCACCGCGTCGACCGGCGGTAGCTGGCCGTGGCGGCCGATATAGCGCCGCATGTTGGCGTAGCTGGCAGTGTCCACATCAACAGCAAAGGTCGAGAGTGGTCGCTCGAATGCCCCGAAAAAAGGCGTGTCATAAAGGCGCCCGAAGCGCTCACCGCCCGGTTCAGCGCGCTTCTGCTGATTTTCCTGCAACTGCTTATCGGCTGCCATTTCGACTTCCTTTTCCCTGACAGCCTCATCCCGGTCCAGCTTGCCATCAACGGGTGCATTGCTCCTTAGCCGACTTTCGGCTGCCGACAACTTGAGCTTGGAAGCCTCGCGGCCATATTTAAGCGATTCCACTTTTCCTACACGGCCGTAAGCAATTCCGCCACCGATGCCGCCCTCGGATTCACCGGAAAGAGCGCTAATGGAATCATCTGCGGACACGACGGCGGAAGAACGCACTTTACCTGCGGGTTTGGGTTGTCGGCGCACACTATGCTGGAATGATTTCTTTTCCAGCTGGTCTACGCCTGAGGCAATTTCCACCTCAAACGGATGATCTGCAGCAGGTGCAAAACTTGGAAAACCTTCAGCATCTGCAAAACCTCCAGCATCTTCAGCAACCATCGGCAATGCCTCCTTGAGCGACATCGGCTTGGATGCGTTGATTTTTACGCTATTGCCGGCAACGAACCGGTCATTGGCGGTGCTTTCAGCCACCCCCTGCTTCTCATCGAGGAGGAACTGCTTGATGCCGATCGTGCTGACTGCCACCACGCAGGCGGCGGCAGCGGTAATGCCCAGCCACCTGCTGGTGCGGCTGAAGACATCAGGGCCGGGGGTGATGATCTTCTGCCGGGGCTCATCGCCCCCGGTGATCACCCTTGAGCGCTGCTCCTCCGAGAGTTCAAGTGCCGGTGCGGCGGCCAGTTCACCCTCCAGCAGTGCGGCAGTCTCGCGAATGGCGGAGATCTCGGACTCGGCTGACGGGTTCTCCTTGAGCAAGGCCTCAAGCTCGGCGCTTTCCCCGGGTTCAAGTTCGCCGAGCGCGTAGGCGGTCAGGCGCGGGTCATCAGGTTTGATAGTCATCTTGGTTTTTCCTTTCTGGTAAAAAATTCTCGTTTAAATGGTGTCATTCAGTTTGCTCATCATGCGGCCTGGTGGGAGAGCATCCCGCGCAGGCGCTTAAGGCCGGCGTGGATCAAAAAGCCGACGTTACTGACGCTCAGGCTGGTCACCTCACTGATCTCCCTGTAGCTCATCTCGCCCTGGAACTTGAGCCTGAGGACTTCCTTCTGGTTCTGTGGCAACCGCTCAAGGAAGCGCATCACCTCACTGTGCTGGTCACTGCGCTCAACCAGCCTTGACGGGTCCTCTGACTTGTCGTGAATTTGCGCCACTTGTTCTTGTTCGATGTTTTCCATGCGTTTTTCCTTTCTCAGGATGTCCAGGCAGCGGTTGCGGCAAACCGTGAAGAGCCACGCCTTGAGCGCCACGCTCACCTTGTCAGGATCCTGACCGTAGAGCTTGATAAAGGTATCCTGCGCCACGTCGCGGGCACGGTCGGCATCCCGCAGGATACTTGCCGCATAGCCGATCAGCCTCGCCTCGAACTCCTCGAGGGCGCGCCGAACCAGCTTTTCACGTTTATAGGTGGTTCCGTTTACTGACATCCAGTGTATTTAGCTCCTTTAACGGCAGTGGAGGCAATCCTCTTAGAGGAAAAAGCAAAAAAAGCCAATTTCCGCTTCCCTTCCCCATCCTGCAAACAATCCCCATTAGCCTTTCCTTCAGTGATGCGCTGCACAAGATGGAATGAAACAGATAAAAAACCATGGAAATAACCCGCCAAATGCGCAGTTTATCAGCGCCTGTCATGAGATATACCCTCACCTGCTGTTTTCTTTCTCTTAGCCTTTTACTGCCCTGTCCGGGAAAGGACTTCCGGGTCTACGCCCCGGCCAGCAAGTCAAACACACTGTGGATCATCCTGGTCAAGGCCGATGAGGATGCAGTGCAAATGGCAGTCGAGCAGAAGGTTGACCTTGGCTTTCCCGGGCGGGTCATCACCTCACACCCGGTCAAGCCCCTCCTCTATGTGAGTGCCACCGGCGGTGAAGAGGGCCGGGTGCCGGGAGCGGTCATCTCCCTTTCCGACAAGGGCACCTACCAAAAGCACGAGCGTGTCACGTTTAATGACGGAGCCTGCTTCCTCAGCCTGGATCGTGGCAACAATCACCTGCTCGGGGTCAGCTATGGCAACGGGCGGCTCAACGTTTATCCCCTGGACAAGCGCGGCATGCCCGGCAAGGCCGTGACCACCATTGATGAAGGTAAGCGCGAAGCCCATTGCGTGCTCCCCTCCCCGGACAACCGCAATCTTTACATCCCCTACGTGAAGGGCAACCTCGCCCTGTTGCAGTATGCCTACGATGGACAGACCGGGGCAGTTACCCCTCTTGAGCCCAAGGACGCCGGGCCGCCGCAGGGCACGGGCCCGCGCCACATGGCCTATCACCCCAGGCTGCCCATGGTCTACTTCAGCAATGAGCAGGGTATCGGCCTCTCCACCTACCGGCGCGGGGAGAATGGCCAGCTGAAAATCGAGCAGGACATCAATGTGCTTGCCCCCGGCATGTCCAAGACCGGACTGAGCGCCTCCGACCTCCTGGTCACCCCGGACGGCAGGTTTCTCTTCGCCGGCCTGCGCGGCCACGCCCAAGACTTCGACCGAATTGCCCGCTACCGCATTCTCGAGAACGGCCACGCCGAGCTCTTGGGCCTGACCCAAGCCGACAAGATCCCCTGGGGCTTGACCCTCTCGCCTGACGGCCGGTTCCTGCTCGTCGCTGCCACCGGCGGTGCCACCCTCACCGCCTACCGCATCTCCGATCACGGAGAGCTCAAGCGGGCCGCCACGCTAAAATGGGAACCCCGGATATCCGACCTGGTAACAAGGTGATGAATTCGAAGCCCGGCAAGAAAAATCAATGTCCTTTCCATGCCTACCATTTAAGCAAATCCAATAATTTAAGACAAGGACTGAATGTCCATACCTCCACGCTCGGGCAGCCTTACCGGTCAGCAAAGCGCACGCTATTGCGTTGAGAAATTTCACCGCCGGGGCTAGGATCACGCTCATGCTGCGATCTTTTCTTACAGTTTTTCTCCCGGCACTACTTGCCGGTGTTTTCCCGGTCACCGCCGACGAGCGTCCCAACATCATGGTGATCCTCTGCGATGACCTGGGCTACGGCGACCTCGCCTGCTACGGCAGCAAGACCATCCGCACCCCGCACCTCGACCGGCTCGCCGCGCAGGGCATCCGCTTCACCGACTTCTACTCCACCTCGCCGGTGTGCTCGCCCTCAAGAGTCGGACTGCTCACCGGCAGGACGCCCAACCGGGCGGGAGTTTATGACTGGATCCCCTCGGGCAACCGCATGCACATGGGAAAGGATGAGTTCACCATGTCCGCCATGCTCAAGCGGGCGGGATACGCCACCTGCATGAGTGGCAAGTGGCACTGCAACGGGCTCTTCAACCGGGCCGGTCAGCCGCAGCCCGGCGACTTCGGCTTCGAGCACTGGTTTGCCACCCAGAACAATGCCGCGCCCAGCCACAAGAACCCTAAAAACTTCGTGCGCAACGGCAAGGACGCCGGCCCGTCAAAGGGCTTCAGCTGCCAGGTCGTGGCACATGAGGCAATCCGCTGGATAGAAAACCACGTCAAGGAAAGTCCCGATCAGCCCTTCTTCTCCTACGTCGCCTTCCACGAGCCACACGAGCCGATCGATTCACCTGCCAAGCTTGTTGCCGGTTATCCTAAAGCCGGCAAACGCGGTGAGGCTCTCTATTACGCCAATGTCGAGAACATGGACTCAGCCGTCGGCGAGATCACCGCCGCCCTAGACCGGCTCAAGCTCACTAAAAACACCCTGCTGGTCTTCACCTCGGATAACGGCCCGGAAACACTCAACCGCTACCGCAACGCGTGGCGCTCGCACGGCAGCCCGGGACCACTGCGCGGAATGAAGCTGCACACCCACGAGGCCGGTATCCGCGTCGCGGGCATCATGCGCTGGCCGCTACAGGTCAAGGCCGGGCAGGTCAGCAGTGTTGCGCTCAGCGCACTTGACCTGATGCCGACCTTTGCCGGGCTGGCCGCCGGGGAAATTCCCGTCGACCTGCACCTTGACGGCACGGACATGATGAATGCCCTCAGTGGCGGCAAGATCAAGCGCAACCAGCCGCTCTTCTGGTGCTATTACTCGGCGCTCAACAAGGCAAAGGTGGCCATGCGCGAGGATGACTGGAAACTGCTTGCCCGGTTGACATCCCCGGAAGGCAAGGAACTCAAGACCCGCGCAATTACCAAAGCCAACCGCGACACCTTTGCCGGGGCGACACTCACCGGACATGAGCTCTATAAAATCAGCAGCGACATCACCGAGAAGGAGGACCTGGCAAAAAAGCACCCGGAAAAAGTCCGCGCCATGGCCGCCAGACTCCGGGAAATCTACCGCGATGTGGCCAAGGACGCCAGGGCGTGGCAGTGAACCCCTTTATCCCGATGCTCTTTTGCAGCAACGCTTTGTGTTCGCTATTGCCGCATTTATGACTTATAAACTCCTTCAATTACAATGAAAACAACGCTATTTAAAAACGGAGCCATCGCCGCCCTCGCGGCATTGGCTGTCTTGATCTCCGCCTGCAAAGAAGCAGCAAAGCCAGCCCCTGAGCCCACACCCGAAGCCACACCCGAAGCCACACCTGAGCCAGAGCCCGAACCTGCTCCTGAAGCCAAGCCTGAGCCTGCCGCCGCTGCAGGGGGACCGATCTCCAAACAGGTCCAGGGCTACTGGGCCATGGACAAGGAATCCATGATGGCCGCAATGAAGGCTGAAGCTGAAACCGCCAAGGGTGACGGTGAAGAATTTAATGCCGCGGCCCTCGCCCTGATGTTGCCTATGATGGAAATGATGGCGGACATGATGGCCATCCAGATTGGAGACGGAACCATGTCCGTGCGCAGCCCGGATGGGGAGGAAACATCAACCTTCAAGATCCTTGAAAGCAATGAGGCCACCGGCGACTTCAAGATCCTTGTCACCAAGGACGGTGAGGATGAGGAAGAAACTCCAGGCAATATCAAGGGGAATAAAATGACCATCACCGATGACGGCAAGGAAATCGTCATGCACCGCATCGATGAGGTTGAGTTCGCCAAGCGCCAAAAGAAAATAAAGGAATTTGATCCCCAGAAACTTTTTCAGGGACTGATTCCCCCAGGAACTGAAGGGGGATTGCCCGAGGGCATACCTGCTCCCGAGCCTGCTGCTGCCCCTGAGCCCTAGAAACTCCACGCGGCGCGCTAAGTGCACGCCTGCCGACAATCCTTTAAAGGAGGCGCATCCTCAAGCAGGGTGCGCCTCTCTTGTTTTTGCGGGCTCACTCCTGTCCCGAGCGATGGTTCCAGGCCACGCAATCCGCGTAACAAACCCCGGAGCCTCCAAAAAGATCCAGGGCACTGCCGACAGTGAGGTCAACGCACCCCGCACTGAGTTCATCAACCCGCTCAAGGTCGCTGATTGAACGCGCACCACCGGCGTAAGTCACCGGCAAGCCCTGCCACTTGCCGAGCATTTCAACCAGTTCCTCATCTACCCCTGCGCATTTGCCCTCAACGTCAGCCGCATGCACCAGAAACTCGGCACAGCTCCCGGCCAGCCGGTCAAGGGTATCCTCGCCCACCGTTAAATCGGTCAGGCTCCGCCAACGGTCCCTGGTAACCTTCCAGCCCCCGCCCGGCACCACCCGGCAGCTCAAGTCAAGCACCAGGTGCTCACTGCCAACCGCCTTGACCATGGCGGCCAGCCGTTCGCGGCAAAAGACTGCCTCCTCAAAGACAAATGAAGTCACGATCACGTGGCTGGCTCCTGCCTCAAGCCACTGCCTTGCATTATCCGGGTTAATGCCTCCGCCCAGCTGGAGCCCGCCGGGATAAGCGGCCAACGCGCTGCGGGCAGCCTCCTCATTGCCCGCCCCGAGCATGATCACGTGCCCGCCGGCAAGCCGGTCATCACGGTAAAGGCCGGCATAATGTGCCGCAGGTCGCTCACTGACGAAGTTCTCCTTAACTGCCGCGTCATCGCCGCTGCCGAAGGTTCCGCCCACCACCTGCTTCACCACCCCCTCATGAAGGTCAATGCATGGACGAAAGCAGGTCATAACCCTTAAGCGATGCGTTGTTCAGGTGCAGGTGTCAACGCATTATCAATGAGAGTGGACAAAACCCCGACAAGCCAGCACCTTCCCCCCTTGCCATGCGCCTTCTTGCCCACCTCACGATCACCTGCCTGCTTGTCCTCACTTCCTGCGAGAAAGAAAAACAAGCAAGCTCAAGCAGCACACCTGCGGGAATGGTCCTGATACCAAGTGGCGTTTTTGAAATGGGAACCGCCCAAGAGCTATTTGCGCAGGGTAATATTCCCGTGCGCAGCGGGGCCGAGGAATGGCCCCCGCACCGGGTCATCCTTGATACCTTCTATATGGATGCCACCGAGGTCACCAATCTCCAGTTCAAGGAATTCATTGATGCCACGGGATACAAAACGCAGGCCGAGCGCCCCTTCAGGCAGGAGGATTACCCGAAGGCACGCCCGCAGGACCTGTTGCCGGCCGCATTTGTCATGGCCCCGCCGGTAACCAAGGTAAATATCCAGACCGCTTCACACTGGGACTGGTGGAAACTGACACCGGGTGCCGACTGGCAGCACCCGGAGGGGCCTAAAGCAAACCTTGTGGGTCGCTGGGATCATCCTGTGGTCAATGTCGCCTACGAGGACGCCGAAGCCTATGCCCAGTGGGCCGGAAAACGCCTGCCCACTGAAGCTGAGTGGGAATATGCCGCACGCGGCGGCCTTGATGGAAAGCTCTACCCATGGGGTGACGAATTAACACCGGGAGGAAAATTCATGGCCAACTGCTGGCAGGGGGATTTTCCCAACGAGAACACCAGCAAGGACGGGTTCATGACCTCCTCCCCGGCAAAGAGTTTCGAGCCCAATGGCTACGGTCTCTACGATATTTCCGGGAATGTCTGGGAACTCGTTGCCGACCAGTATGAGCAGGGCTATTACCAGAAGAGCCCTAAATACGCGCCGAAAGGGGGCGTGGGCGAATCCATTGTCGACCCGGCTGACGGCCCGGCGGTGCACCAGCGGGTAATCCGCGGCGGTTCCTTCCTCTGCAATGAAGGCTACTGTACCGGCTACCGCACCGCCGCACGCCAACTCAGTGACGATATCAGCGCCTCCTACCACACGGGATTCCGCTGTGTGAAGGATGTCGACTGAAACCTGAGGGCATCCGAGCTGAGTATCCTGCCTGCCCTTCAGGCAACACAAAAGAAATCGATCCCCTCCCGGTAACCTGCCGCGAGGGCAAGCCCGCGGATGCGTGCGCGTGCACCGGGAACCCCAACCGCCGCCAATAAAACTGATTCTCCGCAGCTCATCGCGGAGTGATCCCTGACCTCAATTCCGGCAATTCTCTCACCCAGGCGTCGCGGATTCACCTCATAAAAGCAGCCGATACGTACTGACTCGGCGACAAGGTGACGCGCCAGGCGCTTGCCCACCGGCCCTGCTCCGGCAATCTCGACTCCTGATGCCGCCACACGGGGAATCCGTGACAGGTAATGCGCCTTGGCCCTGGAAAACATGTCAGCGGAGTAACGCGGCGATGAACGTGTCAAGCGTCCGCGGGAATCATGCCAGTCGAGCAACTCTTCTTCAATGTTAAGCAGACGATTAGCTCCTTCCAGCAGGCGCAGCCACAGGTCATAATCCTCCGCCCATTGAGGATCTTCATGTCCTCCAACCGACTCCAAAACACCCGCCCTGACCATTGATGTGGGGTTGACAACGGGGCTGTCTATGAATCGCTCTGCGGCCAGCTGATCCGGACAATTCAAGCCGTTCACCCATCGCACATGCTCCGCAAAACCGCGCCCGGGGTCAGATGCAGGAGCTCCGATGAGCCTTACCGCCGTGCCGCAGCCCGAGAGCCCGGCATCACTGTCCAGTAATGCAACCTGCCGGGCAATGCGTTCAGGATGGCAGACATCATCGGCATCCATCCGGGCCACGAATTGCCCACCGGCAGCCCGGCGCCCTGCCTCCGCCGCTGCGGCCACACCACTGTGCCTGCCGAGATGAATCACTGACACTCTCGGGTCGGCATTGCAGAACTGATCGGCAATCTCCGGTGACCGGCCAGTCGAGGAATCATCGACAATAATCAGCTCAAGGTCGGTAAAACTCTGAGTAAGGCAGCTGTGCACCGCCCGCTGCAGGGTGGCATCGGCATCACGAACCGGCAGGACAATTGAAACACGCGGCATTGCTTTAATCTCCCAGTCCACGGGCCTCAGCCCGCACCTCGCCATGCTCACTGGAAACAACAATCATCATCGGGCGGCAGCAGATCTCGCAATCATAATCAAGTTCCGCCGGTAACTCGGCCGCGGGCGGGAGGACCACCTCGAAGGTCTCAAAACAAGCCGGGCAACTCACGGGCATCAACTCCATTGCTATTCCCCGGAAACAGGCAGCCCCCAAAGCTTCCTGTATTTTGCATACTCGCCGGCGGGCATCAACACGTAATGCGGCTTGGCCGCCGCGCGCAGAAACCTGATCACCTGTTCCAGGTCGCCGCGGGCCATCGCCGTGCATCCTGCCGTCGGGCGATCCGTACCCCGGCGGGTGTGGAAAAAGATTGCACTTCCAAAACCCGGTTTCGGCGGGTCACTGTTGTGACGGATTTCAATCAGCCAGTGGTAGGCCGGGTCACCAAGGCGCATCCGCTCTTGCTCGAACCAGGCCGGGACAGTTTTTCCCGGGTCAATGCGCACATGACGGTTATAGAGAGGGTTCTCGGGATCATCAACCCACGCATCCCGGCGGGTAACCTGATGATAGGGATAACGCGCTCCGGCAAGCAACTTAGCGCCTTCCCCGTAAACCCTGCCAATACGGAAAACCCCTGCCGGCGCGCATCCGTCCCCCTCACGCTTGATACGCGAACCTGCCCCGGAAAGAACACCCTTCCCCCATGCCAGGCCGTTGCGCCCGAGAAGCACCGCTACCGGCTTGGTGAAAACCGGTCGCCACGCCGCTTTTCCCAAGCGTTCATAACACTGCAGTTTCCCCCGAAAAGCTGTCCATGACCCAGCCACTGCCACTACCAGCTGCGAAATCTCCGGCTTAATGCCAAGAATCACCGGGGCCGCCTTCTGGGCAAAGGCCCGATATTGCGGACAGGCCGTGAACAAGGCCGCCATGGCCAATGGCATTGTCCATCGGCTCATGCGTCTCAGGTAATCCGGAAAATCAGCAATCATGCTGTCATTGTGCCGCTGCCTTTCGTCATTGCTTACTCCTCACGCCCTTCACGCAAGGCCTCAAGCAGCTTTGTGTGAATCCCCTCAAAGCCTCCATTGCTCAGGACAACCACCACGTCACCCGGCTCCGCCAGTGTTTGCAGCCGCGCGACAATTGCCCCTGCGTCCGGTTCGCTAAATGCCATCCTGCCACGCACGCCAAGTTCTGAAACCACTGCTTCCACGTCCAGCAATTGCCCCTCGGGAACCTTTTCTGTGTCAGCAATCGCGCAAACAAATATCCCGTCGGCCGTCGACAGGGCATCCACCAACTCATCCTGCATCAGGTTGCGCCTGCTGGTATTCGAGCGGGGCTCGAAAAGTGCCCAGGTCCGGCTCCCCGGATGACGCTGCCGGATGGCTCCCAGGGTGGCTCGGATTGCCGTCGGGTGATGGCCGAAATCATCAATAACCTTCACCCCTCCCTCTTCCCCGCGCAGTTCCTGTCGCCTGGCAATACCCGAGAATTTCGCAAGGGATAAAGCGATCCCGTCTTTGTCCAGGCCAACAAAACAGGCAGCGCAGACCGCCATCGCGGCATTGCGCACGTTAAACTCGCCATCCATGGGGATCTCGCAACGCATCCCGTGGACAGTGAATGCCGAGCTTCCCGGGCTGTATTCCACATCGGTGATGCGCCTCTCGCACTTTTCATCAAACCCCACCCGCAGCACCTGCGCATGGCAACCGGATGCCGCGTCAAGCGCGTGCGCATCATCACCGTTGACGAACACCACGCCATTGCGGGGAACAATGTTGAGCATACAGCGGAAACTGTGCTTGATGGCATCAATGTCCTCAAAGATATCCGCATGGTCGAACTCAATGTTGTTGATGATCACCACCTCGGGCAGGTAGTGGATGAACTTTGAGCGCTTGTCGAAAAATGCCGTGTCATACTCATCACCCTCAAGCACGAAGAATTCAGACCCGCCGAAGCTGCACCCTCTCCCCAGGTCGCGGGCAATCCCGCCAATCATGTAACCGGGATCACACCCGCCTGAGTCCAGTATATGGGTGAGCATCGATGAGGTTGTCGTCTTGCCATGTGTCCCGGTGACCACCATGTTGCGCCGGTCCCTGAGGAACTCGTTCTTGAGCAACTCAGGCAACGATGTATAGGGCAGTCTTCGCTCAAGGACTTCCTCGACTTCCGCGTTGCCTCGGCTCATGGCATTGCCAATCACCACGACATCAGCCTGCGGGGGTATATTTTCCGCCCGGTAGCCCTCCTTAATGATGATTCCCTTCTCCCCAAGGAAGGTGGACATGGGCGCATAGACATGCTCATCGGAGCCCGTGACACTGCAGCCACGATCCTTCATGGCCGCTGCAACCGCCCCCATGGCAGTCCCGCAAATGCCTATAAAGTGGAAATGCTGACAATCTTTATCCGCTGCCATTGCTGTTTTAACTAGGCGATCTGCGCCTCCCTGCAAGGTGAACTTGAATATCCACCCGCAACAGGTCGAGACTGTTGCCATGACTGTTAACCCACTGGCTGAACAAAAGCCCATCACAACTGCCGACGGATCCGCCATCCGCAGCATCCTTGACTCAAGCAACGCGCCGGTAACGAGGCAAAGCCTGGCCGAGGCACAATTACCGGCTAATGGGGCAACTCAAAGGCACTACCACAGGCAAAGCGAGGAGCTTTATTTCATTATCGAGGGAGAGGCAACGATGGAAATTAACGGTGAACTGCGCAGGGTGTGCCCGGGCGACGGCATTCTCATCCCCGCCGGGGCGTGGCACCAGATCCGCGCCTCTGAAGGTGCCCCCCTGCAATTTCTTTGCTGCTGTGCCCCGCCCTACTCGCACGAGGACACTTTTTTTGAATGAATCCGGGCACAAGCCTGGCCATGCCCAGGACACAGGCCGCAAATACGGCCACTACGACTTGTCGTTCTCAACAAGCATCACGCGCAGGGGAATGCGGGTCAGCATTTCCCCGTCCGCACTGACGTCGATTGAGAACTGGCCAACGCTCTCGAAACGAAGCTGCTGGATATTGATCACCAGGTTACGGGTGAGGAAATAAGCATCAGTGGGAAGCTGGATCCCAATGCGGGAGCGCAGCGTCGGCATCTTCGGCTTGCCGTCATCATCAATAAAATTAATCGCTATATCGTGCTCACCCTCGTCTCCCGGCTTGAAGCATATCCTGAGCGCTATGGCGCATTGCGGGTGAATAACCGGCAGGCGCGTTGAGCAGATAGTGTCAAAAGTTCCGATAATGCACAGCTTATGATTATAATCATGCGCTGAATCACAGAGGGTGGCGACTTGAATTTCCATGGGCAAAAATCTATAGAATCCAATATCCTTTGGCTAACGATTACGCCTGCCGAATATTGAACGGGAGGACAAAGAATCAAGGAAGGAACGCCTTGCATTCCTGATTTTTTCATCGGCATCCTCTGCACCGGGCAACTGATGGCTTGATGCAACTGCCGTCCTGGTATAGCCCTCGAGTTCTCCCTGCTCCTCCTTGACTTTATACAGGGCATTAAAGAACTTCCCGACCATCGGTGCCGCCTTGCCGCTGCCGGTTATATATTCACCCGGGTTGCCCTCGCAAACCGCGGCAAAGGCATACTGTGGATCCTCAGCGGGAATAAACCCGGCAAACCAGGAAAGATAAAATTTTTCCTCATTCTGGATCCACTGGCCGGTTCCTGTTTTTCCCGCCATCGTCACGTAGTCATTGCGCGAACTCTTGGCGGTTCCCGCGCTGGAGTTCACGACATCAATCATGCCCTGGTGCACCAGCGCAACATTTTCCGGAATCAGGTTAAGGGGGTGACGCTCTTCGGCGGGAAATGACTCAATGATATTATTATTCAAATCCTGCACCTGCAATACAAGGCGTGGTTTCGGCAAAACATACCCGTTGGCGATCCCGGCCATCATCTGGGCCACCTGCAGGGGAGTCGCCAGCACCGAGCCCTGCCCGATTGCCGCATGGGCCACATAGCCACCATGAAAGGCATGACCGAATTTTTTCCTGACAAGGGCGTCAGTGGGCATAAACCCGTCCTCCTCGGCGTTAAGGCGGATCCCGGTCTTGGAACCAAACCCGAGACGCTGCGCCATCGCTGCAAGGTTATCCCCGCCGGTTTCGCGGCCGACATTATAGAACCAGGTATTACACGAGCGCATCAATGCACTTACAACGGTAAGCTCACCTTCCGGTAACTCGGCCCAGTTGTGAAAAACCTGGTCTCCTATCTCCAGCGAGGTCGGGCAATCAACCAGGGTTGTGGCATCAACCACCCCGCTCTCAAGTGCCGCCAGCGCGACAGAAACCTTAAATGTCGAGGCAGGCGGGTATTGCCCGCGGAAAGCACGCGGGAAAAGAGGCAGGTCCGGGTTCTCCTGCAATGCCTT
This sequence comes from Verrucomicrobiales bacterium, assembly GCA_029940475.1. Lineage (GTDB taxonomy): Bacteria > Verrucomicrobiota > Verrucomicrobiia > Verrucomicrobiales > DEV007 > CACIUL01. Next base: position 54,615 of record JAPYUT010000001.1, on the reverse strand, counting down.
GAACTCCGCGTTGCTGATCGCCGGGATCCAGATGTTGATATCGTAGGTGGGACGGGAGGCCATGGCATAAATATCGCCGCTGTGCACATCCATCACCACAAATGCACCACGGTCAGTATGGTCAGCCAGCGCCTTCTCCGCCAACTGCTGCATCTGAGAATCAATGGCCGTGACGACGTTCTTTCCGGGCAAGGGTTGGCGCACAATCTCCTCACCGAGTTTCAACCCGTTGGCATCAAAGAGATAATTGATACTGCCCGGGGTCCCCTGAAGATGCCTGTCAAAAGTTCCCTCCAGTCCTTCACGCCCCTCGGTGAGTGGCCAGAGAGGTTCTCCGGAGGCCACCGGACCGGCAGGTAACTTGGCCTTTTTACCGACATAGCCGACAATATGGCATGCACTTCCGCCTCCCGGATAATATCGCTGATATGTTGGGAAAAGCTCCAGCCCTGGCCCGAGATCTTCCTCGACTGCCTCTTTCTGTGCCTGGGTGAGCATTGAGGAAAAAGGCAAAGGCAACCAACGACGGTTCTTGTAATGGTTGAGAATCTTCCTGTCACTTAACGACCAGTCTGCACCCAGTAAAGTAGAGGCGAATCTCATTCTCTCCCCGGCATAGGCAATCACCTTTGAATCATCAGCCCCGACCAGGTAGGGCAGTTTCAACGACACAAAATAACCGACCAGGTTCTGTGCAAGCGGTAACCCGTTACGGTCGGTAATCTGGCCGCGCGGAGCAGGTATCGCCTGGATCAAGGTGCGTGCTTCAGTGCGGGTTTCCCAGGCAGCCCCAAGTTTACTTGACCCACCGGCAATCCCATTTTCCTTACTCTCGTTGAGACCTGACAACGGCGGCAACGGAGGCAGCTTAAATGGCGGTCTTTTCTTTACCTGCGGCTTTTCTTCCTTCTCTTCTTTTACTGAGCCGGCAATGTTCCCGTCCTGATCCTGCTGCCCTGGGTCAGGCTTGCCCCTCTCTGGTGGCGGGAGGGAACCTTCTTTGGCCAATATATCCGGATCCCCCGGTAAAACCGGCAATGCCCTGGGCACTGTTACCCCGGGCTCCTCTTTTCCCGATACCAGGGGTTGCGCACGCGGCACAATCTCCTTCTCCGGGCGACGCGGTTCAGGATCAACGGGAAGCGCACGGGGAACAGGTGCGCCGTGAACTTTACAAATGCAAAGGCCAGCCACCATAAAAAACGCCGACAGGATAAGACGAAACACCCTCTAAGTTTCGTGGCTGAGCTTGAATAAATCAAGCGCCACCGGGAACACTCCTCTAATTGAGGAAATCCAATATATCTTTTGCCGCCCGCAGGCTAATTCCGCGAATCTCGGCAATCTGCTCTGCGGAAACCTTCTTTAACCGTGAAATAGATCCAAATTTCCGTAACAACGCAGTCTTGCGGGCATCACTCACCCCGGGGCAATCATCAAGAATACTCTCCCCGATGCGCCGTTTCATCAGTAATTGATGATAACTATTGGCAAAGCGATGCGCCTCGTCACGAATTCGCTGCAACAGGCGCAGGGCTCCGGTATCATGGGGCAGGCACAATGCCGCACTGGCACCCGGGCGGAAGATCTCCTCATTCTCTTTAGCCAATCCGATAACGGCAAGCTCCCCCAAGCCCAGTCTCCTTAATTCCTTCAATGCACTGGAGAGCTGCCCCTTGCCACCATCGACAACCACCAAGTCAGGCAGGCAGACATAACGGAATTTCTTTTGCCCCGCTTCCTGCTCCCTTTCCGCAACCATGCGATTGAGCGCCTCAATGGAATCCTCCTGGGAACACTCCGCCTGCTTGCTCCCCGTATGCCTTTTCCCCTCCAGTAAAATGCGTGAATAACGTCTCCTTACAACCTCAGCCATGCTGGCAAAATCATCCTGGCCCTTCACTCCCTTGATCCGGTAACGACGATAATTGGCATTGTCGGGAACACCTTCCTTGAAGCGAACCATTGATGCCACAATGTGGCTTGAAGAAATATTGGAGATGTCAAAGCACTCCATCAGCATCGGTGCCGATGCCAAGCCAAGCACGTCGCGCAATTGCTCAACATCAGCAAGGGGGTCAATGCCCTCCCCGCTCCCCGGTAAACCACGCCCGCGGGTGAAGCGCCGCGTCGGCTGGAGAGTCTTCTTCAGGCTATCGAGCATGTCGCGGTATTGTGCCGCCACCTCAAAATCCTGTCTCGATACCGCTGCCTCCATATTGGCCTCAATATCCGCAACACGATCCCGCCACCCGCCATCAAGGAATGCACATGCACATTCAATGCGCTCAAGATAATCCTCCCGGGACACCTTTCCAACACACGGCGCCGAGCAATTGGCAATGACGTCGTCATGGCAATGCCTGTAGTCGGATTCACCGGGCACGCGGGGTCGGCAGGTGCGCAACCCGAACTCCCTGTTAATCCAGTTAAGCGTTGTCCTGAGGGCACCCGAGTGCGCAAAGGGGCCAAAATAGCGACTCCCGTCATCCTTGCGTACACGCACCAGCTGAAAACGCGGTAACAAATCCGCATGTTTTACCTTGAGGAGCAAAAATCGCTTATCATCCCGGAAGGAAACATTATATTTCGGCCTGAATTCCTTGATGAGTTTCACCTCAAGTAACAATGCCTCAGACTCACTGCGTACAACATGGGTCTCAAAATCCCAGATACTCTCAATAAGCGCGCGCGTCTTGAGGTCAGAACGCATCCGGCGCGAAGGGGTGAAATAACTGGCCAGGCGCTTGCGCAGATCCCGTGCCTTGCCAACATAAATCACCCGGTTAAGGCGGTCATGCATCAGGTAAACACCCGGCTTGTGAGGCACCTCCCTCAGCTTGGCCGGGAAATCGACAGGTTCACGTTGAAATTCAGTCGACACCGCAGGCGTATTCTAGCCGGACTCGCCTATCCTTCCAGCCGTAAACGGGGATCAATGGTTAATATAAGTGAAGTTTGAAAAGCGGTGATAGCGGTTACATACTTGTAAGCGTCCCGGCATTAACCGCCGGCATGCCAGCCAATGAGCTTCCTTACCCGTATCCTTCTGGTCAATGCCACCCTGCTGGGGGCAGCCAGCGCCCAGTCAAAAGCTCCCGACAGTGACTCCGGCGAACTCACCCTGCTTGAGATCGTCGAGGAAACCGGCTTTCTGATCTGGCCACTGGCGGCACTTTCAATCACCGCGGTATTCCTTATCATCTTCTATCTGCTGACCATCCGGCGCGGCGCGGTGGTAAGTGACCGTTTTATGAACTCGGCTGATGTCCTCATCCGCAAGCAGGATTATTTAGGCTTGCTGGAGGTTTGCAACCGTCAGGACGAGTGCATCTCGCGAATCACGGCAAAAACACTGAATTTCGCCACCAAAAATCCTACCGCAAGCTTTGATGAGGTTCGTGAAGTCACCGAGGCGGAAGGATCCCGACAGGCCAGCATCCTGCATCAACGGATCCAGTATCTTGCTGACATAGGCGCTATTGCGCCAATGGTGGGACTGCTCGGCACGGTCATCGGAATGATCAAGGCATTTCGGGAAATAGCCCAGCACAGTTTCGTCGGCTCAAAGCAGACCGGACTTGCCAGCGGGGTCTCGGAGGCCCTGTTAACCACTGCCGGAGGATTATGCATCGGCATACCGGCACTGATCTTCTATTCCATGTTCCGGGGCCGGGTGCAGGGGCTCGTCTCTGAACTGGAGGCAGCAGCCACTCACACCATGGCACTGCTCGCCGCCCAGTACAAGCAGGCAACCTCGCGCACCATATCAGGAACCCGCGGGCGCTCATCGAGATATTCCCCGGAGGAAAAACCCGGAAATTCCCGCAACACCTGAGCCGTCTGACAGCAGGCGCGCAGCATGAAATTTCAATCTCAGTTTGGCTCCGAGCGCACGGGTATCCAACTCGCGCCGATGATTGATATCGTATTCCTGCTGCTGATCTTCTTTATCGTCCTCTGGAACTACGCTCGTTTCGAAACCGAAATCGATATCAGTGTCCCGGCAGCTTCCTCCGGCGAGAATCCGCAACGCACTATCGGCGAGATTGTGGTTAATGTCCGCAAAACCGGGCAAATCGTGGTCGAGGGTTTGACCAAGACGGATCCGGAGTTGCTCGGGATGTTCCGGGATATTGTCGCAGCCTACCCCGATCAGGCGGTAATCCTGCGCGGTGATCGCGAAGCTGCATTTGACCACATCGTCAGGGTGCTCAACGTTTGTCAGCAGGCCGGAATCTGGAATGTCTCCTTTGCCACGACCCCTCCTGAGATCTCCACTCCCCCCGCCAAATGATTCTAACCCGTTCCAGGAATGCAACTGTGGCTGTCCTGAGCGCCGGCATCATGCAATGCGCGCTATCAGCCCAAAGCGAACCTATCCCACGAGCCCGCCCGGCAGTACCTGCCGCACCCGTTGCCCCTGACGAAAAAGTCCTGCGTAATGATCGCGAGGAAAGCCTTATCAAGTATGCCCATTACATTTACAGCCAAAAGCAATGGCAGCTTTCAGAGGTCCAGTATGATAAATACCTGAGGCTCTACCCGGAGGGAAAAGAAGCCGCCTCGGCAGGTTACCGAATGGCCGAATGCCGGCTGAAACAGGACAACATCAAGACAGCCGAGCAGGCATATCTTGATGTCCTCCATAAGTTCCGCGACAGTGACTACGGAGCACCATCAGCCTATCGACTGGGCTCGCTTTATTTTGCTCGCGAGCTTTACAGGGAATCCGCGCAGTATTTTGACATAGCGAGGAAGGAATCCAAAAAGAACGCGATTCGTCTCTCCGCCGCTTATTACCGGGCAAGTTCCTTCAGGAAACAGGGCCTTGTTGAAGAAATGCTGCACGCTTTCGAGGACATCGCGGCCAATAAAAAAAATAATCCCTACCGCGAAGCGGCACTGCTCATCATTTCCCGGACGCATTCTGAGATCGGCAACCAGGAAAAAGCCCTCGCTGCATTTATTGCCCTGGCCGGGTTAACCTCCGAGGACGATATCAAGGGGGAGGCCCTGGTAAAGGCAGGCCTTATCAGCAACGCTCTCGGCGACACTGACGCCGCCAAAGAGCACCTCCACTCAACACTAAATCTACGTGGCGGGGATGAATGGAAACCGGACGCCCAGTTCCACCTGATCAAGACCTACTACGCCGAGAAAAACCACGGGAAAGTCGCCGAGATATACAGCAAAGGTGCCTTTGTGATGTCCGAGGACATCAGGCCGAAAATGCTGCTGATGGCAGGCAACTCCCACCGTCACCTGAAACGTTATCCTGATGCAATCCGCATCTACACCATCCTGCATGAACACTATCCGCTGACAGGGGAGGCCGGCGAAGCGGAATACCGGAAACTTCTTTGCTTCTTCAGCTTGGGCAATAACAGGCTACCTGAATTAACCGATAACTTTATCCGCTGGCAACAAGAGCGTGATGACTCCAGTAGCAATATCGACCTGGCATATGTCCTGAAGGCTGAGTATCTCTTCAATCATGGAGTGTTCGCTCCCGCCGGGCTGTCTTACGACCGGGTGCGCACCTTAAACCTTCCCGAGGAACTGCGCGCTTCCATCCTTTACAAGAAAGGCTGGTCCCATACGGAAGCCAAGAACCACGTGCAGGCAATCAAGGCTTTCGGTGACTTTATAACCGGTTCCCCGGAAGACCCGCGTATCTCCAATGCCCTTGCCAAGCGTGCGCTCAGCTACAGGGCAACCGAGGATTACGACTCGGCACTGCGCGACCTGAAAAGGATCATGGCAAACCACCCTGATTGCGAGGCTGCTGAACTGGCCTATCAGCAAAGCGCACTCATTAAGGGGCAACTGGGGGAATATAAGGCAATGGTCGAAAACTACACCACCCTGATGAAAAAATTCCCGGGTAGCAAAGCCACCCCTCAAGCTCATTTCTGGATTGGGTGGGGACAATTTGAACTCAAGGAATTCTCCGCCTCCTCGACGGCATTGCGCAAGGCGCGCGAACTCAACGCCAAGGCCTACTTCACCCGCGCAACACTGCGCATCATCCTCGCCGAGTATTCCCTGCAGCGCCTCGATGAAGTAAAGAAAGAAATCGAGGCACTGTCCGGAAAAACTCACCAAGTCAAGATACCTCCACAGGTTTACCTTTGGCTGGGGATCAAGCTCTTTGACGCCAGGGATTACCCATCTGCAGTCAATTACCTGGACCTCGCCACCACTCCCAGTCACCCGGCAGCCACCCAGGCTGTTGTCTGGAAACACCTGGGCCAGGCAAGGCTCCATACCGGGGATTACAAGAACGCCATCACGGCCTTCGACTTTTACCTCGCCACCCGCCAACCCTCAACCAACCGGGCCCGTGTGTTGCATGACAAGGGCGTTGCACTGCTTGCACTCGGGCGCCATGACGAGGCTGACGAAGCTGCAGAGGATGGCTTGACCCTGCAGCCGCAGAGCCGTGTTTACGGAATGCTGTGCCTGTTGTGGGGTGAGGTAGCCCTGCGACAAAAACACTATGAACAGGCCATTCAGCGCCTGATAAAACCCACCTACGCAATTGAAGATGAACAGATCACTCCCCAGGCACTCCTTAAAAGCGCTCACGCCCACGAACAACTTGAGCAGGGGAAAAAAGCAGCCGAACTGCGTGCCAGGCTCAAGGATAAATTTCCCGACTACAGGGAATCCTCCCTGTTCCCGGAGCCACCCGCTGCCTCACAGGCAGAAGCAAGCCCCTGATGAATAGAGGCACAAGGCAACACTGAGCGGGAACACCACCGGCAACTTCCTCCAGCACCTGACATTCAGGCAGCATTGACTCTCCCCGGGCACCCGGCCCTTAAAAACCCATCCGCACCCCTGACAAGCCTCTGCTTGCAGCCAATCCCGAGAAGCTATAGATACCATTCCCAAGACACCCCTAGCACACATGAAAGACAAGGAGACTACCGCCGATTCAAAACCCCGGAATACGGCGTCCGCTGATCAGGAAAATCCCCTGGCCAACATCATGGTCAATATCCTTATCCCTGTGCTCGCGCTCAGCTGGTTGAGCAAGGATGGGGAAAAGGCATGGCATGTCGGGCCAATATACGGCATGATCATTGCCGTATTATTGCCAACGATTTACTTTGTCTGGCACTTCATTAAAACCCGCAAGGTCAATTTCTATTCCATCCTGGGAGCGGCAGGAGTCACGCTTACCGGCACCATCACCTGGTATGCATGGAATACAGACGGCACCATCAAGGAGAACGCGGCACTGTTATTTGCGATCAAGGAGGCCGCCATACCCCTGCTTTTCGGGATCACCATCCTCTATTCGCACAGCACAAGTAAACCACTGGTTGGAGTCTTCCTGCTCAACCCGGACATCCTGGATATCCCACGCATTGAAACCGCCGTCATTGAGAAAAACAGCAGGACCGCTTACCAGAAAATCCGCTGGCAGGGAACCTGGATGCTCGCCGGCAGCCTGCTGCTGAGTGCGGTTCTTAACTTTGTCCTCGCCATCTACTTCCTGTCCGGGAAATCAGATCCCGTGAGCTATAACGCCGCCGTTGGCAAACTCACCTGGGTTGGATTCCTTGTAATCGGCATCCCGCTGATGATCATCATAATGTCCGGCCTGTTTTACCTGATCCGGAAAATCTGTGCAGTCACCGGCCTCGCCAAGGACGAGGTATTCCTGCCGCGCTAGGCCTGCCAGGCAGGCACAGCTACTGCCCCTGCCGCTTCTTTGCCGCCTGCCTTTCCCGCACAAAAACCAGCAGCACGAAGGCTCCCAGTGCCCCCCCCGCCAACGGTGCCAGGGTGTCCAACAGCTCAATGAGCACTTCAGCAAGGTAACCGCCGGCGATGCCACCCACCACGCCAAGCAGCATCGTCCTGAGGATTTGCATACCCTGGCGCTGGCCCAACCACCAGATAAACAGCCAACCGACAGCGGCGCCGGACAATGCATAGATGAGCGGGTCCATGAATTAATGATAATCTTATTTCCCGCTCTTTTCTAGAAAAACCCCCGCTTGTCAAACGCATCCAGTTCAAATGCCGGGGGAACGTGCCCCTGGCCGATAATAAACCTGTGCCAGTTTCTCAGGAGATACGCCGAGCCGGAACAGCGCAACCAGTCGCATGTTCTCAAGTTTGCGCCGCCACACCCCGTCATGCGTAAACTTTCTCCGGGAACTGCGCAGTGGCGGATCGATCACCTTCACGCGGGCGGTATCGCGCAGGCGTGCTGAAAAACTGACATCCTCCATCAGAGGCAGGTCACCGAACCCGCCCATCATCTCAAACACCTCACGCACCACGAAAACACTCTGGTCACCATACATGGTCCCGATATGGCGTGTGAAAAACCGATGCAACGGGCGCAGCCAGGCCAGTCGCGGATAAGCGGCAGCCAGATCCTTCAGGAAAGCCCCGCCGCCAAGCATTGGGTCACGTACAAAAAGATCACGCAGGGAATTGTAATGAGCCTGGGAGAATTCCGAGTCTGCATGGTGGAAAATGAGCACTTCCCCGCCTGCAAGAGCAGCCCCGGCGTCAAGCTGGGCACCCCGGCAGGGTGCATCCACCTCCACTAATTGCGCATTATAATGTGCACACAGATCGCGCACGGGGAACCTGTCATCGGATGCATCAGCAACCACCAGCTCAGGCCGGGGATCAAGCCGGAAAAGGGAATCCAGGCAATTGCCGAGCAGGCCGGCATCATTCCGGCAGGGTATAACGAAGCTTACAGGAGGCGCACCGTCCATTTGCCAATGCCAGGACATTTTACACCGAACTTCCAGTCCCTCTGGACGCCTGCCCGGCGGGAACAAACACATTAAGGCCGTGATCGAGAGCAAAAAACTCAACCGGGGTATGGCCGGCGAGTTCACCGTCCACCTGCACCGGCACCTCGCTGTCACTTTCAACGCGAAGAGCCCGGGCACGCACATAGGAGACTCCACTGGCCTTCTCCACGCGGCCCATGGTTACTGCCAACAGGTAACGGATTACATCAATTCGACTCTGTTTCTCAAACACCAGTACCTCAAGCATTCCGTCATCATTTGACGCGTTGCGAAACATCTTGAACGCCCGGCCATAAAGCGCGCCGTTACCGATCAGGACAAAGGCCCCTTCCAACGGTTCACTGCCCTCCGGAATCACCCGCAGTCGCGGCGCCTCACTGCCGGCAACAGAGAGTGCTGACATCAGGTAACTCAACACTCCATATTTTTTCTTACTCTCCCAGGTGGTTTTCTCGATAATCCTTGCATCCATCCCAACGCCTGCAACCTGGACAAAAATTCCGTCGTTGACGCCGAATAAATCCACCTTCCTTGTCACTCCCGCTTCAATCACCTGCCAGCATCCGTGCAGGTTTTTTTTGGGAAGCTTCAATTCACGGGCGAACAAGTTCATCGTGCCGATAGGGAAAATCCCAAGCGAGGTTTCAGAACCTGCCAAGCCGGAAATAACGGCATTGATCGTGCCATCGCCCCCTGCTACAGCCAGAGCCGGGCCGCCACGCCTCGCAATATCACGGGCTATTTCCTTTACTTCCCTGATATCACTGGTCTCGATGAGCTCGATGCGTCCGGACATCGCACGGATCTCGGTCGCTGAATTCTTTCCCTTCTCGCTGTGTGCCGAGGGATTCAGTATAACCGGAACCTTGTCCATATTATCGCTGTCACCCTGTCACGATTGCGCCGGGCAACTAATTGCTGACACCCTTTACAGGTTTTTCTCCACAAGTTCAATCCACTCCTCATCAGACTGCTCCGGCGGCCGCGGTGATTTCCCGGCCTTACGATACCAGTAAGCGGCATTACCCAGGTCCCCTTCCAACACATGCAGGTGGGCGTGGATCCACGAACCCATCGCCGTATCCACGTTACTGACAATATCATGGGCAGCATGCCAGTCACCTTTCCTTGCCAGCCAGAGGGAACGTAATTCCCCGGAGATATCCGGTGGAGGCAGGCTGTCCTCCTCTATGGATTGAAGCATTGCGGCGGCAGAATCAAAACTCATACCCTATTATCGTCCCGGAAATTACGAGTTTTGACAAACGCTTTTCTTCTCCAGCAGCTTCACCGGCAATGAGCTGAAGGAATAAGCTACTCATAAAAAAATCCTTGTGAAATCTTTCACAAGGCTGATCCTCGTTTACAGAACGGTGAACCAAGATAATACGAAACCCAAAAGCAACGATGCCGGGATTCTTCCAGAGGATCTCCTGCTGCCATTCGAGCTCATCTCCGAAAGATTATCTGAAGTCGATGAGTTCATTCGCCGACAGGCACGCGCCTTTGACCCGGGCGTGGAGGGTTATATCAGTTACGTCTGTGAAATCAGCGGTAAACGGATTCGTCCCGCCCTTGCAATTCTTGCCGGCGGGGCCTGCGGCAAGATCGGCCAGGGGCAAATCAAAATCGGCACCGTGATCGAACTCGTTCACCTTGCCTCCCTCGTCCATGACGATATCATAGACGGTGCCGAGTTGCGGCGTGATATGCCAACGGTCAGTGCCAAGTGGGGGGCAACGCTCAGTGTATTGCTCGGTGATTGCCTGTTTGCCAGGGCCCTTGAAATGGCAGCAGGGTTCGAGGATAACGCCATAAGCCAGCGCGTAGCGACCGCCGCGGCTGCAGTTTGTCAAGGCGAGATCCTGCAGACTCAGAGGAGATTCGACCTCAACCTCACCCGCGGGGAATATTTCCGGATGATCGAGATGAAAACCGGTTCACTGTTTGCCACAGCCACCGAGCTCGGTGCACGCATCGCGGGAGCGGATGAGCAAACACAGGCAAACCTGCGAAACTTCGGGATGAAAGTCGGCATTGCCTACCAGATCTACGACGACTGCCTTGACCTTGTCGGCAAGGAGGAACTCGCCGGAAAGACGCTGCGCACCGATCTTGCCAAGGGTAAGCTGACCCTCCCCGTGCTCAACCTCATTGCCTCGGCCACCAAATCCCAGCGCGAGAAACTCAACAAGCACCTGCTGCTCATGGAACCCATTGACGTTACCACCCTTGCCGGTATTGCCGATTACGACGGGTCAATTGAGCAGGCCACTGAAACCGGCAAAGAGATCCTGGCCCAGGCAATCCAGCACCTCGATGATCTCCCGGAAAGCCCATATTGCTCGGCCCTCATACAGGTTACCCAATACCTGGACTCCCTTCTTGATACCTGCCTGAGCTAGAATGCCTGCCGCTGGTAATGCGGATGCCCATGATTCACGACACCGCCATCATTGAAAAGGGTGCCGAGCTGGATGATGGAGTTGAAATCGGTGCCTACGCGATTATCTCAGCAACCGCCAGGATCGGCACCGGGTGCAGGATCGCGGCACATGCCCAGCTGTGCGGCAAGGTCGAGGTTGGACCGGGCAGCTGCATCGGCCACGCAGCCGTCATTGGAGGAGATCCACAGGACCTCGACTTCGATAACAAGTGCGAGAGCGGCGTGCGCATCGGCAGCAACAACAACCTGCGCGAACACGTCACCATTCACCGCAGCGCCTCCGAGCAGGGATGGACAAGTATCGGTAATGACAACTTCCTCATGGCAGGAAGTCACCTGGGCCATGACGTGACAATCGGCAATGACAACATTATCGCCAATAACTGTCTGCTGGCCGGACATGTGAGTGTTGGCGACAAAACCTTCCTCGGCGGCGGGTCCGGATTCCACCAGTTCATTCATCTCGGTGAGCTGTGCATGACGCAGGGCAACAGTGCCATCAGCAAGGACATACCGCCTTACTGCGTTGCCAGCAGCCTCAACCGCCTGGTGGGGCTTAATGTCATCGGGTTGCGCCGTGCCGGGCTGAGCGCTGAAACCCGTGCCGAGCTCAAACACGCCTATCGCGGTGCCTTCCGTGGAAAATTGCCACTGCGTGCGGCTGTTGCAGAACTGCAGAATGAAGAGTGGGGACCCTGTGCCCGGCTCTTTCTTCAGGCCCTTGGAAACCCAAGCCGTAAAGGGGTTTGTTTTCCGAAATCCGGTTAAAGCAACTCCAGAGCCCGCAACCCCCTGCAATGAGGGGAAAAACAGTGATCATCAAGCAGTTTGATGGCCATGAAATCAGGATTTTTAGCCTATATTTATTATAATTTAAAGGATTTACAGGAAATAAAAGTAAAATTCCAATTAGTTTTACTCTAGGCACAAATTCGTCTAGTTTACATTGAATCTTTGCGGTCATTTTACGTTTAGTGATTAAATCCAAATATCGCTTAATGCGCTTACTATCAATAGTTTGTGCTTTTTATTTCCACGCGGTAGCTGCCACCCAGGCTCAGGTGGAGCCAATCGGGGTAAAACCGGGTGAGACAATCAATATTGATAGCGATGAAACGGACTACGATCACGATTCCGGGATCGCCACCGCCAGGGGCAATGTCCACATTAACTACGGCGATACCGAAATCCTGGCGGGTAAAGCCGAATATCATATCTCAAGTGGCGATATTCACGCCGAGAATGAGGTCTCCATCTACAAGGGCAATCTGGCCTACAAGGGCAACGCGGTCATCTACAACATCAATACCGGCAAGATCACCGCAAACCACCTGAAGAGTGGCAAGGCTCCACTCTTCTACGAATCAGACTCCTTCGACACGCAACTCAAGCAAATGGACAATATATCGATGACATCATCGGTGTTCACCACGCATGACAGCGCCACTCCAAACTACAGGATCAAGGCCAAGAAAATAGACATCATCGGGCTCGATCGCCCGAGGCACCAGCAACGCATCATTTTCAGGAACATGACAGTTTACGCCGGCAATACCCCGGTTTTCTGGCTGCCGTATCTCTCACAACCCCTGGATGCCGAGCAGGGCTATCACTTTGTTCCCGGTTTCCGCAGTAACTGGGGAGCCTTCCTGCTCAACCGCTATGGGATGATGCTCGGCGAGCACACCCTCGCCACCTACCACCTTGATCTCAGGTCCACCCGGGGTGTTGCGGGAGGTGTCGACCTGAAGCTGATCAGTGAACGTGAAAACAAGCACTTCGGAAACCTCAAGGTCTACTATGCCAACGACAATGACCCGTCCGAAACCCACAACAAGCGTCGCCGCAAGACGCAAATCGACCCCGACCGTTACCGGCTTAACCTCCAGCACCGCATTTACCTGCCCGGTCCCGAGGACAACACCCTGTTTCTTGACTTCGACATCAACAAGATCAGCGACGCATTCTTCTACGAGGATTTCTTCCCGGACGAATACCGTATCAACCCGCAGCCGGACAACCTGATCAGCCTGCAAAAGATCTTCCCGCGCGGCAGCGCAAGCCTGTGGGCCCGCTTCCGGGCAAACGATTTCTACCGCACTACCACCCACCTGCCGGAACTGGCACTGGATTTCACCACCCAGCCGATTGGCAAAACCGGGCTGTTCTATACCGGTGCAACCAGTGCCGGAATCTACAGGGAAAAACTCGGTGCCATTGAACGCGAGCGCATGCTGGCAGAAATCGATAAACTCGAGGCCAGGGTTGCCGGATTGCCGGACGGACAACCCCGGCGTATTCGCGAACTCAGCCTGGTTGAAGCGGAAAGCATGCTCGGGCAGCTGAAAACACTTACCAACGATGAACCCGGCTTCACGCGACTTGATAGCTATCACCAGCTATCCTCACCCCGGAAATACTTCGGCTGGCTGAATGTCAATCCGCGCGCCGGTTTCCGGGCCACCTCCTACACCAATGTTGAGGGCGGCAGTGAATCCGACACCCGCACTGCAGTCCACCTGGGCCTGGACACCTCATTCAAGGTTTCAAGAGACTACGCCAATTTCAACCTGCCCGGGCTTGGAATAAAAGGTATCAGGCACATCGTCCAGCCCTACGTGAACTATTCCTTCGTCGCCTCTGAGGAACTCAACTCCGACATCGGGAAAATTGACCGTCTCATCCCGAGCACCAGGCTGCGCCCAATTGACCTTGCCCACTTCACTGCCACTGACAGCATTACCGACTGGAACATCATTCGTCCCGGGATCTCTCAACGGTTCCAGACCAGGCGTGATGGCGCTGCCCACACATGGCTTGAGCTAAACACTTATTTTGATGCCTACCTCAAGGATCCCGAGTATGACCGTGACTTCTCCAATGTCTACAATTCTGTCACCTTTAAACCTGTGCACTGGGTGTCGCTGAGTCACGAGGTTGGACTGCCCATATTTGCTGATGAACCCTTTGATTACACCGAGCACAATACCCATCTTGCCTTCATGCCCACTGACAAATTTGAGTTTATAGTCAGTCACCGGTATCTGCAGGATCACCCGCTGTTTGAAAACTCCAACCTGCTCGACTTCCGTGCCTATTACCGTCTCAGTGACAGATGGGGACTCAGTGCCCGTCAACGCTACGAGTTTGACGATGGCACCCTCGAGTATCAGCAGTATACCGTGCATTACGACCTGAACAGCTGGACGGCGGGCCTCGGGGCGCTGATCGCCGATCATCGCTCGGGCAGTGATGAATTTGGAATTGTCCTGACGCTCACTCTTAAGGATCTTCCTTCTCTCAGTATTCCCGTCGGTCTTACACCTTCCCATTAATCCAAGACCATTCCCGCGCGTGTCTGATCGTATTTTCACGCTGAATACCAGTTCCTTTAACTTGGTGAATCGCTGCCCGCCTTCAATGACCCTGCACCGCAATACAATTTTTCACCAATGAAGGTTTCCATTATCGGATCCGGTTACGTCGGCCTCACTACCGGCGCCTGCTTTGCTGAAAACGGGCACCAGGTGACCTGCGTTGATAACGACCCGGCAAAGATCGCGTCTCTGCTTGCCGGCCGCATCCCGATCTATGAACCGGGACTTGAGCAAATTGTAGAACGCAATGTCAAGTCCGGCCGCCTGCGTTTCACCACCAGTACTGAGGAGGGCGTGGATCACGGTGATATCGTCTTCATCGCCGTCCCCACCCCGCCACAGCCTGACGGCAGCGTGGACCTGAGCTTCATAGAGAAGGTTGCAAGGGAGATTGCCGCCGTCCTCAAGGACTACCGGGTGATTGTCGACAAGAGCACTGTGCCGGTAAAGACGGGGGAAAAGGTCGCTGACACGGTTCGGCGTTATGCCAAGGAAGGTGTCGAATTCGACATTGTCAGTAATCCTGAATTCCTGCGCGAGGGATGCGCCGTTGACGACCTGATGAATCCCGACCGTATCGTGATCGGGGCAAGCAGCGACCGGGCCCTGGGCTACATGCAAGAACTCTATGAGCCATTCAGTGCCCCGGTCCTGGTTACCGACATCAACAGCGCGGAGCTCATCAAGCATGCCGCAAACTCCTTTCTCGCCCTGAAAATATCCTATATCAACGCCATTGCCTCAATCTGCGAACGGAGCGGAGCCGATGTTGACAAGGTCGCGGAGGGCATCGGCAGTGACAAGCGTATCGGGCCTCACTTCCTCAATGCAGGCATCGGCTACGGTGGTTCATGTTTCCCGAAAGATGTCGCGGCATTCATTGCCATCAGTGAACAACTGGGGGTGCCCTTCAACCTGCTTAAGGAGGTCGAGGTCATTAACCGCCGGCAACTCGACCGGTTCGTTGACTTGATCCGCGAGAAACTATGGGTTCTGCAGGAAAAGAAAATTGCACTCTGGGGGCTGACCTTTAAACCCGACACCGATGACACCCGCGAATCTGTTGCCATCAAGCTCGCCGAGAAGCTCATCGCCGAGAATGCGGAAGTCACTGCATATGACCCAAAGGGAATGGCCAACGCCCGCCTGCACCCGGTCGGGGACAAACTCGGTTATGCCGACTCGGCACTCGCCGCAACGGAAGGCGCGGAGGCCCTGGTCATCGCCACTGACTGGCCGGAGTTCGCCGCAGTCGACTTCGAAGTGGTTAAAAGCAAGATGGCCACACCGCTGATATTCGACGGTCGCAACCTGCTGAACCCGGAAACCATGCGCAAGATCGGATTCAGCTACAACGGTATCGGCAGGGGATCATCGGCCTGAACCTCCTTCCTCCCCGGTTTACCCCGCTTACAGCGGGTCATTTATAATTAAGCAATGTCCAGCAAGCAAACCCGGCGCACATGCGCTGCCATCCTGCGTGACTGGGAGGAATCCACCGCGTTCATTGATGCCATCATTGACCGCCGCTGCATGCAGGCCGGACTTGAATCACGCGACCGCGCGTTTGTCCAGAACATTACCCTGGGCATCATCCGCAACCTGACGCTGCTTGGAACCTGGATCGACAGGCTGCGCAAAGGCAAGATCGGCAGTGATGAGCAGCGCCTGCTGGAGATTGGCCTGTTCCAGATTCTCCTGATGCGTGTTCCCGACCATGCGGCGGTCAACGAGACGGTCGATCTTGCCCGCCCCCGGGCCCGCGCCATGGTCAACGCGGTGTTGCGCCGGGCGGTTCGCGAAAGGGATGAATTGCTGGCGCTCACGGAAACACTCCCCCCGGCGCAGCGCTATTCAATGCCTGAGCATATCTACACGCGCTGGGAACAGCAATTCGGGGTGAAGCCTGCTGAAGAGATTGCCGCAAACGCAGCCGCCCCGGCAGCACTCACAGTGCGCTCAAACCCGCTGTGCGGCGGATTGAGTAAACAGGACATTGAGCAAAGCGGGGCGCAGGCTGTCGATGGCCATCCCGGGTTTTACCTGGTTGAGACCCTGCCCATGGACGCCCTTGATTGCGGACGTTGCTATGCCCAGGATCCCGCCACTGCGCTGGCCCCGGGCCTGCTCGCGCCCAAGCCCGGTGAACGCGTGCTGGATGCCTGCGCAGCACCGGGAGGAAAGAGCGCAATCCTTGCCGCGGCAATGGAAAATACCGGGGAAATTGTAGCTGTTGATATTGCCGGCCCGCGCAGTGAGCGCTTGCGCGAGAACCTGCGCAGACTGGCGGTTACCAACGTCAGGGTAGCAACCCTGGACCTGCTGCGGGAAGGAGCGTTGCTGGCAGAGTTGAGGGAGAGCTTCGACCGTGTCCTGATAGACGTCCCCTGCTCCAACACCGGGGTCTTGCGCCGCCGGGTTGATGCCAGGTGGCGCCTGATGCCCGGGTTCCCGGCACAGATGGCAGAACTGCAGTCGCGCCTTGTGCGTGCTGTTGTGCCTTTGCTCAAACCCGGCGGTAAACTGGTCTACAGCACCTGCAGTATTGAACCTGAGGAAAACAGCGGGGTCGTTACCGGAATTATTGAACAATTCCCGTCACTGAAAAAACTTGAGGAGCTCTCGCTGCTGCCCTCCCCCCGGCATGACGGCGCGTATGCCGCCCTGCTCGGCCCGTTTGCCGGAGAAGGAAAACTCCACTAGGGTTAAGCACGTGATAAAAAACCTGATCAGCCTGCTGAGCATCATCATCCTGTTTGCCGCGCTGTTCACGCTCCTGGTCTACATCTGGCTGCTTAATTCCAATACAATCTATGAACGCCGGGAACCCGCATCCCCGCCCGCCGTCCAGCCCCGTTAAATCAGCCTACCAGCCGGAAGGGTCAAAAATTTGCAGTTGGCTCTTGGCTCATTACTTAATTTCCGATAGCATTCCCTATTATCTGCGTGACATCATGCCACCTCCCGCCAGCTAAAAAAATAATCTGACCATGACCCGAAACCCAATGAACATCCTTGCCACTCTCGCCCTCACAGCCGCACTCACAGCAGCACAGGGTGGTGAGATAAAGCTGACAAAGGCTGAAAACGCCATCGCTGTCACCATCGACGGGCAAGCCTTCACCACCTACCTCTTCGGCAAGGAGCGTGCCAAGCCGGTGCTTTATCCCATTGCCGGGCCCGGGGGCAAGAGGATGGTTCGCGATTATCCCTTCAGCAAGGAATCCCCGGGCGAGGCGCATGACCATATCCACCACGAGTCACTGTGGTATAGCCATGGCGATGTCAACGGCATCAGCTTCTGGCACATCGGCAAGAACAGGGGAAAAATCATGCACAGGAAATTCCTCAAGTCCGGGGCTGACGAGATCGCCACGGAAAACGAGTGGGTCAGTCATGAAGGCAAGGTGCAGTGTTCTGACACCACGCGGATCAGGTTCTTCTCGCTGCCCGACGGCGGACGGGGCATTGATTACCACGTGACACTGCGCGCAACGCACGGTGAGGTGAAGTTCGGTGACACCAAGGAGGGCTCAATGGGTATCCGCACCCATCCTGCACTCAGGCTGCAGGGCAAAGTGGCGACCGGCAAGGCGGTCAACGACAGCGGTGTTGAGGGCAAAGGCGTATGGGGCAAGGCGGCGAAGTGGCTCTACTACTGGGGAAAAGTCGACGGATCAACGGTCGGGGTGGGAATCTTTGATCATCCAACCAACCCGCGTCACCCGACCACCTGGCACGCACGTGACTACGGCCTGATCGCCGCCAACCCCTTCGGTTACTCCTATTTCCAGGGCAAGAAAAGAGGCACCGGCGACATGATTATTAAGGATGGCGAAGAGGTCAGCTTCCGCTACGCATTCGTTTTCCTGGGCGGCGACAAGGCAAGCTCAAAGGTGGCGGATATCTACCACAAGTGGAGCACCGCGGGGAAGTAATTGCCATCAGGGAAAAGTTCAATAAGCAAGCCCATTGCAGGTTCACCGGAGACTTCATCCCTGCCTTCAATCAGGGGCTGAGAAATTCGCTTAATCCCGGCAAATCATCAGTATTGATCAGGTCGACACCCGCCTCGCGCAATTCACGCCAAATGGAAATCCTCTCAGGCGTGGCCCAGAAACGCACACGCCGTCCTGCACCGTGCGCGCGCTTGACAATGCCGCGCAGCTTGGCGCGTTCGGCTTCAGGAAAATCGCCCTCTCCCCGCCACTTGAAGTGACTGCTCCAGCGGTCACTGATCAGCGGCAGCAGGTGCGGCTGATCCTTTGAAGTTAAATCCCCCAATCGACCGTCAATGCCCGCATACCTCGGGTTGTCCGCAGCAATGACATCCCTGGCACGGTTGCCGCTGATGATCACGGCAACGGCACGCTCAGTGAACTTGCCGCCACGCACTTCACTCAACATGCCGGCATATGCAGAAAGCACCCCGGCCAGTGCACGGTAGGTTGCCTCTCCGCCCGACTTGATGTCGATGAGCAGCGTGAAAACAGGCCCACCGTGATAGACTCGTCCACCATTGGCACGCACACGTTCCCGCAAGGGATCAAGGTAAAGCGCCTGCAGGGTTCGCTCTTCCTTGAGCTCGCCCCGCCCGTGACCGACAAGCAGCTTGCCGCCGACCAGGAAGATATCCGCCTCGACACTGCAGAAACCGTGAGCAAGGGCATCAAGCAGCGGGCGCCCGTGGCGGTAATCATTGTGCGCATGGGCACGGGCAAGCGGCGCGGGCTCACCCGCAGCGCAGAATGAGGCCAATAAAATCCAGCAGCAGGCCGCCGACAAGGTCCTCACCATGACAGTTCTCCCGGAAGATACTCGCTGATCAGCTCTTCATAAAAGGGGCGCAGTGCCGCGACATCCATCCGCTGCCCGCTCTTGGTGTAAAGGTCATAGGGGTTGAAGGCACGCACCCAGGAAAACATCTCCCGATCGCGATCGTTCATCAGGCTTCCGTATTCCCCCTCACGGTGAGCCGCATAAAACGAATGGTAACGGATCATGTAGAGCGCCGGCTCGGGGAGGCGATCCTTGACCACGTGGAAGAGGTATTCATCGTGCCCCCAGGACATGGTCACGCTGTCCAGCCCGCAGCCCTCCCGGTAGATGCCCGCCGGTGTCGAGTATTTTGCAACTCCCCGGTCAGGATTCCCGGCAAAGAACTCGTGGAAGACAATCTTCTCGGAAAAGCGGCAGCCCAACGGAAAGGTATCGCCGACCACCGCCCACTGCTCCTCGCCAAACAGGCAGAGGATCTTTCCCAGGTCATGGATCAGGCCAACCAAAATGAACCAGCGCGGATGGCCATCAGCGCGAATCGCCTCAGCTGTCTGCAGCAGGTGTTCAATCTGCGGCAGGTCAATGTCAGGATCACTGTCATCGATGAGTTCATTGAGAAACTCCAGCGCTTCCCAGACTGTCATGCGGCGCCGGTTAAGTCCCAGGTATTGCGCCTTTTTCCCTTGCGCAAACTGCAGTGTCTGGCGGTGGTGGTTAAGGCGGTAAAACTCCTTCACGCCGGGGCGTGTTTCATCCTCATAGTCGCGGAAGGCATCCTCATCCCTCTTGTTGTCCGCCTCAGGATAGCGTCGCAGCAGGTCTTCCTCCCAAGCATCCAGGCCGGAGAGCGGAGAGCCACCCCGGACAATGGATCTGGAATTAGACTTCATGACGGAAATAACCTTGAGAATTCTACCACTTAAACCCTAGCCACTGCAGGGGCATCAGGCAAGGGGACACAGGAAAGCATCCCCGCAACACGGCACTTGCCTTGACCCTGCGACTCTCCCCCCTTCCGGGGAGAAGGGAAGTCCCTGACTTCCTTAATCGTCACCGGAGGAAAAAGTATCCCCTTCCTGTGCCCGGTAAAACCTGGTAGGCGACTCTGTATTGCCCTGGGCAGTGTAGGAAAAATACCCTGTCAGCCCGGATCCGTCCTCGCTGTCGGCACTCTCGGAATACTCAGCTGTCCAGTTGATAAGGTCATCACTGGACTCAACCGTGTAGGTAATCCCGGCCTCACCAACCACCCGGAACTGTATCTGCCCCGAGCCGTTCACCTGCAGCATATCCAGCCTGGGGACGATGGCATCACCGCCGGTCTCAATAGCCATGGAAGTAACCGTGGCAAAGCCGGCGGAACCCGTTACCCCGGGATAGCTCACGGTATCCTTGTCGCTCACTGAGACAAAGGCGACGTTGAGTTGCAGGCTGCGCCCGGGCGGCAGCGTCCCGGCAGGAATCACCACCGAGATGGCAGTAGCCGGCAGGGGCGCGGAAACAACATCACCAACCTGGCCAAGCAGCGGGGTGAAAAACACCTCCCGGTCCTCGGAATTGCTGACAAAGACCACGATGTAGTCATCGGCTCCCGGACCGGGCACCGCATCCCAGTTGAGCGTGAGGTCCTGGGTGGAGTCAATCACCTGCAGGGCCGCGTAATCCTGGATAAAGGGAGGGTCGGGATAGGACTCGGGACTCAACTCAAGGGTGACGCTCCTCGGGGTATCATTGAAGGAATTGAACCCGAAAGTATAGCTGCCGTTGGCAAGGAACGCATCAAAGTCACTCTTTTCCACGTAGGACGCGCTCTCCTCCTGCCTGCTGCCGCCACCACGGCCGTCCATCTCGATCGGGGCGCTTGCTCCCGGGACTGTCAGCTCAACGGGAAAAACGGTGTTCAGGCCGTTGAGCCCGAATCCCACGTGAACATTGTAATCCTCGCCGGATGTCGTTGAACTGGCATCCTGGTTAAAATACCTGGCCTTGATCAGGTAATACCATGCAACATCCGGCTGCCCGGCACTGCTGGTCGAGGCGGTGGTGAACTCACCACTGCGCGAGGCATTGCGCAATGGGTTGCCGGCCAGGTCCTCAAGCCGGGTGGCCGGGGGACCGCTGCTGCCCGTAATGGGATTGAGAGTCCAGCCAATGGTGGTGGCAAGCGGAAGTGGATCGGCATAGTCGCAGAAAAGCCGCCTGCCGCTTGAGCTCCAGGAGTAGCTGAACTTGGCCGCGTCGATCCCCGACCAGCTGATGGCCTGGCTGAAGTCCACGTCCTGGTTCATCGGCTCATCAAAGCGGAACATGATCACCGAGTTGTCACTGATGTCGCTAGCCGCGTATGACGGGCTGGACTCCCGCAGGGATGGCTCCTGGGTATCGGTGAGCGCCACCGTCTCGATGGGGAAACGTGTCCGCTTGCCGAATGCCGGCACAGCCTCTACATAGCTGGTGTCCGGCGTACCGATCCTGTAAAAGCCGACCTGGACGGTGTAATCACTGCCCGGGTCAAGGGTGCCAGGAGGCAGGGTGAGTGAGGTGGAAGTGCCGTCAAGGGCACCCGGCTCACCGGGGTTGGGTGCCTCGTAGACCGTGCCGCCGTCCGGCGAATGCTCCTGTTCAATGTAGAGGCTGATGTGATCATCCGTAGAACCTCCCTGGAAGGGATCCCACTGCAGGGTAATGGCCACCGAGGCGTCCAGTACCTGAAGGGCCTCAAAGTTGGTGATGAAGGGCACATTCGGGTAGTCATCCCCGGCAAAGCTCAAGGTCAGTGACTGGCTGCCGTCATTTTCCCCCTCAACGCTTATCACGTAATCACCACTACTTGGAAAAGAAGAGTCCAGTTGCGGCTTCTTGTCAAAATCCTGCTCGAAGAACCAGCGTTGCCCGTCCTCACTCAGGCTGCTGGCAACCACCGACCCCGGGCCGGTGAAGGATCCCGAGGTAATTGAACCGGCGGATGTGCCCTGCACAAAAATCTCGAATGCGATCGGCTTCCTGCCCTCATCATCCTCGTCATCGATGAGGGCGGGGACGATCGCGTTATACTGGGCAAAGCTCTGGGTCTTCACCACGGCAATAAAACTGGCATCATCCGCGCCCGTGGCAACAGACTGGAACGCAGTCAAGGCAAGTGAAGCAATACACGGTAAAAGGAAAAATCTGCTTTTTTTCATGGTTTTATCTGTGCGAATGACGAACGAGATTGCGGGTTATGAATAGAAAATACACGGGCTTTGTTCACTCCGTGTAAACCCCCTTCTTGCAAAGGTGGTGCCCGCCCGGATTATCGAAGATAAAGTGAGCTTTGGCAAATCGCCAAAATGCGGGATCCCGTGGCGCCTCCTAACCGGCGATGCGTGGCAGGAGCGTCAAGACCAGCAGCGGGGTCGCCGACATGGTAATATCACGCAGCAGGATCAGGCGCAGGTTTTGGTTGTATTCCGAGATCGCCTGCTCAAAACGTTCGGTTATTGCCTTGTCCACCCTGTCAACAAGGGCAGCTGCCCCGTGCCTTGCCGCCTTGACTCCCATCCCGAGAATCGCACCAAGGATCGGCCGCTTGAAAAAACGCCCGGCATTCGCCCCCCTGATTGCAGCGCCAATCGCCGACTTTTCATGATTCCCCGGCTCGTTACCGAAACGATTCAGCCAGCCGCGCAAACCCAGTGCCAGGCCGGCCCGCCTGCGCAGCTTGTCGATGTCCTGGCTGAGGAACCCCTGCAGGATCCCGCGCACCCTGAATACTCTCTGCAGGTCAAGGTAGATCCAGGAAAGAAAGGTAATGAGCAGCAGCACGAGTCCCACGACATTGACTTCCGACCAGTCCTGCCAACCGAAAGGGTCAACCACCAGGCGCACCGTCAGCGCCAGTAGAGGAGGCAGGACAAAGGAGGCAATCTCGTTGATGATCAAAAGCGGGATGCCCTTGATGGGAAGGTCCCTGACCTGCCTGATGGCCCATCCCCCGTGTGGAGCCAGCACCCTGATTACGCGATACAGGGGGACGGTGACCAGCATACCCCTGAACAAAAACGGCAGGAAGACGATATACCATACGTAGGCTTGCCACGGCCCGGTGGGCGGAAAGTCCGGAAAAGACAACTCCATAATCTCGAAGAGGAATAATTACCTCCGTTACAGACCGGTTTCAACTGCTCATGCCGCCTGGTAGTTCCCTGTGCTCCTTCAAGCTTTAACAGAAGACGCTTTTCCAGGGACAGGCTTAAGAAATTAATGACTTGCTGGAGCAAGCCAGCACTTGCCCTATCTCCTGCCCCAGTTAAATTGAAATTCAGTCACACCCCAATCCACCCCCACTTATGCGACCACTGATCCTGTCATCAGTTATCCTCATTCTATTTGTTGCAGGCACGCTTGTTGCGCCTCGCAAAGATCAACAGATTCCTGTCGCCACACAGGAACCGGCAACAACCCCACCTACGCCATCAGCTCCAATAGCCGACCACCTCTTTAACCCGGCAAGGTTTAAGGGGTGGCTCGCGGCATTTGACAAAGAAAACCCGGCGCAGCGCCCGCAGACCCTCAAGGAAGGCATGCGCCTGCTGCAGGGCAGAAAAATATGGATGGCGGAATTAATCCGCACAAACCCGCAACGTGCGCTTCGCGAGGCGCTTACCTATGAAGAGCGCTCCTCGCTTCCCGATGTAATACTCAAGCTCCTGGAACAACCGCTCTCCACGGCAGCAATCTATGAAGTGGAGATTGCCTGCTCTTTTAAGAACGGCGACAGCCGGACAAGGCGACTGGTCACCCTGGAGGACGGCCGCCGGCTGCCGGTATTTACCTTTGGCCAACGTCTTCAGGTTCCCTGCAAGGATCGCATCTCGATTCATGGCATCGAGTCGGGGGGAGTCGTGGCCATTGACCCGAGCCCTGTACGCCGGATCGGGGCAACCGAGGCACATGACCGCGGACTGCAGGGGAAAGGGGCAACCCATGGCGAGATACTCGGCAATCTCCATGCATTTGATGACCACGGGGAACTTGATCGGCTGGAGGCAGAGCTGGTAGCAGAGGAACTCCTCCTCGGTCCATCGCCACGGGGTGCCTACCTGGAGTTAATGAGTGGCGGGAAAATTAACGGGGAAAACCGGGATGACGGCGGGAATCTTCCTGAATTGAAAAGCGCGTGGACTGAGGGATCCAAGGACCTTCTTTACCTGCGCGTGCAGTTCAGTGATGACGACGCTGGAAGGGTTGATGTTTCCTATGAGAAAGCACGCAGCCGTCAGGATGACGTTGAGCAGTTCCTCAAGATCAACTCATACGGCAAGTGCCTCTGGACAACAACGATCACTGACGTGATCCGGCTGGAAAACACCGCTGACTACTACCAGCAGGCCGGCTGGAGTACAATGCTCAATGATGCCCGCGCGCTGGCGCGCGACCTTGGGCAGGAGCAGGGCGAGGACTGGGACTATGACAACTACAACTTCTACACGGTAGTCTCCCGCGGCGGCTTCGGGCCGTATGCAGGGATTGCCCAACTCGGCGGACGCCGCAGCCACCTGATCTATACCAGCCTGCGCACGGCAGGACATGAGTTCGGGCACAACCTCGGGCTCAGCCATGCCTATTACAACTACACCAAGTCACTGAACCCACGCGGCACCATAACCTACGAGGGCCTCAATCAGGTCGAATACGCCCACCGCTTCAGCATCATGAGTGATGAGAGCGGCAGTGACTTTGACAACCCCGCGCTGCCGCATTTCACCGTGCACGAGAAGTGGCAACTCGACTGGCTGGACAGCGGGGATATCCTCGATGTCACTGACGCGTCAGCCAACGGCACATACCGCCTCTACCAGAACGACCTCGAGGAGGCGAGCGGCCTGCGGGCCATCAGGCTGCCCTCCGGTGGTGCCAGGTCCAAATACTGGGTCAGCTACCGTGCGGCGTGGACCGAGGCAAACCGCGGCTCTGACCAGGACTACCTCCTTAATGGCGCAGTCTTTAACTGGTCGGGCAGCGGCGGCGGCAGGAGCACCCTGCTCGACATGACTCCATACTCAGATGACGGCTCGCACAGTGGCGGAAGATCCCGCCGTGACAACCGCGACAAATGGGATGCTCCGCTTGCCATCGGGCGCACTTACTCGGATAACGAGAGCGGGGTTCACCTCACACCCACCGCCCGCGGAGGCTCCTCTCCTGACGAATACCTGGACATCTTCATCTACCTCGATGAGGTGCCCCCGGTCACGTTGATCAACCAAACCGCCCAATGCCGCGCAAACGCACCGGGCCTGCTGGACCCGCGCCCGCAGGTTTCCCAATGGACCATCCCGGCCTTTGATGACTCATCCTGGACCACGGGTCGGCTGGGTGTTGGATACGAGCGCAGCTCAGGGTTTGGCAACTTCATCCGGCTCGACCTTGAATCGCAAATGTATAATGCACTGAGCAGTGCCTACATCCGCATCCCCTTCGAGATCAACTCAGCGGAGGATCTTGCACTGCGTAAGCTTACGCTGCAGTTGCGCTACGACGACGGCTTCATCGCCTACATTAACGGCACTAGGGTTGCAGCGGACAATGCCCCGGATAACCCGTCCTGGAACTCTGAGGCAACCAGTTCTCACTCTGATTCATCAGCAGGGCAGTTCATGGATTTTGACGCTTCAGAGGCCATCGGGGAACTGGTCATCGGCACCAACGTGCTGGCCATCCACGGCCTGAATACCGGTAAGTCCAGCTCGGATTTCCTCATCCAGCCGAGGTTGCTTGCTTTCCCGATGAACTCAACCAACAAGCCTCCCGAGATCTCCTTGAGTGCCTCCAGCCTGAACGTGGAAAGGGGTGCGGAAGTTGCCTTCAGCGCGACTGGTAGTGACCCGGATGGTGATGTCCTCGCCTATGCGTGGCACTTTGATGAGGGGGATCAATTCATTGAAGAGGGGCTCAACAGCCCGCGGGCCACAAAATCATGGGATTCTTCCGGCCAGTATCTCGTGCGTGTCACCTGCTCCGACCGCAAGGGGGCAACCGCCACCGCCTCCCTGCTGGTCACCGTCGGCAACCCCGCTGCAAACCGCCGTATCCACGGGCGCGTCATGAAGGCTGGAAAACCAATTGCCGGGGCACGGGTGTGGACAGCTGGCAGACAGACCTGGACCTCCAGCGACGGCAGCTATGTCCTGGCGGGCCTGCAGGCAGGGTCACACAAGATCTCGGCACAGTCTGATGGCGAGGTATTCACTCTCTCGCTGCCCAATCCCCTGCTACCCGACCCTGTGATCTGGAATGCTGACTTTTTGGCACACGGGCAGGGAGCACAACCGGCCGCACTGAGCATCAGCCCGTTCCGGGCAACAGTTGGCGTTGGGGAAACAATCAACCTTGCTTCCCTGCTCTGGGACAACACAGGTGCTAATGAAGAGCCGCCTCCGATAGCCTTCGGCGCCAGCTGGCGCTACCTGGATGACGGCAGCAATCCCGGCACGCTGTGGCGCAACCCGGACTTTGATGATTCCGGGTGGCCTTCCGGGCCGGCACAACTCGGCTACGGCGAGGGCGATGAAGCCACGAGCCTCAGTGCAGGAGAGGACGAGAACCGGCACGTCACGACCTATTTCCGTCATGCCTTTGATGTCACTGATCCCAACGCAATCAGCAGCTGCAGGCTCAGCGTTTTGCGCGATGATGGGATCGTCATCTACCTGAACGGCAATGAGGTTGCCCGCGAGAACATCACCAGTGGCACGGTATTGAGCAACACCGAGGCGCGCAATGCGGTTTCCGGGTCAGCGGAGGATGAGATACTCACCTTTGCCCTTGAGCCGGGACTGCTTGTTGAAGTCAACAACGTATTGGCCGTCGAGGTTCACCAGGAGGAACCGGAAAGCCCGGACATGAGCTTTGATCTCGAGCTCTCACTCGCGCGCAACGTCTCCGTGGCCATCCCGCAGTGGGCAGTGGAGGAGGGAGCCACGATCGATTCCGGCGGCAACTTCACCGCCAACCTTCCCGGCATCTACAGGGCAAGGGCACAACTTGACGGGCTCTCCGCTTACGCTCTACTCAGCGTGGCATCGAATGTCATCGTCTCTATCAACGCCTTGCGCACGGTCATCTCCGAGACCGGTGAAACATCCACTCCCTTGAGGATCTTGCGCAGTGAGGCTTCAGGCCCGCTGGAAGTTGGGCTTTCACTCACCGGCAGTGCCGCCGAGGGCGAGGACTTCCAGGCACTGCCCCAGGCTATCAACTTTGCCGACGGCGAGGACTCGGTAGAGCTTGTGGTCACGGCCATTGATGACCCTGATGCCGAGTCGACGGAAACACTCACCCTCAGCACCCTGCCCTCACTTTTTTATAGAGCGGGTTCCCCGGGGGCGTTGACGATACGCATTGAAGACAATGATTTCCTGGATCCGCCAACGGTAAGCATCGCGGCAATTCCTGCCGCCATTGTCAACCAGCCACTGACCCTGCAGGCACAGGCACTGGATACCAGCCTGCTTGTCGCACAGGGGGGAGCATGGCGTTATTCCGATAACGGTGCCCTGCCGGCATCCTGGCGGGAGAGGGACTTTGATGACTCGGCATGGAAAGCGGGATTTTCCCCGCTGGGCTATGGGGACAACGACATCCAGACAGAAGTGTTCGATGGCGGGATTCCAAAGCACATCACCACCTACTTCCGGCGCTCCTTCGTGGCGGGTGCACCGGAATCCTTTAGCGCCATTACCATGCGCCTGCGGCGCGATGACGGTGCCGTTGTCTATCTTAACGGCAGTGAAATTCACCGCTCCAACATGCCCGCCGGCAGCATCAATGCCAACATCCGTGCTTCCGCCTCGGTAAGCGGTGCCAATGAGGACAGGTATTATGAAACCGACCTTTCAGACAGCATCCCGGTTCCCGGCCTCAACGTGCTGGCCGTCGAGATTCACCAGGTCTCCCCTTCCAGCAGTGACCTCATCTTTGACATGGAGCTAAACGCACAACTGCCGCCGCTCACCCTGCAGTGGCAAAAGGTAAGCGGCCCGGGTAATGTCACCTTCAGTAATCCTGCGGCACTGAGCACCGGGGCAACCTTTGACCGTGCAGGCAGCTACGTGGTGCGCCTCATGGCAGGTGACGGCCTCTCGCAGGGCTCTGCCCAGCAAACCCTCAGCGTTGCAGCGCCCCCCAGTAATGACAGGGACAGTGACGGTCTGCTCAACGCGGTTGAGACCAATACCGGCATCTTTGTCTCGGCAGAAGACACCGGCACCGACCCCGATAATCCCGACAGTGACGGCGACGGCTGGCAGGACGGGGATGAGGTGGCACTTGGCACCTCGCCGCTTGACGGCAATGATGCCCCACCCTTCGCGTTGAGCGCTGCAATCACCATGCAAGGGGCCGGAAGGGTCGACCGGCTCATCCTGAGCTTCCCGGCATCGAGTACGAAGACCTACTCCATTGAAGCCTCTGCCGACCTGAAAACATGGTTCACCCTTGAATCAGACATTGCCAGTCGTGGTAATATCATCGAGAGAAGCTACCCGGCAATCGGGGCATTGCAGCGCTTCGGCTACTTCCGTGTGCGCCGGGAATAATTTCTTTTTGCCTTTTCCCGCGATCACGGGCTTGCCGGCTGCTTGCCGGAAGTGCCGATGTTCAGTGTCCAGTAGTTCTCGGCGTTGCCGAGGCCGATCACATCCGGCTCGGAGGCATACATGGCAGCGCGAAACCCGGGCGTCAGCCACCAGGCCTTGTAGGCGGCCTGCACGTCCGGACTGCTGCGGTAGATGCACGCACCGGTGAGCTTGCCGGTAAATCCGGCAGCCTTGGCACGAACACCGGGCTTACTGCCATCCGTGCTGTTGTGGGCAAAGTAGTTCTGGAAAAGCATGTCCCCGGAATGCGTTTCCGAGGCGGCAGTCAGGGTATCCTCAAGGCGCAGGGCACCCAGGCCAAGGGCCACGCGACGTTCATTGAGCAGGGCCGCGAAGCTGCGGTATCCGGCAGTGCCGCGGTTGAGCGAGGCATTCAGCTTGCGGACCGCATCAGAAGCGGCAAAGGCCACGCGCACACGTCCCAGCAGGGTGTCCGGCGCGTCCTCCTTGCCATCGCTGCCGCGCGCCTCGGCGACCAGCTTGGTGATGTCGGTCTGCGGTGCGTCCTCCCCCGAGCACCAGGCAAGCTCAATTGCCAGCTCGGTAAAGACCCCGGCAATCTCCTGCAGGGAATCCATGGCCTGCCCGCCGGAGCCCTTCAGGGTCGGGAGCAGGGCAAGATAGAGTTCCTTTGCCTTTTCCAGCGCCCCCTCCATTTCCTGGTGCTTCTCCCGGTAATCATCAGGGGCGATGGTGCGCCAGTTGGTGCGGATCATTTCAAGGGCGGCGGCCGCGACCACCTTCCAGGCACTGTGGGCATTCTCAAAATCCGGCGGTGCGGCCTTGCCGGCGGAAAGCTGCGCGGCCTTCTCGCCAAGCAGGGTGAGATGGTGCGCCCTGGCCTGCCCGAGCAGTTCCGCGTAGGCGTCCTTGTATTCATCGCCCAGGGAGCGAAACGCGGTGTAGACTGCCTCACGCCTGCTGAGCTTCCCTGACTTGAGAAATTCCAGGCCGCGCTGCTTCTTTCTTTCAGTCAACTCAAAGGTGCCTATATCGGCCAGCGAGGTGTCAAAAGGCATGGAATCATCCAGGTCTTCCCCCTCCCCCGCCGGCGGCTGCGGCGGGGCAACAGGGCGCGGCGGCACATTGACAGGCTTTGCCACCGTGGCCTTGTCCTTGACGGCAGCCTGCTTGTCCTCATCCCCACCCATGAATTTCATGTAGCCAAAGACGGCGGCGCCGGCGAGCACGAGGACAAGCAATATCCCGGTCATTCCGCTTTTTTGCTTTGGTGCGTGTACTACAATAGTACGCGTAGCCCCGCTCCCGGTGAGGGGAGTTTTCAATTCCTTGGCCTCTGCCCATTCCGGGGGAGCGCTTGCCACCTTCAGTCTCGGGGCATTCTTCTGGACGGAACTTTTGCCGCGCTCCAGGATCTCAATGGCAGTGCTGCGGTTCCCGGGAATAATGAACTTCGCCTCACAGCTCATGCAGCGGCACTTGTCACCGGCACTGACCCCCTCCGCCCCGATCTGCGTCGAGCAGACCGGGCAATACAGGTCCTCGCCGCGCTCCAGGATCTCGACCGGCGCATCAGGGCTGGCGGGGATGATGAACTTCGACTCACAGTTCATGCAGCGGCCCTTGTTGCCGGCATGGGCCTCCTCGACATCGATTCCGGTCGAGCAAATGGGGCAATGAATCTTCATCTGGATGTTTGTCAGCTTACCCTACGTCCAGCACGGCACAGGTTCAAACGCTGCTGAACAATGCCACATGACCCTTGAAATCATCAATTCTTAGGGGGCTTCGGGGATTCTTCAGGCTGCGACACACCCAATAACAGCACCTCCGCTTCACTGCTTGCTGCATTGATTAATGCCGGTCGGAAAAATCCGGCCGGCGGGTTTCCAGGCAACAGTGCCGCGAGATCACTCGCCTTGCCGGTGCCAGCGGACACCGCTATCCCCATCCAGGCTGAACCCTCCCGCTCACAGAAAGATAAAGCGGCAAAGCTTACCCGAAAATTCTTGAGAATAGGCGAAGTTGCCCTTTGCCTTGGAGGATATCCATCATGATCCTGACAATCATCGGCGCCAGGCCACAATTTATCAAAGCGGCCCCGATGTCAGCTGCACTGCGAGAAACCGGGATCAAGGAGAACATCCTGCACACCGGCCAACACTATGACTACAATATGTCGCAAAAGTTTTTCGAGGATCTGGAGATTCCTGCCCCTTGCCACCATCTGGAAGTCGAAAGTGGCCATCACGGCAGACAGACAGCCGCAATGATGGTCGGCATTGAGCAAATCTGCCTTAGCCAACAGCCTGATGCAGTCCTCGTTTTCGGCGACACAAACTCAACTCTCGCCGCCGCCCTGGTCGCCTCCAAGCTGCACATCCCACTAGCACATGTGGAAGCCGGACTGCGTAGCTTCAATCGCCGGATGCCAGAGGAAATCAACAGGGTCCTGACCGACCACCTGTCTAACCTGTTCTTCTGCTCCACAGAAAATGGTGCTGAAAACCTGCGCAAAGAAGGCATAAACAACGATGGGGTGCATATCGTCGGAGACATCATGTTTGATGCACTCAAATTCACGCTGGCACGCTTCCCTGATACGCCAAACCCCGCATCAAAAATCCTGGGAGACGCACCCTACATCGCCGCCACAATCCATCGTGCCGAGAATACTGACAATCCGGATAATCTCCGGGAAATTTTCCAGGGTTTTGTAAACTGCGAATTGCCTGTCGTCTGTCCACTACACCCGCGCACACGCTCAAAACTGCAACATGAGGGTATCAATACAGGTGAATTTCCCGGTCAAAACCTGCATCTTCTCGAGCCAGTTTCCTATCCTGAAATGCTTAAGCTGGTAGCCGACGCACAAGCTGTATTCACAGACTCTGGAGGCCTGCAAAAGGAGGCATACTGGCTCAAAACCCCATGCCGGACCATACGTCCTCAAACTGAATGGGTAGAAACCGTCCAACTTGGGTACAACAAGCTTATACCGGCAAAAGCCGAGACCATCGCGCAAGCCGCAAGCAGCATCAATTACCCCGAAGAGTGCCCGCCAATTTATGGCGATGGCAACACTTCCCCGCTAATCTCCAAAATACTTGAAAAAACGTATTTTGAATAGCCTCTCACACAGCCCGGGAGGCACCATCCCTAAGCTACAACCTTGCCAGTATCGGCAAGCGTGCGGCACATCTCTGCAAATCTGCCAACTTCCTTTTCCGCGTTGATTTGTTCCCTGAGCTGCATACTACATAGTCGTGCCTGCTCTATATCCTCGATTGTCAGGCTGTTAAGCATCCTCGCCATAGTTGCTGGCTCAAAGTCATCGGCTACCCAACCTATACCATGCTCACGGGCATACTTTGCCATATTTAATGAAGGCCCGACCGCAACAGCAAGTCCTGCCACTATAAAATCAAAGAACTTATTTGGCAAAGCATGCAGATGATTAGGCGTATCTGGCGGCAAAAGATAAAGTCCCAGGTCGTAATTTCCTGCAAGAGTCTCAACAATCATATTTGCCGGTACAGGCTCTTCAAATACAACTTTACCCGGTGCTTTTTCAGCCGCTAATTTCTTCAAAGATTTGTAATACTCGGTATCCTGGCCGGGAATAAGCATCAGGTGAAGGACAAATCTATCCTCCAGATAAGTCATTGCCTCAATCATTCGCTCTGGCTCGCGACCTGCACTGCACCCCCCGTGATGAATCATTCGGATCTTTCCATTGGGCGCACACTGTTGCGGTAAATTAATTTTCCCGGGTGCGTTCCTGACAAGGCAAATCTTCTTTAGCCCGTACTCTTTGGGAAAAATATCCAGGAAACTGTCTGCGACTGTAGTGGTGAAGCCGGGAACACGGGCACAATACCTGAATATGCGACGAATGAATCTTACTCTTTCCGGATCACCATCCTCACCCATATACTGCTCTGTGGGCCATTCATGAAGATCGAACACAACCTTTGTAAATCGCCTCGACTTTGCCGCGGCCAGCATCCCCAGAGGAAGCGTGTCAGTATCGTTACAAATAAGCAATCTCATGCGGAATTGCCGCACAATCAACGATGCCTGTAAACACCTCCGGTCCGAATAATAATGTGCCAGCAGCGCTTTCCGGCCAAGATTCAGGCAACGACTAAAAAATCCGCCACCCAACCGGGATTTACCCCAATGGCAACAAGCGTTTTCTCCTAATGAAATCCACAGGATATTTGGTTTGCTGTCAGAAAAATCCGGCCTGTTGCCCAACCCGATGACTACAACTCTACCAAAGCGTTCAGAGAGAAAGTGAATTTGCCGAAGCACTCTGCAATCCCGGGCCACTGGTGAAAGTGATACAACCACAACAGTCTCCCGTTTCATCAACTTGAATGATTTGGAACGGAAAAGACAGGTGGAAGTCTCCATCAGGTCTACCGGCGCATACCGATTATCTTGAGGAAATTGACGCACCATTGTCCTTCCTCCGCTGAGCAAATTAGCGCACCGTGCCAAAAGCACAGCCTCTTCGCCATCCGCGTAAATGACACCATGACCGCCACTAACAGCCATTATCGCCGCAAACCGGAAAAAACAGTTATTGAATAGTTCCCTAAGTATCCCTCTATCTATGGTCGACAATTGTCTGGCTACTTCGTCCAAGCCTGAACCAACCCAAAGATCATCACATCCTGCCTTATCGGAATGCGGCAGGGCGTCGAGTTGAATATATTCAACATTCTGACACTCTGCAAATTCGCCAGATACCTCTCCGAAAGCAATGACCTGCAGATGCTCATATTCCTTTGAGAGACTTACTATCGTTTTGCATGCTTCTTGGCGCCCGGAAATCTCGGAAAAACTAAGAACTAGTGCTCTTCTAGATTTTCGTAATTTTATCATCTGATTAATGCCGCCCATCAGGGAAAACAACTACCCGGGAACGAGAAAATAGAAACCTGAAAGAACAATGATACCTTATCTACATCATGCATAAGCCGACACAATTGCTAAGGCTAGGGGTGCGGTTCCCTTGAAATCATCAAGGCTTCGGGGCTTCGAATGCAATGTAGCCCTCGAGCCGCTTATTCAACTCGGTAATCTGCCCCTTCGCCTCCTCAAGCTGCACCTGAAGGGATGCAACCTCCCTCTAGTTGCACCCGCTGAGCATGCATACCGCCAGGAATAATCCCGGGATCGTGTGCCTGTTCATGATGGAACCCATGTTGGCATCCCGTGCGGCCAATGCGAATGAAAATTATATTCGCTTCAAGGCTGAGGAAACCTCACGGCACAGGAATTTCCCCGAAAGCACGCCCGAGAGGACTTGAACCCCTAACCTCCTGATCCGTAATCAGGCGCTCTATCCAATTGAGCTACGGGCGCATCAACAAAGCGGACAAGAGACACAGGTTTAAAAAACCTTTGTCAGTGCATCGCAAACGCGACGCCTAGTAAATCAAATCAGGGCTAATCCGCAAGGGAAACTTTGAACCACCACGCAGATTCAATCGCGTGCCCGCCGATCGAGCAGCCTGAGAATCACGCGACCAATCCTCTCGAGGCTCCCGGGTGTCACCGAATCAAGGCTGTCGGCCGCCGTATGCCAGCTCCCCCTGCTTATATAGCCCGCGTCGATCACGTCGAGCGCGGGAATCCCGGCAGCATTAAGCGGCACATGATCATCAGTAATCGGTGTCGGATGCAGGCCAAAGATGTGCCGCTCGCCGGCAGCTTCAGCCGCCCTGTAAAGATCACGCAACAATTCACGCGGGCTGTCGGAGGGAGGGGTAATACGCAGCCTCGAGTCGCCCACCAGGTCGAGCACGAAAGCTGCCTCGGGTTTCTCCCCTGCCGGGGCCGCTCTCCAGAATTTTGCATAGTGCCTGCTGCCGTAGAGACCGTCCACCTCAGTAAATTCAACCACTGCCTCCTCGCCGTCAAAGAACACCAGCTCAATGCCGCGGGCGAGCTCCGGAGCCGTGCGCAGCACAGCCGCCAGTTCCAGTAACACCCCGCTGCTCGAGCCACCGTCATTGGCCCCGACAAACTTGATGGAATCAATCAGCTTGGTGTCATAATGGGAACAGAGCAGCAGCAGCCCGCCGCCCCTTTTCCAGTCAATATTACCTCCCTCCGGAGATGGAAACCGGGCGCGGATATTGACAAATTCCTGCCCGCCCCGCGGTGTCTCATCCTTAAAGTGCTGCAGGCTTGTTTGCCAGCCCGCTTCCCGGAGCTGCCCGGTTATATAATCCCTGGCCCTGGCTATAGCCTCGCTGCCGGGATGCCGCGGGCCGAGCCCGACCAGCGACGCAACATGCGCATGGGCACGTTCACCCGAGAATGGCCCCAGTTTGCCTTTATTGCCGGAAGTTGCCAGAAATACCGCCGCAAGCACCGCGACCGTGATAACTAAAATGAGCGGAACAAATCGCACCACTATCAGGAAACACCCATCAGTTCAAGCAACCTGTCGAGATCCTCATTGCTGTAATACTCAATCTCGATCCTGCCCTTCTTCTTGCCCTGATGAATCTGTACCTGGGTGGCAAGGCGCTCACGCAGCCGCTCCTGAACCTCTGCCAATGCCGCAGAAATCTGGCTGCCGGTTATCCCGGGCTTAACTATCTTTCTCGCATCAGGATTAAGATGCTCATTCACCAGCTTCTCGGTCGCCCTTACCGTCAGCCGCCGCTTTACAACCTGCTCAGCAATGAGCGTCTGCTCACCCTTCAACTTGATCGCCAGGATAACCTTGGCATGACCGATGCTTATCCTGCCGCCAACAAGGTGTTCGCGCACCTCGACCGACAGGTCCAGCAGTCGCATGGAATTGGCGACAGTGGCACGGTTCTTGCCAACCCGACCCGCAATCTCCTCCTGCGTCATCCCAAAATCCTTTGCCAGGCGCACATAGGCATCAGCTTCCTCTATCGGGTTAAGGTCCTCACGCTGCAGGTTCTCAATGAGTGCCATTTCCAGCACATCACGGTCACTGGCCTCACGCGCAATCACCGGCACCGTGGCAACATCAATCTTCTGGCACGCGCGCCATCTCCGCTCGCCGGCAATCAACTCAAGCTTGTCCCCGACCCTGCGTACAATGAGCGGCTGGATGATCCCGTGCTCACGTATTGACTCGACCAGTTCATCAAGGGCATCATCCGTGAAATTCTTCCTTGGTTGCAACGGGCTGGGAACAATCTCCGAGAGACTCGCAGATATCACGCGGTCCCCGGGCTCCGGATCGGCATTCGCCGCTGACGCCGTGGCATCACCGCTTTTATCTTTCACCCGCCCGATCAGGGCGCTTAGACCTTTTCCTAAAGCCTGCTTGGCCATAACCGGAGAATAGGCGATTCGGGACCAAGCCGCAATACTGTAGAAAAGAAAAAAAATGCCGCCCTATGGAAGGCAAAACAACCAAAGATCAAGGAACCCTGGAGCAAGAAAAGCCCTATCCCAGCCGATAAGTGATGCGGGCCTTATCGATATCGTAGGGAGAAACCTCCAATTTTACACGATCCCCGACAACCAGCCGGATAAAGCGCTTGCGCATTTTACCGGAAATATGCGCCAGCATCTCGTGATCATTCTGCAACTTCACCTTGAACATTGTCCCGGCCAGGACAGCACTGATGGTTCCCTCAATCTCCTGGGATTTCCCATCCTCGCCGCCGGCTCGCCGTCGCTCGCCGTCCACAATGGCCTTCTTGTCAACCCTGCGTGACCGCGCTTTTCGCGCCCGTGTGCGTTTTTCGTTACCCATAAATCAGTTATTCATTGGCGCCCAGAAGGCTACCGGATAAGCAAACTTTAGCACATCTTTGACAAATTCCCACATTTTCATGACACTCAAATGTAATGACTGAACCTGCAATGAACATTGAGTTTTCCCTGTTCGGCGAAAAGCTGCGTGAACACTGCGGCATCATCGAGTTAATGGACGACCTGGGAAAAGCCCTGACCACAAATCCTGACATGCGCATGATGGGTGGCGGCAACCCCGCCGCCATTCCCGCAGTCCAGGAAATATGGCGCCAACGTGCCGCGGAGTTGCTGGACGGAAATGAGTCTTTTGACCGTATGCTCGTCAACTACGACCCACCGGCTGGCAACCCGCGTTTCCTGGAAGCCGTTGCCGGGTGCCTGAACCGCGACTGCCACTGGAATGTGCAACCCGACAACATCGCCGTGACCTGCGGCGGGCAAACCGCATTCTTTTTCCTCTTCAATATGCTGGCCGGAAAATTTGCCGACGGTAGTCACAGGCGAATTCTCCTGCCGCTCACCCCCGAGTATATCGGATACGCAAACCAGGGGATCAGTGAAGATCTGTTTACAGCGATTCCCGCGCTCATTGAGGAGCACGGCGACAACACATTCAAGTATCGCGTCGATTTCGATAACCTTGAAATCACCGAGGACATCGCCGCAATATGTGTCTCACGCCCGACTAACCCCAGTGGCAATGTGCTCAGCGACTCTGAAATCACCAGGCTCTCCGCCCTGGCAAAGGAAAACGGCATCCCGCTGATCATTGACAACGCCTACGGCAATCCCTTCCCCGGGGCGATATTCACTGACGCCACGCCAATCTGGGATGAGCATGTCATTCTTACCCTGAGCCTATCCAAGCTCGGCCTGCCGGGAACCAGGACCGGGATAGTCATCGCCTCGAAGACAATCATCAGGGCGATCTCGGCCATGACCGCCGTCATCGGCCTGGCCAACAACAATATCGGGCAGGCACTCGTGCTGCCGCTGCTGGAAAGCGGTGAACTCATCAACATCAGCAAAAACATTATCCGCCCTTTCTATAAGGGCCGTGCTGACCACGCCCGGAAATCCGCGGCAAGAGCTTTCGGACACTCAACTCCCTACCGCATTCATGCCATCGAGGGGGCATTCTTTCTCTGGTTCTGGTTCCCGGGCCTGCCCATCTGCTCCAGTGAACTCTATCGCCGGCTCAAGCAACGCGACGTGCTGGTTGTTCCCGGTGAATACTTCTTTTACGGCCTCAGCAAGCCATGGCAACACAGCAGCGAATGTATCCGGGTCACCTTCTCGCAGCCGGAAAAAACCGTCACGCAGGGTATCGATATCATCGCCGAGGAAGTAAAGAAAGCTTACCGCGGATGATCACAGGAACCTGCCGATAATCGGCTCAAGCTTCAACTTGGTCTTCTCCGGCCAAAGTGCGGCATCAGTAACCAGGGCATCGTCAAGGGCGGTGTGTTCCGGCCAGTTCACTTCCTCCGGGATCCTCGGGATAACATCGGCAATGATTTTTTTTGCCGCTGCTGCGTTGGCATTCAGGTGAGCGATGACAGCCTCCGCGGTGACCGCCTCCTCACCGGTTTTCCAGCAGTCATAATCGGTAATCATCGCCAGCGTTGCCAGTGACATCTCCGCTTCACGCGCGAGCTTTGCCTCCGCCAGGTTGGTCATGCCTATGACATCAAAGCCCAGCTTGTGGTTGAGCAGGGACTCAGCACGCGTGGAAAATGCCGGCCCATCCATGTTTACGTAGGTTCCACCGTTGTGGACGCTGCCCTCATGCAGTCCGGATGCGCTCTGATTGAGCAGTTCACGCAGGTCGCCGCTCACCGGGTCACTAAAAGCCACATGGGCACATATCCCCTGCCCGAAAAAGGTATGCTCCGCGCGGTGGCTGGTCCGGTCAAAGAACTGGTCCGGCAGGACAATGTCCCGCGGGACATATTTCTCCTGCAGGCTACCGACTGCCGTTACCGCAATCGTCCACCTTACACCGAGTGACCTTAGGGCCCAGATATGCGCCCGGTGATTTAACTCATGCGGAAGCACCCGGTGCCCGCGACCGTGCCGTGGCAGGAAAAAAACCCTTCTGCCCGACAAGCGACCGCCGATAATGGCATCGGCGGGATCACCGAAGGGTGTCTTCAGGCAATGTTCCTCAATCTCCTCAAGCCCCTCGATCCGGTAAAGACCGCTGCCTCCTATCACTCCAATTGCCGGTTCTTCAGGATCAATGCCAGCCATGCTGAATGCAGGTTAGCCGCCAACGGCCCCGGGTCGAGCTACAATTACCACCCTCCGGCAGAAAGATTCCATCGTGGCATTACGTTTTGTATTGTAACAATACCCCGATAAAAGATGCCCAAACCCCTGCTTATTTTCCTGTTAATGCTTTGTGCCGGTGCCGGTTTTCTGATCATAAGGCCGCAAGTCCTGGCAAAAACCGCACAAGATGCATCGGCACGCCTTGAGCAAATAAAAAAGGTGACCGTGCCGCGGTTGCGCCGGGAACTCTCCCAAAAGGGGCTTAAGCTCGGGGCACCTCTCTTCCTGAGAATCTTCAAGGAGGAGAAGCTCCTCGAGTTATGGATCGAGAAGGAAAAAGCCGGTAGATTCGAACTCTTCAAGTCATACCCGATCTGCACTTTCTCGGGAGGCCTGGGACCTAAACTCGCGGAAGGTGATCGCCAGGCACCGGAGGGATTCTACTTCGTGCCCCGCGGGCGCATGAATCCCAACAGCAGGTTCCACCTTTCCTTTGACCTCGGTTACCCTAACTCCTGCGAGCGCAGCCTGGGCAGGACCGGATCATTCCTGATGATCCATGGCAACTGTGTCTCGGTGGGTTGCTATGCCATGGGCGACAGGAAAATCGAGGAAATCTATACCCTGGCCGATGCCGCACTCAATGGCGGACAATCCTTCTTCAGGGTAAACTGCTTCCCCTTCCGGATGAGCACTGCCCGCATGATAAAGGCCTCAGGAAACCGGTGGCACGATTTCTGGTTAAACCTCAAACAGGGATACGATCATTTTGAACATCACAAACGGCCACCGAACGTCAGCAGTAAAGACAAGCGCTATCTGTTTGGCAATTCCTAGGGGAACATTGCCCAATAAACGGATGCTTGTAGCTTTACGGTATATCGATCAGGTGGTAAGCTCTTGTAAATGCCCCCACTCCCCCAACTCCGGGTGGCCACCATACTGCTATTTGCCACCATCCCGTTCCCGGTAGCTAGCGCCCAGATCTGGGGCGACTCATCAGGATATAACGACCTCGCTGCCGAACTGGGCGGCGCCCCGGCAACCAATTATGCCGCGACTAATTATCTGGAGGCGGCGGATTCCTCGTGGCGCTACAGGAGAGGAACAAGCGAGCCCTCGAACCCGGTCGATGCCTGGCGCAAACCCGGATTTGCTGAAGATGGCAACTGGTTTACCGGACAGACCCCTATCGGATATGGCGATGGTGATGACAATACCCTCCTCTCCGATATGCAGAATGCATACACCACAGTCTACCTGCGCCACGAGTTCAACATCCCGCCGGGCAGCATCCCCGCGCGTCTTACCCTGCGCGTATACGTGGATGACGGAGCAATCGTGTGGATCAATGGAACCGAGGTTGCCCGCCTCCACGTGACCACAGGATTCAAGCCCTTCAACTCCCTTGCTGCCGTCCACGAGGCAGAATGGCAGGATGTCCAGTTGAGCAACACCGGTGACTTTCTCCTCGAGGGCGGAAATGTCATTGCAATCCACGCCATCAATCAGCATCCCAACAGTTCCGACTTTTCCATTGATGCCGAGTTGAGCTCGCCGGCCCTGAAGCTCACCCAGGTGGAGGCAGCATCAGGCACTAATTTCCTGCCGCAGGATTCGGGCGAAACGAATCCTCCTGTAGGGTTCACCTTCAGCGGGACAGATATTTTTCTCGGTAAGACATTTCACCTCCGGAGCACGAGCCCCAGCCTGACCTACGGCAAATCAAGCCATGCGGGCAATGTCGGAAACCGGTTCTACAGCAGCAACTCCATCGCCCCGGAAGTCGACCTGATCGACAATTACTTCACCAACAACTGGATCGGCAGCAACTTCCTGCTTACCGGGAGCTCATTGCAACCCCGCATAGAGGACAGCATCCTGCAAAACCATTCCTGGATTGTCTTCGGCCACACAAGCAGTGCAACCATTCAACAAATCGACAATAGCATCAGGACATACAGGGAAATTGTCAGGCGGCTGGATTACGCCATGGATCGTGACGGCTTTCTCGCCTGTGTCGGCTTGAACAGCAGCTCCAATACTACCGTTCCGCCGGTCTTCGGAGCAAGCTACAACGCGATATCAGTCGGCCTCACCAGCGGCGATCACAGCCGTGGCGGCACCATCAGTGCCATTGGCACGGGAAGCGGTGCCGTTGAATACGATGGTGTTGGGCGCACCAAGCCGGAAATAGTCGCCAATGACAGTGCTACAAGCTACTCGACAGCCCAGATCAGCTCGGCAGCAGCACTGCTGCTCGGGGTGGCCAACAACAGGGGCATGGGCAATGCCTTCCGCCCGGAAGTCATGAAGGCCATCCTCATGGCCGGGGCAACCAAGTCCGAGTTTACCAACTGGAACCGAACCACAACGCAGCCGATTGACACCGTTTTCGGCGCCGGGGAAATTAACGTCCAGAACAGTTACCATATCCTTGTCGGCGGTGAAGTCACCACCGGCATCACCGCCGGGCACTACGGCTGGAATCGCGCGACATTGCCCGCCGGGGGCAGTTCAGTCTACAATCTGCGCCTCGAGCGGGACATCACCGAGTTCTCGGTGATGCTCAACTGGAACCGCACCATCATCACCGCCCCCTGGCTTGGCGGAGGATCCTACAATGAATCGATAGCTGACATGTCGTTGCAGCTGCATCGTGTCGACAACGGGGTTGCCGTGTTGCTCGACACCAGCAATTCCAGTATCGATAACCTGGAACATCTATACCTCAGAGGGCTTTCCGCGGGCACTTACACACTCACCGTGACTACCGATATCGCCGGCGATTATGCCCTCGCATGGCGCGCCGACCGGGGCAAGCTGCCGGGCATCAGCCTTACAGCCAGGGGACCTGAATTCGTATTCAATGGCCTCATCCCCGGAAAGTCATTCACGCTGGAAAAATCCAGCGACCTGATCACATGGGTTGCTCATCACACGTTCACCGCGTCCACGGCCAGCGATACCTATACCGATCCTTCCGGCATCGCCGGTGCCCGCGCTTTCTACAGGCTGGCATGGAACCCGGTGAACTAAACCCCACGGGAGTTTAGAGCAGTTCCATCTGGGACTTGCGCCGCACCACCTTTTCAACCTTGTGCCGGGTAATAATACTGCCCTGTGACGCCCTGCCCTTGATTGCAATGTCCGCAAAATCAATCTCAATCTCCCTGGTCCTCAGTCGCGGTGCTGCCTTCAACACCACCGTCACCGATAATGTATCATCCTCGGCATCGTGTGCT
The DNA here is from genome assembly GCA_029940475.1 of Verrucomicrobiales bacterium. Lineage (GTDB taxonomy): Bacteria > Verrucomicrobiota > Verrucomicrobiia > Verrucomicrobiales > DEV007 > CACIUL01. Next base: position 12,336 of record JAPYUT010000001.1, on the reverse strand, counting down.
GAAAAATAAATGACACGCGTCCCGCTGCTCCCCTTGCTAAGCTCATACATCTTGTCCCGGGTCACGCCCTTGACACTGAATCGCTTGACCCTCGCCGGTCCGTCACGACCATCGCGGTATATCATGCAGTAGAACCTTGGGTCCTCCTTGCGAAAGATTGCCACGTGGGCCGGATTCTTGCCGACATACGTCTTCTCGGCGACCTTTGAAACCTTCATCGTTCCCTCCCGGCCAAATACAATCACATCATCCATCCGCGAGCACTTATCCACGATCGTGCCCTCACGCTTGACACCAAACCCGGCAAACCCGTCCCTGGCATTCAGGTAGAGTGTCTCGGTTGCCACGGCAACACTGCGGGCAATCACCTTGCCAAAGCTGGCAATCTCAGTTTTACGGCCGCGATCCCTGCCATACTTCTCCTTCAGGTTCTTGAAATAACGGACGGTGTAACGGGTCAAGCCCTTGAGGCTCTTCCCGGTCTCGGCCATCTGATCCTCAATTCCCAGGATCAGCTCGTCCGCCTTGAGGGCATCGAACTTGGAGATGCGCTTGATCTTGATTTCAGTCAGGCGCACGATGTCTTCATCAATCACCTCACGCCTGAGTAACTTGAGAAATGGCTTCAACCCTGCCCAGATTTCCAAGATCACCGACTCCCAGGTACTGCACTCCTCAATGCGGCGGTAAATCCGCTTCTCAATGAAAATCCTCTCCAGGGAACTGAAGTGCCATTTGTCCTGCAATTCGCCCAGCTTGATCTCAAGCTCCCACTTAAGCAGGTCCTTGGTGTGCAGGGCCGAGCGCTTGAGAAGCTCGTCAACGCCCAAAAACCTCGGTTTCTTGTCCTCTATGACACATGAGTTCGGGGAAATTGACATCTCGCAGTCAGTGAACGCGTAAAGTGCCTCAACTGCGGTGTCAGGTTCAAGGCCAACCGGCAGGTGGACATTGATCTCAACCTTCTCCGCAGTGATGTCCTCAATCCTGGAAATCTTGATTTTTCCCTTGTCATTGGCCGCGACAATATTGTCCATCAACGCACCCGCGGTGGTCCCGAAGGGCACCTCCGTGATGCGCAGGACACGCTTGGTTTTTGTTCTCTCAATACGGGCACGCACGCGAACCCTGCCACCACGCAGTCCGAGATTGTATTCAGAAACATCAATGAGCCCGCCGGTCGGAAAGTCAGGATATATTTCTATTGGCTTTTTGCGTAACGTATTAATGCAAGCATCAATGAGTTCATTGAAATTGTGCGGCAGGATCTTGCAGGCCAACCCGACGGCAATGCCCTCCGCCCCCTGCGCCAGCAGCAGGGGGAACTTTACCGGAAGCGTGACCGGTTCCCTGTTGCGACCGTCGTAGGAAGATGCCCATTCAGTGGTCTTGGCATTGAATGCCACCTCCAGTGCAAATTTCGTCAGGCGCGCCTCTATATATCGTGATGCCGCAGCCTTGTCCCCGGTAAAGATATTTCCCCAGTTGCCCTGCGGGTCGATAAGCAGGTTCTTCTGTCCCAGGCCCACCATTGCATCACCAATCGAGGCATCCCCGTGCGGATGATACTGCATGGTATGCCCGACAAGGTTCGCGACTTTGTGGTAGCGACCGTCATCCTTCTCCTTCAGTGCATAGAGGATACGACGCTGCACCGGTTTCAAGCCGTCATGAACATTCGGTACAGCACGTTCAAGGATGACATAACTGGCATAATCAATAAACCAGTCCGCATACATGTCATCAACATGGACAACCTCCACTTTTCCTCCGCCTTCGTGTCCCCCTGCCGCAGCTTGCCCAGTAGCTAGCGGGGGCTTCTTCGCAACCTTGCGCCGCACTGGCTTCTTACGTGGAACCTTCCTGAGAACCTTCTTCTTGATGATTTTTCTGGCGATTTTCTTCTTGGCCATACGGATACCCCCGGGCAAATCCCGGCAAGGGATAGTTCGGCAAACTCAATCAAATAGCAAACTCCAAGAACAATTCAAACCGGCGGTTTCCCGCACTCCGGCACAAACAACACCCGGTAGCTTGTCGATGCCGATAGTCCGGCAGGAAGCGGGTAAATATAACCTGGAGCGTTGACCTTGGACAACGCTCAGATAACCTCGTGACCAATGAAAGCAATGACAATTGGAGATTTTGGCGGCCCTGGGGTATTCAGGGTGTCCGAGTTGCCGAAACCTTCCCCCGGGGACGGGCAGGTTTTGATCAGGGTAGCCGCGTCAACGGTCAATCCTATCGACTGCAAGATCCGCAGTGGACTGCTCAGGGCGCTGGTTCCGGAAACCGGAGTGCTTGGATTTGATGTAGCCGGGATAATTGAGGAAGCCGGCAAGGGTGTCAGTGGCTTCGATATCGGTGATGAAGTCTTTGGATGCACCGGAGCAGTGAAGGAACACTCCGGCGCACTGGCAGAATTCCAGGTCGCTGATGCCCGGCTTCTCGCCAGGAAACCCGAAAACCTAAGCCTTCATGAAGCGGTCGCGCTACCGCTGGTGAGCATAACAGCCTGGGACGCGCTCATCCGCGGCGCCAAAATTGATAAAGGGGAACGAGTGCTCGTGCATGGCGCAACCGGGGGAGTCGGCCATCTCGGCATTCAACTGGCAAAGATTGCCGGTGCCAAGGTTTATGCCACGGTATCCTCTGCGGAAAAAGCGGCTATCGCCCGCACCCTGGGAGCTGAACCGATTAACTATAAAGAACAATCGGTTGAAGAATACGTGGCCAAGTTTACCGGCGGAGAGGGCTTCGACGTGGTCTTTGACACTGTCGGCGGGGAGAACCTGACGCGCAGCCTTGAAGCGGCAGCACTTGAAGGCAGGGTAAGTTCCGTCAATACACGAACCACGGCTGATTTAAGCCTTCTTCACCAGAAGGCACTTTCACTGCACGTTGTCTTCATGGTGATACCAATCCTCCACAATCAACCCGCAGGACTTACCCGTCACGGTGAGGTCCTGCGCGAAATTGCAGGACGCGTTGAACGAGACCAGCTCAGCCCGCTGATTCATGAGAAAAGGTTTCCCTTTGAGGAGGTTGGCGACGCACACGCCCTGCTTGAGAAAGGAGCCGCAACCGGAAAAATCGTGCTTACCGGGTTCGAGTCATCCTGAACCCGCCCTGCAGGGAATATTACTGACAAACCATCGCGGCGATTACAACAAATAATCAAGGGACATAAAGGAACTTGCGCATCCTCAATAGACAGTTTAACTCCCACATTCAAGTGATGAAAAACCTGGTAAGATTAACAAGGCTGAGAAAAAGGAAATTATGAGTCCGCGACCAATCGTTGCCGGTCTGGCAATCTGCACCCTCCTTCTAGGTCCCAGCTGCACGAAGGATAATTCAAAAAAGGCTGGGAACTCCAATGGGGATTCAGGCGCCACCAAGATCCTGCGCTTCTCCGCAATCCCCGATGAGAACACCACCGAGCAATCGGCCAAGTTCAGAAAATTTGCCGACTACCTCTCCAGTACACTCAGGGTAAAGGCCGAGTTTGTCCCTGCTGCCGATTACGGTGCCTCGGTTGACAAGTTTGTGAACGGTGAGATCCATCTTGCCTGGTTCGGCGGCCTCACCGGGGTGCAGGCCCGTGCCGAGGTTGATGGTGCCCGCGCCATCGCCCAGGGGATTGAGGACTCTAATTACATCTCCTACTTCATCGCCAATGCGGACACGGGGCTTGGACTCAGTGAAAGCTTCCCGGCGGCAATCAAGGACATGAAATTTACTTTCGGTTCGAAAAAATCCACCTCCGGAAGGCTGATGCCAAGTTTCTTCATCGAGAAGGCAACCGGCATTGAGGCAATCAAGTGGTTTGCAAATCCTGTCGGCTTCTCCGGCGCCCATGACAAGACAGCCAAGCTGGTCGAGGCAGGCACTTTCCAGGCCGGCGTCCTGAGTTACAAGAAATATGACAGCATGGTGGAGAATGGTGACCTCGATGCAACAAAATGCAGGATCATCTGGAAAACGCCCGCCTACGCTGACTACAACTGGACCGCTCACCCTGACCTCGATGTTATCTTCGGCGGCGGATTCATTAATAAACTGCAGGAGGCACTCATCGAAATCGATGACCCGGCACTGCTGAAGGCGCTGACCCGGGCAAGATTAATCCCAGCCAACAACGATGGCTTCCAGGGCATCGTCGATGTTGCCAGGCAACTGAAACTCCTCAACCACTGATCAATCAGCGGCAGAGTGGCACTCACCGCGAACAACATGAAAACTTCCACTCGTGATGCACCAGTCACCTTCGATCTCGAGGGGGCCGCTTGCCGCTATGGTGGAGTCAGGGCCCTGTCCGCCACTACCCTCACCATTGGCAGGGGTGAAAGGGTCGCCCTCCTCGGCCCGAGCGGCAGCGGCAAGACCACCCTGCTGCGGTTGTGCAACGCCACGGTCCACGCCGATTGCGGGACTGTCAGGCTGCTGGGAAGCGACACTGCATCACTCTCCCCCGGCCAACTGCAGGCCATCCGCTCAAGGATTGCCACCATCCCGCAACATCTCGGGCTGGTTCCCAACTTGCGGGTCTGGCAGAATATCGCCGCAGGGCGGGTCGGTAAAAGGGGATTGCTGGGAAACCTGCGTGACCTGCTGCTTTTGCCAAGGGCGGAAATGGCTGAAATCCACTCACTGCTCGAGCGTGTTGGCATTGAAGAGAAACTCTTCGCCCGCACCTGCGAACTATCCGGGGGACAACAACAGCGGGTCGCTGTTGCGCGGGCACTGTTCCAGAAACCCGAGGCAATCCTTGCAGACGAGCCGGTATCCAGTGTCGATCCCGCACGGGCTGCCAGCCTGGTCGAGTTACTTGCCGGCATCGCCGGGGAACATGGACTGACGCTGGTGATGAGCCTGCACAACCTCGACCTGGCCCGCGCCACCTTCCCCCGGTTAATCGGCCTGCGCGGCGGCAGGATCCATTTTGATCAAAGCCCCGACGAACTCAGTATTGCGTCCCTGGAGGAACTTTACCATCTCGGCGAGAACGAGATACTCGAGGGGGGCGGATAACGATGGGCGCAACCACATCCCAGCGTTATCTTGGCTCACGACGGGCAACCCTGCTCGGCATCGCGCTGGCCGCCATCATCTCCTGCTGGGCACTCGGGCTTAATCCACTTCGCCTCTTTAACAACAATAACCTCAGGCTTGCCGGTGAATTTATTCTCGCCGCGTTTCATCCGGCACTCGATTACCAGGATCCCATTGATGGGGCAGAGCCTTTTCTGCTGACTGTTATCAATGCCACTCTGCGCACCCTGCGTTTCGCCATACTGGCAATGAGCGTCGCGGTGCCATGTGGGGCAATCCTTGCTTTTCTCGGGTCTTCTGCATGGTGGCCGAACCTTCATCACCACCGCTTCCTTGGTATCTTCCTGCGGTCTCTATACTTCATTTCCCGTACAGTAATGGCCTTTGCCCGTTCAATCCACGAGCTGATCTGGGGACTGTTGTTCATTACCGCAATCGGGCTATCCACTGATGCCGCCATCATCGCCGTGGCTATTCCCTACTCGGGAATCCTCGCAAAGATCTACGCCGAGATGCTCGAGGAACATTCAAAGGAAGCGCAGCTTGCACTGCGGGCGATAGGCGCAGGCAGCATTGTCGCTTTCATTATCGGTCTGCTGCCGCGCGCACTGCCCGATCTGGCGACTTATACTTTTTACCGCCTCGAATGCGCCGTGCGTACTGCGGCAGTGTTTGGATTTGTGGGCATTGAAACCGTTGGCTACCGCATCAAACTTGCTTCCGACGAGTTCCACTATCGCGAAATATGGACCTATCTCTACGTGCTCTTTGCGCTCATTATCCTGATCGAGTGGTGGGCCGGCGCAATACGGCAAAGATTAAAGCCCTGACATGCCGGCACACTCCACAGAAGGAAATTACCTGCGTATCATTGAGCTGCGCCGCGCAAGATCGCGCCCATGGGTCCTCTATTCCAGCCTGCTGATCACCGCAGCACTGGCAGCCTGGGCGTGGACTGCCGACGATCTCTATCAGTCAGTGCTCAGTGCCGGGCAACGAAGTGCCAATCTTGAACGTTTCCTCGGCAAGATAACCCCGGCCGCCGTGCGCGACTCCGGCGACTGGTCCGAATTCGCCCCGTGGGCCATCAAGCTGCTGCACGAGGGCGAGGCGCTGAAGGCAGTTGGCATTACCTTTGCCCTCGCCACCGCTGCCGCCGCGCTCTCTGGTTTCCTTGCCCTGTTGTTCCTGCCCGCAGCTGCCCGCAACCTGACCACGCCAAATCCACTGGGAATCACCAGCGGGCACCGCGGCATTGCAGCAGGCCTATGGATTGTGCTCAACAAAATTTCCCGCCTGATATTTGTCTTCACCCGCAGCTTACCTGAATATGTTCTCGGGTTTTTGCTCATCTCGATCCTCGGGCCCGACCCGTGGGCCCTGGTGCTGGCACTGGCAATCCATAACTTCGGGATCCTCGGTCGGCTGGGTGCCGAGGTAATCGAAAATGCCCCGCCTGAACCCGCACAAACAGTGATTGCCCAGGGCGGCGGGCGACTTGGCGCCTACCTCGCGGCACTGCTCCCCGAGTCATTCAACCGCATGGTTGTCTACTTTTTCTATCGCTGGGAAACCTGCGTGCGCGAAGCCACGGTTCTCGGAATGCTGGGCGTGGTTTCGCTCGGCTACCTGATCACCAACGCAAAAGCCGGGCGCGCCTTCGACCAGATGGTGTTCTTCGTGCTGCTCGGTGCCCTGATCGTTCTCGCCGGGGACCTGCTTTCCCTGCTGGTGCGGCGCTGGTTGCGTTTCGAGAGGTAAGCCCGGGCAGGAAATTTTTTCTATTGTACCCTGAGGCGCACGAAAGCCGCAGGAACAGTCCCATCAATGGCATCGCCACGGCGCAGGAACCCAACGGCGTGCCCGCTGGTCAAATAAACCGGATCGGCGGTCTCGACCAATCCCTCGGAACTCCAGTTCACGAGGTCGGTGGAGTTCTCGACATTGACAGTGGCCTCGACGGCAGTCGGGACACTCAGGTGCTCAATGGCAAGGTAAATTGCACCGGCATCCCTCATTACGGAAACTCGCGGGCGCAGCAATACCGCATCGGCCAGAAGGGGGATGCCGCCAAGGGCATACTCGGCAAAGTTCCTGATACCATCACCATCAGGATCGGCCAGCGGGCCGGAAACAGTTCCTTCTGCGGCTTGCGGGGCGTTAAACGCAAGGGTTTTCCAGGCGTCATAGCTCAGCGGTAGTGGGACACCGCCGGGATGACCACCGGGATGAGCCGAACCTGTCCAGCTCACCGCCAGGCCGTGGTCGGGTGACCCTGAGGGATCGGCAAGCAACAGGGAGGACCCAAACCCGTCGGCAGCGCGCGGCCAGGGGGCAATGTCATCGTAACTGATGACGTGCAGGGGCAGGGCGACATCCCCGGCGAGGTCGAGCTGGATTTTCTCGCCGCCGTTCTTGAGGTTGCCGAGGAATTCACCGGCAATGGAGGCCGCGTACGCATTTCCATAGCGCAGGTTGAAGGCGGAACGGTTGCCGACAATGAGCACCGATGCACCGGGCTGTAGCGCGACAACATCCGAAGCGGAGAAGTCAAAGGTAACGCCGTCACTCAAGCGCAAACCCTCAATGCCAAGCATGTCTGGACCGACGTTTGTCAGGCGGAGAAACTCGAAATCATCGGCATCACTGTAACCGGCAGCCTGCTCAACAGCACTGACCGGTGGCGGGTTATACATGATCTCGCTGAGTACGAGGTTAAGTGAGGAGGGAGCAGTAATCGGCACAGAAAAACGGGCCGTGGTAAGCGCGCTCCATTCGCCGGCAGCGGAGCGGACACGGGCATTGATAACAAGGGGAAAGTTGATCGGGATGATGCCTGTGTGGATCTCGGCAAGGGGTGAGATTAGGCCGCCGGAAAGGCGCGGGTCAGAGCCGTCTATTGTATAGTAGACACTGGCGCCGGCGGGAATTGATGACATGGTAATGCCCTCGCCGGGCGTGACATTCCCGCCATGTCGGCTGAAAACGGGAGGCGGGGTGGCGGGCCAGACCCCCGCATCCGGAAACTGGGTGTCTGCGGGGCCGAGAAGATGGGCGCGACGGCCGTTTCTGGCATCCACCCAGGCATCAAACCAGTTCTCATTCCACGAACCGGCCATGTATTCAATGCCCTCCCTGACCGTGTCGCGCAGTTCATCCTTGAGGGTATGGACACGGTTAACGCTGCTGCGGTCATCAAGGATCCCGCCGTTGAAAAAATGTTTATGGATACGGTCGGCAACCAACAGGCGGAATTCCGCACTACCCCTGTGCTCGCCGTTGTTAAAGGGCGGGACTCCAACAAGATGTTTCCAGATCCGGGCCAGTTCATTAGTGTCATCACTGCCGGTAAGGTTCTCGGAAATCAGGTCGAAGGAAGCCTGGTTAAAGTAACCCTGGTTAAGGAAGCCCCCCTCGGCATCCCAGACGGTGAAGCGCCAGGTGCCGGTGGCAGCCCGCTCCCGGTAAAGGACATAGTTGTTGGCCCCCGAACCCCAGGTGGCCCAGTCCCACATGTTGGCATAGATGTTAAGCAGATAGTAATCGGCAAAGTTAACGAGGTCGGCGGCCTGTTGCATGGCGGCATAGTTGGCTGGCACGCTCATGTCCTTCTCGTAGATATTGCGGAAAATTGCGTGCTCGGTGGAATCGCCTGCAGAGTATTCATTGTTATACTTCACGTCCCAGTCCTCCCTGGAATTGAAATGATTCTGGAAGGTCTCGTTACGCAGGCGTTCGCAGAGGTTATAGATGCCCTTGAATGAACCGTTGACATAAAGCATGGCAAACATGCCGCGCAGCGAGTCATGGCCCATCTCACCGAACAGGCGGCGCACATACTCGTCACAGATGAAAGGGTTAATGGAATCATTGTTGCCCGCCCGCAGCCGGAGCTGCTTGAAATTGGTGGTATGCCACCCCGGGAAAAGCTCGAAATCCAGTTCATCGGCACCGATCTCGTTACGCCAGATCAAGTTCATCGACCCTTTTTCCGGCGGAGTGTAAAGTCTCCAGGGGGAATCCCCGGTATGTTCCATCCTGTAGCGTGGCCGCGTGTAGCCGCTGCCCGCCATGCGGATGGCAACCTTGTCGCGAAAGCCGGCGGCACCGTCGGGATAGACAAGCTCGACCGATGTTTTACGCTCGGTGGCGGGCCCGCGATGCTGGGGAACATTGTAGGAATCAATGGCACCGGGCTGCCATTTTCCCTTGCCATCGAAGCCGCCGCCGCTAATCGCCATGATGCCTTCAGGAAGGAAAAACGAGCGACCACCATCCTCAACCAGTGAGATGGCAGGGAGAGTCTTGATCCTAGGATTCTGGCTGATCAGGTAGGTGAATGAAAGGTCCTTGGATGGTATATGGTCGGGGGCGAAAGCCCTGGCGCGGATGATGACGGCGGTCTTCTCATTAACACGCTCAAGGGTGAGCGGCGCGGT
>JAPYUT010000001.1:0-2742 GCA_029940475.1 Verrucomicrobiales bacterium | reverse complement strand
GAACGGAAGGTATCCTGCGCGGGCCAGGCGGCAATGGCATCAACCACCGAGCCGTCAGCATCGTGGAGTGAGAGCGGTTCACCATCCGCATCAAGGGAGAAACTCGCGTGCAACATGGCGGCGGGTGCCCCGGGAACCTGCTGCCAGGTGGAAAGTTCCAGGTCAAAACGGACATCCGTGCTGTTAGCTGAGCCCTGGTGTGTCTCGACAGCAAGCACATTGTCGCCGGCAACAAGGACAGTGGCCGGGACGGTAACGCTGTACCACTTGGCCTCTCCGGAAGCGTTGTCGGCAGCCGGGGTGGTATGACCCGGGTTACCAGGCGGCATGTTGTCGCGCGCAAGCTCGATACCATTGAGCCAAATAACCAGCCCGTCATCACGCTGATAGCGGATGGTTAAATCACCGCTGATGGCAGCCGGGTCTTCCACAGTGAAACTACGGCGGAAATAATCGGTAAAGTGGCTGTTCTCACCTCCGGCGATGATAGTGGCAGCAGCATCCTCATTATCAGGACTGTATCCCAGCGGTGCCCGGCCCGATGCCCACGAATTATCGGGGAAGGTAATTGATTTCCAGCCGGCTGGCGGTGCAGAATCCTTATCATAATACTTCCAGGAACTCCCGGCGGCAATGACGGTACTTCGCTCGGGACGGGTAAAGCCGTTGGCTTCCTCGCGGTCATCGCAGAGAACCAGCAGGTAGCCAGAGCCGGGAATGGTGGTGCCGGTCGGGAAATGCCACTTGGAGGGCTTTGAGGGATTATCACTGAGGGTCCAGCCACTGATGTCAACCGGGTCGGAAGAGGTGTTGCGCAACTCAACCCAGTCGGAAAATTCGTCACGGTCCTCAAAGTCCCGCGCGGCAGCGGGCGGGGGGATGAAGCCGCCACCAAGCAAAACGGGATCTATAATACCGCCACTGGGCTCAGCAAGTCCGGAAAAGTAATTCCAGGCCTCACCGGAATCTACAAGAATTGCGGAGGGACTGGCGAGGATGAGGGCACAATTCACACGAAATGAGGGGGATAGGCCAAATCCCCTGTCAGCGGGATCTATGACGGCATTATGGGCCTGGATGGCCAGCACATTGATGCCGGCAACAAGATGCACGGCAGCCGCCCCAAGGCTGAAGTTCTCGAGGGAACCAGACGGGCGGGCATTGTAGGCAGGCTGGTGGGAGTAACAGAAATGCCCTGCTGGCCCCATGTTGGCACGGGCGACCTCGACACCGTTGAGGTAGGCGATAAAGCCGTCATCGTAATCAACCCTGAGGATCAGCTCACTTGAACCGGCAGCCTGCCCCGGGGTGATGGTGAACTCCTTGCGCAGATAAAGCGAGGGGGTGAGCCCACTCATTACCGTGCCGAGATCGGTAGCCAACCCGGCGACACCGTGGCCGGCCGGAAGATTGCCCCGCAGCCAGGAATCGTCATTAAATGCCGGGTCAGTCCATGGCATGCCCATCCCCAGGCGCACGATGCCCTTATCGTCCCACCGCAGCGCACGGGAGCCCGGTGCGGCACAGACTTCATTAATCAGGACACCACCAAACGCCCCGCCGTCATTGTCATAAATGGTAATGGTGGCGGGCTCACCGTCGATTACAAGATCACCGGTGGCATTGGAAAGGGCAACGGTGAAGGACTCGGTCGCCTCCACTGCGGTGTCACCGAGAATCGCAACAGCAAATGTTCTGAACGATTCCCCGACATTGAAAGTGATCATTCGGGATACAGGCACAAAGTCCATCCCGGCGGCGGCGGTGCCCGGTCGGGTCTCGGCGTATACGCTCATCACGCTCAGGGCAGGCTGGTCGAGCGTAATGACCACCGCAACCTCACTGGTGTTGTCATCGGTTTCAAAGACGGTTGTATCCCCGACGCCAGCCTTGATGATGAGGTCATCATTGATGATGGTACCGCTGGCGGTGGCATTGCCTACCGCCGCGCCGGAAACCGCACTGAGCGAAAGAAACAGGGTCTCGTTATCCTCTTCAGCGGTATCCCCGCGGACAGCCACGCTGACTGATTTCGAGGTCTCGCCTGCCGAAAAGATAAGCGTGCCGGTGGTGGAGATAAAATCAATCCCGGCAGCAGCGGTCCCGGGAAAAGTGGCAAAGTCGGCGGAAACCAACTCACCGACCTGCGGTGCCTCGCTGAGGGTTATGGTAAAGAGCAGGTTGCGCACACCCGAGTCACCCTCGATGACCGAGGCTTCACTGATCACCAGAACCGGCCCGCCAATGGGCTGCCCGCCAACCGTGATGTTCAGCGGTTCTTCACCGGAAACGCTCCCCGGGTTGACCTGCATATCGAAGAAAATGGAACCGCCGGCGGGAATGGGATCGTCATAAAAGGTCTCGGGCTGAAGGACAAAATGCTCCCCGGCGTGGTTTTCGATGTGGACGTTGTTGTAAGGGGTGATGTTGCGGGCAAAGTTGAACTCCAGCGGCCACGCCGGGATTTCGGTGGTGCCGTGATTGAAGATGCGCAAGGTAGCATTAGCGCCGGCTCCCCAGTCCTGAGCGACGGTGAACTCGGCACTGGCATTGATCCCGGCTGAGCAGGGCACTATCAGGCCAAGGCCGGTAAAGAGTAAAATAGCGGAAGGTTTCATTAATGGGAGGCGAGGGGATTTAATAGCAGACAACTTATCGAGTGATAACGCAAAGGCGAGCATGAGGGAAAACTTATTGTTCGAGCCTCAAATCAACCCGCTTAAACCGCTTCGCGCCGTCCGT
>JAPYUT010000080.1 GCA_029940475.1 Verrucomicrobiales bacterium | reverse complement strand
CTCCCGCTGAGGAGGCAGCTCCCGCTGAGGAGGCAGCTCCCGCTGAGGAGGCAGCTCCCGCTGAGGAGGCAGCCCCTACTGAGGAGGAGAAAAAGGAAGATTAGGTTTTTGGGGAGTAACGACTCCGGAACTTCCGGGATGTCTCTGCTTTGCGTGATGGGGGCAAGAGACTGTGCGTCTGATCACGTATCCACTACTTGATGTGGGGGCAGGGCTTCCTTATGGCTAGTTTTGCAATGAAAAGCTCGCGGAGGATGGAATGTATTTGTAGGATATTTCCCATGTCCTGCAGGCTTTTATTATTCTTGGCTTCACTGGGGTGCCTTTCAGCTGCGGATGACCGTCAGGCTGTGTTGTTGAACGCGAGCAGGATTGGTGAGGCATTGGAGGTGTTGGGCCGGCCCTTATCGACCGAGGCTTCATTGGCATTGGCAAAAGCCGCCTCTGTTGAGGAGGTTGGGGCGATCCTTGATCCGCTGTGTCTTGTTGAAGTGAAGATAAACCCCGAGTCACGGGTAAAAGTGGATGCCGGACGCGCAAAGCGGCAATTGGTCGAGGGAGGGTGGAGATCATTTTTGGTAAAGGTAAACAATGCTGCAGGAGTCACTGCTCCGCTTGCAGTGAGCAGTCCTCAGGCCTTACCTGTTGCTAATTCATTGCAGCAGGACGTGGCCGACAGGTGGCTGGAACTTGCGGTTTTCCGGGACCGGCCTCTGTCGCCGACGCTCAGCGGGGCGTCGGTTGATTACCGGATTGTGCAGTTGTATTCGCGTGATGCGGGGAAACGTGCGGCAATTTTGCGGTTTGACGTGGGGCAGGGTACGCAGGACCTCGGTTTCCGCAGTGAGGCAGTGTTAAATTTCGATTGTCTTCCCTGCAGTGAGTTGACGCTCAGGGTGATTGACGAGAAGGGTAAAGCGACAACCGCGGGTTTTGAGATTCGCGATGCTTCGGGGCGCGTTTATCCTTCCCAGGCAAAACGCCTGGCGCCTGATTTTCACTTCCATCCGCAAATTTACCGTGCATCGGGGGAAACGATAAAGTTGCCGCCCGGTGATTATCAAGTGCGATGTAATCGCGGTCCGGAGTATCACGGGATATTACGCACGATTACGGTGGGTGATGATGCCTCTGAAGCTGAATTCAGGTTAAAACGTTGGGTTGATCCAGCCGCTCGCGGATGGTGGTCGGGTGATCATCATATTCACGCTGCCGGTTGTGCCCATTACCGCAACCCGACACAGGGAGTGCATGCATCTGACATGATGAGGCATTGTCTTGGTGAGGATTTGAAGGTTGGCTCAAACCTTACGTGGGGTCCCTGCTTCGATTATCAAAAGCAATTCTTTACCGGTAAAGAGGATAAAGTTTCCCTTTATCCCTACATCCTGCGCTATGACGTCGAGGTGTCCGGGTTTGGATCCCATCAATCCGGTCACTTGTGTCTTCTTCGGCTTAAGGATCAGATTTTTCCGGGCGGGGAATCAAAGCATCACTGGCCAACGCTTTGTCTAAATACCCTGCGCTGGGCAAAGAAGCAGGGTGCAATTGTAGGTCCCGCGCATTCCGGGTGGGGGTTGGCAACAAAAAGCAAGGAATTGCCTAATTTTGAAATTCCGCCCTTCGATGGAATAGGGGCCAATGAATATATTGTTGACGTTACGCATATGGTACCCGGTCCTGATGCCGTCATGGTTCCTGCCGTGGATTTTATCTCAACAGTGGATACTCCGATAAACTGGGAATTGAACATATGGTATCACACCTTAAATGTTGGTTACCGGACACGGATCAGCGGCGAGACTGATTTTCCGTGCATCTATGGCGAACGTGTTGGACTGGGTCGCAGCTACGTGAAGCTGGACGGTAAGCTTACTTACAACAAGTGGTGCGAGGGTATTCGCCTTGGGCGTAATTATACCGGTGATGGCCGTAGTCACCTGATGGATTTCAACGTTGGGGGTGTTGCTGTGGGCACCCATGGCAGTGAGGTTAAACTTGCAGAGGGCGGCATTGTCCCGGTTACCCTCGATGTAGCGGCCCTGCTTGATGAACAGCCGATAAGGTCAATACGTGATCGCCCCTATTCTCAAAAGCCCTATTGGCATATAGAGCGTGCGCGAATTGGCGATTCTCGCGAAGTGACGGTTGAACTGCTGCTCAATGGCAGCCCGGTGGAGAAAAAAAGGGTAGGTGCTGATGGTGACATAGAGCACCTGGAATTTGCCTTGAAGGTGGATCACAGCTCATGGGTTGCTGCCAGGATATTCGGCTCATCACACACAAACCCGATTTGGGTCATGGTTGGGGATGCCCCGGTACGTGCCTCAAGGCGCAGCGCGCAATGGTGCCTTAAATCTGTTGATCAATGCTGGAGCCAGAAGCAGCGCTTTATTGCCCCGGCGGAAATGCCTGATGCACTTGCCGCCTATGCCCATGCGCGTGAGGCCTACCGGAAAAGACTTGGGGAATCCCGTTTTCAATAGCGAGTTGCGGGGGCGGAGAGGCAGGCATGGGCCCGTGTTTTCAGTCGCATTCACTGCGGGACAGCTTTATTGCTAGGGCAATGAAAATTTCAGTGATCTTTTTTACATGGCTGGCAGAGGCGAAACTCGTCTGGGATGCCAGGGTCAAGAAATGGAAACTGTGCGACCTTGAAGCTGACCGTACGAAAATGCGCGATCTCGCCTATGCCAAGCCGGCAAAAGCAGCTAAGCCCAGGGCAAAGTGGGAGCACTGGGCCAATCTAACTGACGTGAGATATAAATCTGCGGTCAGGCAAAAGAAGCCTGCTTGATGAGGAGAACGAAGATCATTGCCACCCTTGGCCCTGCCACTGACTCACCGGAAGTCATTGAGCAGCTCGTGCGTGCCGGTGTTGATGTCTTCCGGCTGAATATGACCCACGCCCATGAGAAATGGGTAAGGGAAGTGGTTCCAAGGATCCGCAACGCGTCAAAGGAGCTTGATCGACCTGTTGCGATTCTAGTTGATTTGCAGGGGCCGTCAATACGGACGGGAGATTTGGCTGAACCGCTCAAGTTGACTAAGGGGGAGCAACTGGAACTGACGACCGCAACACTCAAAGCCGGGGCGGCACCCTCGATTCTTGTGAATTACAGTGGCTTAGCGGAGGATCTCAGTGTCGGGGACCCCGTGCTTGTGGATAACGGGGTTATCCAGCTCAAAGTCATTGCGAAGGAGGGGGAGCGGGTGAGGTGCGAAGTGCTTACCTCCGGCATGATCGGTTCAAGGCGGCACATTAACCTGCCGGGGGTGCACGTCAGGCTTCCTGGCCTTACGGAGGCGGACAGAAAATATGCCCGGCTGGCGGTGACGGTGGGTGCGGATTTCGTTGCCTTGAGCTTTGTGCGCGAGGCTGACCATATTGGTCAGCTCAGGGATCTATTGAAAGCCGAAGGATCAAGTGCGCAGGTCATTGCAAAAATCGAGGATCAGGAGGCGATGCGTAATCTTGATGAAATCATTGCCGCATCTGATGCGGTAATGGTGGCCCGGGGTGACCTTGGCATTGAGGTTCACGTTGAAGAGTTGCCGCTTGTCCAGCGCAGGATTGTAAGCAAGTGCATCAAGTTGGGAAAACGTGTTATTGTGGCCACCCACATGCTTGAGTCGATGATTGAGAATCCGATTCCAACCAGGGCGGAGGTCAGTGATGTTGCAAACGCCGTGTATGAGCAGGCTGATGCGCTGATGCTCAGCGGTGAGACGAGTGTTGGAAGGCATCCGGTAAAATGTATCGAGATTCTCAACAGGATTGCCGCCAGGAATGAGGCCGGCGGTGCTGGATTTGCCAATAATGCCGACATTAAGAGCCACAAGCAGAAGACGGTAAGGGCGGCAGTGGCTCTGGCTGATTCAATCCCCGGCTGCACGATGGTGGTATTCACTAAACGGGGAATAATGGCGGATTATGTTGCCAATCTGCGTCCTGAAGGGGCTTCTGTGTATGCCTTTACCGGCGATCCTCAGGTGATTCGTCATTTATGCCTGAGCCGCGGCGTTAGCGCATTCACCTCCCATGTATCAGGGGATCCGGAGGAGGTCGTTGCCTCTGCGCTTGATGAATTAAAGGGCAGGGGACTGGTGAATACTGGAGATTCAGCCGTTGTTCTCAGTGATGTCCTGGGAGAGGAGTTCACTCAGGATTCCATTCACCTGAGGAAGATTCAATAAATATCGACATTGGTTAATGTGCCCGGTAAAGATGCAGTTTGAGTGTGCTCGCAATCTGTCATAATGTCATCCTCACAGGAGCCGTTATAACCCAAAGCATATAAACCACGATGAAAAGCAATCTATTTAAGGATGGAGCCTTTGCGGCAGTTTCAATTGTTGCAGTGTTAGTTATTGGCTGCAATCAACCGACCACTGCAAAAGCCGAGCCGGCCAAGGAGAAGACAACTCAGTCGACTTCTGAAGCGAGCACCAGTAAAGTGTCTGCGGCATTAAAGGGGAAGCTTATCGGATTGAAAGATGGTAAGATTGCCGAGGCGCAACTTACGGGAAATCCGCAATATTATGTCCTCTACCACTCTGCATCCTGGTGAGGAGCCTGTAAATCAGTGACGAAGCAGTTGGCTTCGATCAATAAGAAGAACATCAAGCTTGGGGACAAGAAGAAGTTCCAGATTGTGCTGGTTGACTATGATCGATCACAGAAGGGCCTTGATAAATACGTCAAGGACAGCGAGATGACCTGGCCTGCCATCAAGCTTGACCAGAATAAGTCCGTGTCTGAATTGACCTCGCTGGGCGACACCGGTTTTATCCCCAACCTGGTACTGCTTAATGCGGACGGGGAGATGGTTTCCAATGATCGCAATGAAGTCCTGAAGAAGCTTGGCGATCTGGCTGAATCCTAGGTTTATATTCCTAAGGCGTTCATTGTTAAATCCCTGTAGATCCTCGCAGAGGGTGTTTTGTTCGCTTGGATTAAAATGCAGGGAATGCTACGCTTTTGTGTAATCTATCACATCTATGATGTCGCACATCCTTCGTTTTCAATTAATTGCAGCCTTTGCTTTTCTGTTTATTAATTCTTCCCGGCTTACAGGGGAACCGGTTGCCAATCCCGACGAATACGACACCCTTGAGGATCATGTTCTCGAGGTAAGTGCGGAGTTTGGGCTGCTCTTCAATGATGTCAGTGATGGCGGGCAAATAGCAGCTGTTGAGGAGAGCTCCCCGGCTCACGGCTCACTTGAATTAAACAGTGACGGCTCGTTCACATACATCCCGGATCCTGACTTCAGCGGAGAGGACTCTTTCACTTACTCGGTGCAGAGCATCCCGGGAGGGGTGAATTTCATCGTTGACCGCGCCCGCTCGGACGTCGATTTTTCCGCAAGGCTGATTGCCGGTGTGATTGATCAAACGCGCTCGGATGACTCTGCCTTAACCGGAAACATCCAGGCGATGCTGTCACCGCCGGGGGCGCCGTTCGACATTGTTCATATCCAGGATGCGCTCCTCATCCTCGATGATGATGTTAATTTGAATTATGGTATTGCCTTTCTTGCGACGGTTGATGTTTCCGCCGAGGGGGGGGACCTCCAGCTTGACATGAGCAGACCCGGGGCGGCAGCGAGTGCTGATGCTGCGGGGGACTTCTCGCAACTCGGAAATGATTTCGCTCTCCGGGGCAAGGTGTCGCTGGAAACCTCGGGTATCGTGGATATAGGGGTTCCTGATGGTGACCAGAGTTTTGATACTGAGATTGCCGATATCGAGCTCGGGGGAACTATCAGCGAGTCCGGCGGAGTAATAACACTTGATATGCCGGTTAATTTCACGGGAGACTTTGATCTCAGTGGCAATGCGATTACTGCCACTATTGAGGGAAAGATCGTCGCGACTGCGCCCTCCCCGGTGCTTTCCCAGAGCGATCCGGTGACGGTTACCATTGAAGTTGACCCGACCAATGATGCGCCCCTGCTGCGTGAGGATCAGTATTTCGCATACGCCGGGACGATCTCGGCACCTGTGACTTCTGACGGCGTTGAGGAGCTTGTTGCGGCGGGATCAAGCTGGAAATACCTGGATGACGGCAGTGACCAGGGTGCCGCATGGCGGACGGCAGAATTTAACGACTCCTCCTGGTCTGAGGGTGCTGCCGAGTTGGGTTACGGTGATGACGATGAGGTGACTGCAGTTGGGTTCGGTGGCGATGCTGACAACAAGCATATAACGACTTATTTCCGGCATGCCTTCCAGGTTTCTGATCCGCAACGCTCCGCAGCAATGGTGCTCCGCATCCGCAGGGACGACGGGGTTGCGGTTTATCTCAACGGTGCCCAGATGGTTCGTGACAATCTCTCAACAGGGGCCGGCTTTGATACCCCGGCCAGCTCTGGTGTCAATAATGATGATGAGATGACATTCTTTGAGTTTGCCGTCGATGCAGCACTCTTGGTGGCGGGGGATAATGTCCTGGCAGTCGAGATTCATCAGGTGAGTGGCAGCAGTAGTGATATATCCTTCGATCTTGAACTGCAGCGCACGCTGGCCGGGGGTGTCCTGGCCAACGACAGTGATCCTGACAGTGATGTGCTGAGCGCGGTAATAGCAATCCCGGCAAGCAACGGCACACTGGATTTCCAGCAGGACGGGTCATTTTCCTACCAGGCTGATGCCGGGTTCAGTGGAGCGGATTCCTTCGTCTATTCGGTATCCAACACCGACGGTAACGTGGTGCGTGATATCCTGAAGCAGGGATCGGAATGGAAATATCTCGACGATGGGAGTGACCAGGGAAGCCAATGGAGAGCCCCGGATTTTGACGACTCGACCTGGTCTTCGGGGAGGGGGCAATTGGGTTACGGCAACGGCAATGAGCACACCGTGGTGAGTTTTGGAGCCGATGCGAACAATAAACATGTCACGACTTATTTTCGCCGTGAAATCACGGTGGGGGATCCGGCATCGATCTCATCCCTGGTGGTAAGCCTTGTCCGGGATGATGCGGCGGCGGTTTATCTTAACGGTGAGGAGGTTTACCGTGATCCAAACCTTGTCGCGGAAGCGACCTATGATCAACTTGCCACTTCCGCGGTGGATGAAACGCAGGCGGAAGTTGTCATCGCTGTTCCTGTCGCATCCCTTGTCACTGGGAGCAACGTGATAGCAGTCGAGGTGCACCAGAGCACGGCGAACAGTTCAGACCTCAGCTTTGACCTGGGGCTAAGGGCCAGTATCCCGCCATTTACTGCTGCCGACCCGCGAGCTTCTGTGTGGCAATACCTTGATGATGGCAGTGACCAGGGTGAGGCATGGCAGGTAGCAGACTTTGATGATGCCGGATGGCTTTCAGGTAAAGCTCCCCTTGGTTACGGGGAGGATTACATTGCCACGGCACTTGATTTTGGCGGTAACAGTGACGACAGGCACGTTACCTCCTACCTGAGGAGGCATTTCAATCTTTTTGGTGCCTCAGATGTGATTGCCGCCAAGGTAAGGGTGCGGCGTGATGACGGGGTTGCCCTTTACCTCAACGGGGTGGAGATCGTGCGCGACAACCTTATGCCGGGTGCGGGATCCTCCGACCTTGCGATGGCGGTGGTGGGTGGATCCGCTGAAGAGGAATACCTTGAGTTCATTTTTGATGGCGCATTGCTGGAGGAGGGGGAAAATGTGCTTGCTGCGGAGATTCACCAGGGAAGTGCAGGCAGCAGTGACCTGATTTTTGATGCGGAGGTTCTTATCAGCACTGTCAACATCCTGAAGCTGGCCTCGATTGAGGTTGTCAGTCCCGGGGAGGGGTCACTTGATTCGGATGGTGATGGCATGCTTGATTCTTATGAAGTGAGATACGGCCTTAATGTCGGGGTCGATGATTCGGCCCTGGATCCGGACGGTGACGGCCTGAGTAATTTGCAGGAATCCATCACATTAACCGATCCTTTTGATCCAGGATCAGCGTTCCATTTGCAGTCAGTCAGCCGTAATGCCCCTGCCGATCCCGGTGCTTATCTGCTGCGGATGAATACTGTGATAGGCGTCACTTACCATCTTGAGACTTCCCCGGACGGGGTAACATGGGATAATGTGGCAGGGAGTCAATGGACTGCCACGGGGACGAGCAAGGAGATTCTCCTGAGCCCGTCCGGGGCAGTGCGCCTGTGGCGTGCCGCTGTTGTTGAGCCATAGCCTGTTGAAGCAAATCCCCATGGCAACTGGGAAATTTATTCCTCCACAGGGAAGAGGTTTGTCTATTTTGGGGTGCTTGCCTTCGGCGCGAGCGTGACGCGGATGAGTTCCATCACCCCCTGGCTGCGTGAATTCAGGATTGTCAGTAGAAAATCTCCCGGAGTTTCCTCAATGGTAATTTCACCAAGATGCATCAATTTCTTTTCCTGCCACTTTCCTGAACCCTTGATGTCGATTATTTTTTTGGCTTTTCCTGCTCTCATCTGGATGTTACCGCCGGCAAAGGGGCCCGAATGATAATTGAGTGTGACGTCGTAGTTTCCATGTGGCACCTTATCCAGCGGCCATCGTGCGCTCCCGCTTCCATCCCAGCCGATTAGCAGCTTGGTTTCCTGGTCATAGTGGATGTTTTCTTTCAGGTCAGCGTGTGCAGGAAGAAGCAGGAAAGTTCCATTGCTCCCGGCAATTGCAGTAATCGGCGAACGTTCTGTGTTCCGGGGGGATTGTATACGGTCGATACGCTCAATTTCCTTCTTTATTGCAAGGGCATCTTCAAGTTTTCCTGACTTGAGTTTTTTGTTATACAACTTGCTTAGGGCTGCATGGTAGGGCTCATAGAGCGTTCTTATTTGTATCCTCAGATTTTCCTCGAAGTCTTCCTCCAGGGCTTGCAGAGCAGCAGGCTTGTCCCGGGCATACGCAAAAGGCAGCATCATGCAGAGGAGCAGGCAGCAAATAGACCCGGCTTTTGTGCGTTTGGATAAAATATTATTCATCTTGCGGGAATCAGGCGAACCTCGGTGAGCAGGAAGACGCCGTTGGAGTTGCTGGTGCGGGGTCTTACTTCCAGGTTGATTGACTGGCGCAAATTAAATGTGCCGATTCTCAGTGATCTCTTGAAGCGCCGGGCACGCGTTGCCCCGGGGATCTTTGCGTGGGTAAACTGGTCAAGTTCGCGTACCTGGATCTCACCGCCTCCGCCAGAGACAGGGATGTAGGTGATCTGGATGTGGTAGCGCCCCGGGATGATGCCAGTGCGCGACCATCTGGCGGAGCAACTAGGCGCTGTCCAGTTGCGGATGTAGCGGTAGGAATTCTGCAAGCCGCCAAGGAGCTTTGCGTGGGTGGGTTTAAGGTAAACAGTGGAGCCCTTTATGTTTAGCGGCCCGGTAGCGGGGGAAGGCGGCTGCGCGGCTGCCCTGATTAGTCGGTCGAGGCTGCGCTCCTGCTCAGTAATCACTGAGCTGACCAGGGTTGCGTCCTCCTTGTAATCAGCTTTGTCGAGCGTGGACTCAAGGTTTTTTAGCTTAGCAATGTGTCTACTGATTGCGGTGATTTCCAGTGAGCGTTTTTGCCGCTCGTAGATATTAATGAGTTTTCTGAGTTCAGGCGGTTGCCCGGCTAGGACAGGGGCAACATTAATGGCAGTTGCCAGCAGGAGTGCTGTGATTACTCTTGGAACGGAAAACATGGTGACGGTATCGAGGTGCGTGCTCGGGCGTCCTCCAATTTCAAGCATGCGCTGACTTAGTTAAATATCTCAGCCTGCAATTTCGTCGCGCACTATCTCGAGGAGTTTTTTGGTTGCCTTGATACCGTCAGCCTCACTGATTTTTACACCCTCATACTCGATGCCGACATAGCCGTGGTATCCGGCGGAGAGCACGATTTTCATCATTTTCCGATAGTCGGTATGGATCTCGTTACCCTTCTCGTCAAAATCGTGTGATTTGGCGCTGACCGCCTTGGCGAAAGGCATTAACTCGGTAACGCCCTTGTAGCGATCGTAGGTTTCCTTGGCGCTGACACGGAAATTGCCGAAATCCGGAAGTGTGCCGCAGTTCTTGCGTCCGACGCGTTTCATTACTCCGGCAAGCCAAGCCCCGTTTGATGAGAGTCCCCCGTGGTTCTCGACGATTACGTTCAGTCCGTGGGTTGCGGCAAATTCGCTGAGGTTGCCGAGTCCGTCTGCAGCGAGTTTTTGCTGCTCCTCATAAGAACCACCGGAGGCGGCATTGACCCGGATAGAGTGACAGCCGAGATATTTTGCAGCCGTTATCCACCTCTTGTGGTTGTTAACTGCGGTTTTGCGGCGGGCATCATCCGGGTCACCCAGTTTGCCTTCGCCGTCGCACATGATGAGCAGGCTTTTTACTCCCTCGCTTGTGCAGCGCTTCTTCAACTCGCTGAGATACTTCCCGTCATTGGCCTTGTCCTTGAAGAATTGGTTTACATACTCGACGGCACTGATGCCGAAGTCTTTTTTTGCCATGAGCGGGAAATCAAGATGGGTCATTTTCTTGGAGAACAGGGTCTTGTGCAGTGACCACTCGGCGATGGAGATGTCGTAGAGCGCTTTCTTCGGGGCGGCACCTAGCGCGGCGGCATTGGCAACTAATGCCACGGAGCCTGCGGTGAGGAATTTACGGCGCGAGAGAGGGGGACTTAATGGCATGGCTGTGGGGTGGATTTTTGGGGTTTTTGCGAGACGACAGTATGCATCCTATACGGGGAAATGCCACTGCTTGAGTTTAAGGGTTTAAGGGGGGAGATGCTCGTTCTACCTTTGATGACTCGAATGAATTTGGAGCTTCGGTTGACCAAGGGGATTAATTCTATTATGAGCTAGGTATAATGACAAATATCACAAAGATTTCATTAGCGATTGGTGGCGTGCTGGTATTGCTCGGTTTGGGTTCTTATTTTGGCACTGGACGGGAAAGTGTAACGGCGCTCATCCCGGCGTTTCTGGGGCTACCGATCCTGATTTGCGGATTAATGGCAAGGGATGAGAAGAAGCGAATGATGGCGGCACACGTTGCGATTCTTTTTGGAGTTTTGGGAATGCTTGCCGGTTTTGGCCGGGGTATTCCTCAATTGATGAAGGGGAATACCGGAATCGCGACCACTGTGACTTTGATCATGGCGGCGATCTGCTTGGTTTACGTGGTAGCCTGCGTGCGCTCCTTTATTGCGGCACGTAGAGGCTAATTCCCTTTCTCCTCAGGCGGATTTTCAGGCACAATCAGAAGTGTCAGGCTTTCTTTAGCCCATTTGTCCCCTTCGATGGCATAAGTGTCGTTTGCATCAATGGCAAGCAGTCCCTGGTAATGGCGCTGTGCTTTCTCAATGCAGTGCCTGGCCTCTGGAATATCTCCCGCGTTCTGGAAATGATATCCAAGTTTGGCAAACAGGCCAGCCAGTGCACGGCGGTATTTAGGGCGTTTTGCTTTATTGTCCTCGGCATCAAGGTCGCCTGTCAGCAGTGCCTGCATGAGGTCAACTGCCTGTTTACCCAGTTCTGCCGCCTTCTTGTGGTCGTTGATTCTTCCGAGCAGGTTTGATTGATCTCCTGTCATTATGGAAAGTTCGTACCGGTAAATGGGAATGTGCGGATGTTTTTTGCTGAGGTCATCGAGCAGGACAATCGCTTTTTTTTGCTCGGTTAAAGCAGCTTGGATTGAATTGGAGCTTTTCAGCAACTGCGCGTTCATGCGTAGCCGGCGGGCTAGTTCAAAGCGACAGGCTGACATGTCGGGATCTAAGTCCGCGAGTTCCCGCAGGATGCTGGAGGCCTCAGAGTTTGCCTCAGCAGCCTCCGCCGATTCGGCAAGCAAGGCAGCAAGGTCTGCAGCCTCGCCGTAGGCCCGTGCCAGTTGGAAGCGGTAATGTGCCAGTTCGGGTCTGGCTCCGGCAAGTTCAAGGTAGCGGTCAATAGCCTCAATTTGAGATTTAATGCTATTTTCAAGATTCCCAAGTGTGCGTTGAATACGGCCAGTCTCAAAGGCCGTGGCGGCAAGCAGGGAGAGATCGGATTCGTTGACAAGGTTTTCAGATTCCAGTTTACCGATTAACTCTGCAGCCCTGAGAGCGTGAGCCATGGCCTCTTCTGCTTGATCAATGGTTTGCATCTTCCGCGCCAGGTGCAGTGAACTGGAGGCAAGCGCACGGGAAGTTGCATGAATTTGTGGATTTTGTTTAGCGAGAGATTGATGAATCTCGTTGGCGCGTTCAGCTTCGATACTTGCCGCGCGGGGCATTCCGTAAGCACTTTTTGCATCGGAGAGGTTGTGATGGATGCGTGCCTTTCGAATGAGCTGATCTCCTGTATTGCCACCTCCAGTCTCGAGGTTCTTAAGCAGAGTTTCCGCGCGGGTAAGCTTCTCGATCGCTGCGGGGTAATCGCCAAGCAGCAGGCTGAGCTCGCCGCCGTTATTCAGTGCGGTTGTTACAGAAGCCTGCATTTCAAGGTTGCCGTCATGTCGCTTGGCAAACTCGTCATAATAATTGAGCATGGTGCCAAGCGTCCCATCGGGGATGCTGTAGAGGGCATTGCTGTCGCCATCACGCGCAGAAATCATCCCGAAGACGACATCAAGAGTGGCTTGGGAATGCTGGAAGTTATCAGTAATTTTCGCCAGTTGGTTCTCGGTTTTATGTAATTGCCGAGTCTCTTCGTTTTCTGCCTGGGTGGGGATATTTGGCGGTAACTCTTGGGTGCTGGCGGTTTCGGAAATCCGGGCTGAGTCGGCAAGTGGGGCAGGATTTTTGACTGGTGCTGACTGCAGGCGCACATAGATATCGACGGCAGCAATCGTCAATACGGCGGCAATTCCTGTTGCCAGAATGAGTGAGCGCCGGTGGGAGTTGCGCGTTTTACCCGTGAGTTTATCGGTCCTTTTTTCGAGCCGGGTGACCGTTGCTGCATGGTTGCTTTTAATCTTGCAGGAACGAAAAGTTTCGAGGACCTCGCGCATATCAACATAGCGTTCCTTGGGATTAAGATTGAGGCATTTCTCGATGATTTTCCGGGAGTTGCTCTCAAGTCTTGAGTTTGGAGAAGTGTGCCAGATGATACTGTCATCCTGTTCTATAGCTGCCGCGAGGTGTTCGGGATTGATTTGCGAACGAATGCTCAGTTCGGTTTTATTTCGCTTAAGGAAAGCGACGATGTCCTTGTTGAGCCGCGGGAAGTGACCGGTAATGAGGCGGTAAACAGTCGCTCCGAAGTTGTAGACATCCCAGCTTTCAGCAGAACCTTCAAAGAAATGGTCGGGATTGCGGAGTTGCTCGGGAGATGCGTAAAAGAGCGAGCCACCTGGATCTATTTGCTCGATGCCTCCCAGCATTCCCTGGGTAAAATCCACCAATTGCGGGCGGGGCGATACACTGTTATCGAAGAGCACATTTGAGGGCTTGAGGTTACAGTGGCGGATACGGTTGCGGTGGAGATATGCCATCGCGTCGGCTATAAGCATTGCCATTGCCC
>JAPYUT010000130.1 GCA_029940475.1 Verrucomicrobiales bacterium | reverse complement strand
GTTGGCGGCAAGCAAAGAGGCGATGAACGGGATCTGGATGAGCTTCAGCATAGGACGGGAAGGAGGAGTCTGCCCAGGTTCATTGCCGGAGGGGTTGATCGTGTAAAGCCTATTCCCGTGGCAGATCACCAGGCTGCAGGAGTTCCAGATCTTATCCTTGGTCGAGTGCTGCTCTTGGCACTGTTCTCCTCACCACCGACCCGTGGCCTCAAACTGCCGGGCCGTTGTTTTCAAACTCAAACTTTCGGTCGGAAAGAGCGGGCTTTCCGAGGTGATGGGGGAGGGCCAGCAGTCATCTCCTTAAGGGGATCATTAAGCTGGAAATTACCGGGCCTCTAGAACGCGCATCAGGAATATCTGCCTGGTTTTATTCTCGGCGAGGCCCGGCACCAGGATTGCGTCATTGCTGCGGTTCCAGCGCGGCGCAGGATCAATTCGGATATCACCGCTGTAGGCACCCTTGTTCAACCCCTTGCTGCGGCCAAAGGCCCCGTCAGTCCTGCGGAAAACCGCGTAGTGGTTTTTGGTCCCCCTCTTGTAGCCATTCACAAACATCTGGCCATCAGGTGAGAGTGAGATGTCGCCCTCGGGGTTTGGGAACAATGCGGGTGAGCCGATTCTTCCCACCACCTTCTTCCGATCCACGTCATAGAGAACCTGATCCTTGCCCTTTCTGCCTATCAGGATGTTGCCCAGATCCCATTCGGGATGACCGCCGATATGTATTTGGTGCAGGGTTAAACCGGAACCGTCGGTGTGGATGGAGCAGGGGACATTGATCTTGTCGCCTTTCTTGCCACCCCAACCCCCGCGCACAAAAAAGTAGAGTCGGGTGCCCTGGCGGTTGAGAAGGGTATGGTTGATGAAGAGGCCACTGTGATTGAATTCTGGATTTTTTTTCAGGAGCAGTTCATGGAGATCCTTATAGGAGACCAGGAGTTTTTTCTCACCGGTTTTGATGTCCACCCTGAAGATCCCGTCATTGGCCGGAGCGATTTCCCCCTTGGACCAGTCAAGCGCATCCGGGTAACCGGTTACCAGCCTCAGGCGCGCCAGGCGGCCATAATTAAGTCCCATGAAGAAGGTGCCCTCAGCACTGACGCCGCCATTGCCAATGGGGGTGTCCCTGTAGCGATATTCACGCAGGCGTTTTTTATTTCTGAGGTCATAAAGCACGGTAAAGACCCTGCCGGTTTCAGGGTCGCGGTCATTGAAGAAGAATTGCGATTCAGCCTGCCTGGGGTGCCAGTAAAACATGGTGCCCTGCTGGGGGTTCCAGCCGTGGGTTTTATCCAGTGCAATCACCCGGTTATCCTGTTTTGTATCGATCACGCAAACGGTTGCCGCCTCACCGGGAAGGGGCATGCGGTCGATACGGTCAATCTGCAGGCAGAGAATATAACGGCCGCCGGCGTTCCACGGGATGGTCTGGCACTGGCCGATGTAGCCGAAGAAATGGTGACGGGTGCCTGAAGTTAACTGTTGGACTTCAAGGGCCAGGGCGGGAGGCTGGTCCCCGGCATATATATCAGCACAGGAAAAAACAGAGAGGGCCGTTATTGCTGAGATGGATGTCCTCATGTGCTGGATTTCGCGCGTAAGCTGTTGAAGGAGCTCGTTCGAGGTGCGAGCATAGCAGCGCCGCATGATGAATCGACAGCGATATTTTTGTTGGATCCTGTCCCTGGCGGTCTGGCCTCCGGCGGGCATGGAAGCGGCGGATGATGGGATATTTGCAGAAGTGCTGCGGCCGGTTTTTCAGCAAAGCTGTGTCAAGTGCCACGGCAAGGAGGGCAAGGTGAAAGGCAAGGTGAACCTGCTCAAGCTGGGAGGGGTCAAGGACCTTGTCTCCGACCTTGAGCGGCTTGAGACCATCATTGATGTGCTTGATGAGCATGAGATGCCGCCGGAGAAGGAACCGGACCTCAAGCCCGGAGTGCGCGATCAACTGGTGCTGGAACTACGCAAGCTGCTTCACGCGGGGGCCAGGGCGGGGAAGGGCTACGCACCCACGCCCATTCGCAGGATGAACCGTTTCCAGTATAACAATGCGGTGGTGGACCTGCTGAAGCTGAAGGTCGTGGTATTTCCTTTGCCGGAGAAGATGATGCGGGACCGCTCCGGTTATTTTCGCCCGGAAACCGGCAAGATGCCCAATGCTCTCGAGGTGAGCAGCCGGCAGCTGGGAAAATCCGCCCTCATTGAGCCCCGCCTTGCGGGGGTGGGCCCCTTTCCGCAGGACCTGCGCGCGGAACACGGCTTTGATAACCGCGGTGATCACCTGACGCTCTCCCCCATGCTGATGGAGGCCTTTTTCAAGCTCAGCCGGCGTATCGTGCAGAGCTCAAACTTCGACAAGCGGACCGTGGGGATCTGGCAGGAAGTTTTTGTCCCCCCCGGCAAGAAGGAGGAGCTGGAGACCCAGGTGCGCGGACGACTGCGGGTTTTCCTGGGCAGGGCCTTCCGCAGGCCTGCGGAAAAGGATCTTCTGGATCGGTATGCCGGTC
>JAPYUT010000129.1 GCA_029940475.1 Verrucomicrobiales bacterium | reverse complement strand
GGGAAACCGATGACTTCTGCTATAACATCGTCAGGGACCCGGTGCACATTCGTGATATCAACGCGACGGTTCTCCATTGCCTTGGTATTGATGACAAGCGTTTCACGTTCAAGTTCCAGGGATTAAACCAGTCGCCAACCGGGGTGGAGGATACGAAAGTGATCAAGCAGATTCTCGGTTAATCCCTCAAGCTTAAGCGGGTGCATCGGTCCTTGTTCCCCTTTAGTTCCCGCCAACCTCGACCGTGAAGAAGCCCTGTCTGGCATCGGTCAGGCTGAAGCGGATCGTTACCGGGTTTCCCCACGTGAATTCACTCGGGACCTGGTCACTGAGGTCGATATTTTGCCAACTGTTCATGTCAACGGAAGTTCTCACGGTGACATTGGGCGTTTGCATATAGGGCACGTAATCCAGACCGTCAAAGCTCAGGAGATTGGTAACGGGATTAAAGACACCGATGATATTGCGCCCCCCCCAAAAGGTGGAGGCCTGTAAGGTGAACTCGCCGGTGATCTCGAACTGACCGAGCTCAATGAAGTCCCACTGGAACCACTCAAAGACCCCGGCCTCGTGGTGGCCGAAGGTCAGTTCGTGCCGGGTCGGTGGAAACGATGGAGGGTCATTCTGGAAGGTCCTGATGGAAACAAATTTCATCCTTCTCCAGTCGAAGGGACGGTTCAGGGCAAGGCCAA
The DNA here is from genome assembly GCA_029940475.1 of Verrucomicrobiales bacterium. Lineage (GTDB taxonomy): Bacteria > Verrucomicrobiota > Verrucomicrobiia > Verrucomicrobiales > DEV007 > CACIUL01. Next base: position 1,860 of record JAPYUT010000129.1, on the reverse strand, counting down.
GCTCAACGGAGCGGTTGGAGATGGAAACGGAGGTGATACTTGGGGATGGATTGACTTCATCGCCGGCCCGGGTGACAACAGCACCAATTAGCAACAGCGAGGAAACAGCCGTGATGACAGTGAGGGGAAGGGGGCGACGCATGATCATGATCACGTTGTTTTTAAATACAGCACCGTTCGCTTCCCGGATCAATTAAATTGCATGGCGACCGTCGGGTTAGGGAAAGGGTTACCCGGGTTTTCTTTGGTGTTTTTAAAGACAAGGAGTGGATATTTTCCTGATCCTGTGGCTAGGATTCCCCTGATGAAATTAATTATCTTGCTGTCATTGCCGCTGCTCACATTTCCCTGCACTGCCGCCGAAACCGGTAACCGCAACGTGATCCTGCGCGGCAGCTATTCCAACTCGCAGTTGCAGTTTAACATCAAGAAGACCGGCAGGGTCGCCTTTATGGGTGGGTCGATCACGCAGATGAACGGCTACCGGCCGATGGTTGCCGCCCGACTGCAGAAGATCTACCCGGATACGAAGTTTGATTTCATCAATGCCGGGATTTCATCGACCTGCTCGATGACCGGCGCGTTTCGCCTGCGCTCGCAGGTCCTGGAGAAGGGGAAGGTTGACCTCTTCTTCATTGAGTTCGCGGTGAACGATGACCAGGACGCGGGGCACGCGCATCGTGAATGTGTGCGTGGCATGGAGGGAATCATCAGGCAGGCACGCAGGGCTCAGCCGCAGACGGACATTATCGTCACCCACTTTGTCAACCCGGGCATGCTCAAGGCGCTGCAGTCAGGCAAGATGCCCATTCCCATGGCTGCGCATGAGGAGGTGCTCAAGAAATACGGGGTTTCCACGATTTTCCTGGCGCGCGAGGTTGCCGACCGCATTACGGCGGGTGAGCTCACCTGGAAGCAGTTTGGCGGCACCCACCCGGGACCGGCCGGCAACGGCATCGCGGCGGAGATGATCGGCAGCCTGCTGGGAACCGCCTGGGGTGCTTCCAAGGCCGATGCGCCAAAGGACCACCCCATACCCGGGGAGATGATTGATAAGGGCAGCTACTTTAACGGCACCTTCCTTTCCCCCGCCGGATCGGCCAATGCTGACTGGAAGTGGCAGGTCCCGGACTGGAAGGAGATCCCCGGGGGATTTCGCAGCACTTTTGCCGGGATGAAGCTGTTGTGCGCTGATCAGCCGGGCCGCCAGACAAGTGTCAAATTCAAGGGGGTGGCCCTCGGGGTCTACGTCCTGGCAGGGCCGGATGCGGGGGTTATTGAGGTGAGTATTGACGGCGGGCCGTGGAACAGGGTTGAGCTTTATCACCGCTTCAGTCGCGGTTTGCACTACCCTCGCACGGTGATGTTCGCCGCCGACCTCGAGATCAGGGAACACACCGCCCGCCTGCGCCTGGCCAAGGATTCCAATCCCGCCAGCAAGGGAAGCGCTGCGCGCATCCTGCAGTTCACCGTGAACTAGGGGGCTAGGAGGAAAAGCAACAGAGTGTTTACAACCATGGAAGTGCACTCATGATTGAGCCCGGCTATGCGATACTTTTGTAGACAGTGGTTCAATATTGCCTCACTCGGTAATAACGATAGTCGACCCCTGAGGCTGTGAGATCATCGGCTACAATTTTACCGCCAATTACGGAGTATGAACTTGCGGGGATAGCACTCCACTTTTTCAAGTCACTGGACCATTCGACGCTGAAATGTTCCTGGTCAGGTTCCGTGAGCGGATACCCGTCATGGTCGCCGAAGCGCAGACGAAATCCGCCTTCATCTATCGGCCCTAACGGTTCCACAATTTGAGGAGTCAGGACATATATTGATGCGTTGTCACTGACTACGGATCCT
>JAPYUT010000128.1 GCA_029940475.1 Verrucomicrobiales bacterium | reverse complement strand
GTCCTCGGCATCCTCTCCAGGGGCAAGTATGTCATTGGAGAGTTCGGGCAGTCCTACTGGTTGGACAAGCGCCGGGGCTTCACGCCCAATGTCACAGCGTCACACACTTTTACACCGGAGCTTTTCCAGTCGGCCGGCATCCCGGTGCAGCCGGTCCATAACATCGGCGTCTGCAAGGCCTACGATACCAAGGTCGGCACCCATATATTTCTTACGCAAATGGAGGATGAGCATCCGCTCTGTCCTATTCTAAAGGAACTGGAATTCGGGACATCCACGGGCCGACAGCGCATGGTCGGCTGGTTTGACGCCGTGGAAAAAGGGGAGGCTCTGCGCTATGGTGGGTTCCAGGACTTTGTCATCAACAAGATCGATGCCCTGACTCATTCCGGTGACTGGAAGGGGAGCCTCAGGATCTGCACCGGCTACAAGGATCCGGATGGCAAACTTCTTCACCACGTACCCCGCAACGAAAATATCAGGCGCTCCCTTACCCCGGTATATGTGGAAACGCCCGGTTGGGCTGAGGATATTTCCGATGCCCGCAGTTTTCGTGATCTTCCGCTGGAGGCCCAGGCCTACATCGGGCTGATGGTACGCAGCTCGCTGGAGGTTGCCTACCCGGATGGCTTTCCCGAAAAGCTTCCGGATGTCCGATTTGTCGGCGTGGGCCCCATGCCCGGCCAGATCATCCGGGAGATGCCCAGCACGGCCGACCTTGTCCAGGGTACGGCTTAGGCCGGGTCGACGCATACCCCACTATGTGAATACCAGTCTCTTGATTGGCCTGCTTCTTTCTTGCCTTGCCTGCCTTCCCCCAGACAATCCCCTTGTCATGAGTTCAGACAAACAGGCAACCTGGGGTGGACGTTTCTCCGGTGGACCGGACAAGCTGATGTTGCGCTTCAGTGAATCCGTCTCCTTTGATTCGCAGCTTGCCCCCTACGATGTGGAATGCAGCAAGGCACATGCGGCCATGCTGGTCCATGTCGGTATCCTCACTGCTGAGGAAGGTGACGCTATTCACGCCGGGCTCGACTCGGTCCTGGAGGATATCCAGGAAGGTCGCTTCAAGTGGGATGTTGCCCTCGAGGATGTCCACATGAACATTGAGCAGGCACTCACCGGGAAGACGCCTGCCGCAGCAAAGCTTCATACGGCCCGTAGCCGAAACGACCAGGTGGCCACGGACATGCGTCTCTTTTTCAAGGATGCCTGCCAGGCCCTCGTCATGGATGGTGTCTGGAAGGTCCAGCGGGCCTTGCTCGACCTTGCGGAGGGAGCCAGGGACATCGCCATCCCCGGCTACACGCATCTCCAGCGTGCGCAACCGGTATCCGTGGCGCACCACCTGCTGGCCTACATTGAGATGTTTGCCCGGGATGAGAAACGGCTCCTGCAGGCGTGGGGAAGTGCCAATGAATGTCCGCTTGGGTCCGGTGCCATTGCCGGGACAACCCTTCCCATTGATCGGGAATTCGTGGCCAGGGAACTGGGTTTTGTCGATGCAGACGGGAACCCCCGTGTCACCGCAAACAGCATGGATGCAGTCAGCGATCGTGATGTCTTTATTGAGTTCGCCAACGCCTGCGCAATTTGTGGCGTTCACATTTCCAGATTGGCGGAGGACTTCATCCTTTGGAACAGCACCGAGTTTGGTTTTATTAATTTGCCGGATAGTTTTACCACAGGCTCCAGCCTGATGCCCCAGAAAAAAAACCCGGACTCCCTGGAACTGCTTCGCGGCAAGTCGGCCCGTTTACAGGGCAACCTCCATACACTGCTCACCTTGGTCAAGGGATTGCCCCTGACCTACAACCGCGATCTACAGGAGGACAAGCCGCCGGTCTTTGATTCCTTTGAGCAGCTTTCCTTTTCCCTTGAAGTGCTGGCGGGAACCCTTGCCGGTACCGTCATGAATCCCGATGCCTGTGCCAAGGCTGTGGCTGATCCCCTGCTTTTGGCCACGGACCTGGCCGACTATCTCGTCCGCAAGGATGTGCCTTTTCGGGATGCGCACCATGTTGTTGGCGAACTGGTCGCCCTTGCCGAGGAAAAGCAGGTTCCGCTCAATGAGCTTGAGGATACCGATGTCTCCAAGGTTCACGAAGCCCTCAGCGCCGACTGGCGTGAAGTATTTAGCCTTGATAAAGCCTTTGCATCCCGTGAACGAACCGGCATGCCCGGGCCATCGCAGATTTCTGCGCAGATCAATCGCTGGCGTGAAATGCTAAAGGAATAGCGACAGTGTCTCACTGACATCTGTCGCGAGATTCTGGCGATACGCGAATGCCCTCAATAGGGGGCCGCGCCGGCCAGCCCGACACGAATGTCGATCACGTTGGCAACCTTCAGTAGCTTTTGCCCGGGGTTGATGCCGAAGTCACCACGCTTCACCTGGAATTTCGAGCGCACCACGAGCAGGTCGCCTTCCACCCGATTGCGTTCAGCGAGTCGTCCCTTCAGGAAGCTGATGGTAACCGGGGCGGTGATTCCCCTAGTGATCTTGAGGATGGTCATTGTGCCGACTGCATTGCCGGTAAAGGTATCCCCA
>JAPYUT010000018.1:59278-62937 GCA_029940475.1 Verrucomicrobiales bacterium | reverse complement strand
GACCATGACCATGACCATGACCACGGTCATAGCCACGATGATCCCGCCTTGGGCACAATGATCATCACCGCTGCGGTGATTCTTGTGCCATTGCTCTCAGCTGCGATTCTCACCCCTGATGCCTATAGCGGGAGCTGGGTAGAGAAAAACAGTTCGGGATGGTCAAAGGGGGTAGTTGGTGCAATCCCGGACGTGGTGGCCTGGGAGAAAAAGCGCAGCAGCAACAGTGCTAAGGAGGGCAATCCTGGGGAGGCGGGCAAGCAGGAGCCAGACAAGGCAGAGGGTGACAGCATTGCGGAGGCTGCCGGCTGGGGACCCTACACGATTGAGGACTTGAAGCAGCAGGTGGACCGCAATGAGAAAGGCGAGTTCATGATGGACGTCATCAGCCTTTTCTACACCGGGGGGGATGAGGAGATTCAAAATGTTGTAAAGGGTCTGCCGGTCGAGACGATGGGGCAGGTGATGCCGGAGAAGATGCGCAATCCTGAGAATACCCGTTTGCGGGTTTTTCGGCTGATGATGAATTGTTGCATCGCGGATGCACGCCCGGTTTCAATTCCCGTTCAATTCAATGAACCCATGCCCAAGTATAAGGAAATGGGATGGTACAAAATCCACGGCACCATGGCTTACGAGAAGTGGGATGAGTTTACCATCCCGGTGCTGCATGCCACCGTGATGGAGGAAACCGAGGAGCCTCCGCAGGCAGCCTTCGGCCAAAGGCAGTAATTGCCGATATCACCCGGTGGCAGGCAACATGCATTCATGTCCTGCATGATGTACAAAAGAAAGGCGCCCCCTCAAGGGACGCCTTTCTGTTATGAAGTTAAACCGGTTGGAGAGAGTGCGGTTAGTCACGTCGTCCACGACCACCGCCATCACGCCGGCCGCCGCCATCACGTCGTCCGCGTCGCTCACCATCCCCCGGGCTCCAGTCGCCGCTGTCTCCACCACTGTTGCGTTGACCACGATTTTTCTCAGCTTTCTCGCGCAACGCATCATCCAGATGCTGCTCGCCGCGCTCCTCCATGGCGGCCTGGCGGCTCATCTTGACGCGTCCCTTGTCGTCGATGCCGATGCACTTGGCGTAGATTACATCGCCGACATTGACGACATCCTCGACCCGATCGACCCGGAAGTCGCTGAGCTCGGAGATATGGATCATGCCGTCCTGGCCGGGCAACACTTCCATGAATGCACCAAAGTTGGTGGTCGAAACCACTTTGCCCTGGTAGATCTTGTCGATCTGTATCTCGGCGGTGATGTTCTCGACCATTTCCTTGGCGCGATCAAGGCTGGCCTTCTTGATTGCGTAGATACGCACGGTGCCATCGTCCTCAATGTTGATCTCGGCGCCGGTCTCAGCCTGAATACCCTTGATGATCTTGCCTCCAGGCCCGATAACGTTGCCAATCTTGTCCGGATTGATCTTGATAGACTCGATGCGGGGTGCATGCGGACTGAGTTCCGCGGGGCTGGATATCGCCTGCGCCATGACCTCCTGAACCTTGCCGAGTGCTTCGGTAGCTTGGTGGATCGCCTCGTTGAGGATTGATAGCGGCAGGCCGGTGAGTTTCAGGTCGAGCTGAAAACCGGTGACGCCCTCAGAGGTTCCACAGAGTTTGAAATCCATGTCACCGAAGAAGTCCTCTGAACCTATGATGTCCAGCAGTCTCTTGTAATTCTTTATATTTCCGTCTTCATCACTTTCAGTAACCAAGCCGACCGATATTCCTGCAACCGGGCGTTTGAGCGGGACGCCTGCATCCAGCAGGGCCATTGTTCCTGCGCAGACCGATGCCATTGAGGTGGAACCGTTGGATTCCATGACCTCGGATGTCACACGCATTGCGTAAGGGAAGTCATCCACGTCGGGGAGGGATGGCTTGATGGAGCGCTCGGCGAGAGCTCCATGGCCAATTTCACGCCGATTGAGTCCACCCATGCGTCCGGTTTCACCGACGGAGAAAGGCGGGAAGTTGTAATGCAGGAGGAAGCTTTTTTCCTCTTCGCCGCCGGTGTAGGCATCGAGGAACTGTGCTTCATCCGACGGGGCAAGGGTGGCAAGCCCAAGAGCCTGTGTTTCGCCGCGGGCGAACAGGGCTGAGCCGTGGGCACGCGGCATAAGGTTGACCTCGGCACTGAGCTCCCGCAGTTCATCAATCTTTCGACCGTCGGCGCGCACTCCTTTCTCAAAGATTGTTGTGCGGAACGCTTTTTTCTGCAGGAAGTCGAATGCCTGATCTATTGCGAATTCAGAGGTGCCTTCATATTTCTCAAGGATGGCTGCTGAGACCTCTTTACGCAGGGCATCAACGGCTTTTCCGCGTTCGACTTTCGACGGCTTGTAAATGGCCTCCTCAATACGGTCACCGGCGATCGCGTAGGCGATGTCGAGCATCTCCGGTTTGACTTCAAGAAGCTCAGCTTCACGCTTTGGCTTGCCAGCACGTGATGCGAGATCTTTTTGGGCCAGGACGAGGGTTGTAACGTGCCCCTGGGCAAAGGCCAACGCTTCACAGAAGGTGTCCTCGGGCAATTCGTCGGCGGCGCCCTCGATCATGACGACCTCGGTCTCGTTGCCTGCGTAGACGAGATCGAGGTTAGATTCCTCCATCTCGCTATGGGTTGGGTTGACAATAAATTTGCCGTCAACGTGACCAACCCGGACGGCACCGATTGGGCCGGCGAACGGGATGTCTGACAGGCAGAGTGCGCAGGAGGCTCCGTTCATGCTGAGCACGTCTGAGTCATTCTCCCCGTCTGCACTGAGCAGGAGCGCAACAATCTGTGTGTCGTAAAGGTATCCTTTTGGGAACAGTGGACGCAGCGGACGATCAGTCATCCGGCAGGTCAGGATTTCTTTTTCAGTCGGTCGGCCCTCGCGCTTGAAGTAGCCCCCGGGGAAGCGGCCGGCTGCTGCGGCTTTTTCCTTGTATTCGACGGACATCGGGAACCAGCTTTGTCCTTCGCGCATTTTCGTTTGCGAGACGGCGGTTACCATGACCACGGTTTCACCACAACTTATGGTGCAGGCTCCATCGGCCAGGCGGCCCATTTTTCCTGTTTCTATGGTGATTTCTTTTCCGTCCAAATTAACGGATATACTTTCTTTACTCATTTCGTTTTTTTTGATTGGGCAGGCGGTTAATGATTGGTTGCTGCCCGGGTTAGTTACATTCCCGAACCGGACCTTCCGGGGTGGGGTAAATGGATGAATTATAGGTTGATCCCGTTACGAGGGAGTGTCGGATAGAGGGGAAATTGCAGCTGGGGTTGCCCACAAAAAGATTCAGGACGTAGCCCGTCGAGCTGTCTTGGGAATCGGCTTAACTTTGGCGTGCCGTGAAAAGCAAAAAGCTCTACCTAGCGGCGAAGCTTAAGACCCTTAATCAGGTTCTGATAGCGCTCGGGAGTCTTGGAATTGAGGTAATCCAAGAGTTTACGCCGTCTTGCTACAAGTTTCAGGAGTCCGCGACGTGTAGAGAAATCCTTTTTGTGAGCACTGAGGTGCTCGGTGAGGTGATTGATGCGTGTGGTTAATTTTACCACCTGCACATCAGAACTGCCAGTATCCTTGTCGTGGATCTGGAAATTCTGCGTTTCGTTTGTTTTTTCCGTTGTTACTGTGTCCGTCATTCTGTGTCCGTCATTCT
>JAPYUT010000018.1:56725-59178 GCA_029940475.1 Verrucomicrobiales bacterium | reverse complement strand
CTGTGTCCGTCATTCTGTGTCCGTCATTCTTTTTCCTCTGGGGAATCCACCGCCTTGGTGGTTTCGGGGGTTCCTGTGATTCAGTTTTATTGAGCACGCAGGAACTCTTTCCTTATGGAAAGGGTGCGTATAAAACCATAAATTCAGAAGGTTTCAACCCAAATCGGGGTTCGATACTGGTTTGTGACACTTAATTTGGTCATTTTGATATAGCGGACAACCCTCAGCAATCAGGAGCGGTTGCCGGCTACATCTACTGAGGATTGGCAAAAAGACGCTCATGCTCCTTCAGGATATAGCGGTCAGTCATGCCTGAGATGTAGTCACAAATAGTGCGGTGAAGTCCCTGTGTTTCGATCCGTGTCGCACTTTGCCCGCCTATTAATCCGGGATCATTCTCGTAGCGGGTAAACATCTCGCTGATAATCTTGGCACCATGGGCGTTAGGGGTGGCCACGTTCTCGTGATAATAAAGGTTTTGATACAGGAACTTACGTAGTTGCCGGTTTGCATCGCGCAGTGTGTTGCTGTAATCGACCAGAGGATTGGGGAGTCGTCTAAGCTCATCAGCACTATTGACACCTGATTTATCGATACGTGTTGACGTTGTGCTCACAAGGTCAGCCACCTGGTGATCAATCAGGGTGCGGACAATGTAAGCACGACGACGCTTGCCTTCGATACTGGCGTAATGGGAATCAACGAATTCAGCGCACTTCTTCCAGAGAATGATATCAGCGAGTTGCTCCTCCTTTATCAGGGCGTGATCTAGCCCATCGTCCAGATCATGCGAATAGTATGTAATTTCATCAGCGATATTCGCAATTTGTGCCTCAATTGAAGGGCATGGAAAATGTTCTTCCGGGTTGTTACCGCAAGCCGGACGAGCGTAGCCGTTGTCGTGTTTTCGGATTCCTTCAAGCACTTCATAAGATAAGTTTAAACCGTCAAAATCGGGATATACCGATTCAAGAAGTTCGACCACACGCAGGCTTTGTTGGTTGTGCTCGAAACCGCCGTGAGCGGCCATTAATTCGTTGAGTTTTTCTTCGCCCGTGTGTCCGAACGGGGAATGCCCCAGGTCGTGCGCAAGTGCTATTGTTTCCGCGAGGTCTTCGTTGGCACCAAGAGCGCAGGCGATTGTGCGGCTGACAGAGGCAACCTCGATAGTGTGGGTCAGCCTGGTGCGCAGATGATCGCCGGTGCCGTTGAGGAACACCTGGGTCTTGTATTCCAGTCTCCTGAATGCTTTTGAATGAATGATGCGAGAACGATCGCGTTGATAGGAGGTACGGTAGGGGTGATCGGGTTCAGGATGGCGGCGTCCTGCGCTTGCCGCGGTATGTTGTGCAAATGGGGCGAGGGCAGCAGCCTCACTTTCTTCCATCTGTTCACGATATACTGGCATCACTTGGTGGTTTTGGCCGCCTTGGGATTCTCATTACCTTTATTTCCGCTACGGCAAGCTTCCTCAATTTCCTTGAGGACTTTTGTCAGTTCTTTATCGGAACGGACATTTAATTCCCGCCTTACCACGGTAAAATCGTAGGTTGCAATCAACAACATAAAGGCCACGAGTCCTACACAGTAAAACCAGTAAATTGCGAAGATTAAAGGATGGTTGCTGAGAAATTCATCAAACAGCGTAAAACCGAGAGAAGTGGCTATTATTGTTCCTGCCGAGCTGTAGAACATTATTTTCCGCCTTATCCTGCGCCTGCGCAGCGCGGTCAGAAAACCCGTGATGATCATCCTGCACGCCAGCCTGATATCTGAGGTGATTTTACTCATTAAGAACAAATCATCCTATCGGGTGGAGTAGCGGGGTCAAAGTCAAAGCAACATGGGAAAGCAGGTTTATAGTGGCTAACGAGTGTTGATTCTGCGGGATAATTCCGTTTTGGCTCGTTCGAGTAATTCGTAAAGGGTCCTGGCGGAAATGGCATTAGCCCCGAATGCGGAGCAGGTATCAAGTACGTCGCGGTCACGTGAGGCGACGGTGAGGCAACGGTGGTTCGCATATTTTCCCGCAAGCCGCTCGATGATCTGGTCTGCAGTTATGCCGGAAGGTGAGTAGAAGACCTGAATTCCGTCTGCTTCATTATTTGTTCTCGTTGTCTCACCTTTGCCGTCAAAGACTAGGACAACATGCTCCGCGGTGCTGTCCTGGTAGGAGGTCATCCGGCGGATGAGTTCATTTCGTGCCGCAATCGTGCTGGAGTTGTGCAACTCTCGCAAGTCGTCCCACGCGAATATCATGCTGTGAGCATCAACGATCAGGTAAGACGGTAATTTGCCCTTAGCTGTAGCCATGGCATGACCGGAACGGAGGCTTTAAGTTCCTTCGTCCTTCGACTTACCAGCTTTCTTGGCCGGAGTTTTTTTAGCGGCGGCTTTCTTGGCCGGAGTTTTTTTAGCGGCGGCTTTCTTGGCCGGAGCTTTCTTGGCCGGAG
>JAPYUT010000018.1:0-56625 GCA_029940475.1 Verrucomicrobiales bacterium | reverse complement strand
GGCTTTCTTGGCCGGAGCTTTCTTGGCCGGAGTTTTTTTAGCGGCGGCTTTCTTGGCCGGAGCTTTCTTGGCCGGAGCTTTCTTGGCGGCGGCTTTCTTGGCCGGAGCTTTCTTGGCGGCGGCTTTCTTGGCCGGAGCTTTTTTAGATGTCGATTTGGCGAGCTTCTTTTTAGCCAGCATTTCCTCACGCTTGCGTTTCAGGTAAGCTTTGCGTCGGACGCGTTTGATCTGTTTATTGTATTGTTTGCCCATTTTTGTGTGCCACCCGCCGGGGTTCAGTAACAACGGATAGTATAATATGAAAGGGTTCCTTAACGAACTGCGGACGATGGATCAAGTGGAAATAGCTATTGAGGTTGGGTATATTATTACAAAAAAAGGTTGATTTAAATTTTCTTTTGTTCAAAATGACTATATCCGCATCGGGCGTGAGACACGGTTAAATCCTGTGGGCTCAAGGTGTCGGCAGTTCTCACAATACGAGAATATTCTGCGTAAGGATGGCCGCCACGCGCTCGTTAACCCGGAAATGGGTTTCCGTTAGATTTCTTACGTTATCTTCCGGAAATTCTTTCTCGGTCGTGGTGCACAATATAGGCGGGATACAGTTTCCTTTTGGTTGGTTACACTTTCAAAAACGAAACTGAGATTCAGGCATGGGGTTGATATCATTGATATACCAGTCCCTGTCGTCTGATTTTGTGCTCTGCGGCAAGTAACCGATAATTCCTGTATTATTATTTTGCTTCGACTTCCGTTAGCACCGGAATCAAATCCAATGTCCGGACACAATAAGTGGTCCAAGGTAAAGCACATTAAAGGTGCTGCCGATGCCAAGCGTAGCAAGCTTTTCAGTAAGCTTGCCAAAGAGATTGCTGTTTCTGCGCGTGATGGAGGAGGAGATCCTGATCTTAATGCCCGCCTAAGGCAGGCCGTTACCAACGCCAAGAAACAGAGCTTACCAGGAGATACTATTGAGCGTGCGATTAAGAAGGGAACCGGTGAGATTGAGGGAGCAGCATACGAGGAAGCCTGTTATGAGGGGTTTGGTGCCGGTGGCATTGCGATGATTGTTGAGGTCATTACTGATAATACAAACCGGGCAGTTGCAGATTTGCGGAATATTTTCAACAAGAACAACGGCAACATGGGCAGCCCGGGGAGTGTATCCCATATGTTTGAGCGCAAGGGGGAGATCAAGTTACCTCATTCTGCCGGCGGCGAGGAGACCTTACTGGAAATGGCTCTTGGTGCAGGTGCTGAGGATATGGCCAGTGATGGTGACGGGCACGTGGTGATTACAGCCCATGATCAACTTGCCGTTGTCGCATCTGCTCTATTGCAGGCTGAGGCGGACATTGATTCTCAGCAACTCGTCTATATGCCGCAGAGCGTTACAGAAATCACTGATGTCGCAGTTGCCCGTCAGGTATTGCGTTTATTTTCAGCACTCGACGATTATGACGACACCCAGAACGTTTTCGCGAACTTTGATATTTCCGACGAGATAATGGAGCAGGTTGAACTCTGATCAGGCCACAGCTATTCCGACGAAAAAATACGAATTTACCTACGATTGATTCCCAGTATGAGCGACACTACACCTAAAGGGGCGGTTACAAAAAAAGACCAGCCGACACCTTCCCAGAAAAACACCGGCGATGCGCAAGCTGATCGCGAGAGATCGTCGAATGGCGGCAGGTCGCGCAAAAGTCGTGGTCGGCGGGGCGGGAAAAACTGGGACAACAAGAAAAAACCCTTCAAAAAGGGGAATTTTAAGGAGGAGCCGCTTGGGCCTCCGATTGAGCAGGAGGGGATCCTGGAGATTTCCGGTAAGGGTTTCGGTTTTCTGAGGGAACCCGGAAAGGATTTCAGGCAAACTCCCGAGGATGTGTTCGTGACTCCCGAGACAGTCCGTAACTTTGGACTTCGCGACGGGCTCTGGGTCAAGGCTGAAACCCGCATGGGAGGGCGCGGTCCGCAACTGACCAAGATTATCGACATCAATGGCCGAGATCCTGAACTGGTCAGGACATTGCCCTGGTTTGAGGAGCTGAAGGCGATTAATCCCGATCGGCGTATGCAGCTTGAAACTGAAGAGGATCGAATGACGACCCGTATCATTGATCTTATAGCCCCCGTCGGCCGTGGTCAGCGGGGCTTAATTGTTTCACCGCCCCGTTCTGGAAAGACCACAATCCTGCAGCACATGGCTGAGGCGGTCATAAAGAATCATTCCGGAGTCAAAGTGATGGTTCTCCTGGTGGATGAACGTCCGGAGGAGGTTACCGAGCTCAGGCGGGCATTGCCGGAAGCGGAAATCTATGCCAGTTCAAATGACATGGAGGTAAAGATGCATTGTCGCATTGCGCAGATGGCGATTGAACGTGCTAAGCGCCTGGTCGAGGCCGGAGACGATGTGTTCATGCTCATGGATTCGATTACCCGTTTGGCGCGGGCTTTTAATAACGCATCAAATAAAGGCGGACCTACCGGTACTGGAGGCCTTACCGTGCGCGCTCTCGAAATGCCCCGTAAACTGTTTGCGGCTGCGCGCAACACACGTGATGCCGGTTCACTCACAATCATTGCCACCGCACTTGTGGAGACCAATAGTGCGATGGATGACCGGATCTTTGAGGAATTGAAAGGCACAGGAAATATGGAACTCGTCCTGGATCGTGCCATTGCTGAGCAATACATTTATCCTGCAGTGGATATATTTCGTTCCGGTACGCGGCGCGAGGAATTGCTTATTCCCCCGCACCAGTGGCAGAAAATCGCCACAATCCGCCGGGCGCTTGCAGGGCATCGGCCGGTTGAAGCCATCGAGCGATTGATTTCCATCATGGGGCAGTATCCCGGAAATGCCCAGATGTTGCTTTCCCTGAAGCTTCAGGACTATTAGAAGCGTTAGTCCTCTAGTGGCTTTTGCTGCTTGATGCCGCGTTGGGAATCCTTCAGGTGTCGCACAATGACAGCCACGAATTCCGGCAGGAACCGTTCAGCTTTCTTGACGCCTACACCGCGAATTTCCGAACCTTCCTCAATACTGGTTGGCCTGATCCGGGTAAAGAATTCAAGGGTTTGATTGTTGAATATGACATAAGGAGGGATGCCTTCATCGCTTGCTATTTTGCTGCGGTGATCGCGTAGTTTTGCGTAAAGCTGTTCATCGAACTCGAGGTCTTCGATGGCGAGAGTATTTTCATTTCCACTCTTGGGATTGCGGCCTGGCTCAGCGGGCCAGCGCATTTGCAATGATCCTTCCCCGCGCATGATCATTTCCCCGCGCGCAGTGAGTGTAACGGTTGGATATTGACCGCCACTGCTGATCAGCATCCCGGCGTTTTGCAATTCGCGCAGCAGTGCAGCGACATAGTTGCTGCCCTCAGCTTTCATTAGGCCGTATGTGCTGAGTCCGTCAAGCCGGGCATTGATGATTTCCTTTGAACGACTACCGATCAGCATCTGGGCGATTTTCATGCGCCCGAAGCGTGGTTCCCAGCCGTCTGGTCCTCGTCGTGACATGCGGGCAACGCCGCTGAGTGCCTTTTGAACTGCGGTTGTCTCCTCAGTGGTAGGCTCACGAATATCTTTAGAGGATGAAGCGAGGCAGTTATCGCAGTTGTTGCATTCACCGGCGCCTTGTTCCCCGAAGTAATTTAATATCCATTGTTGTCGACAGCTGGTTGCATAGCAGAGATCAACCATTGCCTTTAACTTTTCCCGGTCACGGCGTTCTTTCTCGGTGATTGCCGCGACATCGATATCAGGTTTTCCGGTGGCGGTTCCGGGGTTGAGGAGACGGGTTCCTCGCGTCCGTTCGCCGGGGATATCAAAGCGTTCAATGGCACGGCAACGGACGAGATGAGAGATTGCGCTGCTGACTGCCATGCTGTTCTTGGCTCCGATGTCTTCACACAGAGATTGAACAGGGATGATGATCTCTGATTTTTCGTTGGCAAAGTCGCACAGGTATTTATGGACATCGAGAATGAGGGAAGCTGCCGGGTTGCTTCCCTCGATGAAGAATTCCTGTGTACGCGTGTCGGCGTAGTTAAACAGCAGTTCACATACTGCCGTCTCTCCGTCCCTTCCTGCCCGGCCCGCCTCCTGGTAATAGGCCTCGATGCTTCCCGGTATGTCGAAGTGCATTACGAAGCGCACATCGGATCGATCGATTCCCATGCCAAAGGCATTGGTGGCCACGGCGACATCGATTTCCCCTGAGATGAACCTGGTCTGGTTCTTTTCACGTTGATCATCAGGCATTCCGCCATGATAAGCGACGACCTGGCATCCCCAGGACGTAATGGTGCCGGAAACCTCTTCAACCCGTTTACGGGTGGCGCAATAAATGATTCCGGTTTTATGTTTTTCGATGACATTACGGATGCGCTTGTATTTCTGGGCCTGTTTTGTACAGGGCGTTATTTGCAATGAAAGATTTGCCCTGGCAAAGCCGCTGATGCATTGGAAAGGATTTCGCAGGGCGAGGTGTTGCAGGATGTCAGCACGCACTTCAGGGGTTGCGGTGGCCGTGAAGGCGGCGATTTGCGGGTTGCCGATTTCGCGTATGGCATCGCCGAGTCGCAGGTAGTCGGGTCGGAAATCGTGGCCCCATTGCGAAAGGCAGTGGGCTTCATCAACCGCGAACAGTGCAACGTCAATTTTCTTCAGGGCTTCGGTGAATGTGTTTGAGCGGAAGCGCTCGGGCGCGATATAGACCAGCTTGAACGCGCCATTTTGCATGGCGGCTATATGTTGGCGCTGCTCTCCTGGTGAAAGTGTGCTGTTGATCATCACGGCGGGGATGCCCTTGCTTACCAGGGCATCAACCTGATCTTTCATCAGGGCTATAAGGGGACTGACCACCACCGTGACTCCATCCATGACCAGGGCAGGCAACTGGTAGCACAGCGATTTACCGCCACCGGTGGGCATTACCGCCAGGACATCCTTCCCGGCGAGTATCGCGCTCACCACGTCCTGTTGCCCGTCGAGGAATTCCCGGTGTTTAAAGTGCTTGTTGAGAGCCTCGAGTGGATCGTGCGTGGATTCGGGCATCGCGACCGCCTGATGGTGAAAAGGGAAGGGAGTGACGGGCTTGTTGTTTAAACTAAGGTTTTTCTACGCGAATTCGATGGAACCCGCGCGGAGTGGCGGAATTGAACGGTATACTGTGGCGTAAAGTGACCAGGCTTGTGCCATCACCGTTAATGATCTCACTTTCGGTGACAAATTCCGATGATTCATCCTGCCAGGTGATTAAGTCGGTGGAGTAATCAATGAATACAAGAACATCATCGGCAGCGAGATTGCGCTTATAGGTAAGGGTAATGTAGCCTGCTGATTGAATAATGGTTGCCCCTGCAGTTATTTTTTGACCGATAGCGTATTCGGCGAGATTCGGCATACCGTTGCCATTATCATCGGCGTTGGGGTCACCGGAGAAAGTTGTGGAGTCCCTGCCACCGGGACTACCGCCCGGCTGGGCGCTTGCACGCCAGTTTACAGCGATTGAATGATCGGGGATCGTGGCCGGTGCAACCAGGACCAGTGAAGGGCCTTGCCCATCTGCCGACTCGGGCCACGGCAGGGTGTCGTCGAATTCAAAATCGCGCAATGTTGTCCCGGCACCAAAGGCAAGCTTCACGCGCTCCCCGTCGTTACCAAGATTTTTTGAGAATTCGCCGGCGACAAATGATGGTGTTGACGCATGGCCGTAGCGCAGGTTGAAGGCTGGCTCATCAGCAACAATGATGACGTGCTCGCCGGGCATGATACTTGATATACTGCCGTCAATGAAATTGAACTCGATGCCCTTGGTAAATCGGATATCCTTCAGGTCAAGGGCACTTTCCCCGACATTGTTGATCTCAATCCACTCGAAATCAGCAGTTTCAAGATCAGGTTTTAGTGCAAGTTCCGCAGCGGTTGACGGAGCAGGGTGATACATGATCTCGCTGACTACAAGTGCATCCAGCCAAGGGGAAATTGACGGCTCGGAAACTGTAAAATCAATGGCTTGGGACCAGTGGCTCCAGCGTCCGGTATTGTCCATGTGCCGGACACGACCCCGGTAGGACCTACCCACCCTGACTGCTGTTCCCGGGGGTGAAATCCCGGGATTAAAAGTGCTGATCTCACCTGATTGCCAGTCTGCCTGCCATTCAAATTTCACCTTGTCCCCGGGTGGGGTGAGGTGTTTCTCGGCAGTAATCCCCATGTCGAAACCGAGGTCGCTGCTGCCGGCTGAGCGGTTGTGAAGCTCGACCGCGATGATATTTTCCCCGGCTACAAAGGGGTCAGGATCAATATTGAAGGGGTCAAATGTGCCCTCATTGCCATTGCTGGCGGCATAACTCCTGTGGTTAACCACGAGTCCGTTTGGAAAGCCATCACGCAGCACTTCCTGGCCGTTGACGTAGACAATGGCACCGTCATCAATATGCATCCGGAAAACAAAGTGGTCGATCAACTCAGGATCCCCGATGTCAATGCTTGTCCGGAAATAGGTGGTGGGATATTTGCTTGATGCATTCGGACCGTAATCAATTGTTGTTACAAGGACGGCCCCGGTGATTCCCCCGTAACCGGCCGGGGTGTTGCCGGTCTTCCAGGAGGAGTCATCAAAATCAACCTGTTGCCAGGCGCTTCCCTGGTCACTGCCGTCGTCCAGGTATTTCCATCCAGAACCGGTATCCATGATATTGAGCATGCCGCCGCCAAGGGGTGTAATTTCAGCAATCCGCCATTCCATTGCACCGAATGTCCCGGCCCCCTGCGGGTCGGAGAAGGAGGAACTGCTGAAGGCCAGGCTCCCCTGTGGAAATCCGGCGGATCCAGTGTAGCTGATGGTTGGCGTGTTCGGGATTGCGGAATCAGCACCCAGGGCATCAAGGTAGGCATCCCTGCCCTGCTGACCGGAAATTCCGGAGTCCCTTGAGATGCTCTCCATTGAGCTGCTGTTGCCACCTGTCCAGGAACCGCCGACAAAGGCAAACTTTTTCATGTCAGCGACCACGCTGTCGATTGGTGGTTCACTTTGGCTGCCGCCTACAGCTCCGGTCCAGCGGTCACGGTCGGCGGGAACCAGTTCGGAAATACGGGTAGCCAGCGGATCGAGCAAGAGTGAGATTTGTTCCTCGGTCCAGATCAGGTCGCGGATTTCGCGAACGACGTTGCGATAATCACGCATGAAATCCGGGCGGGGCGGGTTGGCACTGTAGATTGCCTGCTTACAGAATCCCTCACCGCCGTTCCAGTTTGGTCCCCAGCTGGTGTCGGAATCCCAGGGCAGAACCCATAGCCGCCCGAGAGGTGTCTCCGTGGAGGGTTCGAAGTAGAAGGCACGGTTCTTCAGGTGCTCGGCGGTATTGGGTGATACATCGTAGTGGCGCACGGCATCGACGATGGCATGATAATGGTTCCACGAGTCGTAGTTCACGTGGCGGTTAATCCATGCGTCATCCTTTTCCGGCCGGAGCTGGAAGATGATGTTCTGGAAATCCGATCCGTTATCAACCCCGTCCCGCGCGAGGTAGCGACGCACAGAGACTCCATCTGTGCGGCCGCTGATGAGCTTGTACAGATTGCCCTTTTCAAGATTATGGGAATCCAGGAAACGCACGTCGAATTCCTCAAGGGCAAGCAGCATGCCGTAATAATCGCCGAGATATTGCCCGTTTGTCCCGGCAGGAGCCTCCTGTTCTCCGCGTATGACCCGAAGGTGCATCCAGTGGGTGAAGGGAGCCGGCGTGCCTGTCATGTTCCAGAGAAGGTGGTTGGCAGCCTGTTCAAGGCCCCAGGTGTAGTTTCCCCTTGAGCCGCGCATTTTGTGTGTGGCCAGGTATTTCCATGGGGTTGGGTATTGCTTGCCCTCCATGTCGCGGAAGTGCGGGTAGCTTCCGCGATTGAAACGGAACTTGAAGCTGCGTTTTCCACTGCCTGAATAACGCGCATTACGCTGCCGCAGGCGGTAGCCGATATTATCGTATACCTTGCCGTCGTAGATGAAGGTGCAGCTCCAGTTGTAGGCACTGCGGGCATCGTAATTGCCGCGGCTGATCTGGTCACCACTGTTGTAGGCAACCGCCTGGTCAAAGTCGGCTGAATTGGTGATAATGTGATGAACCGGGATTGAAGTGAGAGTTTCGGCGGGATAGGTGTGTGGTGCACCAAGAACCGAACGTGTCCCGGCAACATAATCAGGAACCCCGTTGTAGACGAAGTAGGCAAAGTTCAATACTGGGTCATCGCTGTAAGGGAGCCTTACTGCTGCGCCCATGCTGTCCTCGACTGTGATACGGTAACGGACAAGCGTGCGGTTATCCTGCCCGGGAATCTTCACGCTGAAGGTATCGTCACCTGCGACATCATCCGCCTCGCTGCCGTCGTCAAGCATTGGCAGGATTGTCCAGTTTGCCGGTTCACTGTAGGCAGGGTTGGCGGTGCGTGGCGCGTTCGGGTTGGAATTGAGCTGGCTGGTTGGTTTGGCGAGGAAGGCCGGCACGTATGCTCCGGGAGCCACCGTTTGATACTCAAGCAATACGGATGCCACACCATCCGGGTCGGTGACTTTTACCGTAATTACCGTCTCGATGCCGGCCTTGGGTTGTTTTGGTTCGTGCTGTACCTGGCGTGTGATCGGTGGCGCGGCCGGGGAGAAGACGGTGTTTACTGAACCGGGAGTGGGATTGCCGATCGTTAATTCTCCCGGAGGTGGCGTGCGCACCTCGACATCGATCGAGAAATCACTGCTTCCTGTGCTGGTATTAAGTGCATGGACTGCAATCGTGTTGGTTCCCTCGACGAGGAACCCGCTTGCGCCGCTTACCAGGACATCCTCCCAGGCGCGTTCATGGCTGCCGACTGCCGCCCCCGGTGTCCCGTCCGGTGAATCCGAGGCACGGCGTCCCTTGAAGGTGATATCGCCGGTATCGACATTGAGCCGGGCGAGCTCAACACCGTTGATCCACACGATGGCGCCATCGTCGTAGTAGACGCGAACCAGCAACTCCTTTGGAATGGGGCCGTTCAGTTGAAACTCCTTGCGCAGGAAGAGGGAGACGTAGTTGCCCTGCATGCCGGTTATTTCCGTGACATCATCATTGTCGCCAAAGCCGATTACTGTCCGGCCCTCCTGCCACGTGCCATCGAGGGCGAAGCCGGGCATGCGCCAGGCATCAACCGGTGCTGAGGCCTCACTGGTTCCTGGCCGATATGACCAGAGTTCCCCGGGTGAGACGTAGCTTGCCTGCACTCCGCTGAAGCCGGATTGAGAACTGCGCCACGAGCCGCCGAGGTCGTTATCCAGCCCCGGGTTGATCAGTTCCATTGAGGCGCCTGTTCCTCCAGCCCCGACCGGCCAGGGAAAGGATGTCTTGTAGCTTACCTTATCAGCGATTGTACCATCGCTCCTGCGCAATTCCAGAGTATCTTCATCGCCGGCCAGGCTTGATGAGAACGGTCCCAGGGCCGCTACGTTAAACTGTTCCAGGATCGAGCTAACACGCTCAGCGATCACCAGGTAGCTATCGGCCTCAATTTCTGTCCCCTGAGTAAAGGTGTAGTTAATACCCTTGGAGAAGAACCATCCGGAGAGATCAACTTTAGCGTCGCCACTGTTGTAGAGCTCGATAAACTCGTTGGCCGCGGTATTGGGTTCGCTGTTGTAGTGGACCTCGTTGATGACGATTTCCGCCACCGCGTTGCCAAGGACACAGTGAAGGGAAAGAATAAGACAGGTGATCGGGGGAGCGGATTGTGAACGGAGGGACATTGCGGGGAGGGGATGATTTACCCTTCATCCTAGTGCATATTCCCTACAAGCGGAAGATTTCTAGTTCACTTATTTTTGTGGATCTAGACAAGATCGACGATTGAACCGAAGTCCGGGTCAGTGAGCCGCCGGTAGGTGCGGACAGCAAAGCGATCGGTCATCTTGGCTACAAGGTCGCAAATGAGGCGTGCGCGCGTGTTTTCGTCGGCGGCAGCTGCAATTGTGTTTTCCGCTTCAGCCGGGAGTAAACGCAAGCGCCGTTTTTCTTTACCGAGATAGTTATCGGTAAAGATATTAAACAATTCGCCGAGCACCCGGTGTGCCTTGTGGTCGAGTTGTTGCAGTTGTGGTGAACGGAATACCAGGTCCAGTGAGATTTTCTTGTAGAGCTTTGACTCAGCCACGGTCACAGGATTGATAATGAGTTCATGGCGGTAGCGTGCTGTCTTTGCAGACATGAGGTTCTGCGGGAGTTCAGCAAGTTTCACGGCGGTAATGAAGTCACCCACCTTACGCCCCATCAGTGGCTCGAGCCGCCCTCGCCGGATGGCCCTGCACAAATCATCAATGTGTTGAGTGCCGTCATCTGTGATTTCGTTCAGCGAGGCCCAGCGCTCGAGATTTTCCAGGTTGATAAACCCGGCGTTGGCGCCATCCACAATATCATTCAACGAGTAGGCGGTGTCGTCTGCCCAATCCATGATCTGGCATTCGATTGACCTGAATTCATTGCGCTGTTTACCGGGATCCAGTTCATTTAGCAGGCGCTCACCATCGAGGGCGAATTCAAGCTGGGCGCGCTGGTCATCATAAACAAAGTGATTGATGGCTTCCGGAATCTCGGAGAACAGGGTCTTGTATTTAAGGGTGGCATCCAGGAACGCGCGCGTTGGATTCATGCCTTTATCACCGTAGATGGTTTCGGTTAACAGGCGCAGGGTTTGTGCGTTGCCCTCGAATCCGCCCATCTTCCGCATGATGTCGTGCAAGACGCGTTCCCCGGCATGGCCGAAGGGCGGGTGGCCTATGTCGTGCGAGAGGCATGCCGCCTCGACCAGGTCAGGATCAATGAAATAATCATCGCCAAGGAGGTCGCCGGCTGCCTGCAGGCGTGAGCAGATCGAGCGCCCGATCTGCGCGACCTCAAGAGAGTGGGTCAACCGGGTGCGGTAGAAGTCATATTCACCGGATAGAAATACCTGCGTCTTACTCTGCAGGCGGCGGAATGCGGAAGTATAGAGGATGCGATCCCGATCTATCTGGAAAGCAGTGCGATACTCGTCAGGACGGGTGTGTGTATTGACTGATAGAGGAGTGGTGTCAAATTCGCTGTAGAACTGGTTGGCCATTAAAGATACTTCGGAATTTGAAGCTCACTGCGGAGGGTTACGGCGATTTTTGCCATGCTAGATGGCCAGGAAGTTTTTCAATAACTGCATACCTTCGCCGGTGAGGATTGATTCCGGATGAAATTGCACCCCGTGGACCGGATGTTCCTTGTGTCGCAATGCCATGATTTCACGTTCCTGCGTCTCGGCTTCCGCCGTGATCTCAAGGCAGTCAGGGAAGGAGTCGCGCCGGATGATCAGGGAATGATAGCGCGTCGCGTCGAACGGGGATGGGATACCCGAGAAAACACCCTTGCCCATATGGCTGATCTTTGATGTTTTGCCGTGCATTAAACGCTCAGCGCGTATGATTTCGCCACCATACACCTGGCCGATAGACTGGTGTCCCAGGCAGACACCGAGCAAGGGTATTGAAGGGCCGAGTTCCCTGATGACTTCACAGCTTATACCGGCTTCATTCGGCGTACAGGGTCCCGGGGAAATGCAGATCTTCTCCGGTGCCAGCTCCCTGATCTCATCGACGGTGATCTTGTCATTGCGGCGAATCTCAATAGTTGCCCCCAACTCGCCGAAATACTGAACGAGATTGTATGTAAAGGAGTCGTAGTTATCAATGACGAGCAACATGGACAGGGTATCGGATGGCTAAATAACCGGGAATTGTCACTTTGGCATCCTCTTTTAGCACACCAAATTGTATCAAGACGGGGTAATTGTTCCCCAAACACGATAATCTGACTTTATTAACAGGCACAAACCGTGCTAAATCTCCTTAGAAATTCAACCTGATATTTATCCCTGACCATGGCCCGACCTATTGGCGAGGAACTCGCCAGAAACCCGACCGCTATCAGTCGCCCGAAGGGTGGCTGGTTTGCAAGAATATGGAATCAGCGAGCCGGATTGCCTGACGGGAACCTTGCGGGTGAGAAGATTCACCTCGAGCGGGCTGATCCATTTACCCTGTGGATTGCTCCCCGCACGGAATCCCGGCCGGGGTCTTGCCTGAATGCGGTCATTGCCACCATTCCTTCAAGGGCATTTACTCTCTGGGCAACACAGGGAGTGCCGGCGAATGTCTCCGCGCAACCCCCAATCGATGGCGATGTCGTGGATCAGGTGATTGCGCCCCTTCCGGCGGGTGTCTTTGATGAACCCGTGTCAAGCGAAGGACATCATGAAGAACTCCAGACCCTGCAGCCTTCCGGGGATCCGGCGCCTATACCGTTCTCCCGTGCTTTTACATTATGGACAACGGCAGAGGCACTTGCCTCCCCGGTAATCCTCACCGTGTCTGCCGGGATAGCCCGCCCGCCAGGCAATGCCCTGCAGGATGAAGCGGGGCAAGAACCATCGACAGATGGTGATATTCTCAACCTTGGACTTCCCCTGATCCGCATTGGCCGGTGCAATGCGTTTACCCTTTGGAGGAATCCCCGCTATATGACTTCAGGAAATCTTCAGGGATTATCCCCGGTTGTTGCCAATGATCACACCTCCGGGGAAGAAAGGCAGGAGGTTCCCGACACTGCCGGGGTTGTTGCAGAAAAATCACCCATGGGAGGGATTGCGCGACTGGGAGCACTGGCTGCACTTATCCTGTTGCTGATCTCGGCCATGTTTGTCATTTCGGCAAAAAACAAGGAGATCAGTGATCTTCACAATACTGCCGGCTTCGCGAAGGAAAAGATCAATGAACTCAAGCATGACAAGCAGGACCTCAAGGTCCTGCTCGGGGAGGAGCAGGAAAAAGGCACCGGTCTTGCCAAGGAACTTGCAGGTCTGAATTCTGACTTCACGGCAGCAAAAGAGCAGCATGCCAAAGAGTCTGCCGATTTGCAGGAACAGGGGGATCAGCTCGCGCTCAACCTCAAGGAGGTGCGTGCCATGCTGGAAGAGTCAAAGAAGGCTTTCGCGCAGGAGCAAGCCACCAGGGTGCAGGTTGAGCGTGACCAGAAGGCATTGATGATTGATCTTGAGAAGGTCACTGTGAGGATGGCCGTCATGATCAAGAATTTGGATGATGCGAAGCAGGCCCTGGCAGCATTTGAACAACGTGAGGATTTAATGGAGAAGAAAATGGCGGAAACCTCCAAGGCACTTGATGAGGTTCGGGCACAAATGGCTGCCGGCAAGATTCAGCTTGAGCGGTCCGAAAAGAAAGCCGCGCAGCTGGCCGCTGAGATGAAGAAACTCAAGGCTCAGATTGATGAGCTGAAAGCCAAGCCTGCCCAGCCGCCACAGTCCACAAAGCCCCCGGAATCCAAGCCCGATCCCGCGCAGGATCCTGTCCCGGAGGCTGAGCCCAAGGAGACCCCGAAAGAAAAGCCGGACAAGGGGCCCATCAATGTCTAGCGGGCCGGGTGATTCACCTCTCCCGCGTCTTCGCCTGTGGTATCCCTGTGCCCGTCGCTTTCTCTTTTTTATTACCGGTTTGGTGAGAAAAGGGCACATGGTGGCAGTGTAGTCATTGCCCGCGCCCGGTAAACGGGTTCTTTACGCGACACCATTCGGGCGATAACCTAGTCGCCAATATTCTATAAAAAATGTCCCGTTATTTTCTCACAGCATTATTTTCTCTCACAGCTACCAGTGGTGCCTTCTGCCAGGATCTGTTCAACGGTAAAGATTTAACAGGCTGGGATGGCAACCCCGACCTGTGGCGTGTCGAGAATGGTGTCATTGTCGGTGAGACGACCCTCCAGAAGAAAGCCGCCGGCAATACCTTCCTGATCTGGAAAGGCGGCGAAGTCGGTGATTTTGAGTTGACCTTGAAGGCCCGTGTCATCGGCAACAACAATTCCGGTATCCAGTATCGCTCAAAGGTTCTTGATGCCAAGAAATGGTCTGTTGGCGGATACCAGATGGACATGCATCCCTCACCGAGTTACTTCGGCATGCTTTATGAGGAAAGGGGGCGTGGCATTGTTGCCCAGCGCGGCCAAAAGGTAGTGATCGACGATAAAGGCAAAAAGGCCATTGTCGGCAAACTGGATACCTCGAAAAAGCTGGATCTTTCCAAGTGGAACGAGTTTACCGTCATCGCCAAAGGCAATAAGCTTATCCATAAGGTCAACGGCGATGCGACGGTTGAAATTGTTGATGACCAGGTTGCCAAGCGTGCCATGAAGGGAATCCTGGCACTGCAGTTGCACGCCGGTGGACCGATGCGGTTTGAGGCCAAGGATATTGTCCTGAAAAAGGCGGATACTGCAGGAGCTGCAGCAACAAGTGCCCCGCTTACCACGACAGCGACAGCGACGGCAGCGGTCGTGGCGCAGGTGAAGGTGGATAGTGGGGCTGCCGAGGTGCATCCAAAGGGATTTGAAATTGAGAAGATTTATGATGTGCCGAAAGGTCAACAGGGTTCCTGGGTGTCAATGGCTGTTGATGACAAGGGGCGTCTCTACTGCGGTGACCAGGGCGGCAAGGGAATCTTCCGCGTTACCTTGAGTGCCGGAGGGCCCAAGGTGGAGAAGATCCCGGTGGATATTTCAGGAGCGCATGGACTTCTCTGGGCTTTTGATTCCCTTTATGTCTGCCTGAACGGCGGCAAGCCGGGCTCAGGCCTTTACCGGGTGACTGATTCAAACGGGGACGATTTACTGGACAAGATCCAGGAGCTGCGCCGGTTTGCCGGAGGCGGGGAGCACGGCCCGCACGCGGTTGTCCTTTCCCCTGACGGGCAGCATCTCTTTGTGCTCGGGGGTAACCATACCAAGACCCCGAATCCCGACAGTTCAGCCCTGCGCCTGAACTATGCCGAGGACCAGCTCCTGCCGAGGATGACCGATGCCCGTGGTCACGCGCGCAGCATTCGTGCCCCGGGCGGCTGGGTGGCCCGCACAGACAAGGAGGGCAAGTCCTTCCATCTTTACTCGGCGGGTTTCCGTAACCAGTATGATGTTGCCTTTAATCCCGATGGCGAGATGTTTACCTTCGACTCGGACATGGAGTGGGACAGCGGCACGCCCTGGTACCGGCCGACACGCATTTACCACGTGACCAGCGGGTCTGAGTTCGGCTGGCGCACCGGCACCGGGAAATTCCCGTCATGGTATCCGGATGTGCTGCCGCCGACACTGGATGTCGGCCCGGGGTGTCCAACCGGCGTGGTTTCCGGAATGGGTGCAAAGTTCCCGGCAAGATATCAGGAGGCAATCTATGCCTTTGACTGGACCTACGGCACGATCTACGCAATTCACCTTAAGCCGACTGGAGGATCCTACGTTGGGGAAAAGGAGGAATTCGTGACCGGCGTGCCGCTGAATGTTTCCGACGGGGTGATCGGCAAGGACGGCAACATGTATTTTGCCGTTGGCGGGCGGGGCACGCAGTCCGCACTCTACCGGGTAAAGTATACCGGTTCCGAGTTGACCAAGCCCAAAAAGAGGGTGGACGGAGCTGCGTCAATAGCGCGTGCGGTGAGGCGGGAAATGGAAGATTTCCATGGCAGGCAGGTTGTCGGGGCGGTTGCCAGGATCTGGCCCAACCTGGGGCATGCGGACCGCTCAATACGCTATGCTTCCCGCGTTGCCCTTGAGCATCAGCCGGTCGCTGAATGGCAGGTGAAGGCACTCGCTGAGAAGGATCCACAGACTTCGCTTTCAGCCCTTCTCGCACTCACCCGGCAGGGGGATGCCTCGTTGCAGGCCAAGCTCCTTACCGCGTTTTTCCGCCTGAAGATGACCGAGCTGAGCGAGGCGCAGAAACTTGAGGCCCTGCGCGTGCTGGGGCTGGCCTTTATTCGCATGGGTAAGCCCGAAGCGGCCATTGCTGCCAAGATTACCGCCACTTTATCGCCGCTTTACCCGGCTGCGACTGATGCCATGAATCGTGAACTGGTGGCAATGCTGGTTTACCTGGGTGACCCGGATGTGATCGCCAAGACCGTGCCGTTAATGAGCCAGGATGCCGCGGGACTTGAGGAGATTGAGTTTGATGACCGGTTGCTGCAACGCTCCAAGCAATACGGCGGGTCATTCCTCAGCCAGAAGTCCAACAATCCCCAACGCCAGCAAATCTGGTATGCCTATGCGCTGAAAAACCTGCCGGAGGGCTGGACCCCGGCATTGCGCAGGGGCTTCTTTTCCTGGTTTGGCAAGGCACGCAATTTCAAGGGAGGAGCGAGCTTTGGCGGCTTCCTTGAAAACTTTCGCAAGGAGTCTCTGGGCAAGATAGCTGATGCGCAAATTCGTGCTGAGATGGATAGCCTGAGCAAGCAGGCAGTTGCCCTGATCCCTGCCGGTTACGAGAGTGCCCGTAAAATTAACGTTGGAGTGAAACCGGGCATGAAGTTTGATACCGAGGAGATTATGGCTAAGACCGGTGAGAAGATTGCCATTGTCCTGCTTAATAATGACCCGACGGGCTTAATGCATAACCTCGCTGTATGTGTCCCGGGTAGCCGGCAGAAAGTGATGGCGGCCACGCTGGCGATTGGACCGAAAGCCATAGAGCAGAATTTCATTCCTGATATTCCCGAGGTGCTTGCATCGACCCCGCAGGTTGCTCCAAACCGTAAATTCGTCCTCTATATGACAGTGCCTGCCCAGCCTGGTGATTATCCCTATATCTGTACTTACCCCGGTCACGCGCAGTTGATGTTTGGCAATATGAAGGTGACTAAATAATGAGATAGCGCCAATGAGATGCGGATTTTTGACCTTGTTAGCACTGGCCTTTTCCGCATTGGCGGGTAGTGCTCAACCGCATTGGTCCTATGTCGCGCCGCTCAAGCCAGCCCTGCCTGCCGTTGCCGACAAGGGCTGGGACAAGAACCCCATTGACCGTTTTATACGGCCGGCAATGGATGATGCCGGCCTGTTTCCGCAGGAGCAGGCGCAACCCGCGCGCCTGTTAAGACGGGTTTACCTGGATCTGACCGGGTTACCTCCTGCCATTGCCGCGGCAGATGCCTTTCTTGCGGATCCTTCGGAAGCACATTTTGCGCGTATCGTTGATCGCTTGCTTTCCCTGCCGGGGTTCGGGGAGAAGTGGGCAATAGGATGGCTTGACCTCGCCCGTTATGCTGACTCTGATGGTTATCAGCGGGACGGGTTCCGCAATGTCTGGCCTTATCGTGACTGGGTGATTGGTGCGTTGAATGCGGATATGCCCTTTGACCAGTTCACCATTGAGCAACTTGCCGGTGATCTTCTGCCAAACGCAACCCCGAGCCAGATCATTGCTACCGGGTTTCATCGCGGCCCGATCCTCAACCTGGAGGCAGGAACTGACGCTGAGGAGGATCGCATCAAGCAGGTTGTTGACCGGGTGAACACCACCGGCACCGTCTGGCTTGGGACTTCCCTCGGATGTGCCCAGTGCCATGACCACAAGTATGATCCCTTTTCCATGGCCGAGTATTACTCGATGGCCGCTTTTTTCAACAACACGAGACAGGAGGGGCAACGCACCGAGAAAAATGGTGCGGGGATGAAATACATCGGTGCCAACGTGAATGTCCCGCTGAGTGCAGAGGAGAAGGCACGCCGGGCTGAGGCCCGCGGGAAGTTGACGGCGGCACAGCAGGACTTCGTCGCAAAAGTAGACGAGTTGTGCGAGGCCTTGCCGGATGAGAGGCTTGCCGGGTTGAAGAAAGAGGCACCGAAGGCATTAGTCCTCATTGGTAAAGAGAAGCGCAGCTTCAAGGAGGCAGCGATAATCAAAAAGGCCCTGTTCAAGAAGGGTGAGGAGGCAAAGGTTCTCGGTAAGCTTGAGCAGCAGGTGAACCGGCACACGAAGGGCATTGAGAAGGGTAGCTTCCAGATCGGATTCAGTTCACGGGTCATGGAGGAGATGGATGTGCCGCGTGAGACTTTTGTGCTCAAGCGCGGCAATTTCCTCACGCCTGGCGAAGCGGTCGAGGCCGCAACCCCTGCGGCACTGCACCCCTTCCCGGAGGGTGCGCCAAGGAACCGGCTCGGCCTGGCACAGTGGATTGTCTCAAGGGGCAACCCGCTTACTGCCCGTGTTGCGGTGAATCGTATCTGGGCCGAGTTGTTCGGCCGCGGGCTGGTGACGACGATGGAGGACTTTGGCCGGCAGGGAGCAAAACCGACTCATCCCGGCCTGCTGGACTGGCTGGCGGTCACGTTCCGTGATGATGATGCCTGGTCGATGAAGCGCACTATTCGGCGCATCGTGCTTTCGACTACCTATCGCCAGAGTGCCGCCGCCGGAAGTTCCAAGCGTGCGCGGGATCCCGATAACACCTTCTATGCGCGCGGGCCAAGGCAGCGCCTGGTTGCCGAGTTGGTGCGTGACAATGCACTCTCTATTTCAGGCCTGCTGTCCAAGCGAATGTTCGGGCCTCCGGTGCGGCCAATACAACCGGAAAAAGTTTGGCGTGTCATCGGTTCTGTCGACAATACCTATTACCTTTCCAAGGGCGAGGACCTGCACCGCCGCGGCATCTATACCCTCTGGCGCCGCTCTGCCCATTACCCCAGCTTCGCCAACTTTGATGCTCCCAACCGCGGTGCGTGTACAGTGAGCCGCCAGTCGAGCAATACACCCCTGCAGGCACTCACGCTGATGAACGATCCGGCCTATGTCGAGATGACCCGGGCCTTTGCCGCACGCATTCAGCAGGAGACCGGTAACAGGGGTGCCCAGCAACGCCTTGAGCATGCCTTCCGCCTTGCTCTTTCCCGCAGACCGGGAGCTGATGAACTCGGGGTATTGAGGAAAATCTATTTTACTTCCCTGGATACCAACGGCGATGAGGCGCAAGCCTGGTTTGATGTCGCCACCACCCTGCTGAACCTGCACGAGACCATCACCAAATAGCCTCAGCGAGGGGAACGGGGGAGGATTTCCTTTGCTCCTGATTGAAGAAAATGAATATTGAGGAGACCGCGACACTGATGGCACGCCGTTGCTTCCTACGCGGTTCCGGAGCGATGGGCGTTGGCACGCTTGCCTTCAATCAGCTGCTTTCCGGGGAGTCATCCGCGATTACTGCCGATCCTAATGTAGCGCTTCCCGGGAACTTCGCGCCGCATGCGAAGTCGGTGATTTTCCTGCACATGGTCGGGGCGCCATCCCAGCTGGACCTCTTTGATCCAAAGCCAAGGCTGCAGGAATTCCACGGCAAGCCGTCACCTGCCGAGTTCATAGAGGGCAAGCGCTTCGCTTTCCTGCGTGGCCACCCGAAGATGATGGCATCACCGTTCAAGTTTGAAACCCTGAACGAGGGGCAGCAGATTTCCGAGATATTGCCGTATTTGAAGAGCGTTGCCGGGGAGATTGCAATCGTGCGCTCGATGACAACTGAAGATTTCAATCATGCTCCGGCACAGATGTTTTTTCACTCGGGCCTCAACCGGATTGGCCGCCCGGGCATCGGCTCTTGGGTAACCTACGGCCTTGGCTCAGAGTGCAGTGACCTTCCCGCCTATGTCGTGATGGTTTCAGGAGGTGTTGCCGGTGCCGGTGCAAGCCTTTGGAACAATGGATTTTTGCCCAGTGTCTACCAGGGCGTGGAATTTCGCAGTGACGGGGATCCGGTGTTGTTCCTGTCCAATCCCAAGGACGTTGATCGTGCGCGCCGGCGCCGTATCCTTGATGGCATCGGGGAACTTAATGCTCTGGAGTTAAACCAAACAGGTGATCCGGAGATTCGCACACGCATGGCGCAGTATGAATTGGCCTTCAGGATGCAGATGTCAGTACCGGAATTAACCGACATCACCACTGAGCCTGATGAGGTAAGGGCGATGTATGGCAAGGGCGCCTTCGCCGGGCATTGTCTGCAGGCGCGGCGCCTGGTTGAGCGCGGGGTTCGCTTTGTCGAGCTGTATAACTCAACATGGGATCATCACGGCGGGATTGAGAACAAGCTGCGCAAGAAGACCAAAGAGACAGACCAGCCGATCGCCGCGTTGATCAAGGACCTTAAGATGCGCGGTCTGCTTGATGAGACTTTGATCGTGTGGGGTGCTGAGTTCGGTCGCACCCCGATGTTCCAGGGGGCAAAACTCGCGGGTGCCGGGCGCGACCACCACAAGGAGGCCTACAGCATCTGGATGGCAGGTGGAGGGATTCGCGGCGGCATCAGTTACGGGGAGACCGATGACTACGGGTATTATGTGACAAGCAACCCTGTCCTTGTCCGTGACCTGCATGCGACAATCCTGCATGCCCTGGGGATGAACCATGAAGAGGTAACCTTTCGTTTCCAGGGACTCGACCAGCGCTTAACAGGAACTGAGGATGCTTCTGTGCAACACGCGCTTTTTGGCTAGCAAGAGCCGCAATAAACGTGGTTAACTGGGAACTGTCCTTTTACCGGGGACTATTGGGGTAACAACAACCATCACCAAGCAATCATGAAGGCGATGCCATTTAACCTTTGGGTAATCGGGGTGATTGTCCTGTTGTCAGGCGCATTGACGGAAGTTGGCGGCGTTGAGACGGTTGTCTTCACCAATACCGCCGAATACAGCGGCACCCATGACACATTTCTGCGTAATGGCAGTGCCTTTGGGGGTGGTATGTCCAACTTCGGAAATTGCTCGAGGATCGAAGTGAACCAGAACACACGAATAGGGTTGATTCGATTTGATGTGTCATCGCTCTTCGAGAAGTATTCCGAGATCGATTCGATCATCTTGAGGCTCTTCAGCCAGAATGCCCCTGCCGGTGGCGGGGTAGCAGCCTATCGCCTCTCCTTGGCAAACTCGGCCTGGCGTGAGGGCGGTAACTGTGGTGGAATTGTTCTGGGGGGCAACCGTCACGAGGCGACATGGTATCACCTTGCCTGTTATGGCGGTACTGGCACACCTCCAAGTTGGGCGAGCGGGACACCGGGTCCGACAAATGCCGGGGTTGATTACAAGGAGCCCGCGCTGGCCTCTAAGAGTAACGCCGGGCTGGCAGCCAACGCGAAATTTGATATTGAGTTTACCGGCGAGCTGACCGAGCTGATGAATGACTGGTCCCTGGCCACGATTATTGAGGGATGCAATGACCGGGGCGGTAACCCGTGCTGGACGACTGACTGGAACTGGGCTCAGCCTGCCCCGCAAACCTCCAATGAAGGAATTCTCCTGCGGGGACTGGATGCAACAACGCATATCTTCCACAGCAGCGAAGCTGCCGACCAGGCGCTGCGTCCGCAGTTGATCGTAAAGTATGTGCCGGTGGGAGGTGATTCCGCGATGGTGATCACCGGGTTGACACATGATCTGATCGCCGGTGAGGTGACACTCAGCTGGTTCTCGCGCAGCGGGAGAATTTATGCGGTTGATTTCTCGGATAATTTCCAGGAATGGGTCGAGTTTGATGACGGCATCGTTGCGGCTGGAGACTCGACAAGCTTTACCGACACCCAGGTTGATGGCGTATCACGGAGATTTTACCGGGTGCGTGATGTCACTCAGCTGTAAAAGGGTTTTTTCTTAAAGAGGAAATTCAGGCCCCTGGTTTGGAATCCCCTTGCTACGTTGTAATAACTGGATCCCCAATGGTTTTACCCGTCCCCTAGAGGTTGTGCGGAGGGCTTTCCAGTGAGAAATTACTCCACAGGACGGATGCGGTAGAGTTGCGTGAGGAAATCTGGATCGAGAGGATTGACATTATCGATGACGTAGGTTGTTGCATTGCCTTCCGAGGGGATAAAATCATTCAATTCCAGCCAACCAGCAAGGTTCTCAGATGAGTCGATTGCGTAGGTGCGTCCGGGTCGGGAATTAAAGGTGATCTCCAGCTGGTTTTGTGCTGCATCATAGGCAATTCCGGTGATGGCGAAGGGTGCAGTTTGTCCGGCAATATTTGCATAGGCGTTACTGATCTGCTGTTCACTGAGCAGTCGGTTTCCATAGTAATTAAAGAGTGCTATGTCACCGCTAAAGGCCGTGTGGGCGAAGGTGGTGCTGCCCGGGATGTTAGTGCCCTTGCCGAGCTCGGCCAGATCGCCGCCATCCCAGTCATTGATCGTTCCGGTGCTCGTTGCCGGCCCGGCGGCAAGCTGGCCGTTGACGTAGATGCGGGCTGTTCCCGTCGCTGCTGTATCAACGTCTGCAAGGCATATGACATGGTAAAAATCCGTTGCGGGACCGATCTCCGCGAGGTCTTTTGATACAATCAGGCGCTGAGTGGTATTATCGGCATCCTGGAAGCGGAAATCCAGCACGCTGCCGGTGATGGTAATCGCGGTACCGTCACCGTTGCCGCCGGTATTGAACAGGACATGGGTGCCGATGAAGTCACCGGGCCTGAAGACCATCTCCCAGGTGACGTTTGCCTTTGTCACCAGATCGCCGAGTCCATCCTGCCACGAGTCGTTGGGGTTTGACGCGAGGTTGAAACCCGGGGCACTGAGCCACTGCGAAACATTGGCGAAGTTGCTGATGCCGGACTGCACAGTGCCTCCTGTATTTCTAACGAAGCGGATTGCGTTGTTGCCGGTCACGTTGATGGCGGGGTTCCATATTGTGAGATTGCCCTCGGGAAGTCCGCCGGCAGTCCAGCTGAGGTCGGGAGTGTCGGGATCAAGTACTGTGACTGTCACGCTTGTTGTCGTTACTCCCCAGTTATTGGAAGCCCTCAGCACATAGGTGGTGCTCTCAGTCGGGGAAACCTTGAGTCGGTCCTGCCCGGCCACATCAGTGGCGTTGAGGCTGAGCGCGGTTTCCCCGAAGACGTCCCAGTAAAGTTCGACTGACTGGCCGGCGATGATGGTGGATGACCCGAGGTTGACGAATCTATTGATAAGTGGCGGATCCTCGACCAGCACCCTTAACTTTTGCGAGTCAGTGTCTGCTCCCCGTCTTCCCGTGAGGATGTAGATGGTGCTCTTTGTCGGGTTCACCGTCACCATCGTGAGGTTGGAGACATCTCCAATACCGTTGTCGATTTCAAGGGAATCATTGGCGGGATCGCTCACCCAGGACAGGATGAGCGGGCTGCCACTGGCGACAACTTCGGCACTGGTGGTAAAGTCGGTGATGATTGGCGTGCCGATTGCCAGGGAAGCAATAGCTTGCGCGTCAAGGGCCTCGTTGTAGATGCGCACGTCATCAATGCCGCCATACCAGTTGTGGTTGGCTTGAAAATCATCCCCGATACGCACGTCAGCAGAGGATGCCGTATTGATGGCAATGCTCTGGCTGGCGCTTGGCGGGCTCGTGAAGTTGCCAAATTCAGCATCGAGTTTGCCGTCGACGTAGAGCCTGGAGTCTATGATGTCCGGGGTGCCGTCATTCTCCCAGGTGACAGCGACATGATGCCAGTTGCCGTCGGTTACTATCGTGTTGCCGACGAAAAATCCCCCGTTGGCCTCGATGCGGATGGTGCCCTGGGTGCCGTTACTGGTCTGGATGCGGAATGTCCATTTACGCGTGGTTTGATTTGTCCCCCAGGAGAGGATTCCCCTGTTTTGGGGCGTGGTGTGACTGGTCCGGATCCAGGCAGAGATCGTCCGGGCCCCTGTTCCCGGGATGCCCTTGTATCCGACGATGTTGATCTGGTCGTCGAGTCCGTCAAGGTTCAGCGTGGCTACGGTGCCCGAGGGAACCGGGGGCAGATCCGCTGCGCTCCATATTGCGCCCCCGGCGATCGTCCCGGCGTTGTTGCTACTGCTGTCAGCGACGATTGTTCCGGTGCCCTCGTCGATTTTCCAGTGGGCGACGAGGTCGGCATGGCACGGTGTTGATAACAACAGGGCAGCAGTGAGACAGGATGCAGCAGAAGGCACTTTCATTGTATTTGACAGGTCTTGTTCAGGAATCCGGGGAGATGAGCTCATCAGTTAAACACAGGGGGGATCTTGAGCGAAACAAAAAGATGAATATTCGGAATTGATCACATGGAGCATGATCTAAGGCTTGCACGATTGCCATGTATTCCGCTTTGCTTGTGGCAGCGATGATCATTACTGCCATTGAGACATTTATTATGCATGTTCCCGTGACCCGTGACGGGATTGCGGACAGCACCCATTCAATTACCCACTGGGGGATGCCCGGGGTGATGATTTATACTGATGCAGGGCAGATCGGCTACGGGTTTACCGGGACACATGCCCACCTGGCGAGTGATCGCCTGATCACCTCTTGTATCGCACAGTGCTATGGTGAGCTCCTGCTGGGGGAGAACCCGCTGGAGATTGAGAAATTGTGGTCAATGATGGCATATAATCCTCCGCTGCAGTGGGTGGGCCGGGCCGGGATCATGACCATGGCATTAGCGGCTGTCGACATTGCACTCTGGGACCTGAAGGCCAAGGTGGCAGGGGAGCCATTGTGGAAAACACTCGGAGGAAGCGAAGATGCCGAGGTGGAGATGTATAACACGGATGGCGGATGGTTGAACTTTGAACTCCAGATGCTGGTCGATGACGCGAAACGGCTGGTGGAGGAGGAAGGCTACCGCAGCATCAAGATGAAGGTGGGGAAAGAGGATTTCACTGAGGATATCAGGCGTGTTGAGGCGGTGCGAGCAGCTGTTGGGCCGGGAGTGAAACTGATGACTGATGCCAATGGGCGCTGGCGCATGCCCTTGGCGGCTGAAGTTGCCGGGCGCCTTAAGGATTATGACGTGGAATGGATCGAGGAACCCCTGTGGCATGATGATGTTCGCGGGCACACTGAGCTGGCAGCGGCAATCAAAACTCCGGTTGCACTGGGGGAGATGCTTTATTCCCTGGCACAATTCCAGGAATTTATTGCCGCCGGCGCAGTGCATTTCGTGCAACCGGATGCCACCCGCCTGGGTGGCATCAGTGAGGCATGGCAGGTGTCTGATGCCGCGCATGCAGCCGGGCTTCCGGTTAGCCCGCATGCAGGCGACATGGCACAGGCGCAGGCGCATTTGAGTCTTGCCCATCCCGGAATAAGCTTGCTGGAGTTCATTCCATGGATCAAAGATTGCTTTGTGGAACCTCTGCGCATTGAGACGGGCTCATTGCGTTCTCCGGAGCAACCCGGTGCCGGCACAACCCTGAGGGCCAGTGCCCTTGAGCGTTTCGGTAAGCCGAGTGCATGAAGACTATAGATACTGATTATTAAAAATTGCGTTATGAGTAATGTTAATCCCTACAGCATGGCCGGTGAAACGGCTTTAATTACCGGTGGCGGCACGGGCATCGGCCTTGGTATTGCAAAGTGCATGCTCAAGGCAGGTGCAGAGAAGGTAATCCTGGTGGGGCGGCGTGAAGAGGTATTGGCAAAGGCAAGCGCTGAGCTGGATGAGCGGGCCTGTTATATGGTCCAGGACATTGCCAACATCACGGAAATTGAGGATTTTAGCCAGAAGCTGGTCAGTGAGCACGGGGCACCCACATGCCTTGTGCATAATGCAGGGGTCAATGTGCGCAAGCCGTCCGTGGAGATGAGTGACGCGGAGTTCATGAGTGTTTTTGATGTCCATGTGCGCGGGTCTCTTGCGCTTACCAGGGCTTTTGTCCCGGCGATGCTGGAGAGGCGCAGCGGTTCGATCATCTTGATTGGATCAATGGCAGCCCTGATGGGACTGCCCAATGTCTGTGCATATTCAATCGCGAAGAGCGCGATGCACGGGATGGTGTATAGCCTCACCTCTGAATATGCTCCGCACGGGGTTCGCGTGAATGCGATCCTGCCGGGATGGATTGAGTCAAAAATGGCACTTGATGCCTTTGCCGCTGACGAGGCGCGCCGTGAGAAGGTTTTCGGACGCACCCCGATGAAGCGCCTAGGCAAGGCTGAGGAGGTCGGGCATGCAGCGGTATTTCTTGCCGCACCGGCAGCGAGTTTTGTCACCGGAGCCCTGTTAACGGTGGATGGCGGTGCATCAATTGGGTTTTAAAAGGCCGGAAAAGGCCTAATTGTCCTGTGAGAATCACGTGTTTGGGTAGGTTGAATCAACATGAATAATACCTTGTTGAGTGAAGCCAATTGGTTGACTTTCCGTATGGCTGTGGTGATTTCTTAGTTTACTTAAGAACTGCATGCCAGTATCAAGCCAGGAACCTCTTGCCATTGTTGGAATCGGATGCCGATTACCCGGCAAGTGCAATGACCCGGAATCATTCTGGGATCTTCTGAGCGGGGGGATATCGGCGATTCGCGAGGTTCCTCAAGATCGATGGAATGTCGAACGCTATTACCATCCGGATGTGGCGGTCCCGATCAAGATGATTACCAAGTGGGGCGGCTTTGTTGAAGATGTCGACCAGTTTGATGCCTCATTCTTTGGTATCTCGCCGCGTGAGGCGCAGCGGATTGATCCCCAGCAGCGCTGGTTGCTTGAAGTAACCTGGGAGGCCCTTGAGGATGCCGCTGAGAAGCCGGCGGATTGGCGTGGCTCGCGCACGGGTGTTTTTGTTGGCATCTCTTCGAATGAATACGGCTCGATCCAGATGATGGGTGAAGCTGACATTGACGTGCATACCAACTCGGGAAGCACTTTATCAATTGCCTCCAACCGCATCAGTTACCTGTATGATTTCAAGGGTCCTTCAATTTCCATTGATACCGCATGCTCGTCAGCACTCGTTGCGGTAAACCTGGCATGCAAGAGCATATGGAGCGGCGATTGCGACGCGGCCCTTGCCGGTGGGGTGAATGCCCTGTTGATGCCGGATAGCTCTATTGGTTTTTCCAAGGCGACCATGCTTTCGCCAAGCGGGCAGTGTTTTGCATTTGATGCGCGTGCCAATGGTTATGTGCGTGGTGAGGGAGCCGGCGTGGTGGTCATCAAGTCCCTTAAGCGTGCGCGGGAGGATGGAGATCGTATCTATGCCCTGATTCGTGCCGCGGTGGTTAACCAGGACGGGCATACATCGTCAATGACAGTGCCCGGGCAGGATACCCAGGCGGCAATGTTGCGTGATGCTTATGCCCAGGCCGGCATACCGCCCAATCGTGTGACTTACATGGAAGCACACGGGACAGGCACCCCGGTTGGCGATCCCATCGAGACCCGCGCCCTTGGAGAGGTGCTTTGCCAGGGGCGACCTGAAGGCGAAGAGTGCATTATAGGCTCGGTTAAATCCAACATAGGCCATCTTGAGTCGGGCTCAGGAATCGCCGGCCTGATCAAGGCCGCGATGGTTCTGCACAAGGGAGAAGTGCCGCAGAACCTTAATTACCAGACGCCAAACCCGAATATTCCCTTCAAGGATCTCAAGCTCAAGGTGACGAAGGAGAATATACCCCTGCCCCGACAGGGTGACCTGCCCCCCGTCACGGCCGTGAACTCCTTTGGCTTTGGCGGCACCAACGCGCATATTGTCCTTGAGGAGGCTCCTCCGCAAGACCCCGGCGCAGGTGATGCGGTGGAGCCCTCCGGCATTGAACGGCCATTCTTGTTACCACTCAGTGCCAATGGCGATGCGGCGTTGCGCAAGGTGGCGGAGTCCTACCGGGATTTTCTCCGCGACAGTGCTGATCCTTTGGCTGAAATCTGTTTTTCAGCCGGGCATGGCAGGCAACAGCTGGATGATCGTCTTGTCGTGATTGGTGAAGATGCCAAGCAGATGCGCAGCCTTCTCAAGGCCTGGATGCTTAATCCCAGTGAAGGGCAGGGTGTCATTGCCGGAAAATGTTCGGTCACGAATAATTCCCCGGTTTTTGTGTTTACCGGGCAGGGAGCGCAATGGTGGGGAATGGGGCAGGAATTGCTGGTTAGTGAACCGGTTTTCCGGGACATGGTTCAACGCATTGATGATTTACTCAAGCCCCTGGCCGGCTGGTCTCTTGTGGAGGAGATGAACCGTGGGGAAGATGACTCGAAGATTGATCGCACCGACATTGCGCAGCCTGCGATCTTTGCGCTGCAGGTTGCGCTGGCAGAACTCTGGGGATCATGGGGAGTTCGTCCGGCGAAGGTAATCGGGCACAGTGTCGGGGAGGTTGCCGCGGCATATGTGGCGGGCATTTACACCCTTGAGGATGCGGTGAAAGTTATTTATCACCGCAGCAGGTTGCAGAATACCACCGGGGGGCATGGCCGCATGGTTGCGGTCGGAGTCTCGCAGGGTGAGGCGAAGCGGCTTATTGCCGGACACGAGGAAGAAATTGAGCTGGCAGTGGTTAACAGTCCCGGGATGGTAACGCTGGCGGGTGATACCGATGTCCTTGAGGAAGTTGTTTCCGGCATAGAGCAGAGCGGCAAGTTTGTGCGCTGGCTGCGCATTGACTACGCCTTCCATACACACCAGATGGAGCCGATTAAAGACGAGCTCATCAAGGTTCTTGCCGGGATTGTGCCGCGTGCGGCATTGCTGCCTTTCTACTCAACGGTGAGCGGGGGATTACTTGATGGGGAGGCACTTGACGCGCATTACTGGTGGCGCAATGTCCGTGAACCGGTGCTTTTTGCTGCCGCGATCAATAAGCTCGCCCTTGAGGGATCCGAGCTATTCCTTGAGTTGGGTCCGCATCCTGCCCTGGCCAACCCGATCACCGAGTGCCTGGGAGATGCCGGGAAAAAGGGCGAGATCTTTCACTCCCTCAAGCGCAAGGAAGGGGAAAGTGCGACAATTCTGCAAAACCTGGCACATTTGCATCATCAGGGTGTCGGCATTAATTGGGCGGTTGTGAACCAGGCTGGCGGGCA
This sequence comes from Verrucomicrobiales bacterium, assembly GCA_029940475.1. Classification (GTDB taxonomy): domain Bacteria; phylum Verrucomicrobiota; class Verrucomicrobiia; order Verrucomicrobiales; family DEV007; genus CACIUL01. The sequence goes on along the minus strand of JAPYUT010000018.1, from coordinate 27,942 downwards.
TCAGGTGCGCCTGCCGAAATATGCCTGGAACCATGAGCGGTTCTGGATTGAGTGTGATGAATCCCGCCGGCATCGTTTACAGAAGGTTGATCATCCTCTCCTTGGTTTGCGGCAACCCTCGCCGCAACCGACCTGGGAGTGCCGTCTTGACCCCCGTGAATTGAGATATATCGAGGATCACCGTTTCTGGGACAGCATGGTGTTTCCCGCGGCTGGATATGCCGAGATAGGCCTCGCGCTGGCTCGTGTGCTGTTTACCGATGAAGTCATTGCCGTCGAGGACCTGGTCACAAAGAAGGCATTGTTCATTTCCGAGAAGAACGTGCCGACAGTGCGTGTTGTTTATCGCGAGGAAGATAAATCCTTTGGGGTTTATTCAACCACCGACGAGGGCAAAAACTGGGAACTTAATTCCGAGGGGTATCTGCGTAAAGTTGATCCAGGTGTCCCATCGCCTGGTGAGAGTATTGAGGCGATTCGTGAGCGCATGGAGAAGCATGCAACGCATGAGGAATATTACGAGGAATACAGGGACGCGGGTTATCAATTTGGACCGAACTTCAGCCAATTAACCAATATATGGAGTAAGCCGAATGAGTCGATTGCCGAGATCAATGTGCCGGATGAGGTCGCGCAAACCGCCGCAGATTATTATTTTCAGCCTGCTGTTCTTGACGCGTGTTTTCATGCATTAAAGGGAGCACAGGTGATTCCTGATGGAGCCAAGGCAAGTGATAACTTCTACTTGCCGGCGGCAATCCGGCGTGTGCATCTTTATCGGGAGCGCCCGCCTAACAGGTTATGGGTGCACACTGTCATTACCTTTGATGATCATGAAAGCGTGGTTGCTGACATTATTGTCTATGATGATAATGGTGAGCGCGTGGCCGATATTCTCGGTTTCCGCATTGACCGGGTTGAGCAGAAGGATGAGCAGACTGAGGCGCTGGAGAATTCATTTTATGAGTTTCGCTGGCACGCAAAGCGCCTGCGCGGCAGTCGTGTTTGCGGGGAGCCTGGATTTGCGACACCTGCGAAGATTGCAGCCGCGGTCAATGAGGGAATTGATGAGCGCTATGAACGTCATAAACTGGCTAACTACCTGGGAGATTTTGCCGCACGTGTTGATTCGCTGGCTTGCCGCTGTGTTGAGGAGGCATACAAACAACTTGGCTGGAGCCTGCAGGTTGGGGAGACTTTCACGCCGGACTCGCTCTTTGAGGACCTGGGGATTGTCCCGGAGCATCATCGACTGGCGGGGGCACAGTTAAAGGCGCTGGGAACTGATGGGGTATTGGAAAAGCTGGATGATGCGCAATGGAAAGTGGCGCGTGAGTTTGCCGCCACGGATGTGGTCGGGGAACTAGCGGGGCTGCGATCGGATTATCCCGAGTATGCCGCGGACCTTGACCTCTACGACATGGCATGGCCACGGCTTGCGGAGGTGCTATGCGGGGACACTGACCCGCTGGAGGTTTTGTTCCCCGGCGGTTCCTCAGAGAAGTTGGAAGCCTTTTATATAGGGGGAGCTGATTTTCCCGCCAATAACGAGATGCTGGCTTGTGCGGTAGCCAGGGCGGTTGAAGGAATTTCGGGTCGTCGTGCCGTCAGGATCCTTGAGGTCGGTGCGGGCACAGGATCGTTGACCCGCAGTGTTCTCGAAACACTGCCGCTTGATCGCATTGACTATACCTTTACCGACAACGGGCCGGCATTCATTTCCGAGGCACGCAAAGCCTTTGCCGACAACGGTTCCCTTGACTTTGCCATATTCGACATTGAGAAAAATCCCGCTGACCAGGGTATTGATCCTGCCGGCTATGACCTGATCCTGGCCACCAATGTGATTCATGCCACCTCTGAGTTGAAGACAACCCTTGCTCAGCTGAAGAGTTGCCTCTCCGCCGGCGGCCTGTTGATGTTCCTGGAGGTCACGCGCTCACGCAATGGCCTGGATCTGATTTTCGGCCTCCTGAAAGGCTGGTGGCAGTATACTGATATCGATCTGCGTCCGGATTCCGCCCTGTTGAATCGTCGCCAGTGGGAGAGCTTGCTTGCTGATTGTGGCTTCGGGAATATCGCTTCCTTCGTCAATACCCCGGATGCCGGGCATGCCGGCCAGAGCGCATTCATTGCTGAGCGTGGTGAGCCTCTTGAGGTTCCGGAAGAGTCAGGTGCTGTTGACGGGAAAGAGCAATCCGTTGTCCCGACGGTGGTGATTTTTTCAGATTGCGGGGATTTTTCCGGCAAACTTTCCAACATTCTTGAGGAGGACGGCAAGCAGGTGCTCATTGCCTCAACTGATCGCCACCCGGCGGAGGTGATGGCCGGTATCGATGTCCTTGAAACGATTATTCATGCCGGTGCCATGGATGTTGCGCCGGTCACATCCGCTACCACGCCGGATGAACTGATGGCCGCCCAAAAGAAGGGATCGATACACCTGCTGCACCTTGTCCAGGCACTTGCCGCGGCCGAATTTGCGCAGGTGCCGACGGTTTATGTGCTGGGCAGATCAGTAAGGGCTGTCACTGATGATGATCAGCTGTCCGGCTTGGTATCGGCACCATCGGTTGCCCTTTTGCGTGTCGCCCGCGGAGAGCATCCTGAATTTGGATGGCGTCACATTGATCTTGCGGAGGAGGCTACTGATTTTGAAGCCCGGGATGTTTACGATGAGATCATGCTCAGCGATGAGGAGAACGAGATCGGGTATCGTGACGATCGCCGTTATGTAAACCGCCTGCACCCGGTCAAGGTGGAAGACCAGAGTAACCGTGTTCGTGAGGCTGCAGGGAAAGAAGGTTCAGTTCTTCCCTATCGCCTGCAGATTGATACACCTGGCATCCTGACAAACCTCTCGCTCAACCAGACAGTGCGACGTGATCCTGGAGTCGACGAGATTGAGGTGTCGGTGAAAGCAGGAGGGATTAATTTCCGCGACGTGATGAAGGCACTGGGCATGTATCCGGGGAACCCGATCGATGTAAAGTGGTTTGGCGATGATTTCTCCGGCATCGTGATTCGTGTCGGTGAGGGGGTGACTGACATCAAGGAAGGTGATGCAGTGGTTGGAATGGCTCCATACTGCTTCCGCTCATATGTCACGGTGGACCGGCACATGGTGTTCCTGAAGGCAGCCCATCAGAGTTTCCAGGAGGCAGCAACACTTCCCACAGTTTTCCTTACATCGCATTATGCACTCAATGAGCTGGCCGGCATGAGGAGTGGGGAGCGTGTGCTCATTCATGCGGGCACCGGTGGAGTTGGCATGGCAGCGATCCAGATTGCCAAGAGGCTTGGCCTGGAGATTTTTGCCACCGCCGGCACCCCCGAGAAACGCAAGCTCTTACTGGAACTGGGTGCCCACCACGCGCTCAGTTCCCGGACCCTGACATTTGCCGATGAGATCATGGAGATCACCAACGGCGAGGGAGTGGATTGTGTCCTCAATTCCCTGGCCGGTGATTTTATTCCGAAGTCGTTTTCCGTCCTGCGTAATTTCGGGCGGTTTGTGGAGATCGGCAAAATGGATATTTACAACAATGCCAAGCTTGGCCTTGAGCAGTTGCGCAACAATATCTCCTACTTTGTCGTGGACCTGGCCCAGCACCTGCAACAGAAGCCGGAATATGTGGCAGAGATGTTTGCCGAGCTTGCGGAAAAGTTTGCCGCTCAGCAATACAAGCCCCTGCCGTATACGAGTTTCCCGATTACCGATGTGGTCGGCGCCTTTCGATATATGGCCCAGGGCAAGCATATCGGCAAGAACGTCCTGGACTTCGAGCGTGATTGCATTCCGGTCGCCCCCTGCACTGAGCAGGGACACCTGTTTAGAGCTGATGCCAGTTATGTCATCACCGGAGGAATGAGCGGCTTCGGTTTTGAGCTTGCCAAGTGGATGTGCAATAACGGTGCACGCAATCTTGTGTTGCTCAGCCGTAGTGGTGCCCGTGATGAGTCGGTAGCTTCCGGTATCCAGCAGATGACCAATGACGGAATTACCGTTGTGGATGCACGTGGAGATGTTTCCTGCCAGAAGGATATACGTCGGGTCATCAATGAGACTGCGACTGACCTGCCTCCGATCAAGGGTGTCATTCACGGCGCAATGGTGCTGGATGACCAGTTCATGGTGGAGATGGATGAGGATTGTTTCAGCAAGGTGCTCCGTCCAAAGATGCTCGGCGCCTGGAACCTGCACCTTGCGACACAGGATCTGGATTTGGACCATTTCATCTGTTTTTCCTCCTTCTCTGCAGTCATTGGAGCGGTCAGGCAGGCAAATTATAATGCCGGAAACTATTTTCTTGATACACTTGCCAGTTATCGGCATGCGCGTGGGCTGCCTGCGTTGACGATTAACTGGGGTGCGCTGGTTGGAGCCGGTTTTGTTGAGCGTAACGAGAAGACTGCGGCATATCTCGATAAGCTGGGAATGAAGCCATACACCATGGCTGATACCCAGGACGTGTTGTCCAGACTTTTACCAAAGGCAACCGTGCGGGTGGCTGCCTCAGTGGTGGACTGGCAACAGTTGGTTAAATTAAGCCCTGCCCTGGCAAACTCTGAACTCTATATCAATGTTGCCCGCCGCAAGAGTGAAGGAGAGGGTGGAGGCTCGATCCGGCCCCAGGTGATCGCCGCTTCCCCTGAAGAACGGATGAAGATCCTTGAGGACTTTATCGCTGACCAGGTGGCCGGTGTTTTCGGCACGGATGTTGCCAAGATAGATCGTGATACGCCACTGACCAGTATTGGCCTCGATTCACTGATGGCGATTGAGTTGATGAACCGGATGGAATCCGCACTTGGTATCAACCTGCCAATGGGAGCCGTTTTAAACGGCCCCAATATAAAGGAACTTGCCGCCACCCTGCTTGAGCAGGTTCTCGCAAGTGACGATGGATCGGCGACTCAGGGTGGTTCTTCGGCGACAAGCGGTGACAGCCTGATCAAGGTTGAGAAATCGGGCACTGATCTCGATGAGTTTCCCCTTTCTGAGGGCCAGAAGGCGTTGTGGTTCCTGCACCAGCTTGCACCGCGAAGCGCAGCCTACAACCTGGTGTTCAGCTCCAAGTTGACACCGTCAGTTGACATCAAGTCAATGTCAGAGGCATTCGCGACACTCTTTGAGCGTCACCCGATGCTGGATGCGACATTCCATATTGTGGATGGCGAACCCGTGCAGCGCCTGCGCCGGGGCCGGACCATTGATTGTCGTGAGCATGATGCTACCGCAATGAGTGATGAGGAGATCAAGGGCCTCATTGCCCGGCACGCAGAACGCTCATTCGACCTGGAGAACGGGCCGATGGTGCGCCTTGAGCTTTTCCTGACTGCTGAGGGATCGCATATTGTCTTGTTGAGTATGCACCACATCGTTGCCGATGCCTGGTCGGTATCAGTACTGATGAATGACCTCATAGAAGGCTACTTCTCGATCAAGTCCGGTGGACGTCCTGACTACCAGCCCCTGGAATATCGCTACCACGATTATGTCGACTGGCAGCAGCGCAACCTGAAAGGCGCGTTTGGCAAAAAGGCTTCCGAATACTGGCGGGGGCAGTTTGATGATGCTCCCCACCTGCTGGACCTTCCGACAGACCGGTTGCGTCCGCCGGTGCAGACTTTCAACGGCGGGAGACTTGCTTTCGAGCTCGACGGGGATCTTGCCGGGCGGGTCCTGGAGCTTTCCAGTGAAAGGGGATCGACACTCTACACGACCATGCTTTCCGCCTATAACGTGCTCTTCCACCTGTATTGCGGGCAGGATGACATCGTTGTCGGCAGCCCCATGGCAGGTCGTAACCAGGGGGAACTCGGTGGCATTATCGGATACTTTATTAATCCTGTCCCGCTGCGCAGCCGTATTGATGATGACCCGTGTTTTACTGACCTCATGACCCGCACCGGTGCCGGGGTCAATGCAGCCATTGAATATCAGGACTATCCCCTGGTGCGTATCGTTGATGACCTTAAGGTGGCGCGTGATCCCGGACGTTCGCCCCTTTTCCAGGTGTCTTTCGCAATGGAGCGCGTGCCGGGTGTTGATGAACAGGGTATTGCCGTGTTCCTCATTGGAAAAGGAGGGCATCAGTTTGAGGTTGGTGACATGACTGTTGAGACCATTGACCTCAATATGCGCCAGGCTCAGTTCGAGATTACCCTGGTTGTGGAGGAAAGCGGCGGCAAGATTTTTGGTTGCTGGCAATACAACCGGGACTTGTTTGATGAGTCGACGATAAGTCGCCTGAATGCCCTGTTGGAGCGTGTTCTCGAGGCAGTAAGCACGGATCCGGATATAAGGATTTCCGAGATCAACCTGCTTTCAGATGATGAATTACAGCATGTGGTCCATGACTGGAATGCCACTGATGTCGAATGTCCCGGGGAGAGGGGCATCCATACCCTGGTTTCCGAGCAGGCGGTGAAGACTCCTGATGCACCTGCCGTCATCGCACAGGGACAGGCACTGACATACGCGCAGCTTGAATCACGTTCCAATGCCATTGCCGCCGGGCTAATCAGCCGCGGGATTCTCCCGGGGACGGCGGTTGCGCTGCTCGTGCAACGCGGCGAGGGAATGGTTGCCGCAATGCTTGGGATCCTGAAGGCAGGGGCACATTATATACCGCTTGATCCTGATTATCCGGATTACCGGCTCAGGCAGATGCTTGAGGATGCGCAACCGGCACTGATTATCGCGACCCGGCAAACCCGTGCCAATCTACCCGAGGGTTCGTGGGACATACTGGATATCGGGGATTGCCCCGACTTGACGGATGCCGTTGAGTTGCCTCCGGCTGATGTCGACCGGCTTGCATATGTGATATATACTTCCGGTTCTACAGGTCAGCCGAAGGGTGTTGAGATTACGCACGGTGCCGCGGTCAATTTTCTCACATCCATGCGGCGGCAACCCGGCATTACACGTGTCGACAAGTTGCTGGCCGTGACAACTTTATCCTTTGATATTTCCCTCCTGGAGATTTTCCTGCCATTGATTGCCGGCGCACAGGTTGTGGTTGCCACCCGGGAGGAGGCACGTGACGGGCGTCTCCTTGCGCGTCTTCTTGATGACCACGCGATCACCATCATGCAGGCAACTCCTGCAACTTGGCGCATGCTTTTTGACAGTGGATGGGAGGGGCGTAACGGGTTGAAGATCCTCTGTGGCGGTGAGGCCATGCCGCGTGACCTGGCCAATCTCCTGGTCAACAGTGCGGATGAGACCTGGAACCTTTACGGCCCGACCGAGACTACTGTCTGGTCAGCATGCGGCAGGGTGACTGAGGGGAATGAGGCGGTCAGTATTGGCGAGCCAATTGCAAATACCCAGATCTACATAGTGGCAGCTAACGGCAGGATTCAACCGCCGGGATTTGTCGGGGAACTGTGCATTGGCGGTGCCGGCCTTGCCCGCGGATACCGCGGTCGTGCAGACCTCGACCGTGAGCGTTTCATTACCTTTGAAGTTCCCGGTATCGGCGCACGCCGCCTTTATCGTACCGGCGACCTGGCGCGGTGGGGCATTGACGGCAGGCTCGAATGTCTCGGGCGCATTGATTCCCAGATCAAATTGCGCGGAGTGCGCATGGAGCTTGGCGAGATTGAGGCTGCATTAATGTCGCATACCGATATCAGTGGAGCAGTTGTGACCAAGCGTGATGACCTCCCCGGGGGAGAGGCACTGGTTGCTTACCTGACCTGTAACGAAGGAGCAACGGATGATCTTGCGCCTGAGCTCAAGACATACCTTGCTGAGCGATTGCCTGAGGTGATGTGCCCCGGATTCTATGAGTTTGTTGATTGCTTCCCGCTTACGCCAAACCGGAAGATTGATCGTCGGCGTCTACCGACCCCCTCGGTTGACCGTTCCCTGCTGACGGCAGATTTTGCAGCGCCGCAGAGCGCCAGTGAGCAGGTTTTAAGTGAAATCTTCAATGCCGTTTTCGCTCCGCTTGAGGTTGGTATTCGTGATAATTTCTTTGAGCTGGGAGGTGACTCCCTGATGGCTGTGAAGGTCGTTACCCGGATTTCCTCAGCCATGAACCGGGAGGTCTCACTGGAAGCGTTCCTGCGACATCCGACCATTGAACGGCTTGCGCACTACTTACATTCGCCGGCGGAAGGCAGGGAGAAGGACGCACGGATGCCGGATGGCGTGGATCCTGATAGTGATTACCTGTCATTCCAGCTGCTTGAAGATGATGACCGGGATGCGATGCCGGTGCTTGAGGCGGTGGCACTGGCTTATATTCCCGATGCTTTTGCCACGGTGAGCGGCTTGGGCAGGGAAGAGCTGAAAAGTCAGTGGTTTGCCGGGAAACCGAGGCTTAGCAATGCCTATGAAACTCCTTGGGGTCGCCTTGGCGTGGTGATGCTGCCATGCTTTGAGACGGATCTCTACCAGGAGAGCACGGGGATTAAACAGCTTGTGTTGGATGCACTGCGACTGGCGGGGCGACTGGGAGCCAAGACGGTTTCACTGACTGGTGCGATTCCGATGGTTACAGGTGATGGTCTCGAGATCGTGACGTGGATGAACGGTGAGGAAGTTGACCTGCCGATCATTACCACGGGCGATGCCACCCGTGCCGCGACGGTTGTCAAATCTGTTGAGGGTATTATTGAGCAGGCCGGGCGTCCCCTTTCCGGCGAGAGAGTTGCCTTCATCGGGCTCGGATCGATCGGCAAGGGTGCCCTTGACCTTATGCTCAGCGTGTTGCCACATCCCAGGGCCATTACGCTTTGTGACTTCTACCGGACTGAGGAGAGGCTGGAGGGGATCCAGGATCAGTTGCTTGCCAGCGGGTATAGCGGGGAAATTACAATTGCCGCGGCCAATGAGCAGTTGCCGGATGAAGTTTATGAGGCGGGACTGGTTATTGCCGCCACCAGCGTGCCGGAAATCATTGATACTGACAGGCTCAAGCCGGGGAGTATCCTGGTGGATTATTCCTTTCCGCCGTCATTCAGCACCGCAGAAGCGGCCCGGCGTTCAACTGAGCGCGGCGACATCCTGTTTACCACCGGTGGACAATTGCGGCTCACCGGAGAGATCGAGGAGACTGTATTTCTTCCTGCCAGTGCAGCGGAACTTATTGATCAGGTTGGCAGCGAGGGGTTGCGGCTTATTGCCGGGCGTGACGGCCGTGAGATGACCGGTTGTGTGCTGGCAAGTATCTTCACGGGGATGGACCCGGAAGTGCGGGTTACTCTCGGGGGATTAACCGGTGAGGATGCCCTTGCTCATTACCGCTTTATCAACAGCCTGGGGATCGCTCCGGCGCGTTTGCAAATGGGAGGTTACTTCCTGCCAGATGATGTAATTCAGCGCTTTCGTGAGCGTCCCTCCTCAGAGCATTCTGAGATAGTCGGCTAAGTGATGGGCAAAAGGGGACTCGCGCCTTTTCTGCATCCGCTCGGGGGTTGCGGTTATCGGCGTTTCTGGAAACATTACCTGCAGAACTGGCCCTATGACCTGCGTTCGCTCCACACCAGGATATGCTCGGTATTGGGAGTCACGGTGAGGGTTCCCAGTGTGTTTTTCGAGGCGCGCAGGCACAATGAGGCCATTGCTGCCGAGTCGCTTGGCAACGGCCCGGTATTTATAGTTGGTCACTGGCGCAGCGGCACCACGCACCTGCATAACCTGCTGAGCCGGGACCCGCAGTTTGGCTTTATAAGCTTTTCCCGCTCGGCGATGCCGCTGGATTGCCTCGGTAAAGTGCGCCCGGCACGCGGATTGATGAACCTGGTGATGCCAAAGGACCGCGGCATGGACAGTGTTGCCATTAATGCCGATACCCCGCAGGAGGAGGAGATGGCTCTGGGTGCGCTTGGCGAGATATGTTTTTACAAGAGCTTTTATTTTCCACGTAAACTTGATCATCATTTCAGGCGCTCGGTGCTGCTGCAGGGACTGGAAAACGGCGAGCGTGAGCAACTCGCGGACAACTACCGGTTTCTCGTGCAGAAGATGGCTTACGCGCACGGGGGAAAAACAGTGCTCTTCAAGAATCCCGCCAATACCGCCCGCCTGTCTTTTCTCAAGGAGGTATTTCCCACCGCGAAATTTGTTCACATCGTGCGTGATCCCTACAAGGTTTATCCGTCAATGCTGAAGTTGTGGGACAGGCTGATGCGCGGGTTCTCATGGCAGAATCCGAGCGGCATTGATTTTGAGGAAACGACCCTGTCAATATACGAGCGCACCATGCGTGCCCATATAGAGGATCAAGGGAAGATTCCCGCCCAGGATTTCCACGAGGTTCGCTATGAGGACCTTGACGCGGATCCCGCCGGGGAATTGAGCCGAATTTACGATGCCCTCGACCTGCCGGGAAAATCCAGGGCGATGGATCCTATTGAGCAATACATCAAGACCCAGTGCGGTTATAAGAAGAACACCTACCGGCTAACTGCTGCCATCAGGGAGCGCATCGCCTCGCGCTGGAAATTTGCTTTCGATCACTGGAATTATGCGTTTTAGAGCAACCTTTTCAACGGTTTCAACGATATTTAGCGGTGTTTGCTTTGCGGGTGACTGCTCTTGAAACAGCTTGGAAAATCAAGTATGTTAGCCATTATTCACGGCCTTATAACGAATTTTTATGTTGGATTTGCCCATTGCCGGGCAGTTTAACAGTGAAGCTTGGTTCCAAGGCTTTTTCAATTCATTCAATTATGACGCAATCCACGATCCAAAAACTTGATGAGCCAACGCGCCGGGATTTCATCTCCGGTGCCGCGAAGACATTGCTCGGTGTGAGCATGATGCCAGGGGCGGCGTTCGCCGCAGGCGGCAAGGATCGCAAGTTGCCGGTGCGCAAGAACCCGGCGAAGAAGATCATTTACCTCTACATGTCCGGCGGCATGTCGCACCTGGACACCTTCGATCCCAAGCCGGAGGCTGCCAGTGAATACCGGGGTAATCTCGGGGTCATCAAGACCAGTGCCGACGGTGTGCGGATCAGCGAATACCTGCCGGGGATTGCCCGCCACATGGACAAGGCGGCAATTATCAATTCATTGCACTCGCGCACCGGGGCGCATGCGCAGGCGCGTTACCTGATGCGTACGAATTACTCCAAGCGGGGCACCATCAAGCACCCGCACATGGGAGCGTGGCTGCTGAAGTATGAGGACCGGATCAACAAGCAGTTGCCGGGATTTGTCTCGATCAACAGCGGCAGCCGCAGTGCCGGGGCAGGATTTTTCGGCCCGAATTTTGAGCCGTTGGTGATCGGCAAACCCGATGCCGGCCTGCAGAACAGCAGGCATTTTGCCGGAGTGGATGATGAAACCTTCGTGCGCCGCCGTAAGCTCGCAGTTGAGCTTGACCGCAAGTTTCACGGCAATTACGCGGACAAGGGTGTCAATGCCTATACCGCCATGTATGATGAGGCGGCGACACTGATGCGCAGCAGCGACCTCAACGCCTTCAACCTCGCCAAGGAGAAAGACCAGGTGCGTGCGGATTATGGTGAGGGTTCCTTCGGTCAGGGCTGCCTGTTGGCCCGCCGGTTGACCGAGAGCGGTGTGCGTTCCGTTGAGGTCCAGCTTGGTGGCTGGGATACCCACCAGGAGAATTTTCAGCGTGTCCAGAAGAACACCGCGATCCTCGACCAGGCAGTTGCAGCCCTCCTTGATGACCTGAGTGCGCGCGGCTTGCTTGAGGAAACCCTGGTGGTGCTGACCACTGAGTTTGGGCGCACGCCGAAGATCAACAAGAACAAGGGACGCGACCATTACCCGAAGGCCTTCTCGGCATTCCTGGCCGGTGGCGGTATCAAGGGTGGAACGATCTATGGCAAAACCGATGAGAACGGCACGCTGCCGGTCGAGAACGCACTTACCATTGCCGACTTCAACGCCACTGTTGCCTACGGCTTCGGGCTGCCCCTCGACCAGCGGCTGTTCTCGCCGAGTGCCCGCCCGTTTACCGTTGCCAACCACGGTAACCCGGTCATGGAGCTGTTTTCCTGAGTGGACCAGTGAACCGGTAATTAACCATTTTTAACCATGATGAAGCTCAATCGATTACTGGCTCTGCTCACAATCGCGATCCCGGTAACTCTTGACGCGGTCCCGGACACCGCTGCCGCCAGCGCCCGGGTCGACGCACTGATCGAGGCAGGGTATGATCGAAACAAGGTGCAACCGAACCCGCGCACTGATGACACCACCTTTGTGCGCCGTGTGCACCTTGACATTATCGGCCGTATCCCGACGGCATCCGAGACCCGGGATTTTCTTGCCTCGAAGGATCCAAAGAAACGTGCACGGCTCATTGACCACTTGCTTGATTCCCCGGGATATACCAGCCACCAGTTCAACTTCTGGGCCGACATCCTGCGCATTACTTCACGCATGAACGGTCAAGGGATTGAGAATGGCGTGGCATATATTAACTGGGTAAAGCAGGCAATCTCCACGAACAAGTCTTATGATCGCTTTGTCCATGAACTGGTTGCCGCCAAAGGGATTATTGACGAGAACGGGGCGGTGGGATTCTACCTGCGTGACCGTGGCATGGAGCTCGATCACCTGGCCACCACCGTGCAGACCTTCCTCGGCACCCAGCTGGTTTGTGCCCAGTGCCATGATCACCCCTTTGATGAGTGGACCCAGCTGGACTACTACAAGCTGGCGGCCTTCAGCACGCCGGTAACCGTGGTGCGCAACCCGGGAAGTGTGGACGAGGCGATGGCAATGGTAAACCGCCGGGCGGTCGAGGAGGGACGGCGTGCAAGGAAGAACGCCAAGGACAAGCAGGCGCAGAGGAATGCCGAAAAAATTGCCCAGAAGAAGGTGGCTGACCTCAAGCGCGGGCTCAATGAGCTTTCCTATAATTTTCGCAACTCGGTAATCAGTGAGACCCGGAGATCGCTTAAGTTGCCTGATGATTACCAGTATGAGGACGCCAAGCCCAAGCAGGTGGTTCTTCCCGGCACCCCGTTCGGGGACAAGATCGAGTTGCAGAAGGGCGAGAGTCCCGTTGAGGCTTACGCCAACTGGATGACCTCCCCGGCCAACCCGCGTTTCACCAAGACAATCGCCAACCGGATGTGGAAGCGTGTGCTCGGGGTAGGGTTGTTTGAGCCGGTCGACAGGATTACCGAGTCCACCAAGGCGAGCAATCCAGAGCTCCTTGCCTACCTTGAGGAGCTGATGGTCGACCTTGGCTATGACCTCAAGGAATATTACCGGGTGCTCTATAATACCAGGACATACCAGCGAGAGGCACAGTCCTTTGACATGTTTGCAGGGGAAGAGTTTCATTACCCGGGACCGCGTTTGCGGAGAATGAGTGCCGAGCAGGTGTGGGATTCACTGGTTGCCATGATCCGGCCGGATGCCGACACGGCAAAGAGCAGGGATAGCAGTAAATATGCAGTATCTGGAGTTCGTCTCAAGGCCTGGAAGGCACTGGAGGGAAAATCCCCTGAGGAGCTGCTTAAGCGCCAGGCACAATTACGCAAGTTCACCACACAATCAGAGAAGAAAATGGAGGATTTCCGCAACCGCGTGGAGCAGACAATCAAGGGGAAGGACGGAGCCAAGGCCCTCAAGCTGGCCGGCGAGCTGATGAAATACAATGTCGACGCGACCAGGGAGTATGCGCGCCTTACCTTCTGGGAAACGATTCCCGGCAATTATTTCCGCACACCCTTCCGGCGTGTGCCCAACCTGCTCTTCCGCGAGCTCAAGAGCGCGTTTCCCGGGGAGGAATTCCCGAGTGAGCAAGGTTTTAATGCCTGGATGACCAAGAATGCCGATTACAGGATTGCAGGCCAGAGGGAGAAAGAAAAAGAAAAGGAGGAGCAGAGGAAAAATCGTGAGCGGATGACCAAGCAGGAATATACCGAATACATGCGTGATCGGGGTTTCCGCACCAACCTGAGCGCATACGTGCGTGCCTCGGAAATTACCAGCCCGGCCCCGGACGGGCATTTCCTGAGGATCTTTGGCCAGTCGGACCGTTCACTTATTGAGAATGCCAACGACAAGGCTTCCGTGCCACAGGCCCTTTCAATGATGAATGGTTCAACCTTTGGCAGAGTAAGCCATCCCTCGAGCGTTCTTTTCAAGGATATCCGCGCGGCGGAGGATTCTGATGAGATGATCGACAGGATTTACCTGAACATGCTCTCGCGCAGGCCGACTGAAGAGGAGCGCGCGGCATTGCGCGATGAGGTTGCACAGGCAGGAACGGATGCGGCAAGGGGGCTGGCCTGGACCGTGCTCAATACCCAGCAGTTCCTGTTTATCCAGTAGTGTTGCCCCGCCTGCCGCCACGTGGCAGGAGGCGTGAGGTGGCAATTCCCTCTTACAGTGTGTCCTTGAGACGCCTGCAGACCTCCTCGACGTTCTCGCGACTGTTGAAGGCCGAGATGCGAAAGAATCCCTCACCGGCGGAGCCAAACCCGGCACCGGGGGTGATGACCACCTTGGCCTCATTGAGCATGCGGTCAAACATGCCCCAGCTGTCGATTCCTGCCGGGCAGGCAACCCACACATAGGGGGCATTTTCCCCGCCGTGGACCGAGAGCCCGATCTCAGCGCAGGCATCACGCAGCAGGCCCGCATTCCCCATGTAATGGTTGATTAATTGGCTGACCTGTTCTTTTCCCGCCTCACTGTAGAGTGCCTCGGCGGCACGCTGCACGGGATAGCTGACACTGTTGAACTTGGTGCTCTGGCGGCGTGACCACAGCGGGTGCAGGGACTGCTTTTGTCCTGTCGCGTCCTCGGCCAGCAACTCCTTGGGTACTACGGTGAAGGCACAGCGCACGCCGGTAAAGCCGCCGTTCTTTGAAAATGAGCGGAACTCGATGGCGCACTGGCGGGCACCTTCCACCTGGTAGATGGAGCGCGGGATGGAGTCATCCTGGATAAAGGCCTGGTAGGCGGCGTCATAGAGGATGATGGCATCATTTGCGCGGGCGTACTCGACCCATGCGGTGAGTTGTTCGCCGGTGGCGGTGGCACCGGTCGGGTTGTTCGGGTAGCAGAGGTAGATCAGGTCGACCTTGCCGGAGGGGATCTCAGGCACAAAGTTGTTCTCAGCAGTGCAGGGCATGTAGTGGATGCCGGCGTAGGCACCCGATTCGTCCGCATCACCGGTGTTGCCGGCCATAACATTGGTGTCGACATAGACCGGGTAGACCGGGTCAGTGATGGCAATGCGGTTACCGGCACCGAAGATGTCGAGGATGTTTCCGGTATCGCACTTCGAGCCGTCGGAAACAAAGATCTCGTCATCATCAACCTCGATCCCGCGCTCGCGGTAGTCGCCCTCGGCAATGGCCGCGCGCAGGAAATCATAACCCTGTTCCGGGCCGTATCCGCGGAAGCTTTCCTTTTTTCCAAGCTCATCAACCGCTGACTTCATCGCCTCGCGTGCTGCGGCGGGAAGTGGTTCTGTGACATCCCCGATGCCGCAGCGGATGAGATTGCCGGCCGTGTCGGGATTGTCTTCGCAGAAGGCTTTCACCCGCCGGCCAATTTCCGGGAAAAGGTAACCGGCTTTGAGTTTGAGGTAATGATCATTGAGTCGCGCCATGAGGCGATGATGGTGCGCTCTCTGTAGTCCCGGGTCAAGTGCCCGTAAGCCCCCATGGTGGAATAAGGGGATAGTGTCCGGGCAGGAAAGAAGACCGGCGCAACCCCGTTGAGGAGGGCCACGCCGGCAGTTGTGGGGTTGGGAGGAGATATTTAGTGGGACATGCCCAGGCTCGGGGCGAGTGCTATGGACAGGCAGGGGAAGTGGACGACGAAGTCCAGATCGGCGGCCCGGCGAAGCAAATCGTTGAAACTGCGCGGCACACCCGAGACCGGATCCGGCATCGGCATATTGCTGCCGAGCAGGAAGTTGGACAGGCGGGCCTCATTGCCCGGGTCACGCTCACCGACGTGCACGAAGGGGAATGACCCTGGCCCGGATGGTGGAGCGTTGCCGCGGGCTTCACCGCCGTGGCAGGCGTTGCAGGTGTTCAGCGAGAAGTTGTGGCGGGCATCGTTGTTGACAATTCCCGGTGCATCCCAGATGAAGTTGTCATGGGTGGTGGTCGCCTTGCCCGAGAGGAAGGGCGAGGCAAAGGGGAAGCTCAGCGGCACCACGTGCTGGCCGGCGAGGATATCGACCTCATTATGATTGATAAAATCGGCCAGATCCGGTGAGCCGTTTTTGTGGTCGGCCGGGGTCTGCTTGGTGGTCACCTCGGTGAGATGGTTTGGGGATACGCCGGCGCCGGTGATCTGCCATTCCCTGAGCCGCCACGGGTTGACACCGACAATATCGTTGGAGCGCAGCTGGTTGATGGCACTGCCGTTGGGCTTGGAGGGATCCGCGTTGGCCTTGGCCACGATCTCGGTGAGGCTCTCAAGCTCGGTGTTGAACACCGCCCCGAAGGGCAGGTCACTGAGGTGCGCCCACCTCTTGGCGTAGGCCTTGATGTTGTGGCAGCCGGAGATCGGCACCCCGTACTCGAAGATCACCGTCATCCTGTGGTGGGTTCCGGTGTCGAGATCCACGGCACAGAAGACGAAGCGGCACTCACCGGCATTGCTGCTGGCGTAGGCCGAGCCGTCGCGCAGGTCGATGCGGTTGACGATGGCGGTCAGGCGGAAGGGAGCCATGCGCAGGTCGTAGGGATGGCGACCGAGCGCGATGTTCTTCGCGTTCCACTTGTCAATCAGTGCAAACTGCACCGGGCCACCTCCGGGAACGGCCGGGTTTGAGGAGGGCACAGGATCGAAGTTGATGAACTGGTTGTGTTCAAAGTGCTGGATCCAGCGCGCGGCAAAGAGCCTGGGATCGATGCCGGTAACCGGCTGGTTGCACATCTGCTCCATCAGGTAGGCAAAGGTCCACTTGCCGCCCTCGGTTCCCGCGCCGGTGAAGGGGTCAAAGGTGCGTGATGCGTCCTCAACAACGCTCAGGTCGGTGATCATGAGCGATTTCTTTTGATTGATTGTGCTGGCAATGCCGAGAACCGGCAGCCCCGGGATGCTCAGGGCCTCAAATGCTCCGCCGTTGATGAAGGGAAAGAGCTTGATGTCCGCACCGAGCTCGGCGGGGTTGGCCAGGGTGGTATATCCGGTCAGCGAGCGCCCCTGGAATACCGGGACCTTGCCCTCACCGGTGTCGCGCACGCGGTTGAGTGCCGTTTCGAGCTCGTCCCTGAAGGCTTCAAGGGTTTCCTTGGGGATGGTGCCGGCATAGGTTCCCACCTTGTCGCTCCTCTTCATGGTGATTACTCCCCCATCGAGAACCAGCGGGAAAGTCTCGGGCAGGAAGTCGGGCCAGATCACGGCCTGGCGCTCGACCGGATACTCGATGCTCAGTGTGTCACCGTTGAGGCTGATGTCCTGCGGGCGGAAGGTTTGCGGATCGGGGATTAAACCCGGCGGTATCAGGGGCCGGGCCTGGGTCACGAAGTCCTGGCCGCCGAGGTTGAAGCGGGCGCGGACAAAGCGGTTGGGGTTCTCGGCGGACACGGCGATCTCGATAAGTTCCTGCACCGGGTCGGTTCCCTCGATGGGCAGGAAGGCACCGTTGTTGTGCAGCTCCTCGAGGGATACTGACGGGGTGCGCACCTGGATCTTGAGCTGTCCGTCTTCGACAATGACGCCTTCTATATTCTGGGCATGCGCCATGCCGGCGATGAGGACCGGCAGGGCCGGTGAGATGAATTTCAGCAGTTTCATGGGCTTGGTGTGTTGTGTTGTTTGTTATTGGGGTTCAAATTTTTCATCGCCGCCGGGAAAGCGTGGCGAGTATCCAGTTGCGGATGCGGCAGGCCTCGACGTCGACTGAGAGTTCTCCCCAGGAGCTGTTGAGGCGGTGGTCGATGTCCGCGCCACGGCGGATGCGGCCGACCTGCAGGGCGACGACCACCGTTTCACCCTTCGCGTCGCGCGCAAAGACCGGGCCGCCGGAGTCACCGTTGGCGATATGGCACTCGTTTGCACCGGCACCCGGGTCGGCAGCGGTATCAAGGCCAGCTGACGCGGCAAATTTCGAGAACGGGTCGGTGCCCGGGCCGCCGTCGAAGTCGGACAGCAGGAGCGGAAGATTGGCTTGAGTGGATTTGAACCCGTGTATCAGTTTTCCCTTTGTGCGTGCCTCGTGGCGGTTGAGACCTGCAAAGAGCTTACCGGCACTTCCGCCTTCTCCTGCCATTCCACTGCCGCATTTTCCCCAACCTGCCCGCAGGATAATCTCAGGCAGGGACCTGGGTGCGCCGGCAAGCGGGTAACGTGCGGCAAAATTCCCGGGCACTTTCTCTGCAAGCTCAATGATGGCCACATCCCAGGCACTACCAAGGGTGTATGCCGGGTGCAGGTACACCTTTGACCAGGGAATGATTTTCCGCTTTGTCCCGGAGAACACCTCAACGCGTCCCGGCAACTTGTTGCCTTGAGAGGAAAATTGCGCCACGCAGTGGGCGGCGGTGAGTACGTGCCGGCCGCCCTTGAGCAGCACGCCACTGCTCGGAACCCCGTAGGGTGAGCGCACCAGGACAACCCCGCTCAGGTCGATTTGTCCCCAGCCGGTGATTTTCGCCTCACGCTCCCCGGTGAGGTCGATTGCAGACTTTTCATCGGAGAATACCAGGGCCTTCAGCCCCGGGGCGGAAACCGCCAACAGGATGAGGAAGGCTGCGCAGCCGAGGATGCGCCGCAAGAGGATGGTGAGAGCGGTATTTTGCACTGCCATTGCAGGGTTTCTAAGGTCGTTGCAGCTCTGACGAACGGCATAGCGGGGATATGCACGGGGAAAGGAGGTTTGTGAATGCCGAACACGGTAATATCCGGCAGGTGATGGCGGTTGCTGAGCTTGACCCGTGCCCCTGATTTCATGTCTAGTTAGCTCATCATGGGCTTATCCTCCTCCCTGCGGCTGCATGCCGCTTTCCTTGCCCTCGTCGCGGTATCAACCGCCATGCCGACGGGGATCAATGGCGCCGAGCCTTTCGTGCCGCCTCCGATGAGCGTGGCTGATGGCTTTGAGGTCACTATCGCCGCGGCACCACCGCTGGTGGGATACCCGATGATGGCCTGCCTTGATGATCGAGGACGCCTTTACATTGCCGAGAGCGACGGGCGCAACCTGACGACCAAGGCCGAGATCGAGAAGGAGTTACCCCGCTTCGTGCGTCGCCTGGTCGATGTCGATGGCGACGGGATTTATGACAAGAGCACGATCTTCGCCGACAGGATGACGATGCCTGAGGGTGGACTCTGGCACAATGGCGCACTGTATATCATCTCGCCGCCCTATCTTTGGCGGCTGGAGGACACTGATGACGACGGCGTGGCTGACAAGCGGGACAAGATTATCGGCTACATGGAGTTTGACGGGCGTGCCAACCAGCATGGGCCTTATCTTGGTCCAAACGGGCGCTTTTATTTCAGTGGCGGGCATTTTGGCTACCAGTTCAAGGGGACTGATGGCAGCAAGACGGGCAGCAGCAGGGCGGCCGGTGTTTTCTCGTGCTGGCCGGATGGCAGTGATGTGCGCATCGAGGGGCAGGGGGGGATCAACCCGGTGGACATCGTGTTTACCGGCAAGGGGGAGATGCTTTCCACCTGCGCCATCTTTGACAGCTACGGTGGACGGCATGATGCCCTGATCCATTGGCTTCCCGGGGGCCTGACACAGCGCGTCTATGGCGTGCCATTGGTGTATGAGACCGGTTACCGCCTACCCGCGGTGAGCCGCTGGGGGCAGGTCGCCCCGGCTGGCCTGGTCCGCTATCGTGGGAAGCATTTCGGGCCATCCTACCGGGGCACGCTGTTTGCCTGCCAGTTCAATACCCGGCGCCTGGTTCATGTCCGCCTCAAAGAGAGCGGTGCAAGCTTTACCACCGAGGAGCAGGACTTTCTGGTCTCCCCGAGCATTGATTTCCATCCCGCAGACGTGCTGGAGGATGCTGACGGCAGCCTGCTGCTGCTGGATACCGGCGGCTGGCTCAGCTGGGGGTGTCCGCATTCCAAGCTTGCCAAGCCTGAGGTAAAGGGGGCGATCTACCGCATCCGGCGCAGGGGCGGGGTGGTTGCCGGTGACCCGCTCGGCGCAAAAATAAAATGGCATAAATTGGCGACTGCGCAGGTTACCGCCCTTCTTGCCGATCAACGGCCAAAGGTGCGTGACCGTGCCGGCGATGTCCTGATTGCCAGGGGCGGGAATGCTGATACGGCTCTGGTCAGTGCCTTTAAGGGCAGCACCTCGCCGCAGGTGCGCAGGCGCCAGTTGTGGGTACTTTCCCGCATCAGGTCAGATGCCGCCCTGGGGGCACTTCGCGGCGCACTTTCAGACAGTGATGCGGGGGTGCGGCAGGTTGCCGCCCGCTCGCTGGGCATCCTGCAGGACAAGGCTGCCGGGCCGCTGCTGGCGGGGCTGCTCAAGGACGGCAACCCGGCTGTGGTGCGTGCCGCGGCCACCGCTCTCGGGCAGGTTAATGAAGACAGTGCTGTGGCGGCCCTTTTCGGGATCCTGCATGCAGATGCTGAATTATATCTGCAGCATGCCGCCACCCGTGCGCTCATAGAGATAGGTGATGCGGATGCCACTGCAGCTTACCTCGACAAGCCGGAGCAGCCACATTGGCAGAAAACCGCGCTGCGTGTCCTTGAGCAGATGGAGACTGAGGCACTGGTGCCGGAAATGGCGGTCGGGCTTCTCACCTCGCCCCATGCCGCGGTGCGCGATGAGGCGCAGCGGGTCATTTCCCTGCGTCCCAAGTGGCACAAGGAGGTCCTCGTGGTGTTCTCGGAATTACTGGAGGTGGCGGAGCTTGATTCCCAAAAAGAGCAGATGATCGAGAGTATCATGCTCACTTTTGCAAAGGATGAGGTATTTCAGGGCCTGGTGGGTGGCGCCTTGTCGGACAGGGTCACTTCCGAAGTAGTAAAGGTTCGCCTGCTCGCTGCCATCAGCTTCATGGAAAATCTCCCGCCATTGCTCACCGGGCACATCAAGGCGGCACTGGGTTCCTCTGCCATTGACGTCAAGGGTGAGGCCCTTGCCGTCGTGTTGCGTTTTGGGGCGGGAGAGGTCCTTGCCGATACGGTGCAACAGCTCGCAGCAAACAGCCGCGAGTCGCCGGAGATCCGTGTCGCAGCCCTGGAGGCAATCGTCAAACACGGCAAGCAGATCGACGCAAAGGGGTTTAAATTCCTTACCGGCCTGGCAGGTGACCCGCAGACGGCGACACTGCTTGGCGGGCAGTCAGCCCGGGCTCTTGGCCACCTTGAATTTACTGCACACAACAACGCGCAGGCACTGGCCTTATGTAAGCTGCTGGCTGTCGCGTCACCGTTGCAGGTTACCGGGCTCTTGCAGCCTTTCATCAGACTGGGCAGCACTTCACAGGAAGACCTCAAGGATTGGCCGCAAGCAGATCTCAACACCTTGGGAACCAGGCTTGCAGCTGCACTGGAGGCGAGTCCCGGGCGCAGCTCCCTGGAGCCCTCCCGGATAAGTGCCATCCTTGCTGCGTTCCCTCCTGCACTGCCTGAGGCGCACTCGGCATTAAGCGCCCTGGCAAAGGCAGGTGAGGATGAGGTCGGTGAGCGTGAAGCGCGACTCAAGGCAATGCTCGAAGGATTACCGGCGGGCAATGCCTCACGCGGACGTGTCCTGTTCCATACCAACCGCGCCACCTGTTCACTGTGCCATCGCGTCCTCGGTCAAGGCGGCACACTCGGCCCGGACCTGTCCAGCATCGGTGCCATCCGCAGTCACCGTGATTTCCTGGAAGCCATTGTTTTCCCCAGTGCCACCGTGGTTAACGGCTATGAGAACTTTGTCATCGAGAGCACCGGTGGTGTTAGCCATGTTGGCTTAATCCAGCGGCAAACGCCGCAGGCAGTCTACCTGAAGAATGCCGGCCAGCGTGAGGAACGCGTGGCGCGCGACAGGATTAAAAAGATGTTCAGGGCCCCGGTGTCGGCAATGCCCGTGGGCCTTGATCGTCTCCTGTCTGCCGCGCAACTTGCTGACCTCGTGGCTTTTCTTGAGAGTTGCCGGTAAACTTTTTCCCGTGCATGTTACGGGCTCAGGTGCGATGGCAAGGATCCATTAATAAAAAATGATTTCACGTAAACTCCTTTGTATCCTCACGGTGCTGTTTTTTCTTCCCTGTTTCAAGGGTTCCGGGATTGTGCCGAACGTGGTGCTGATGATGGCAGATGACATGGGCATGGGGGACACCAGTGCCTATCAGAAATTTACCGGCAACGCTGGTTTAGTGCAACTCCATACCCCGCAGATGGAGAGGCTGGCCCGCATGGGTGTGCTCTTCACCGACGCCCACACCCCTTCTTCACGTTGTTCGTCAACCCGATACGGGCTGCTTACCGGGCGTTATCCATGGCGCAACCGGCTCAAGTATTGGGTGCTCTTCGGTGCGCAGGGTGACCCGATGATTGAGACTGACCGGCCAACCCTCGCCACATTGTTTGCCTCAAGCGGCTATACCACTGGCATGGTTGGCAAGTGGCATGTCGGTTTGCGTTACAGCCGCGCTGACGGCTCGCCTGCTGACGGCTGGAAGGACGCCGATTTAACCAGGCCACTGGCAGTCAGCCCGCTTGATTGCGGGTTCCAGTTCTGTCGTATCACTTCGCGTTCGCACGGAACCTCCGGTCCCGATGCAGGGGCAAAGGGGGTTCGTGTCGGCAGGAACAATCGCGGGGATAGAAACAGGCCTGACCAGGCAATCGGGCCGGGTCATATTCACGGGCGAATTTCGGTAAGTGCCAACGGCAACGGCAAGCAACTCCACAGGGAGGGCCCCAACGCATACATTCTCAGTGAACTTGGCAGTCGGCATTCCAAGAGCGCGATAGGGTTCCTGAAGGATCACATGTCCGGAAAGACATCCCGCGCCAAACCCTTCTTCCTTTACTACGCTGCCAATTCCAATCACGGCCCGCATACGCCGGATACGCAGATTGGCGGGCAGAAAGTCAAGGGTGCCGGGCGCATGGTCTCGGGGGACAAGGCAGGGCAACGCGGCGATTACATTTATGAGAATGATGTCGCCCTCGGCAGGCTCATTGACTACCTGGCAAAGACTGATGATCCGCGGCGTCCGGGCAGGAAGCTGCTGGGCAACACCATCATCATCTTCACTTCCGACAACGGGGCTGAAATAGCGGCGAAGTCCGCCACCGGGCCGTTGCGTAGCAACAAGGGATCCGCCTTTGAGGGCGGCCACCGTGTGCCTTTTATTGTTTGCTGGCCTGCGGGCGGGGTTGGTAACGGAAATCCTTCCAGCCCGGGAAAAACCAGCGCCGAGTTACTTGCCCTGCAGGATCTGTATGCCACCTTCGCCGCAATCCTGGGGGTCGATCTGCCTGATTTGCGCAGCGGGGAAAAGGGTGCTGAGGACAGCTTCAACGTGCTGCCCTCCTGGCGCGGCCAGAAGCTGGCATCGCGTCCCCTTTTCCACAACGATCACAAGGAGGCAAAGGATGATCCGGCCGCCTGCGCTTTTCGCCTGGATTCGCCGCGGGTAGGAGAAAAGACCTGGACGGGGAAGTGGAAACTCTTCCTTGATGCCACGCTCCTGCGTGAGGGAAAAGCCAGGCCTTTTGCCCTCTATGACTTGAGCCGGGATCCAAAGGAGCAGGCTGATCTCTCCGGTGAGCCCGTCCTGCAGCCGCTTATCAGGGAACTTACCCGTCTTGCCCTCCTGCACCGCAATGCCGGCGGCCACCGGGTCACCGAATTTGCACCCGCAAGGCGGATTGTTTTTGATTGGCGCAGGGAGAAACAACCCGAAGGGGTCAGGCTCATGCTCACCGCCGCCGGGGGCAAGGCCAGCGCCAGTAACCGGGGGCTCGGTGTGGCGGGAGGTAAGTCGGTCCAGGTTGACTCCGGGGAGGCACTGCTCATTTCCTTCGAAAAGGATGTGATCATTGAGTCAGCGGCGATTGTTGCGGGGACGGGAAGTTGCGGTGGATTTTACCGCATGGGTAAGAAGGCCCCGCTGGCGATCTACTGTGTGGATGCCGACATCGACTCCAAGGATCAGAGTGGAATCCTCAGTGATTTCGGGATCCTGAGGGCCGGGGAGGTCCTGCGCCTGGACAGTTCCCCCCACCATGGGGTTGAGGCTCCCGGGGACTGGGTATTGCGTGAACTGGTGGTGCGAGTGCTGGAGTAAATCCCTTACACTGTTCAGCGAAGCATCTCGGCAATCCTCGGGCGGGCTTCCCTGATCCTCTCAATGTCCATCTCGATAGGGGCGATGGGTTTCAGGATGCTTTCCATGAACTTGTAGAGACCTTCCAGTTCCTCGCTCCAGGGCGTTGCCACCGTGTCAATTGGCCGGGATCCGTCGTTGTTTGCGATTTCCCTGTCGGCTCCGTTCTCGAGCAGGGCCTTGACGATTTCCTCCCGGCAAAAGAACGATGCAGCCAGCAGGGGCGTGTCCCCCCTGTTGTTTTTCAGGTCCGGGTCAGCACCGCCCTTGATGAGGGCAATTGCCGCCTCTATCCTGCCGAATGAGGAGGCTGTCATCAGGGCAGTCGAGCCGTGTTCATTTCTCAGGTCAAGGTCATCACCTGCGGCAATGGCTTTCCTGATCGCGTCGACATCACCTATCAGGGCGGCACCGAGGATGGCTCCGTTTGCGGCCTCTGCATCATCAGGTTTTTTAATTGCGGTGAATTCCTCACCGTCGGAGAGTAAGTCGAAGATTTCCGGGAGAGATTCCTTTATACGCGGCAGATCCATCGGGACCTTGTTTTCACCGGTCACGCTGTTGAGGAGTCCGCCAACAAGAAGATAAATTCCCTGCGCGTCTTCCCATGGGATCAGGGTGATGTCGATTGGTAGTTCCCCTTTGAGGTTTTTTGCAGCTTTCTCAGCACCAGCATCAAGCAGGAGGCTGAGTGTCTTGGGGTAGGCAAAGAATGCGGCACTGTGGACCGGGGTGTTGCCATCACTCTTTTGCCTGACATTCACATTAGCGTCCCCCTTGATCAGGGCCCTGACGATCTCAATCTGGTTGTAGACAATGGCATTATTCAAGGGGGATCCAAAGACAGGTTCCGCTTCATCAAGGTCTGCGCCGGCAGTGATGAATTGTCGGATCGCTGCAAGGTTTCCGGTTCTTGCCGCCTCGTGAATGCTGACTTTTGGCTTGGGTGCGGGTTTGGGTAATGGCTCAGGCTCAGGCTTTTGTTCCGGCGCAGGTGTCGGGTCGGGTTCTGCAGGCGGCTGAGTGTCCTTTGAACCGCTGCAGGCGGCGAGAAAGATGGCCAGGGATGTGGTGAGCAGGATAAATTTCATGTCTGGTCCTGATGTTGGGATTAATCTGGAGTTGAAAAATTTAATGCAGGAAAATCATTACCATGTCGAGTGAAATTCATCACTCCTCGTGAAGGTTGACCGGTTCGGAGCGGGTAAAGCTAGGCAATAATATCCTTCACGACTTTGCCATGCACATCGGTTAAACGGAAATCGCGGCCGTCATACCGGTAAGTGAGCTTCTTGTGGTCAAGGCCAAGCTGGTGCAGGATGGTGGCGTGCAGGTCATGCATATGCACCTTGCCCTCCACGGCATGGTGGCCATAGGCATCGGTATTGCCATAGGCCATTCCCGGCTTGAAACCGCCGCCGGCTAACCACACGGTGAAGCCGTCAGGGTTATGGTCGCGGCCGGTACCCTTGTTCTGGGCGTAGGGTGTGCGACCGAATTCACTGCCCCACCAGACAATGGTGTCTTCCAGCAGGCCGCGTTGCTTGAGGTCCTCGAGTAGCCCGGCCACCGGCTTGTCAGTCGCCAGCGCATGCTCCATGTGCTTGGGCATGTTGGAGTGCTGGTCCCAGGAAGGATTGTTGCCGTTGTCGGTGTAGTTTACCTGGATATAGCGCACACCGGCCTCGCTCAGGCGGCGCGCGCGCAGGCAGTAGCGACCAAAGTTGTCGGTATGCTTCTCGCCAATGCCATACATGGCCAGGGTGCGCGGACTTTCCTTGGACATGTCGAGGATGTCCGGTGCGTTGTTCTGCATGCGCCAGGCAAGCTCAAAGGAATTGATGACGGCCTCCAGTCTGTCGTCCCCGGGCGCACGTGATGCCTGCTCGGCATTGATCCTGCGCAGCAGCTCAAATTGTTTGCGCTGCTGAAGCGGGTCGGCTC
Source organism: Verrucomicrobiales bacterium (assembly GCA_029940475.1). Lineage (GTDB taxonomy): Bacteria > Verrucomicrobiota > Verrucomicrobiia > Verrucomicrobiales > DEV007 > CACIUL01. Next base: position 1,768 of record JAPYUT010000018.1, on the reverse strand, counting down.
CCTGGGCGGTGATGTTCTTGATGGTGGCCTCCTTGGCCGGGATTCCTGCGCGACCGACTGGCGTGCCCTGATAGGCGGCCGGCAAAAACGCGTTACTGTAATTGCGCGGTCCGCCATTGCCCATGGATGGGCCGATGCTGACAAATCCGGGAAGGTTCTGGTTCTCGGTGCCGAGGCCGTAATTTGCCCATGAACCCATGCTTGGACGGACCAGGTTAATCGTGCCGGTGTGCAGGAAAAGGGTACTGGGTCCGTGTGCCACTCCCTCGGTTTGCATGCCCTTGAGGATGCACAGGTCATCAACGTGCCTTGCGGTATGGGGAAAGAGTTCACTAACCGGCTGTCCGCACTGGCCATGATTCTTGAATTTCCAGAGCGGTTTCATGACCCGGTGCTCTACGATTTTGCGTGTCTTGGCCAGGGTACGCGCGTCATCAAAGCGGATCATCTTGCCGTCATCACGGAAGAGGTTCTCCTTGTAATCATAGGAATCCACCTGGCTGACGCCACCGGCCATGAAGAGGAAGATCACGCGCTTGGCCCTGGGAGCGTGATGCAGCATTTTTGGCGCAAGCGGGTTGCCGCCTGCCATTGCCTCACGGTGTGCCATTGCCCCCATCGCAAGGCCGCCAAATCCGCAGGACATGCTGCGCAGCGCGCTTCGGCGGGAGATGTGTCCTGATTGCATGTTAATTTTAAGGTTTACCGATAGGTGGCCGTAAATCCAACCATTTTTGGTGAGATCCTCAAGTCGGTTCTAGTTCAGGTAGCGGAAATCCAGGCTGGCAAACAGGCCCTGGAAGACCTGGGCCCATGCCCTGCCGGGGTCTTGTGTCTCCTTCAGGAAGCTCAGGATGATCTGGTGTTCCTGCAGGGTGGGATTGCGCCCGAGGGCCAGCTGATAGGCATATTTCACACGTGTGTCATTGTTTGCGGATTGATCCTCGAGCAGGCGCGTTGCTGCAAACTCAGCCTGTTGATGGACGAAAGGGTTGTTCATCAGGAAGAGTGCCTGGGTGGGCACACTGCTGGTGGTGCGTTGACCCATGACAAGGTTGGGGTCGGCAAAGTCAAATACCTGCATAATTTCAGGCATTGTGTTACGGAAAACCGGTGTGTAAATGCTGCGGCGATGTCCCTCGAACTTGTAGCCGTATTCGGTTTTTGTGCCGGGCTTGACTGTCGCCCCGCCCAGTTTTTTATCCAGTTTTCCACTGGTGGAGAGAATGGCATCGCGTATTGCCTCAGCCTGCAGGCGGCGACGGTTCTGGCGCCAGTGCAAGCGGTTCTCGATATCAACCTTTGCCTGCGCGGCACCGTGGGTCGTGCTCAACTGGTAAACACGTGAAAATACAATCCCGCGGATGAGTTTTTTAGTGGACCAGCCTTGTTCTACAAAACGAACGGCCAAGTGGTCCAGTAGTGCCTGGTTGGCGGGAAGGCGTCCCATGTGGCCAAAGTTATCGACGCTGCTCACCTGGCCCTTGCCAAAGAGATGATGCCACACGCGGTTGACAAACACCCGCGCGGTTAAAGGGTGCTGAGCACCGGCTATCCAGTTGGCCAGTTCCATGCGTCCACTTGCCTTGGGCGCAATCTTTGGCAAGGGTCCCTGGTTGAGCACTTGAATGAAACGGCGCGGGGTTTTGGCTCCGGCATTATGGACGTTACCGCGGATGGCGATTTGAATATCGCCGGGCTCTTTGGCTTCATCAGCGGCAATAATATTTGGCCGTTTAATCACCTTGGCTTCCAGGGCCTTTAGTTC
>JAPYUT010000079.1 GCA_029940475.1 Verrucomicrobiales bacterium | reverse complement strand
CCTGTCGCGCCTGGTGATCAATGAAGTGCTGGCCGCAAACGGCGGCAGTTATGACAACAGCGGCAGCTTCCCGGACATGATCGAATTACACAATGCCGGGGCAACGGAGATCAGCCTGGCCCAAAAAAGCATCACCGATAACCCGGCATTTCCCGCCAAGTTCGTTTTCCCGGAGGGCATCACCATCCCGGCGGGTGGCTACCTGATCCTGAACGCTGATGCCGAACAGACACCAGGCATTCACCTCGGCTTCTCACTCGATAACGATGGCGAGGGAATCTACCTCTACGAATCAGTGGCAAATGGTGGCGACCTGATCGACTCGATCGAATACGGTTTACAAATTCCCGGTTCCAGTATCGGGCGCATTGGCCATAACGGGGCTGCCTGGGCCCTTACCAGGGTCACGCCCGGTGCCGCCAATCACGCACAGCCATACGGTTCCCCACGCGGGTTGCGTATCAACGAATGGCTGGCAGCAACCGAATCCCTGTTTGCCGACGATTTTGTCGAGATTTACAACCCGGACAGCCTGCCTGTGCCGCTTGCCGGGCTCTTCCTCAGCGAGGATTCCCTGTCGCAACCGGGCCAGGAGGCAATTGCTCCACTGAGCTTCATCGCGGCAAGGGGATTCAGCGTATTCCGGGCCACCGGCGATGGCGAAGAGGGCATCAGGCAACTCGACTTCAAGCTCTCTTCCAGCTACGAGTGGATTTATCTCCTTGCAGAGGATCTCACACAAATCGACAGCGTGCACCTGCAGGCTGAAGCAGTGGACATTGCCCGCGGGCGGGTGCCTGATGGTGCCCTCACTTACGAGTATTTCACCATGCCGACACCCGGCCTGTCCAATGTCGGTGACAACGCCACTGTCACCACCACCACGCTGATTGCCCCCAATGCGCAGTGGGCTTACGAGCAAAGCAATACCGACCTCGGAACGGCATGGCGTAACCGCGAATTTGACGATGCCTCGTGGCCGCGAGGCCCGGGCCTGTTATACAGGGACAACGACCCGGTCAACGGCCCTGCGGGAACACTGCTCAACCTTAACCCGCCGACCACCCACTACTTTCGCCACACCTTTACCCTGGACGGCGACCCGCTCGTCCCTGCATTCAATTTTGACATCTTCGCCGACGACGGCGCGGTGATCTACCTCAACGGTGTCGAGCTATACCGCTTGCGGATGCCCGGTGGTGAGATCACCCACGCCACCTTTGCCGCAAGCGGGTGGGATAATGCCGTGCGCGAAGGATCCTTTGATATCCCGGACGGATTGATGCGTGCCGGGGAAAACGTGATCGCCGCCTCCGTGCACCAGGACGACGACAGCAGCGGCGACGTCGTGTTCGGCCTCGAGTTGCGCTCAGCGGTGACGGAAACATCCGAAGAGAATGAAGGCTACACGCAGGCCCTCGCCCTGCTTGCCGGCTTGCGTATCACTGAGATCATGTATCACCCCGCATCGACCGAGGCACTTGAATACATCGAGTTGCAGAATATCGGCAGCGTGCCGCTGGAACTTGGCGGCGTGCGCTTTACCCGCGGTATCAACTTTATTTTTCCTGAAATGACGCTCGATATCGGCTCTTACGTGCTCGTGGTAGCCGATCCCGTCGCCTTTGAAGCTGAACATGGAGCGGCAATCAGCGTCGCCGGGCAATACTCGGGGAAATTGGACAACGACGGCGAGGATATCGTATTGCAGCTGGCTGCACCCTTTGCGGCAGCCATCATGCGATTTGAGTATAACGATTCCTGGTATCAGGACTCGGACGGCAGTGGTTACTCTCTTGAGATTCTTGACTCAGCGGCACCCCGGGGAGCTTGGGATACGGCGGAAAACTGGCGGGCAAGCATTATCCTGGGCGGCACCCCCGCCAAGACCTCCCCGCCGGTGATCACCAGCCCGGAGAGCACAATCTCCACCCTCAACGACTCTTTCTTCTACCAGGTAAGGGCAACCAATATCCCGTCGGCCTACTCCGCCTCAGGCCTGCCCTCCGGGTTGGCGATCAACACACAGAACGGTATAATTTCCGGCAACAGTTCCGAATACGGCATTTTTGAGGTGTCCCTCAGCGCCACCAACGGCGGTGGTGAAGGCGTCGCCACGCTGTCAATCAACATTGCGGCATCGGGTCCTTTGGCCGGGTATCAGTGGTCAGGCATTGCGGCAACATATTCGATTGCTACGCCGGCGGAAATCACGGCAAGGGCAACCGATGCCGCCGGGCGCACGGTTGTTAATTACAACCAAAATATCCCGGTCGGGGCCTTCGTCGGGGCCGACAACGGATCCTCGATCCTCATTACCGAATGCTGGGATCGATCACCGGACTATTTCGAGATTGAAAATGTCAGTGCCGGCACGGTCAACACCGCCGGCTGGTTCGTGGCCCTTAACCAGGCGGCATCAGCGGCAGGTAGTGGTATCAACCTGGTTGCGCCAACCCTCCTGAACCTTCCCGCGACAATGGCCGCAGGAGAGGTTATTTACCGGCACGACGAAGACGATAACTCCCAACAGTGGCAGGCAGCCGACTATCTCGGCGGCGACATCCCCTGGTATCATGGAGGGGGTTTCGGCAATGTCGGCCAGCGCGGCTGGGTGATGCTGGTCGATAACTTCGGCAAGCTGGTTGACTTCGTCGCCTGGGGTTACTCTGCCAATGAGCTTGGCTCAATCAACGTTACCGCCGGTGGCTTTAACATGAGGGTGGGCGATGCATGGAGCGGTGGAGGAGTGCCGTGGGCCGATTCCCGCAACCGCGCACTCACCCGCAGGGGCAATGAGGACCGCAACATCACCAGCGACTGGTCTTGGGTTGCGAGAAGTCCCGGTAATGAGAATAGCGATCTCAACACCCCGTTCCCGGGGGGATTCGAGGCAATTTCCTCATCCCTGAATACCGCATCATTTGTCAATGGCACATGGACCGGTTCGGTCACCTTCAATAACACGGGCACGGATGCAATCCTTCTTCTTGATGACGGGGCAGGCCATGTCGCGCTGAGTGAACGCTTTAACATCACCGCGCTGCCCGCGCCGGCAATTACCTCACCCTCCAGTGTCATCGCCGTGGCAGGAAAACCATTCTCCTATCAGGTGACGGTCACCAATTCAGCCACGACCCATGGTGCGGCAAACCTTCCGGCAGGCTTATCGATAGACGCAGCCAGCGGCCTGATTTCCGGGATACCGGCAACTGCCGGCAACTCCGGGGTAACTCTCAGCGCGACCAATGCCGGGGGTTCCGGCACCCTTGCACTGAACATTGACGTGCTGGCCGACAGTGATGGCGACGGCATGCCGGACATTTGGGAAGACGCCAACGGGCTGAATCTACTCGTGCACGGGGATGCAATCCTTGACAATGATGGCGACACGCTCTCAAACCTGGGGGAATTCCTTGCCGGCACCGATCCGCAGGATCCGGGCTCGAGCTTAAGGATCAAGCCCTTCAGCCGCAGCCCGATTGCCGGACAGCTCCTGCTGAGCTGGCACTCTGTAGCGGGAAAACGTTACCTCGTGCTGGCTTCCGCTGACCTTGTCACCTGGACCCCGCTGCCCGACATCAATGTCCTTGCTGCCGGGCCAGACGCCGAGGTCGCGGTGCCGGATACCCAGGGTGGCCGCACTTACTTCCTGCGCGTAACAACCGGCTTGGATTACTGAAGAAGCGCTGCAAAGGGGTCGCCGCCCTTATCGCCACTCCGGCGTCGACCTTAAAGCTGCGCGCACCAAGTATCATGAGAGCCAAGGCCAAGTCAGTTTGCCCGGCGATTCTCGCTGCAATTGCCATGCCCGCCCTGGTCCTGGCAGACACCCCAAAGGTCGAGCTCAGCAATGTCAGGCGAGTCTTCGACAACGGTGAGCATAACGCGTTTACTGACCTGGTCGTGTTCAAGGATGCCTTCTATCTGGCCTTCCGCAGCTGTCCTGATGGTCATGGTGTCAGCCCGAATGCCTCGATCATCATCCTTTCCAGCAGGGACACAAAGGCATGGAGGGAGGTGCATCGCTTCAGCGTTGCCGGCCGCGACACGCGTGATCCCCATTTCCTCGTCTTCAGGGAAAAATTATTTGTCTACACGGGAACATGGTTCAGCGGGGAAACCGCCATCCGGGACAATGAGGATCTCGACCTCAACCTGCATCTTGGCTACACGGCTTGCTCAGAAAACGGGCAGGCCTGGTCGAAGCCAAAAATCCTCGAGGGAACCTTCGGGCATTATATCTGGCGTGCGGCCTCATTCGGAGAAAAAGCCTATCTCTGTGGCAGGCGCAAGGTTGGCTTTGCGGTGGGCCCCCACGGGGAACCCGACCAGGTCGAGTCCATCATGCTGGAGAGCGACGACGGGCTGATATGGCGCAAGGGGGCAACGTTTCAGGAAACCCGGGGCGATGAGACGGCATTTCTCTTTGAGCGCAACGGCAACATCCTCGCGATTGGCCGCCGGGGACGAGCCAAAGCCCAGCTGCTGCGCTCCGGGCCGCCCTACAAGGAATGGCACAGGCACACTCTCGACCGCTATATCGGCGGCCCGCTTATCATGAAGTGGGGCGGACGCATCGTGGTCGGCGGTAGACGCTCAACAAAACCCGGGCCGAGGACATCACTCTGCTGGCTCAATGGCAAAACCCTCGATGAATTCGCACAGCTGCCAAGCAGCGGCGACAACTCATACCCGGGATTCATCCCCATCACCCCTTCCAGGGCAGTGGTCTCATGGTATTCATCGCATGAAGAAACCGATGCAGGCAAAACCATGACTGCAATTTACATGGCAGATCTGGCAATTGCGCAGGATTCAACACACATTTCAAATAAACAGCTCCAGGCAATCACCGCCGCAGACCGGGTGCTCGCCGGCCAGCGTGCAAACGGCGGATGGGCGAAGGACACAAGGGATCATGGTGAGCTGGAACTTCTCTTTGCACGGCAACGCGAAGACACAACACTCGACAACGGCACCACCCACTCGCAGATACGGCTGCTCGCAAAAGCCTACACCATGAGCGGCCTGCCCCGCTTCAAGCATGGTGCCATCGCCGGCATTGAGTATCTGCTCGACGCACAATATGAGAATGGCGGATGGCCACAGAGGTATCCACGCCGGGATGGCTATGCCAGGTTCATTACCTATAATGACGGGGCCATGGTTGGCGCCCTTGGCGTGTTGCACGATACCGCTGAAGGTAGCGAGCCTTTTGTCTGGGTAGACAAGGCCATGCGTGTGCAGGCGGCAGGGGCAGTAGCCCGGGGCATTGACTGCATCCTTGCATGCCAGGTGAAAGTTAACGGTGTCCTCACCGCATGGGGACAGCAGCACGACGAGGTCAACTTTCTCCCGCGCCCGGCAAGGAGCTTTGAGCCAGTCTCCCTCTGCTCAGCTGAAAGTGTCGGCGTGGTACAGTTCCTGATGAACCTTGAGTCACCCCGGCCCGGGATAATCAATGCCGTCCATGCCGCCGTCGCGTGGCTCTCAGGGCCTGCAAAACTGGAGGGGATCCGGCAGGTCAATGACCCTTTAGCCGGCAAACAGATCATTGCTGATGCGCAGGCGGTGCCGCTCTGGGCCAGGCTTTACGAAATTGGCAGCAACCGGCCCATCTTCGGCAACCGTGACGGCAAGGTCTACTACGCGCTGGCGGAAATCTCCGATGAGCGGCGCAGCGGCTACAGCTGGTATGTGAACTCGCCGCAAAAGCTCATCAGCGGGGATTACCCGCTGTGGCAAAAACGCATCGCGGGCCAGGATCCCGAAAGACGCTAGGCTCTTTCCAGCACGTCAAGCTCACGCTCGATATTCTCCCGCGCCCGTTTCTCAATCAATTTGCGGAAGTGCCGCGTCCAGTAGATGGACCTGCGGCGCAAGAATGTCCGCAGAAACTCCACCCTCTGGCTGCGAAAGGATTGATCATCACAGTGTGCGTATTCCCTGCGAATCTCCCCGGCATAGGTGTCGTAGCGCACCCGGTCATCCCCGAAAATCCCCAGGTCAATGTCCATTGCCAGTGCGGCGTCTGCGTCTTCCGGCTCCCGGTGATGCCGGGTGGCGATGATCAGGCGGGCTACCTCATTGATATCGACAAGGTCGCCTGCCAGCAGCTGGAATTCCTCTCGGAATACCTCCACACTGCCCTCCTTGTTTTCACGCGGCGTTGCCCGCGCGCTGTATGCCGCATCATGGAACCAGAGGGCAAGTTCAACGGCATCATGGTTTTTTACTGCCCCGGGGTAACTGCCGAGCGCCTTCACGCATGCCAGCCCATGGCGGGCATCATGATAATGGCGCCCGGGTTCGCTGTAGCGCTTGAAAAGCCTCTCGCCGACGGGGATGAACACCATGCCAAGACCCAGCCACTCAAGGGTGCGCTGCCACTGCACTGCCCACCTGTCAGGCAGCGGGTCAACGGCTGGGATGGACCGATCCGGCATCACGGGAATCGAAAGCTCAACCAAGGCTCTGCCTCACTCGCCGATCAGCAACTGGTCAATAAGCTGGCTGGTATCCTCGATTGAGCGGTCCGAGCCCTCGCGTGTCGCCCAGCCGGAAAAATCCAGTGCCTTGAGCTCAACGCGCACCCTGTCCCAGTCAACATCCCCCTCGCCGAGCCGGCAGAAGCCGTTCTTTTTGCCCCAGTCCTTGACGTCAAGCTTGACAGTACGGCTGCCGAGGACGCGGATCCACTCGTGCGCCGGGGCAAACTTCTGCATGTTGCCGATGTCGAAATACGCCCCGACCCACGGGCTGGCGAAGGCATCGATGTAGTCGCGGAACTTCTCCGGGCTCTCGCAAAAGCCGTTCCATACCGTCTCTATGAGCACGCGCACCCCGATACGGGATGCCAGCGGCAGCACCTTGCGCACCTGTTCAATAGAGCGCTCCCAGACATGGTCGTGTGTCTCGTTTGCCCCGTTTACCTTGCCCGGCACAAGCAGCACGGAAGAACCTCCCAGCAGGTGCGTGTTCCTCAGCGCGTATTCAAGGTTTGCCCTTCCCTTGCCGCGCACCACCGGGTCCGGGTGGCTGAGGCGTGTGCTCCAGTGCCCGCCATTGACAAGCCCGTGCACACGGAAGCCGGTCTTCGCCGTGGCCGCGCGGTAGACCTCGGCCTCGTTGGCCCTGCCGCTCTCGATGCCATCAAAGCCAAGTTCCTTGAGCCGGGTAAATAAAGCCTCCACGCTCTCACCCTTCTTGTTCCCGCCCCCTTTCAGGGCCTTGAAGATCCTGCCCTTCAGGCTTGGACCCCGGGTTGCATTTGCCTCCTGCTCCCCTGCCCCACATGCAATGGAGGCCCCGGCGATGGTGGCGGCAGATTGGCTTAGAAAAGAACGACGACTGGATAAGGATTTCATAGATTTAAATGCTTGATTACGCGCTCACCTGCGGCAGGGGCAGGCGACAGGGGTACTATATAACTTGGATTTTCCCGCCTTGGTTGATGCTAACCCTTGGGGAAAGCCCCGTGCAATCATTAGTTGCCAGCCTCAGGTTTTTCCCTAGAAGCACACCGCCCTGCAATATAGGGTAAATGATGCCGCTGGACTTTGAGGAGCTCGATTACGCCCAGACCAGGATGGGGGAACTCATCCTGCGCCGGCGGCGTATGCCCTCGCTGGACAACCTTGAGGTTTACGAGGTGATCCTTGGCGACGCCTTCCTGATGTCGAGCCTGTTTACCGTGGTCGAGACAGCACTTGCAGAGCTTGGCCTCGCGGCACTTGGCCCGCGGCAAAAACTTGACGTTGTTGTCGGCGGGCTCGGGCTTGGCTACACCGCCAAGGCGGCACTCAACAATGCAGATGTGCAGCAGCTGATGGTTATCGACGCACTTGAGGAAGTCATCGGGTGGCATCAACGTAAAATGATCCCGCTTGGGGAAACCCTGTGTGATGACCCCCGCTGCCGCTTTGTCCACAGTAATTTCTTCGCCATGGCCGCTGACCCATCCACTGGGTTTGATCCCGATGATCCGGCCCGCAGGTTTGACGCCGTGCTGCTTGATATCGACCACACACCAAGCAAGCTTCTCGATGTCTCGCATGCGGATTTCTACACCGTGGAAGGACTCAAGAAACTGGCCGGGCACCTCAAGCCGGGCGGCGTATTCGCCATGTGGTCGGATGATCCGCCTGAGGAAAAATTCATTGAACTGTTAAGCGGGGTATTTGAAACCGCGCAATCCCAAGTGGTTGATTTCTTCAACCCGCTGCAGGAACGTGACTCGAAAAGCACCGTCTATGTCGCCTGTGGCCCAAGGGCCTGGCCAGAAAAATAGCTGGCCGGGATATAGCGCTCCTTACAGGCGCTTGATGCGCACGTTGCGAAACTGCACTGCCGCACCGTGTCCGGCGAAACCGAAGTGGCCCTCCTTGCGGGTGCGGCCCTTGAACTTCTCAATATTGTACATTGGCTTTTCTACTTTGCTCAGGTCGCAATTCAGAATCGTCTCGCCGTTCAGCACCACTTTGATCGTTGATCCTTTCACGGTGACTTCCTGGGTGTTCCATTCGCCGGGCTTTTTCAGGTGCCCGCGCTTGGCGGCAAACATTCCGTAGGCCGAGCCGTGATACTGGGCGGGATGCAACTTGGCATATTTCGGCGAGGTGTTGTCCAGCACCTGCAATTCGCACATGCCCGCGTATGCGGTATCACCCTTGCCGGGATAGCGAATGGCAAGACCGTTGTTGCCTCCCGCGGGGAGCTTGACGTCCAGTCGCACCACAAAATCGCCGTATATTTCCTTGGTGTAAATCGTGCCGCCTTTGCCCGGCTTGCACGCGAGATTGCCGCCCACCGCCTGATAATTCTGAATCGGTCCAGCCCAGCCGGTGAAATCCTTGCCGTTAAAGATTGATGTAAATCCCTCTTCCGCCTTGTTCGGCGCGGCAGCATCGCCCGGGGCTCCCTTGGCATTGATCTCGCGGATAAAAACATTGCGCCAGCGGATCTCGCCACCGTGGGTCTGCAGCTGGATCGGCCCCTTCTCAAAAATCGGGATCTTGCGGTCGAAATAATTCTCCATGACCACATTATCGACCACCTTCTCACCGTTGAGGTAAACGCTCACGCGCTCGCCGATCATGATGACGCGAAACTTGTTCCACTCGCCAAAGGGCTTGTCCATGAGCTTGGAGGGATCCTTGCCCGGCTTGCCCTTGCTGTTGTTCCACAAGCCGCCGGAACCTTTGCCCGCGCCGATTTTCCACTTGCCGCCCGCCTCGGTGGTATCCCATATCTGCACCTGCGGCACACCGCGCAGGTAAATGCCGCTGTCAGCCTTGGCCACCGTCTTGTATTCGAGCAGCAGTTCAAAATCGCCATAGTTCTTCAGCGTCGTCAGGTAAAGGCCCTTGCCGTCATTGACCAGCTCACCTTTTTCAACACTCCAGTGCTTATTGATATCCTTCAGGGTCTCCTGCTGGTGGGCCTTAAGCTCCTCAGGGGACATCTTCCACAGGGTGCGAGGATCCTTGGTGCCGTGGCCGAACCAGCCTTCAAGGTTTTCGCCATTGAAAAGCGCAGTGAACCCCTTCGGTGGGGCGGGATGGTCAGCGTGGGCAATTAACGCCCCGGAAAAGCTGATAAGGACCAGGGTGGCGAGTGGCAGTAAGTAACGCATGTGTTTTATATTTCAGGATTAAATCGACAAAGCTCTCAACTTGGCAAAAGTGCATTGTCCGCCGTCATTGAACAAGGATTTTAAGCACATTCCAACGCGGAAAATTAACATACCCGCCAATTGTTGCAGCCTCCTGCTGCTTCCATGCGCTTGATTCTTAGTCATTGTCTCAGCCCGGGTGGACCCCTAGGATTACCTCATGACAAACACGAGCCCTCCCCGGTTTACCGCGCTTTTCCTCGCAATCACCTGCGCCACTGGCATTGCCGCCGGTGAGGAGTCCCGCTGGTATAAAGGCAATACGCACACCCATTCGCTGTGGAGTGACGGTAACGATTTTCCCGAGATGATTGCCGATTTCTATAAACGTGAGGGCTACCACTTCCTCGTGCTCTCGGACCACAATATATTGAGCCGTGGCGAGAAATGGATGGCTGTAGGATCCGTGGAAAAACGCCGCAGGACCCTCGGCCACCCGACAATGAAAAAATACCTGGCCACTTTCGGCGCCAAATGGGTTGAGCTGCGCGGGAAGGGAGACGCGCAGCAGGTCAGGCTCAAGACCCTCGGGGAAATCCGGCCAAGGTTTGAACAAGCCGGAAAATTCCTCTTCATTGAGGGTGAAGAAATCACCAACAGTTTCCGTGGCCTGCCCGTGCATACCAACGCGATGAACCTCGGCGAACTCATCAAGCCGGAAAAAGGCGCCTCACTTCGCGCCACCATGCGCAGCTGCCTGGTTGCTGCAAAAGAGCAGGAAAAACGCCTCGGACAATTGATCCTCGCCCACCTTAACCATCCCAATTTCGGGTGGGGTATCACCGCTGAGGACCTTGCCCATGTCATCGAGGAGCAGTTTTTTGAGGTCTATAACGGCCACCCCAGCGTGCGGCAACTTGGCGACGCCAAGCACCCGGGAATCGAGAAAATGTGGGACCTTGCCAACACCATCCGACTGGCGGAGCTGGGGGCTGAGCCGCTGTTCGGCATCGCCTCGGATGATTCCCACCAGTATCACGGCGGCGACGTCAAGCCCGGGCGCGGCTGGGTGATGGTCAGGGCACCCTCTCTCAGCGCAAACAACATCGTCAAGGCCATGCGATCCGGGGACTTCTACTGCTCGAGCGGTGTCACCCTGGAGGGACTGGAAAGAAACCAGGAAAAGGGAACCCTCAGCTTCAAGATCCGGGCCGTGGGAAAGGAAAAATACACTACCCGGATCATCGGCACCCGGCGCAGCCGGCAATCAGACCCCGCGGGAATTGGTGAAGTGCTCGCTACCTTTACCGGGACTTCGGTCAGTTACTCGCTCAAGGACAACGAGTTGTATTTTCGAGCAATCATCACCTCCGACAAGGCGCATCCCCTGCCCTCCTTTGCCAAACAGCAAAAGCAGGCCTGGATCCAGCCGCTCTGGGCGCTGCCGATAAGCAAACCAAAAACACCGAGGGCAGGGCAAACACCGTAAGTTTTTGCATTTCCGCCGCTTTAGGGAAAATCCCGGCGGCACCAATGCCACGGGTCCCGGACATGGAACCATCACAAGCCATCAGTGTCGTAAGCTGCCACGCCGAGGGTGAGGTCGGCGATGTCATCATCAGCGGCGTTGCACCGCCGCCGGGTGAAACTCTCTGGGAGCAGCGGGAGTTTATCGAGCACGACGGCTCGCTGCGCGCGGTGATGCTCAATGAGCCCCGGGGCGGGGTGTTCCGTCATGTCAACCTCATCGTCCCGGCAAAGGATCCCCGCGCACAAATGGGCTTCATCATCATGGAACCAGAGGACACGCCGCCGATGTCGGGTTCGAATTCAATCTGTGTTGCCACAGTATTACTTGAGCGGGGCATCCTGCCGATGAGCGAGCCTGAAACGGTATTGACTCTCGAGGCCCCGGGCGGGCTCGTCGAGGCACGCGCGCAATGCCGCGAGGGTAAGGTCGAGCGGATCGAGATCACCAATGTTCCCTCCTTTGCCGACCGGCTTGATTGCACCCTTGAAGTCAAGGATCTGGGGACCTTCGCGGTGGACACCGCCTACGGGGGCGACAGCTTCGTGCTGATCGATGCGGAGGCGCTGGGCTTTGAGATTGCCCCACACGAGGCCCGGGATATCGCCGAGACCGGCATGAGAATCACCGCGGCGGCCAACGAGCAGCTCGGGTTCAGCCATCCGCATCATCCCGGCTGGGACCATCTTTCCTTCTGCCAGTTCACCGGCCCGCTGGTCAGGGGGAAGAACGGAGCCCTCACCGGGCGCAACGCCGTTGCCATTCGCCCGGGAAAAGTCGACCGTTCGCCCACCGGGACCGGCTGCTGCGCGCGCATGGCCACCCTCCATGCAAAAGGGCAAATGAGCGCAAAAGAGCGTTACATTGCACAATCCATCATCGGATCCGAGTTTCACTGCCGGATTGAGCGGGTCACTTCGCGGACCTTCGGCAAGCACAGGGCAATCATTCCATCGATATCCGGAAGAGCCTGGATAACAGGAACTTATGAGTATATTGCCGACCCGTCCGACCCCTGGCCGCAGGGATACCGGCTGGCCGACACATGGCCCGCTATCTAGGCCGCAGGGGAAAAGAGCCGTTTTTTCTTGCGACTTGGCCCTGCCGGGAAAATCCTACTGGCCATGAAAAGAAGAAACTTCATTAAAACCTCGGCGGCCGGCGCGGTAGCGGCCCCGACAATCATTCCCTCTACCGTACTGGGCAAGGATGCGCCAAGCAACAAGGTCACCCTCGGCCTAATCGGCTGCGGCGGCCAGGGCACCGGCGACATGCGCAACTTGATGAACAACGCGGAGATCCGCACCCTCGGCGTCTGTGACCCGGACAAGAACCATCGCGACAGCAGGAAGAAGATGGTTGATGACAAGTATAAGAACACCGACTGCGCGGCCTACACCGATTACCGGGAACTCTGCGCACGCAAGGACATCGATACCATTATCGTTGGCACCCCCGACCACTGGCACGGACTGGCCACCATGGAGGCGCTGCGCAACGGCAAGGATGTCTACTGCGAGAAACCCATCACACACCTCTTCGCCGAGGGGCAGGCAGTCTACAAGGAGGCCGCCAAGCGCAAGGCAATCTTCCAGGTCGGCTCCCAGCAACGCAGCGACACCCGCTTCCGGGTCGCCGCCGAGGCAGTCATGAACGGCCTGCTTGGCAAGATCAAGGAGGTCAAGGTCGGCCTGCCGACCGGCAACCAGACCGGCGAGGAGGGCAAGGTCGCCCAGCCTATTCCCGCAAACCTTGACTATGACCTGTGGTGCGGCCCGAGCCGGATGCTGCCCTTCCACCCGAAGCGCCTGCACTGGAACTGGCGCTGGTGCCTGGACTACGGCGGCGGCCAGATGATGGACTGGATCGGTCATCACAACGACATCGCCCACTGGGGACTCGAGATGGACAAGAGCGGCCCGATCAAGGTTGAGGCCAGAAAATTCCGTTACCCGGAAAAGGGCATGTATGACAACCCGATCGACTACGAGGTTGTTTCCGAGTATGCCGGCGGCTACACCGTTACCCTCTCAAACAGGCACAAGATGGGCAGCGGCAACCGTAACATGGGCACCCAGTGGACCGGTGAGAACGGCTGGATCTATGTTGACCGGGGCCGCATCGAGGCCTCCAACAGGGACTGGATTGTCGAGAAGAACGATCGCGGGCCGAAGAAGGCCTACAAGACCCGCGGTCATCACCGCAACTTCCTCGACTGCGTCAAGAGCCGCGAGCAGTGCATCTGCCCCGCGGAGACAGGCCACCGCTCAGCGACTCCGGGCCACATCGGCTACATTTCCGACAAGATCGGCCGTGCCATCAAGTGGGATCCCGCCAAGGAAGAGGTAATCGGGGATCCGGAAGCGGAGAAGCTCCTGAAGACGCTCAACTACCGCGGCGACTGGAAGCTCAGCTAGGGCCAATACGCCAAATCAATTAACCGTGAACGGACCCGCTGCCTGAAATGGGCGGCGGGTTCGTTTTTTTTGCTCCGCTGCCCGGGGGAATGCGCCACCAAGGGATACATACCCAGTCCTCCCCCCGCCCAGCCTTTAAGCCGGTGACCGGGCGGGGAAAACTGAGTTGTGTGCGCCTGACTTTATTCAGTGATGCTGACCTTGAGCCGGGCATAGTTGCTACCTGCGGGCAGCTCGACCTGCAGGGCCTCGATGGCAATGCCGTCATTGCTGCCGGTGCCGATCACGCTACCGGCAGTCGCCAGGGCCTCAAAGAGCTTGAGGTCTGAGCTGAACTCCGCGGCAATGGTAAGCCCTGCATCGGCATAGTCCGCACGGCGGGTGTAGCGCAGGTAATACTGGCCGCCCTCAGCGTGGATATCAACTCCACCAACGGCGGTAATCGTACCGTTGCCGTCAACGGCGATCTCCCCGCTGCTACCGGTTCCCCTGGCGTCAAAGCCGAGGGCGAAGTTCGCCAGGTTGGTCAACCCGTTCGGCGCCGACACCTCGAGGTTACCCTCGCCCGGCCCGCTGCCGTCCTCACTGTAGCCGTTGTCAAGGCGCCACTGCCCGAGGG
>JAPYUT010000017.1 GCA_029940475.1 Verrucomicrobiales bacterium | reverse complement strand
GTGTCGAATACGGATAATCGCCTCTCTTGATATCAAGCAATTCCGGGATGCCGCACAGGGGCAAACCTCAACGGCCAGGACCTGCTACCTGCTTCCCCGGTATTCAATCAAGCGTAGCAATGTCTCGGTCGTATCGTTATTGGAATCATAAAAATCAGCACCAAAGACCATTACCCAACCACGCTCCATGCGCCGTCCCACAACAACAGCACCGGTACCGCCCCCTTGCGCAGCACCCCAGATTTTCCAAGGCTCCCCCTGCCGGTAATAATGCGTGGAATTCACATTGGCCACCACGCCGGCCACCTTGGCTCCAAGCTTCTTGCCTTCCGCAGTGAACTCCCAGCCGGTGCCGCTGCCACCTGAACGCAGGGGACCCAGACCGCATTCATTAAAAAAAGACAATGCTTCTCCGGTCGGACTGAGGAACACGATGTTTCCGCCGCGACGCAGGAAGTCACGAAATGCCTCACTCCAACTCGGACATCCCCTGCCGTCCTTATCCATTGCATCCTTCATGACCGACTTCTTGAATCCCTCCATTTCAGGAATCAGCAATACGCGCGCACGCCGTAAATGGCGCATAAAATCACCGTCAGGTACCTTCGATCTATTGCGGATCAGCTTGCGCACCGGGATACGGTTATCGATCGCCTCGATGGTCTTGCGGTATTCATCATCCGCATCAGCGTAGCCGCCCCAGACGAGAACCGGAGCGCTCGCAGGTAGCCCCTCATGGCCAAAACTCAACGATTCAACCCGGTCAAGGGGAACTGCAACCCGCTCTTTACCCAGTGCCGATACCAGTAAATCAGTGCCGCTGACCTCGATTTTTTTTGCCCACAGCATCCCGGCCGGGGAGAGCGATATGAGATGACGAACCACAGGTACCGGCTCATCCAGTCGGTCAGGATTGGCATCCGGAACTGCGGCAACCCGTGGCTGCTTGCCGTTATTCCCCTCATCCTCCACTTCAAGGTCCGCGGCAAGCAACTCCTCGACATCCACCACAACCGACTCGGGATCGGGAAAAATAAGCAGGTCAATCAGGGACAATGGTGCCTCGACAGTCAGGATCGGACTGGAAATTCGCAACCATTTATCGGAGTCACGTGAAGGCAGGAGTTGCCCGGCGACAATCTCACCGGTTGAAAGAGACGCAATATGACGGCCCGGGATCTCGGGAAGAATTCCCTTGGCACCCTCACTGACCGGTTCACTTCGCTCAACCCGGGTGATTTCAGCAAGAGGCAGGCTGAATTTTGCCTCGCTGCCGCTCAGCGCGACCACAATTACCTCATCAGTAAGCTTTACAAGTTGTCCCGGGATTTCCGATCCGTCACGCAAGGAAACGCGAAACTCGGAATCCCGGTCATCTCCTGATTGGATTGCCTGTCCCGGCGCATGGCGACTCAATGAGGTGACCTGCCTGAGTGGAAGCTTTAACTCCTGATCCGGCTGCAACGCCGGACGGAATACAAGGTGCTCATTGCTTAAAGCGAGAATTTCACCGGCCATGGCCACAGTAATCGAAAGGGTCTCCCTTTCCGGAAAGTCCTCGGGGTTCCCCTTCTTTTCCTTGATCGCATCCTTGCCTCCGGACACTTCATCGGCATCCACCGCTGCTTTCTTCTTCGCGCCAACAACCGGTTCCTCGGGAGAAGCCTCCTTTCGATCAGCAGGCGCCTTGGCATCATCTTCCTTTGCCTCCTCAAGCCGATCATCTCCATCCTCCTTCAGCTTTAACTTGGGCAGGATATCCAGCAAGGCCTGGACCTTGCCTTTCAGTTTGTCACCCAGTTCCACATCCTCCTTTTTCCCCAGGGCCTTATCCCTTAAATTCTTATCGGCTTTTTTTGCCTTTTCATCAGCAACCTTACGGCGTGATTCCAGCAAGGCTTCCGGCACCTGGCGCTCAGCAACAACTTCAATCCACCAACTCGCCCCCGGTTGGACGGCGCAAAGGATCGATTCGCCCATGAATAACATGCACCAGGAAACACAAATAACTGCACAGGAAACCCTGCGAAATCGTAAAAAACTAACGCACATGGATCGAGGAGATGACAGTTTTTAACCAAACCTTGACGGCATATCCTTCAGGAGTGTATTCAGCGAGACCCTTCTCGGTGCCAACCAGAGTATTTCCGTTCGGCAAGCGCGCTGCACTGCTGATGACATTAACACCCTTCGGATGAATGCGGGAAATGATCACTTTACCATCCGGCGAGGTCTCTATTACCTCCATATTCCCGCCCCTTGCCTTTTGTTCACTGCCTTCCTTGGGCTTATCGGCAACGACAACCACGAGAAGGTTGCCATTCTGGAGGCGCTCAACCCAGCGCGGTTGATTAAATCCATCCACCTTCCATAATAATTCTCCACCTGTTCCGTATTCAGCCAAGCTCCCGCCGTCAGGATGGGCACAAAGGTAACGCCCCTCCCGCAAGCGCTGAAAAAAAACCGCCCGTGATGGAAGTTGCCACACTCCAACACGATCTCCCCTCAAATCCAGCTCTTCGACCTCCCTGCCAATCGCCACGAGCAATCTGCCTCCCGGCATGATCGCCGTGCCTCCCTCCACAGGAATTCCCGACGCGCTCCAGAGCTCTGTGCCATCAGTAGTAATTACTGCAACCCTGCCGTCTTCATGACCCCCTCCGGAGGCAACAATGAAGCCTGTGGTATCATCGAAGGAAATATGGTCGGGCCTGATTGCCGCCATCGATGCGGCAATCTTAAAGCCGCTCATCTTCCTGCCACTGGTTGTCCACGCAATGACAGTCCCTTCCTTACCCGGAGCTTTGCCAACAAGCACCATGAATTCGCCGCGAACACCACTACCAAGCAACATCGGCGCGACCTGTCTGTCCTTGGCCAAACTGCCGATAAAATTCTGCCAACGCCCAATCGCCTTGACCTGCCTTTCAGCAGGATCATAGCCTGCAAAGCCAAAATCCTTGCCATATATACCACGAAGCAAAAGTCCTGCCTCGTGACGCACCCGAAGACTTTTCGAAGGCAGTAAGTCCAGCAATGCTGCTGTGACTCTTCTGTCGCCGGCGGCAGCCCGCCCACGGGCATTGGCAAGTTTAAGAAGATCGTCATCCCAAATGGCATCAGCAATCTCACTCACTGCGAGATCTCCGGAAAAACGGAAGCCAATTACAAAAGCAGCAAGTTCCCTGAGCGCTTCCTGCTTCGCTACCAAAGCCTTGTCAAGCACCTCGCGATCCTGCTGTCGTGAGGACTTGGCAGCAGCCATCTCGAACATCCGCAACAGATCCCAGTGAGCAACGGAGTCAAAGGTTGATGCCATCACGCCCAGCCGGGTAACCCATCCCGGGGTTTCCTCGGCAGCCAACTTTCCCGCAACATGATAAAGCGCATCAAGACGACGCTTCTTAATGCGCACATTGAGGATACCCTGGATGCGACGGGACATCTCAGCACCGGCATCCCTGCGCGCGGCACCAAGCAGGTGTTCAACCGGAGCCTCCACCATTGCAAGGGCTTTCGACGCCGCGTTGCGTTTCCGGAAATCCTCAGCGTCAAGATCTATCATCTGTTGCCTCACTCGCTCAAGCTGCTCCTGGTCAAGAAACAGTGATGCCATTTTCCTGTCAAAAGCCCCTCCCCTGGGGTCCAGGTCCAGGTCCTTGAGGATGGAATCCCCTGCTGAAAGCGGTGGCATTTTCACTTCAGGCTTCTCTCCCTCACTCGAACCTTCTGGTTCAGGTGCCGCATCAACACCGCCGACGACCTCGACGGCAACGGCATCCCTGCCGCCGGCGAATGGCGGCAAAGCTCCCAAGGCAAAAGATAAAACCAGCAATGAAAACCTAGCCATCAGATGAAAGTCTGCTACAGGCTACGCCAGTTCCCCAGGTGCTGCAAGATTGCCCTGCGGGCACAGGCAACAACTCATCAATGATTGCGCTGATCGCACAATTGATTTGCCGGCGCACCCTTCAAAAAACTGAAGTAATGTCGCTCGAAGGTCATTGAAAATAACCCGCTTTCCAGAATTAACCTGCCGCCGTAGCAGCTTTGCGCGCTTTGCGGATCAGGCTCCGTACCGTATCACTGGGCTTTGCTCCGTTACCAATCCACTGGTCAACCTTATCCAGATCGATGGTGGAATCCCCATCATTCATCGGGTCGTAAACACCCACGCTCTCGATAAAACGCCCATCACGGGGCGAACGTGAATCGGTAACGACCACCCTGTAATAGGGTCGACCTTTGGCTCCTTCTCTTTTTAATCGAATAGCAACTGCCATGGCATCAGTGATAATTACGTCAGCGGAATTATTGAACCCCGCTTTTTGATGGGGCGCTAAACTTGGCCTCTTTTTCCGGATTGCCAAGAAATTTTTTTCTTCCCGGCAGAAGAAACCCTAAAACTTCATGCCCTTTGGCAATCCTCCAAGGTTCCCAAGGTCCATGCCCCCTCCCCCAAGTTGCCCCATCATCTTACGCATCTTGCCCTTGCTTCTCATCATCTTACGCATCTGTCCAAATTGACGTAAAAATTGATTTACCTGGGTAATACTGTTGCCGCTACCCTTGGCTAGGCGCAAACGCCGTTTACCGTTGAGTATCTCCGGACGACTGCGTTCCTTCGGGGTCATTGACAACACGATTGCCTCGACTCTCTTCAGTTTGCCCTCATCCATGGCACCGGCAAGCCCCTTCAACTTCGCCGCCCCGGGCAACATTCCCAGTATTCCATCCAGCGGCCCCATCTTCTGCATCATCTGCATCTGGGCAAGAAAATCATTGAAGTCGAAGGATTTCTTCTCCATCCGCCTGGCCATCTGCATGGCTTCTTCCTCGTCAATTGCCCCGGCTGCCTTCTCCACCAGTCCAACCACATCACCCATTCCTAGAATCCGCTCAGCCATGCGGGCCGGCACGAAAACATCGAAGTCACTAAGTTTTTCACCCTCGCCAACATATTTTATTGGCTGACCAGTCACTGCGCGCATGGACAGTGCCGCACCTCCGCGAGCATCACCGTCGAGCTTGGTAAGCACGATACCGGTTAAGCCAACAGCCTCCTTGAAATGCGTGGCAACGCTGACTGCCTGCTGCCCGGTAGCGGCATCAGCAACGAGCAGTGTCTCCCTGGGCTTAAGATAATCACTAAGTCCCTTGAGCTCTTTAATCAGTTGCGTATCGATCTCCTGTCTTCCCGCGGTATCAAATATCAAAACATTGCCTCCCTGAGCCTCTGCCCAGACAAGGGCCTTCTTTGCCGCTTTCACGACATTCTTCTCCCCCGGATCAGGCCTGTAGACAGGAACGCCAATCTCCTCGCCCAGGGTGGCCAACTGCTCCACAGCCGCCGGTCGGTAAAGGTCACAAGCAATAAGCAAAGGTTTGCGTCCTTCCTTCTTCAGGCGCAAGGCAAGTTTTCCCGAGGTAGTGGTCTTTCCTGCACCATTAAGACCACACATAAGAATACGCGCCGGCACATTCAAATCCAATGCCGCAGCATCGCCGCCAAGCAATTCAGTCAGGCAATCCTGGAATACCTTAACGACCTGCTGCCCGGGCGTGATACTCCTTAATACCTTGTCTCCAAGTGCCCGCTCTTTAACCGTGGCAATAAATTCCTTGGTAACCCCAAAATCAACATCCGCCTCAAGTAGTGCCATGCGCACTTCGCGCATCGCGTCAGCAACATTCTTCTCGGTAATTTTTCCTTGGCCCTTGAGCTTCTTAAAAACACCTTCAAGACCTCCGGATAATTGCGAAAACATAGCTGGCAATGTTGTCAGGCGTCTCCTTAAATGCAAGAACTGCTCACACTTAAAAGATAGCAACCCTGCAGTTCAGTTCCTGGTATCCGGCCTATTTCCGTTTGCTTCCGCTCTTTTGACGCTGCTTGCCCCTGGGTTTCTTACCCTTACCTGCGGCACTGGAAATACCAAGATCCGACGCCGCTTTGCGGATCACGTTACCTATATAGTTCTCGCCGTAAGCTCCAATTTTTTCGCTATCCCCAAGCTCCGCGATCCTCGCCACCGCGGGTCGTGCCGTTTCGTTCATGTGATCAAGCACGTTCATGGCCCGCAGGCGCGAAAATGCATTCTTCTCTCTCATCACTCCTTCAAGCGCCTTCAGCGCCCTTCCTCCCTCACCCAAGACAAACAAGGCCTGTGCAGCAGCGGTACGCACATCAGGTGAGGGATCTTTGCACAACTTGACAAGATCCCCCCTGGCGGTTGCCGCTTTCTCTGCGAGAATAATACACCCCGTCGCTCCCCAATACCGAACCGCCGCGTCAGGATCACTCATCATTGCGCGCAGTTGCTCGAGTGAATCCGGCGTCGCGCTGGCAGCCTTCTCTGCTGCGGCTTTAATCTTCCTGAAAGGATATTTCCCCGCATCCTGCCCGAACTCATAAGGTGTCAGGTCACCCCTCCGGTCATGCATCTGTCCTTCCGGCAGGAAACCCAGATCCCGAATTTCCTCCTGCCATCGGTCCAATTCGGCTGCAAAACGCGCACGTTCCCGTGCATGCCCTGGACTGGACGCGAGGTTTCTGACCTCGTGAGGATCAGTTTTGGTATCGTAGAATTCAACCGGGGGCTTGACCTCCCAGAACGCACTCTGCACCGCGTTGAGTTTTCCCTCATCAAACATCTCTTTCCATAGGCGGGTGGTATCAGTCTGAAACATGTAGGCAATGTATTGCCCGTAAATCTGGTGCGGGTTGTAATTACGGATATACTTGTAACGCTTGTCCCTGACTGCCCGCACCATGTCATAGCGCTCATCCATACGGCCACGAAAGGCATGGACATATTGCCGCGGCGCAACAGCGTGCTCACCAAGAAATGCCTTGCCGTGCATGTGTGGCGGTGGCTGCACTCCGGCAAGGCTGAGAACAGTCGGGCCGAGGTCCACAAAGCTCACTAGGCGATCGGTTTTCTTGCCAGGGGCAACCTCCCGCAAATGCTTCCATTTTTCCGGAATCCTGACCAGAAGGGGAATATGAATACCCGAATCCCACAACCATCGCTTATGTCGCGGCATGCCGGAACCGTGATCACCGTAATAAAAGACGATCGTATTGTCCTCAATCCCCGCATCAGCAAGGTCCTTGAGGTTGCTGGCCACAATATCATCAAGCTTTGAAATATTGGCGTGATACTGTGCCCAATCCCTCCTGGTTTCAGGAATGTCAGGGTGATACGGCGGCACCGGGGCGTCTGCGATCTTGTGGTGAGGAAAGGACTTTTCGCGGAGACGAATCTTGCTCTCATGCGAAATGGTATGGTTAAAAATGGCAAAAAAGGGCTTACCAGCGGGACAATTCTTCCAGTGAGCATTGCGACTCGATTCATCCCAGGCACCAGACGGTTCGATCAGGTTATAATCTTTCTTCGAGTTGTTGGTGCAATAATATCCCGCCTCACGCAGATAGTGGGAATAAAACCTGATACCTTCCGGAAGCGGAGCCCGGCTGCGCATATGTTGGCTGCCAAGTGCCGGTGGATACATGCCGGTAATGATTGTTGATCGCGCCGGGGCACACACCCCGGCAGTGGCAAATGCATTGCTGTAAATTGCACTCTGCCCGGCCAGTATGTCGAGAGCCGGCGTGTGGGCATAGTCAAACCCGTAGGAACCCAGGTCCGCGCCATTATCTTCACTGGTAATCCAGAGAATATTGGGCCTCTTCGCCGCACCGACAGGTCCGCAACAGGCAATCACAGCAAGGATAATGCTCAGTTTTAAAGTCATGCTGGAGTATGCTAGGGGAAACTCCGGCCATGTCGATTACCGGGTTGATGGATTTTTAAACGCATTAGCGATTCCCTTTTCCGCCGCGGGATCGAAGACGCAGCCTCCCTACTTGATCCAGAGCACACGGGTAACCAAGAACTCCATGATAATTCCATAAATCTCAGACTGCAGCATTGCCATCCATTCCTCGGAACCTGGAGCTTTACTAATCTCCCCGGGCTCCGCAGGCAGATCATGCCGGTAATGTGACACCAGCCGCGCCTGATTCAATGCACTGCACCAATATTCCGCATGAATCTTCGGGACATTAATCTCGTAGAAATCCACCCCGGAGACCCGCTCAATGGCCGCCGATTCAATGTCTGCCGCAACAGTTTGGATCGCCTTACCAAAACCTTTCCGGAGATCCGGCTCTGTATACTCCCGCCAATCAGCCTCAATGGACCATGTATCCTGTTGATCAAGATCGGCTGTTGCAGTAACCGGAGAGGGATAAAGGCGACTGCAAGCCTCATTGCAACCAGCCGGGTCGGCAGACTCTTGAATACGGGAAAGCATCAGATACTCAAGCTCTGAAACCTTGCGTAGCGACCAACTACCGTCATTGTGGCTGATTAACTCCATTAGCCGGGCATTACTCCACGGGTTGCATTGAGGCCAGTAACTGGTGTGATTGCAACTGTTGAACGAACAACTCGGCTTTCTCCCGGTCGCCTGTCCAGACAATAGCCCTGCCCTTTTGATGAACCTGCAGCATGAGTTCGGTGGCCTTTTGTTCCGAATAACCGAAAATACGGCGAATAACCAGCGTCACAAAGCTCATCAGGTTCACCGGATCATCAAAGATCAGCACCTGCCAAGGTGATGTAAGTTTATCACTGCTGGCGACATCAACAACCGGGATGGACTCAACCTCCACGCTGGCATGCTCCACGACCATCAGGATATACCCCCGGCGATCTCTTTCCAGCCATTGAAATGCCGGGCAAGGGCCTGCTGAATGGACGCGGAAGATCCAATGACCTCACTGGAAAACATTTCCTCCCACTGCACAGATTTCTCGAGTTCAACGCCTGCCGTTGCTGATCCCATGCTCCATTCAATGTGGGCATAAGCGATGGCCGCCTGCAATAACGGCAGGCTGAACAGCGTTGCATGGACTGCAAATGCCGTCGTGAAACTGCATTCCGGACGCTGTTCTCTGAGCTTTCCCAATAACCCGATCGCTCTTGCTCCCCCACGGGCATTGAAAACCGATGATGCACACGCGCTCAAACGAGCTGCTGCCAAAGCCGGTATTTGTTCCAGCAACCGGTCATCAGCGGCAATCACCTGGGCCATTTTCCCGGCACAAGAAGCCTCGTAAACCAATGCAAAATGCGGTAACAGCACGCCGTTAAACAATTGGCCGCAGAATTCATCCCAGGTTTGCTCTTCACTAAGGTAAACCAACGCGCTTTGCGGACGAATTCCATGACACGCATTAGCAATGGCACGCCGCATTTCCATCCCGTTCCCGGTAATATCGCGATAGATAGATTCTCCATTCACATCATGCATCACATTTTCAAGAATAATATATACCAGGACGTAAAGCCTATAAAGAAACTCCTGAAATAACAGCAGGCAATCAGCAGGAATTCTCCCAGATTGTTGCCTGGATCGAACTCATTTCCTCAGATTCCCCGTCGGACTTATCATTGTAGCCGGCAAGGTGCAACAAGCCATGGATGATATAAAGCACCAGTTCGCGCTCCGTTGAGTGCCCGAACCCGGATGCCCTGTCCTCTGCCATGTCCGCACTGACTATAATCTCACCGTAATCAAAAGTAATGACATCAGTGGCAGTGGCGTCATCCAGAAACCTGCCGTGCACCTCGGAGATATCCTCAGCGGACACGATGCTTACCTCAACCTCTTGCAATCCACCAAGAGGGGAGTCGCTGACTGCCTCCTTAACACACAGGGGCAGTGCCCTGTTGGCCGTCTCCCGCACATAATCAATATCCAGGCTGATCTTGGCCTGGATATTATACAACATAAGCCGGGGGCCGCCACACACCGAGCTCATGGAAGTAGTGAACCGGCCTTCTTGCCCTTGCCCTTGCCCGCCCGGAGATCATCCTTCGATGAATTTTTCCCCTTCGCTGACTTCTTGCCGGAGGACTTGTGCTTGTTGCTACCGTTCCTTTCAGTATCTTGAGTATCCTTCGGGTAGCTGATCCGGCTGTGCAACATACTGCGCAAAGTGGCATTGAAACTTTCGGAGATCACCTTGATTTCGCGAAGGGTTAAATCACATTCACTTAATTGGCCATCGAGTATCCTGCTGCTGACAATATCTTCAATGAGCTGGGTGATCTTCCCGGGTGTCGGTTTTTGCAGCGTACGCGATGCGCTTTCCACTGCATCAGCAAGGCTGATGATACCGCTCTCCTTGCACTGGGGTTTCGGGCCTGGATAACGGAAACTCTTCTCGGACACCTCAGCTATATCATCATCATTAAGCTCCCCTCCTTCCCGTCGCTCACGCGCCTCCTTTTCCTGTTCAATGGCCTTGCGATAAAAGAAATAGACCATCGAAGTCCCGTGATGCTGCTCTATGACGTCAATAATTCTCGAATTCAGCTTGTTGGTAAGCGCAATATCAATCCCCTCCTTCACATGCGCGGTGATGACCAAGGCCGACATTGTCGGAGTCAAGTCATCATGGGGATTATGAGCTTCCCCAATATTCTCGATAAAATACTCGGGTTTAACAAGCTTACCTATATCATGAAAATAAGCACAAACCCTGCACATTGTCGCATTCGCACCAACTGACTCAGCTGCAGATTCGGCAAGATTAGCAACCAGCAGGCTATGATGATAGCTACCCGGTGCCTCAATGGTCATCCTCCGTAACAAGGGGTTATTAAGATCAGTAAGTTCAATCCAGGAAATATTGGTTGTAATCCGGAATACACTCTCCAGAACGGGTAGCGCTCCCCCAACGACCGTTGCGGTTACGACCCCTCCCAGCAGGGCAGCTAGAACACCGTAGCCCAAACCGATCCAATCCACTGAATCCACTGCGTTTCCACCCAGTAAATCCGCTCCAATCATCCCGAACAGAAATCCAAAAACTGTTACCGAAATACCGGCCAGAAAACCGGCACGCACCAGGCCACTGCGTTTACGAACCCCATCAGTCACAAGCACTGCAATGAAACCGACCACAAGGCCGGCAATAATAATTGGCAAAGATTGTTCGCCGTCGACCAGCAATGCACTCCAGACCGAACATAACACAGTGACAAATAATGCATGCGTCCTGCCCAGCAAAATCGAGACAACCATCGGCGCCAAGGCAAAAGGAGCGAGCAGAAAGCCGAAGTGATTGCCCTGCTCTCCAAAGGTGCCGCCATCAGCAAGGGCAAAACTCAATCGAAGCAAGGCCAGTTGAATGAACATCATTCCGAAAATCAACAGCACTCGACTGTTGCGACGGAAACTGGATGGATGGTTGATATAAAAGTGCAGCAGGGCAATCACCAAAACCACTGCCCCTAGCATAGTGGCACGCCACGACGTTCCCACCATCGGCAGGCGCTCACCGGACGCTCCCATAATCAACACACCGAGCCCGAGGGCAAATATCAGGAACAGGGTAAAGCGCACAAACGCCGCATCACGCACCTTCTCGACCCATTCCTTCTCGCTGTGCTTACGGCGGGTTTTCTCGGTCATTAGCCCCCGCCGTTTTAGCTGGATCCGCTTAAGCGCCTTGATCATGGGAAATTAAATCCGGAATGCGCAGCAGTACAGCTCACTGTTATTCCGCAATCAGCGGACACGCACGGGAAAGAATATGCTGGGTTCGTAAACTCGGGGAATTCAGTGAACGGAATACTCGGCTCGGTTTGGCTGCAATGGTAAGGTTCCTTTGAAATACGTATACCTCAATTGCAGAATCTTGCTTTAAAGCTAACCACGTCGCGCAATGAAATCAACGCTTCTCAACAACTTTTGCAAGCTGCTTTTACCCATCGGTCAACTGCTTTTTCTCTTTGGCCTCATCGTAAGCTTTAATAATTGATGGAACAACGGGGTGACGCACCACATCACTGCTTCCAAACTCAATGAATTCAACGCCTTTAATCCCGGTAGAAAGTATTTCCATCGCTTCACTCAATCCTGAAGTCACACCACGTTTCAGGTCTACCTGCGAGGGATCCCCGGTTATTGTGCAGCGGGATCCTTCTCCAAGGCGGGTCAGGAACATGAACATCTGCTCACCTGTAGTATTCTGCGCCTCATCAAGAATAATTGCGGCATTATTTAAGGTTCTTCCCCGCATGTATGCCAGTGGAGCAATTTCAATCTGCCCATGCTCAATCATTTTATTCACCTCATCAGGTTCGATCATATCGTAGAGCGCATCGTAAAGCGGGCGCAAATATGGCAGGATCTTCTCTGTAAGGTTACCCGGCAGGAACCCTAGGACCTCACCCGCCTCCACTGCAGGTCTAGTCAGTACCAGGCGTCCAACCTTCTTCTGTTTCAGAGCCGATAATGCTGCCGCAACAGCAAGGTAAGTTTTTCCTGTCCCCGCTGAGCCAACACCAAATACAACATCCTGCCGGTCCATCGACTTTAAATATGCCAATTGCTTCCGCGTCCTTGGTATAACCGGCGGACACCTCCTGCCGCCAAGCAACTGGTAATCCAGTAACTCGGTAACCGACCCTTCCCCGCCGGCCGCGGCAATTTCAATTGCAAAACAAAAAGCCTGGCGACTAATCTGCGCACCATTCCTGCGGGCCCTCTCGAGATCATTCATCGCAGCAACAGCGCATGCCACCTCATCTTCCTCACCCTCAAAATTAATCCAGGAATCACGCGTGGTAACCCGAAGATTCAGCATGAGCTCAATCTCTTTAATTAAAGAGATGTCACCAGCCAGCAAAGAGAGCAGGAAGTGGGCATTTTCAAAATCGAGCTTTTCTCTGGCCATGGGAAAACAATCAAATCCAGAAAATCCGCTATCGATGACCATCGATCAACAACCAGCCCGGTAACACGGCATCAACTCGCTCCCTGGCACCGGCGGGATAGGTCACCATTCCCGCAGCAGGAACCCGGGTGAATATCCCCCAAAAAACAAATGCGTTACCCTTAGCACTGCAGAATGAGCCATTCCAATCTGCACACATCTCCCCTCGATAGCCTGTTTCTCCCGCACACAAAAATATGGCAAGAGGCCCAGCTGATGACGCAACCATTAGGGTGGCAATATAATTGCCTGAAAATACCGGGGAGCTAAGCGATCCCTGTGCCCTTTTGGCAAAAATCCCTCTGCCACATACAAAAAACCAGCAACCAAGAACAACGAGCATTGCTGTCAGCATTTCCATCAGAGCAGCGAATTATAGCTCCAAGAGAGAATTTTGCGAGAATTCTGACTGGAAAATATAAATCCCGGTTGCGGCAGAGCCTTATTGCCACTACATCCAAATCCCGTGGACAGATCGCGCCTCGGTAATATCATCAAGGACTTCACTGACAAGAAAATCTTGGTTGTCGGTGATGTGATGCTTGATCGCTTTCTGTGGGGAAATGTAACCCGCATTTCTCCCGAAGCTCCTGTGCCGATTGTCGAGATCGAGCGGGAGGAACTCTACCCGGGGGGAGCGGCTAATGTTGCCCGCAACCTTCTGCCCTTCGCAAGTTCCGTTGCCGTGATGGGTCTCGCCGGTAACGACCGCGAAGGTGAACAACTCATTGAAATCCTCAACCAGCGCGGACTTGACATCGATTGCATACAGATCTCCGAGAAGAACCTTACAACTGTAAAAACGCGCGTTGTCGCCCGCCACCAGCAGGTTGTTCGCATTGATCACGAAAGACGTGCCCCTTTAAGCGAAACACAGGAAGAAAAAGCTGTTAACCAGATTGCTGAACGACTTCCCGAACTCGACGCCATCATCATGCAGGATTATGGCAAAGGATTTATCACCCAAAGCTTCGTTGACCGTATCAGTGACATCGCAGGCAAAAGCCAAGTGGTAATCACTGTTGACCCAAACCCAAACAATCCTGTTATCTGGCGCGGAGCGACTGCCATTAAGCCGAACCGCCATGAGGCATTCAACTTCGCAAAGACGGTAAAGACCGCCATTTCTGATCCGCCTTCCGAAGACCCCACCCTGAAAGCTCTCGCCAAGTCATTATTTGATCTATGGGAAACAAAGCACCTGCTCATTACCCTTGGAGAACAGGGCATGGTCCTCTGTGATACTGATTCCAAATTTATACATATCCCCTCGCGCGCACAGGAAGTTTTTGATGTCTCCGGGGCCGGAGATACGGCGATCGCGATTTTTACCCTTGCCCTTGCCTCGGGAATAGACCCGGTGGCCGCGGCAGAAATATCAAACTGGGCCAGTGCCGTTGTCGTTGCCAAGTTTGGTACCGCCACTCTTGAACCGGAGGAACTCCTCGCTGCCGCGAGCGATTGTCCATGAGTCACGAAACCACTCAAATAAAAACCCTTGGGATTATTCCTGCGAGATGGGGATCAACCCGTTTCCCGGGAAAACCCCTGCATCCCATCGCCGGAAAACCCCTGATCCAGCATGTATGGGAGCGCTGCCAGCAGGCAAAAAGGCTTGAATCAACACTGATCGCCACCGATGACGAGCGCATCGCTAAGACTGCCGAGGCATTTGGAGCCCGCGTAAAAATGACCTCCCCTGAGCACATCTCCGGCACTGATCGAATCGCTGAGGCGGTCACTTCCGAACCCGACTGCAGTCACGTTCTTAACATACAGGGCGATGAACCTCTTATTAGCCCGGAACTTATCGACCTAGTCGCAGCCAGACTCACTGAAAATGCTGGAATATCGATGATTACCGCCGCTGTGCCGGTAACGGACAATTTGGATCTTGCAAATCCCAACATCGTGAAGACAGTACTTACAAGAGATGGCGAAGCACTCTACTTCTCGCGAAGCGTGATCCCGTACCAGGACAGTGAAATCCCGGTAACGCCCTGCTACCGGCACAAAGGCATATACGGATATACCAGGGAGTTCCTCCTGAAGTTTGTCCGCTGGGATCCCTCTCCCCTTGAACTCGCCGAGAAACTTGAACAATTACGCGCACTTGAAAACGGTGCGCACATCCACGTGGTAATGACTGACGACACCTCCTCCGGGGTCGACACTCCTGCACAAGCCGACATGGTCGAACAACTTATCCTCGCCAACTGTTAAATTCACATCACTGCCCGCTTCCTGCACTATCAAACATGACCAATACCAAGTTTATCTTTGTTACCGGAGGTGTTGTAAGTTCACTGGGAAAAGGGCTAGCCGCCGCATCCCTTGGAACTCTCCTGGAGAAGCGGGGGCACAAGGTTATTCTACAGAAGTTTGACCCCTACCTTAACGTCGACCCGGGGACAATGAGCCCGTTTCAGCATGGTGAGGTCTATGTCCTTGACGACGGCGCCGAAACCGACCTCGACCTCGGTCACTACGAAAGGTTCACCAGTGGCGTATTATCAAAGCTCAACAACCTTACCTCCGGGCAGGTCTACGAAAATGTCATTAAAAAAGAGCGCAAGGGAGACTACCTTGGCAAGACAGTGCAGGTGATCCCCCACGTCACCAACGAGATTAAAGGCCGTATCTACGAGGTCGCCCAACGTATGGATGCTGACATCATCATCACCGAGATTGGCGGCACAGTCGGAGACATTGAAGGCCTGCCGTTCCTCGAGGCATTGCGCCAGTTTGCGCACGAGGCAGGTCCGGAAAACGCCCTGTTTATCCATGTTACCCTTGTCCCCTACATCGGAGCAGCAGGAGAACTGAAGACCAAGCCAACCCAGCAGAGCATCGCAAAGTTGCGCGAAATCGGCATCCAGCCGCAGGTCATCCTCTGTCGTTCGGAATTACCGATTGAAAATGACGTAAGGGAAAAAATCTCCATGTTCTGCAACGTCCCCGCCAATGCCGTTATCGAGTGCCGTGATGTCCCACACTCCATCTATGAACTGCCGCTTTATCTCCACGAGGAAAAGCTTGACGACATTGTCTGCGATGGTCTCGGGCTTCCGCACAAAGAACCGGAACTTGAAGCCTGGAAGGATTTTGTATGGCGAGTCATTGACCCTTCACACGAGATACGTATTGGCGTGGTTGGAAAATACATTGAGTTGCAGGATGCCTATAAAAGTATCTATGAATCACTTACCCATGCCGGTGCTGCTAACGACACCAGGGTGATTGTCGAACGTTTCGACGCCGAGGATCTTGAAAACGGAGCGGATCTGGAGGAAATGCTTGACGGAATAGACGGTTTACTGATCCCCGGAGGCTTTGGCGATCGCGGCATCGAGGGTAAAATATGTGCTGCGCAATTCGCGCGCACACGCGGTATCCCCTATTTCGGGATTTGTCTTGGTATGCAGATTGCCACCATCGAGTTCGCACGTAATGTCGCAAATCTCAAGGATGCCAACAGCACCGAGTTTGATCAGAACACCCCGCATCCTGTCATCTGCCTGTTGGAAGAACAGAAGAGTGTTACCCACAAGGGTGCCTCAATGCGACTGGGAACCTGTATATGCGACCTGAAGCCTGAAACCAAGTCCTACGAACTCTACAAAAGCTCGACAATCAATGAACGCCACAGGCACCGGTTCGAATTCAATGCCGACTACCGCGAACAACTGGAGACCGCCGGTCTTGTTATCGCCGGAACATCACCGGACGGCACCCTGGTGGAAATTGTCGAGCTTTCCAACCACCCCTACTATGTTGCCGTCCAGTTCCACCCGGAATTCCTATCCCGACCAAACTCTTCACATCCTCTCTTTAAAGGCTTTGTGACAGCTTCACTGGCTAGGCGCATGAGCATATCCGAACACTCCAATAAACGGGTCCATAAAAACGAATCCCCCGCTCAGTAAAACGGGTGGTGTAAACCTCAAATATCCCGCGACCCTTTAAACGCGGCAAATCTGTCAACCTTCAGGAACAGGCACATCGCCCATGAGGTCTGAACATGATATTCCAGGAATACGGTGCATCATCGCAGTTGTCATCATCCTTCACGTGCTCAGCCTGGTATTCCCAATGTTCAGTGGCACTGACATTCCGGACCATCATTTGTGCGTTGCACAGGCCATGCTTGAAATCCCACTGGTACTGGTGCTGGAACTGCTCACTTTACTCTCGGTTACCCTCTACGCCGTAGCCATGCTTTCCTGCCGGCAATTAAGGACTGAAACTACTGTCGGCGTATTCAACGGATCACTGGTGCTGAGCCTGACCGCACCTGCCATGTTCATCCCACTGGCCGGAAATCAAGCCGCTCCGGACAACTGGCTCTTTTCCAATCCGTTTAAAAATGATTTTTTTTTAACAGGAGATGTAGCCTTCCACTCACCGCTCCCGGGATTCTGGCTGTGGGTAATTTCACTCACATGCATTGGAATCACCCTCCACTTGGTAACCATTACACGATGGAAGCGACTTACAAAAGGAAGCCGCTGATGTTCCTCTCGCCCCCATTATCACGAAATTCCCCCGGATAAAAACCCCCATCCGCCATGAAATTCCGGCAGTGAATATAAAGCTGAACCACCAGTCAATCGAACTGCCATTGATGCCTTGAACTCGCGCTTTTTCATAGATTGATTCCAAAATGATTATCCTTGATAATCTCATTTTCACGTCCTTGTATTCAAAACTCCATTACGACTCATCAACGGTAGAGAATTCTACCTCCACGCGGAAAAAACACGCTGTCGTGAATAAAAAAGATCCGTGAAGATTGGCCTCATCTACCAGAAATTCATCTCCTCTGGAGGGCTGGAAGCGTACCTGTATCGCTTCGCAGGGAAACTACTGGAAGCCGGACACGAATTGCACATACTCACAGGGGAAACCGATACAGATACCGAGGCCCTGGGTGCCACGATTCATTCCATTCATCTGCCAAAGCATTCAAAGACCCGGGCGTTATTGACATTCGAACGGGAAGCTCTCAGGCGCGGTAAGCAACTTCCGGTTGATGTCACCATCGGATTTGGACGCACAACACAGCAGGACCTGCACCGGGCCGGGGCCGGGTGCCATGCCGCTTATCTTCCTTTACTCAATCCGTTCAAGCGTAAAGGATTTAAAGCCCGGGTTGAACTTAACCTTGAACGCGATCTCTACACCTCAGGCCGCACACGACACTTTATCGTCAATTCCGCACTTGTCCGGGAACAGCTCATTGAGCACTATGCCCTCACGGAGAATGACATCACCATCATCCGGACTGCTGTAGATGCAGAACATTTCAGGCCGGCAGCGGACAATCCATCGCGCCAGGCACTCCGACAATCCCTTGGTGTCAGGGACGAGCAACCAGTCCTGCTTTTTGTCTCCCGCTCTCACCGCCGCAAGGGTCTCGCCACCCTGCTGGCCGCATGGCCGGAAATTCACGCGCTGACAGGTGCACAGCTCTGGATTGCCGGCCCCGGAATAAAACGCTTCATCAAATCGTTACCAACCGGCATGCATCAAACCATCACCAGTTTTACCGGGCTTGATGACATCCTGCATCTTTATCAGGCTGCCGATCTTTTTGTGCATCCGACCCTTTATGATGCCTGCGCCAACACTGTTTTGCAGAGCATGGCCTGTGGATTGCCCGGGATAATCTCTGCTGCAGACGGAGCGCGACAATTCATTGAAAACGGCAGGAATGGCTGGTTATTGGATGACCCAAAAGATCATTTATCACTTACCGGGCTTGTAGTTAACGCCATTCACCATGATAATCTGGGTTCCATAGGTGAAAGCGCACGGCAAAGCGTGCTGCCGCATACCTGGGAAGCACACCTTGCCACATGGAAAAATCAATTTGAAAGAATCATCTCCAATCGGCAGTAACTGGTAGAAATACACTTCAATGAGCAAAAATCTGACACGTAGAAAATTCTCTCAAGCCGCTGCTGCCAGCACGGTATTCAGTTTAATTCCCGGGCGTGTTATCGGCGCAAACTCCAAGGTCAACGTTGCCTTTATTGGATGCGGGGCACAGGGCGCCGGAGATGCGAACAACGTATTTGGCACCGGCTTGGTAAATCCCGTGGCACTTTGCGACGTCGCCCTCGGCACAAGGCACACCGCCGGACTGGAGAAAAAATTCAACGCCGCCCCGAAGTTCAAGGACTTCCGTAAGATGTTCGACAAGATGGGCAAGGAAATCGACGCCTGCACCATCGGAGTTCCGGATCATGCCCACTTCCCGATCTCGATGCGGGCAATGGCGGAGGGTATTCACTGTTATGTGGAAAAGCCGCTGGCGCACACCTTTCAGGAAATCGAGTTGATGATCGCTGCCGAGAAAAAATACAAGGTGTCCTGCCAGATGGGCAACCAGGGCCACTCGGGCGCCAATTATCACCAGTTCAAGGCATGGAAGGAAGCCGGCGTGATCAAGGACGTCACCAAGATCACCTCCTACATGAACTCAGGACGGCGCTGGCACCCGTGGAAATTTGACGAATGGCAAACAGGCGAGAAAATGCCCGATGGGTTCGACTGGGAAACCTGGCTGGCCACTGCCCCTGAACATCCTTACAGCAAGTATCTGCACCCGGGCAACTGGCGCAGCTGGTATGACTACGGCAACGGTGCCTTCGGTGACTGGGGACCGCATATTCTCGATACCGCACACCGCTTCCTCAAGCTCGGCCTGCCCGAGCGCATCACCGCAGTGCACCGCGAAGGAGTCAGAAAACTCATCTTCCCGATGGCCACGACCATCCAGTTTGACTTCCCCGCCCGCGAAGGCGAGCCGCCGTGCGAGGTTACCTGGTATGACGGCACCAGGAACAAGCCTGATCCTCCGAAGGAACTCGGAGCCGGCCGCAGGCTGGATAACAACGGCAAGGTCATCTACGGCAAGGATCTCACCTTCAAGGGGACCTCGCATGGCAGCCCCTTGCGAATCATCCCTGAAGCCAAAATGAAGGATATGGCAAGCAGCCTGCCAAAGTTCGGCGGCGGATCCGGCCACCACAAGAACTTTGTGCTCGCAGCCAAGGGCGAGGAGAAAACGCGCTCACCCTTCCATATCTCCGGCCCCTTGAGCCAAATGTTCTGTCTCGGCGTCATCGCACAGCGACTCGGCGGCAAACTTGAGTTTGACCGCAAGACCAAACGCATCACCAACAACAAGGTTGCTGACGCACTGCTCGAGGGCCCGCCGCCGCGCAAAGGCTGGGAAGAATACTACAAGATCTAGAAAACGCCCTCTAGCTCTTGGAAATCGACTCGTCCAAATTCAATATCAGCGAGACAACCGCCGAGCCGGCACGCAACTACTGACGGCGCGTGATGGTGTGCTTGTAAGTATCAAGAACCTGATCCTGCATCAGGCCGTCAGTCTAGTGGTATCATTCAACCTGTGTAAAACATTTAACTAATACGCGCTGAGACGAATAAACACCCGGCTGCCTGCCACCCCGGCAGGACTTGCCGTGCGCACGGTGACCGTCGCGCTGCGGTTGCTGGTGCCTTTGAACCTGAAATACAACCCGTCGGCACCTGCCCGGCGTTATGAAACACTCCACCCGGTGCAACGCAGCAGGAATTGCCTGGGGGCTTATTGCCGCTTAGTCTGCCCGCTCCCCTATCCTGAAGAGGTTCTTCTCTGTGCGGATATAGATTGCGCCCTCATCAACTGCAAACGATGCAAGTGAGCGCTCGCCAATGTCATTGGCTGCCAATATCTCAAATTTCCGTCCGGCCCTGATGACCGTGCAAACGCCCTTCTCATCAAGGAAATAGATGCGCCCGGTGCAATAAACAGGAGAAGCCGATATCGGTCCAGTGGCACGTTCCTGCCAGATTATCCCGCCGGTGACCGGATCAACACAACTGGCAATACCGCCATCAGAGATAAAGTACAGCAGGTCATTAACAACCAGCATCGATGGGGTATGTGGAGCCCTCTTGGAAATTTCCCACTCAAGGTGGCTTGCGGTCACATCACCCCTGGATTGCGCATCAACACGGATACCCAGCACATTCGGCTTGTCATAACCGGTACCAATAAAGATCATATTATTGTGCATGACAGGCTTCGGAATCACCGAGTAACCCTGCCCGTATTTCACGTGCCACAATTCCTCGCCGGTCCCCGGATCGTAGGAAAACACCGCACCGCTTGCCGGACTGATTAACTGCATTTTCCCCGCAACCCTGATCAGCGTTGGTGTGCTGAATGAGAATTTCCTGGTCACGGGCGTCTTCGATCGGGCTTTCCTCCAGGCGACTTTCCCGGTTTCCTTGTAAAGGGCAACAATGAACGGGCTCCTTGATGCATCCGCACTGTAGATCAACAGATCATTAAAGATAACCGGCGTTGCGCCATTGCCGTGCAGGGGCGGGTAACTCAGTTCATCCTGTCTCCACATCACCTTGCCGGAAAGGTCAAGGCAGGCAGTACCCATGTGACCGAAATGCACATAAACACGCCCGCCTTCAATGATAGGGGTCGGGCTGGCATGTGAGTTTTTCTTGTGGATACGAGGTGCGCTCTTGCCCTCCTGCCTGAACACCACCGTGTCCCAGACAATCTTTCCGGAAGTTGACTCAAGGCAAAGCGCGCGCAGTTCACGGTCAACCCCGTTGGCATCCTGGTCATTACCTGAGGCAACCGCGGTGGTAAGATAAATCCTGCCGCCAGCCAGGACAGGTGAGGACCAGCCCTTTCCGGGAACAGGGATTTTCCACCTCACATTTTCGGTCGCACTCCACTGCAGCGGCAACGACTTGACCCCGGCATTCCCGTCACCGGCCGGTCCGCGGAATTTCGGCCAGTCGCCGGCAGGGCAAAGGGCCATTAAAAACGTTAAAGAAAACAGGGCGATAAATTGAATCTTCATCCTTCCAGCCTAAGGTAATCGGCAAGCAGACTTCAACCATTGATCAACCGGAATCTGCAAGAACTCTAAATCAGAATCTGGACACCGTGCAGTTTATGACCGAGGTTTTAAAACAACCCCAATGCCTGAGATTTTAAACCCTCGCTGGTTGTCAATCGTCCTGGTAACCGTTTCGCTCGGTACCTCCTTGCTACAAGGCGACGAAGTAATCCTGCAGTATTTCAATACCGACTGGAGGGAAATTGAAAGTCGTATCCCGGAAATCGCCGAGGCGGGTTACTCCTCACTCTGGTTGCCGCCACCCTTCAAGGGGGCATCAGGAACCTACTCGGTGGGGTTCGATACTTTTGACCGCTTTGACCTGGGAGACAAAGATCAGATGGGCACCAGGCCCACCCGCTACGGAACGCGAGAGGACCTCCTCTCACTCATACAGGTTGCCCACCGCTTCGCTCTCAAGGTCTATTTTGACAATATAATGGCCCACAATGGCGGGCCTCTCGATGCGGAAACCGGTCCCGGCAAGATTTTCCCCGGACTCCCGGGCTTCGTTCCCGAGGATTTCCACCTCGGACGGGAAAACGGCCACTGGCGCAAATTCAGCGACTCAATCAACTGGAATGACGAATGGCAGGTGCTCAACCGCAACCCGTTTGGTTGGGACATCGCACAGGAGGACTGGAACACATCCTTCGACGCAAACGGATTACTGGAGAACAATGATTACCCGAAATGGAGAGGTGTCCGGCACCCCGGAAAAACAGGATATTATCTGGATACCGACCTGCCGGTGACAACCCGCTTCGGGGGTGACCCGGTCTATACCTTCGCTGACAGGGAACCCTTTGTAGACACCGGTTACGGTCCACAAATGACCGGCTCAGGAAATGGCCGTTTTGACTGGCACGATCTCGATGGTGACGGTCAGCACAGCCACGGGGAGGACTCCGAGCCGTTTACTGACACCGGGATAGATCCCAGTAATCCGAATCGACGCAACGCAACCTGGGGCTTCGGTGACGGTGTCTACAACATGGGCAACCCGGTCAAAGAGGACGTGAACCAGATGCTCTACAGGCAGGTGCGCTGGTTTGTCGATATCGCCAAGGTCGACGGTTTCAGGCTTGATGCAGTCAAGCACGTGCCCGCGTATTTTTTCGGCAAATTGGACGGTAATGACAAAGACCGTGTCAACTGGGGTTATAGCGGCCAGATCCAGGAGCAGTTCAATGTAACACGTGGCCACACCGACTGGGGCAACCACCGTGACAGTGTTTTCCTGAATACCCTTGCGCGCGATGATGCCCTGCTCTTTGGCGAGCATCTTGGTTCCCCCCCCGACTGGCCCCCTTACCTCAACGCCGGCATGCGTGTGGCAAACGACAACTTCCTGAATTCTGTCAGTAACTTCAACGGGATAGGCGGCAACCTGGGGGGGTATGATCAACCAGGCCACGGCAGCATCGGCACATCAACCGGCCTCAGCTATGCCCTCTCCCACGATAACAACCACATGGACGGCTCAATCAGGGCGGCCGTTCACCAGTATATGCTCACCCGGGAAGGACTGCCGATTGTATACACAGACGGCTATAACATTGAAGGCGCGCCTTCCTACTTCCCGAGCCCCTCCTACATTCCATTCCTCGGCCAGTATGGCCACCGGTGGGTCACCGGTCCGCTTAAAGTTCGCCGCGATTTTGTGCGCGGTCAGCAGGTCCCGCGCTGGAGTGACAGGGACTTCGCCGCCTGGGAAATGCGCGACAAGCGAGAAAAC
Organism: Verrucomicrobiales bacterium; assembly: GCA_029940475.1. Classification (GTDB taxonomy): domain Bacteria; phylum Verrucomicrobiota; class Verrucomicrobiia; order Verrucomicrobiales; family DEV007; genus CACIUL01. The sequence goes on along the minus strand of JAPYUT010000017.1, from coordinate 40,347 downwards.
ACAGGCATGACAGACGCGGACGGCACGGTTTTGCTTGTAATGATGGCACGCGGTTTCGCCGGCGGCCAGGCACGCCCGGTAATCACCGCCTTCCCGAACGGCGCCCGCCTGCGTAATTATTCCCAACATGGCGGCGCATTCAGGGTAAGTGTTGGCAACGACAAGCACTTGCGGAATGACAGCGGAAATTTCCCCGTGGTACCCGCAGGAGGTTATTTCGCATTCTCCTGGGACAACCCGCGCCTGCCGTCCCTCTGGATCGGAGACAGCGGGGCTAAAGCCATTGAAATTTACCAGGGAACTACCCGTGCGCCGTGGATGAATCATCATCGCCATGACGGTCGTGACGGGGATCCGGATTATAACCACACGGTGCGCATCCCGCGCGTTACCAACGGCTCAAATCTGCGACTGCTCGCCCGTGCCGACGGATCATGCGCAAACATCCTGATGAAACTCGACGGCAGCGTGAATATTAACTCAGCCATGGGATTTGGCCCGCAGGGTACTGACAAGCGCGACAATCCGCCGCCGAAGGACCGTTTCTTTGAGAGCGGCGCCCAGGATCTCTTCACCGGATATGAACAGATGCGCTTTGCCGGACGGATCGTTGAGAAATTCGCAGCCACTAATGTCAACCGCAACGTGATAGGCTCTGCCGGGTCAGAAACCTGGCAGGCAGTAATTTCCACCGGCAACACACCGGAAATAACCCGCAATGACGGAGCGGGGATTGTAACCGACACCGGAACCGTCGACTGGGTTTATCACGACCCAAACGACACTGATGAACAAGGTAATCTGCAGTTCCTTGTTGCCCCTGACCTGTCTGTCCGTATCGCCGTAAAAATCGGCTATCAGGAAGACAACCCGCACAGTGCATGGGTATATTATAGCACCGGCGCCAAGACCTATCCCGAGGGCTCCATGGGCACAGGTAAAGTAAAAACGCAAGTAAGCCCCATGTCCAAGGGAGCAAATGGCAACCCTGACCCCGGCGGCACACCGCAATGGTGGTATGCTACCCTTCCGCCACAGCTTAACGGCACCCTGTTGCGCTACAAGATTGGTGTTCACCATGCCGCCGCCCCGGATCGTTTCCCCTTCTCCCAGCGGGATATCGACATCAAGCACAGGATGGAAACTCAATTCGAGATCACCGGTTTTGATGCCACCTCGGTGGCTCATTTTCCCCACAACGATCACGGTTCAATGGCCCTCGGCCTCAGCGAAGGTTTCCATGTGCTGCGCACAAAATCATTCCTTAGTCGCACCGGGCGCGCCTCAGTCTTCAACACTGAGGCGCAGACTTTCTACTACGACACAGAACGGCCGGAAGCCCGTGTACTGTTCCCCCGCGACAACGACACCCTGGGAGGATCCGGTTATGAAGCAGTGCTTAGCTCTGATGCAACAGTAACCCGTGTTTCCTATAATATCCTCGACAGTGACCAGGGCAACGACAGCCCGGCTAATAAAGGCAATGGCACCGGAAACTGGGCAGAGGCAAATGCGGTTGCTGTCCCTTTGCTCACCGGCAAGGACATCCTTCAAAAAGAATGGCGCTTCCAATATACCGATATTCCGTCATCAGGAACCGCTCAGCTGTGCGTACGCTTCAGGGAAATATCCTCCTCTGAAAATGACAGCCTTTCCGATGAGGAGGGTCACTTCACCACGATCCGTGTTGGCATCAACACGGGAATCCCGGTCAACTACAGGTTCGGCTATCCTGCCGCCGATAACGAAACGATCGGGGAAGGATACATCGCCAAGATACTCTTTGATAAATCCCTCGGAGATGGAATAAGCGATGCCCTGCTCGCCAGCGAATTTAACATCATTGTCGACGGTATCGCGCTGCCCCCCTCGCCCCTCACCATCGTGCGCAACGAGACAGCCACAGATGACGCGCTTGCAATCACCATGCCCAACGTCTTCGACGGAAATCCTGACACCCTTCATGAAATCCGCGGCATTCATCACCGCGGTGACTCAACGTTCTCAGTAACCCGGAAATTCCGTGCGGAAATCTCCCCACTACCCGATACCGATGGTGATCTCCTGCCTGATGCCTGGGAACTGGTTCACGGACTCGACTCCAATAACCCTTCGGGAATTCATGGCAAAGACGGAGACTTCGATCATGACGGTATTTCAAATTACGGCGAGTTCCTCACCGGAGGAAATCCACTGGCCTTTGAGCCTGGGGGGTTTTCGATCAAGGCCATCACCAATCAGGGCAATGACCTGCTCTCCCTGGAATTCCCGGTAACAGCCAACCTGCATTATCGTATTCTCTACTCAGGTGACCTGAAAACATGGATGGAGGCGGCGGCATTCGATATCCTTTCCCCCGACACAAGCTTCATCTGGATTGATGATGGCAGCCTGACGGGTGATCTTCCCTTTACCGGCAAAAAAAGATTTTATTCCCTTGAGGTTTCCCCGATATCTCCCTGACGTAATCCGCGGGAAAAACCGGCCGGTAGAAGCATTTTAAGTATCGCTTTAAGGCTATCGGGTGCAGTCTTTAGAGAAGCATTTTGTAAATGATCTAAAAACCCCGTGATTTAATAATGATTGAAGGTCTTGTAGCTGCAACCTTTACGCCCTTTGACGCAGATGGCGCCCTCAACCTCGGACTCATCCCTGATATTGTTGATCATCTTGCGGAATGTTCCATTAGCGCAATCTTTATCAACGGCACCACCGGTGAAGGTCCCTCCCTGACTGAAGATGAACGCTGCGCAACTGCGCAGTGCTATACAAGCGCAGCCAAGGATAAATCCCTTACGAGCATTATTCATGTGGGTCACGATTCCCTCCCCGTATCAGGGAAACTTGCGGCACATGCCGCCCGGATTGGTGCCGATTGCATTGCCGCAGTCCCGCCTTCCTATTTTAAACCCTCCAGTATCAACGGCCTGGTTGATCACCTTGCCGCGATTGCCGCACATGCCCCTGAAACACCGTTTTTCTACTACCACATCCCCCGATTGAGCGGAGCACAATTCAACATGCTCGAGTTGTTAAAGAAATCCAGGGAATCCATACCGAGCCTGGTCGGGATCAAGTATTCATGTGCCGACCTCTCCACTTTTGTCGAGTGCACGCGTTATGAGGATGGTAAATACAACATGCTCTTCGGTGCCGACGAGATGTTGCTCGCCGGGCTGGCCATGGGTGCACACGGCGCTGTGGGATCAACCTATAATTTTCTCACTCCACTCTACAGCAAAATCATCAGTGACTTCCAGGCCGGCGACCAGGACTCATCCCAACTCCACCAGGCCAAGGCCGCCGAGTTGGTACGTATCATTATCGAAACCGCCGGGATGCCGGGCCTCAAGGCGGCAATGACAATTGCCGGGTTTGACTGCGGACCCCACCGCTCCCCACTGAAAACTCCCTCGCAAGGCATTATTGACGAGTTGCGCAACCGCCTTGATGCAGCAGGTTTCTTTCGCTGGAACAAACCTGGAAAGCAATCACCCTGACGGGGGGAGCGTAAACCTCCGGTAGGCAGAGAAAAAGGAAAAGGCAGCCATTATCCCTGCACGCTCGTGCCCAGTTACATCACCATATTCAACGCATGCATTCCGGTCTTCGCGGTAATAGCAGCGGGATATATTGTGCGAAATTTACGCATACTATCGGCACAGGCGGACACCTCACTGGTAAGCCTGGTCCTTAATGTGCTCTTTCCCGCGTTCATTATTCATCACCTTCTGGGCAACAATCATCTTAGCTCCCCGGCAATCATGTTCACTGCTGCTGCCACAGGTGGCCTGTTTGTCGTCATCGGGCTGGGTATTGCTTATCTCGCGGCGGGATCAATAAAGCTGGAGGAAGAACATCGCCGCACCTTTGCCGTTGCCGCCGGGTTGCAGAACTATGGATTCATCCCCATTCCCATCCTCTTCGCGCTCTTTGGAAAAGAGATTATACCCATTCAGTTAATGTTCTCAATCGGGGTCGAGATAGCCCTCTGGACAGCGTCCATAATGATGCTCACCGGCGGCAAATCAGGGGGCTTGAAAAATCTTCTCAACACTCCCCTTATCACGACGATTGCCTGCCTTGTCCTCAACGCACTTGGGCAAGGTAACCACCTTCCGGAAGTTGTCACCCGGCCGATATCAATGCTCTCGGCATGCGCGGTGCCGGTAAGCCTACTGCTGATCGGAGCCATTATCCGCGACCTGCTGCAAGACTCCTCCACTCACGAAACCCGGCAAAACGGGCATTGCACGGAAATTATCATGGCAATAGCAGTTCGCCTCCTGGCTCTTCCGGCACTAATGCTGCTCTTTGCGGGACTTGTGCCACTACCCCTTGAGCTGAAGCGTATCCTTGTGATTCAGGCCGCGATGCCGGCTGCCGTATTCCCAATCCTCCTCGTTCGTCGCTATGGCGGAGATATTGCCACTGCTGTCCGGGTCGTGATGGCAACTACGATTGTGTCAATTCTAAGTATTCCCCCTGTCATCGTGTTCGGTCTCTGGATAACTGACAGTAGCGGCCCTTAACTGCGGGCTTTCTATCAACCTTCTTACCGGGTATGATTGCCCAGATCCTTGAAAACCTGTAATGACGTCCTGCGCAAACTTCAGCGCCTGCTGCCCAATGAACGCTTCCTCATTGATCCGGCACATCTTGCGGCCTACGAATCAGACGGCCTGACAGCATTCGCTGTCAGGCCGCGTGCCGTGGTAATAGCGGAAACTCCCGAAGAGGTAATTGAGACCGTCAGAATATGCCACGCAGGCAATGTGCCATTTGTCGCCCGCGGATCAGGCACCAGCCTCTCGGGTGGCTCACTGCCTCACGCCGATGGAATCGTCATCGCTCTCAACCGCCTTGACAAAATCCTTGAACTCGATCCCGCCGGACGGGTGGCAGTTGTGCAGCCGGGCGTGATCAACCTCGCTGTATCCGCGGCAGCTCAACCTCATGGCCTGCAGTTCGCCCCTGATCCTTCCAGTGGGCAGATCTGCACTATTGGAGGCAATGTCGCATTCAATGCAGGCGGAGCTCACTGCCTGAAATACGGCATGACATCAAACCATGTCCTCGGCATCAAGGCAGTTACCGCCGAGGGCAAGGTCATCGAGCTTGGCAATGCCAGTACCGAGTCAACAGGTCCGGATGTGACCGGCCTGTTCTGCGGCTCAGAGGGATTATTCGGGATTGCCCTGGAAATTACCCTGCGCCTGGTGCCAAAGCCGGAATGTTTCCACACCCTATTTGCCTCTTATGATTCATTGGAAAAAGCGGGCGATACCGTGTCGGAAATTATCGCCTCCAGGCTCCTTCCAGGAGCTCTTGAAATCATGGACAAGCTCGCCATTGAGGCCGCCGAGGCCGCAGTTGGCGCCGGTTACCCGCTGGATAGCGAGGCTGTGCTGATCGTCGAGCTCGAGGGCACAAGGTCGCAGGTTGAGCACGACAAGGAACGACTCTCTGATCTGCTGAATAATTCCGGAGCCGAGGTAATCCGTATTGCGGGCGATGATTCCGAGCGGGCACGAATATGGAAAGGGCGCAAGAGTGCCTTCTCCGCCGTTGGACGCCTCAGTCCTGATTTCATCGTGCAGGACGGCGTGGTGCCAAGGCGCCTGCTGGGCAGGGCATTGCGTGAGATTCGGGAAATCGCCGAAAGACACAAGGTGCGCGTTGCCAATGTATTTCATGCCGGGGACGGTAACCTGCACCCCCTGATCATGTATGACGGCCGGGTGGAGGGGGCACTCGAGCAAGGAGAGGCATGTGCTGCGGAAATTGTACGGATGTGCACAACCATGGGCGGATCAATCACAGGTGAGCACGGGGTCGGCATGGAAAAACGCGCCTTTTTGGCCGATATGTATTCACAGGATGACATTGACCTGATGCACCGTGTCCGCCGCGGATTTGACCCAAAGGAAATTGCCAATCGTGGTAAAATGTTTCCCTCCGGTGAGGCTCCCTCTCTCTCGCTTTACGGCCTGCATCCCCTTGAGAAGGCGGGCATTATCTCCCGCGAATAATAAAATCAGGATCACAACGCCAGCTACCCACTGTCTTCCCAGCAACAACACCTGCCCCGGACCATCGACGAACTCGCTGAGTGCTTCGCCGAGTCAAGGATTGTACTCCCCCACGGCAACCAGACCAAACCCGCGCTGTTAACCGCAGAAGCTGCCTCCGAGGTCACCCGAATCGACCTCACCGCGCTGCACGGAATTATCGAATACGATCCCGACGAGTTCGTGTTTACCGCCCTTGCCGGCACCCCCCTGGAAGATATCAACCAAGCACTTTCTGAACACGGCCAGTTCCTGCCATTTGACCCGCCGCTGGCCAATGCAGGGGCAACACTGGGAGGCACCGTTGCCGCCGGCCTCAGCGGCCCCGGCCAGTTCCGCTACGGTGGAGTGCGTGACTTCATCATCGGTGCAAAATTTATCGACGGTTCCGGGAAAAAGCTCAAGGGCGGCGGCAAGGTGGTCAAGAATGCCGCAGGTTTTGACTTCCCAAAACTCTTCGTAGGCAGCCTCGGGCGGCTTGGTATACTCTACGAGATCACTTTCAAGGTATTTCCCGCCCCGCAGGCCTACCTGACACTGAGCTTTGATCTCGGCAATATCCAATCAGCACTCAACGCAGCATGTGCCCTGGCCGGAAGTCATTTTGAACCCTTCGCCATTGATATCATTCCACCCGGACGCCTGGAAATTCGCATAGGCGGCAACCACCAGGCAAATGAACGCACCGCCGGGCTTGTGGAGGAATTTGTAAAGTTGCCGGCAAGCCGTAAAATCGGGGAAATGGAATCCGCTATCTGGAGCCACCTGCGAGATTTTCAATGGGCAACAGCAGACACGCTGATCAAGGTTGCGATCATCCCCTCACTGGTCGGTGATCTCGACCTTGTCCTTGAGCAAATTGGGGCGACCCGCCACTACAGTGCCGCCGGTAATGTCGCCTATGTCGATACCGACAGGGAAGGACTGCCGGCCATTGATGATATCCTCACCCGGATGAAGCTTTCCGGGCTCGCGTTGCGCGGTGATATTGCCAATCCCCGTCTTGGCTGTAAGGCCGCTGCCGAAGCCGAAACAACAATCCAATCGGCAATGGACCGCGAAGGAAAGTTCCTCCCCCTCTGAAATGAAGCACAGAATTGCAGTAGAAAAACTGGGAGCACACGGCGAGGCCATGGCCAAGGCGGTGGAAGCCTGTGTCCACTGCGGTTTCTGTCTGCCGGACTGCCCGACTTACCGGGAACTCGGCCAGGAGATGGATTCCCCGCGCGGCAGGATTGTGCTCATGAAGGAAGTGCTCGAGGGCAATCTTGAACTGTCCCGGGCACTGCCCCACGTTGACCGCTGCCTCGGCTGTCTGGCATGTGAAACCACGTGCCCATCGGGTGTTGAATACGGGGAACTCATCAGCCCCTTCCGGGATTACGCCGAGTCACGGCGCAGTCGAGGAATTTTCTCCAGTCTAAAACGCAGGTTCCTGAGTGCAACGCTGACCCATCCTGACCGCTTCCGCCGCCTCGCCAGGCTTGCCACACTTGTGCGCCCGCTGCGCAGGATATTACCGCGATCACTGCGTGCACCACTTGATCTGATGCCGGGGAGAATTCCGGCGCGGGAGACACTTTCAAGCCACTACCCGGCACAGGGATGTGAGCGACGCGGCAGGATTGCCCTGCTTTGTGGATGCGCCCAGCAGGTACTCGCGCCACAGATCAACCTGGCAACCATCGACATTTTGACCCGCCACGGCATCGAGGTAGACATCCCAAAAATACAGGGCTGCTGTGGCGCTCTGGCCTGGCACATTGGTGACGGACCCCGTGCACGCATCCAGGCACGCCAAAACCTGAAAGCCTTTGCCGGGGAAATTGATGCCGTGATCACCAACGCCGCCGGCTGTGGTTCCGGACTCCAGGAATATCCACTGATACTCGCCGGCACCCGGGAACTTGAAGCTGCGCAGGCATTCGCGGCAAGGGTCAGCGACATTTCCGTGTTCCTTGATGCCATGACCCTTGCGCCGCCACCCGATCCCGGCAAAAAACTGAAGATCGCCTACCATGATGCCTGCCATCTTGCCCACGCGCAGGGGGTTCGTGATGCGCCGCGACGCCTGCTGCGATCAATTCCAGATATCGAACTCATCGAGTTGCCTGATGCCAACCTTTGTTGCGGTTCCGCCGGAACATACAACCTCGACCATCCGGAAATTGCCGGGCAACTTGGCGCGAAAAAAGCCGCGATTATTGCCGATACGGGTGCCGACATGGTAGCATCCGGCAATATTGGCTGCCTGTCCCAGCTCAAGAATCATATGGAAAAAATTAACTGCCGGATTCCCATTGTCCATACAGTGGAAATCATGGCGGCTGCCTACCGCAACGAACTCTCATGAAAAACTTCCTGCTGTTTCTTCTCCTGCCCTTGCTCTACTCGCCATTCACCGCCGTTGGCTCAGGCCCCGGATCTCCCAATATCGTGCTGGTCATGTGTGATGACCTTGGCTGGGGCGACACCGGCTTTAACGGCAATAAGATCATTAAAACACCCCACCTGGACAGCATGGCTGCCGGCGGCCTGCGCTTTACCCGCTTCTACGCCGCGGCACCCGTCTGCTCGCCGACCCGCGGCAGTGTACTCACCGGCCGGCACCCCTACCGTTACGGCATCTATTTTGCCAATACCGGGCATATGAAGGATGAGGAGATAACCCTTGCCGAACTGCTCAGGAAAAAAGGTTACCGCACCGGCCACTTCGGCAAGTGGCACGTGGGCACCCTGACCAAGACCGTGAACGAAGCCAACCGTGGCGGTCCGCGCGGGGTCAGACACTACTCACCCCCACAGGACAACGGCTTTGATATTTGCTTCTCCACCGAGTCCAAGGTCCCGACCTGGGACCCGATGTGGACGCCCAAAAAACACTCCGGGGGAAGCAGTCGCAAGAACTGGTGGCAGCCGCTCGAGGACACCTCCGGCATGATCCCCTATGGAACAAATTATTGGGATCACAAGGGTAAACAAGTCGCCGGCAACCTACGTGGTGACAACTCCCGCGTCATCATGGATCGTGCCGTTCCCTTCATCGAGTCAGCGGCAGCTGACGGCGACCCGTTCCTTGCACTGGTGTGGTTTCACACCCCCCACCTGCCTGTGGTCGCCGGTCCCAGGCACTCCGCAATGTACAAGCAGTTTGATGACTATAAAAAACACTATTACGGCTGTATCAGCGCAATGGATGAACAGGTTGGGCGCCTGCGTAAGACCTTGAGAAAGGCAGGGGTCGCCGACAATACAATGCTCTGGTTCTGTTCGGATAACGGCCCCGAGGGCAATAACTCCGCACCCGGGAGAACCGGCGGCTTCCGCGGTCGCAAGCGCAGCCTATACGAAGGAGGGGTCCGCGTCCCGGGCCTGCTTGAATGGCCGGCAAAGGTCAAGCCCGGCAGCATTACCGACTTTCCTGCAGGAACCGTTGACTATGTCCCGACCATCTTGAGTGCCATCGGCTTCAAAATGCCGGAAACCCGGCCAAATGACGGCATTGATCTGCTCCCTGCCATCAACGGAAAAATCAGGGAGCGCACCAAGGCCATGGGTTTCCAGAGTGCCGGCATGGCCTCCTATGTCACCCACCGCTACAAGCTGGTATCACCCAAGGGCAATAAAAAGAATAAGTCTTCTCAGGCGGAAAATAAACCACTGGAACTCTATGACCTGATCAAGGATCCCCACGAGAAAAAGAACATTTCCGCCGGTCACCAGCCACTGGTAAGGGAACTGAATGCGAAGTTGAAGCAATGGCAGAAGTCATGCGCCAACAGCGATGCCGGTAACGACTACAATGACTCGGCCAAGGCTGACTCGTCCACCACAAGGCCGGCATTGCGCTTTGGCGCCATTGCCGACTGCCAGTTCGCCAATGTCCCGGCCCAGGGCGCGCGCCATTACAGGCTCGCCAAGGAAAAGCTCACCACGGCCGTCGAGCACCTCAATGGGGAATCCCTGGATTTCGTCATCCACCTGGGTGATTTCATCGACCGCGACTGGGCAAGCTTTGATGTGGTCGGCCCTATCTTCCGCTCACTGCGCGCTCCTGGATACCACCTGCTTGGCAATCACGATTTTTCCGTGAAAGAAGCAAGGAAAGGCAAGGTGATGGACAAGCTGGGAATGCCGGCGCGCTACTACGACTTTGCCGTCAAGGGCTGGCGCTTCATCGTGCTTGACGGCAACGAGCTGAGCACCTACGCCCACCCGAAAGGCTCAAGGGAGGACTCCGCATCGATTGCCTACAGGAAAAAGCTCAAGGAGCAGCCCCCTACCTACTGCGGAGGGATGGGCGAGGCCCAGATCAAATGGATGTTGTCAAGAATCGCATCAGCCCGTGATGCCGGGCAGCGAGTCATCCTTTTCAACCATTTCCCGATTTTCCCTGCCGGGCGCGGCCACAACCTTTGGAACGATTCGCAATTACTGGAAACGCTGAAGCCTTACGCGGGAACGGTTGTCGCCTGGATCAACGGCCATAACCATGCAGGAGGTCACGGTGAACGTGACGGTATCCACTACCTGACGCTACGAGGAATGCTCGACACAAAGGAAAACGCCTATGCTATCATTGAGGCGGTCGATGACTCCCTTAATATTGACGGCTTTGGCCGCGAGCCTGATCGCAAGCTTCCACTGCCGGACCCGATTCCTGCAAAGAAACCATTAAAGCTTCTCCCTTGAACATGCAGGCGACAATTTCCTTTATAATAGCCCTTGCGATGCTCTCAGCGGCATCGGCCCAAAATGGCACCCGCGGCTACCAGATTCATCTGGAAAAGACCGGTTGGGGAGAAGCCTCGATCAATGACATCAAGGCTGTATTGCACTCTTCCTGTGACTCAATACATCGGCACTTCGGCGACTTAAAGGAAAAGGAAGTGCTCAACGTTCGTCGCAATAACACCGGCCCGATTACCCTCTTTAAGCGCAATGTTCGCGGCGAAATCATCGTCGAGCTCAATACGGGAAATCGCTTCTGGTGCCAGTATGCCTACCAGGTGGCCCACGAGTTCTGCCATGTGCTGTGCCGGTTCCGCAACGGCAGTCGCAAAAACCTTTGGTTTGAGGAGGCTCTCTGCGAGCTTGCCTCGATGTTCTCCCTGCGGGCAATGGCCAAGGACTGGAAAACAAAGGCTCCTTATCCCAACTGGAAAGGATACTCGGAGTCAATTCATGACTATGTCAGCGACCTGGAAAAAAAATTCGCCATGCCTGATGGCATGTCGCTTGTTGATTTCTACAAGAAAAATGCTGATACCCTCAGTAAAAACCCGACTGATCGCCCGATAAACGGCCGGGTGGCACTCGCCCTTCTAAGTGCCTTCGAGACCAACCCTGAGCACTGGCCAGCTGTCGCATACCTCAATAGCGGCAAAGGTAAGGACGATATTTCCTTCGCAAACTATCTGCGCAATTGGAACGAACAGGCGCCTCCAAAACACAGTATATTCATCCATTCAATAGCCCGCAGATTCGGTATCAGCCTTTACTTTAAAGCCGCGACCACACCAGCTCTCAAGAAAATTGAAATTGGCAGCAGGCCTGAAATCGCAGCTGTTGGATCAGGCATTGAGGGAAGTGTTATCGTTAATGCCGGCGATGAATTTGCCGGTAAGCTGGCATTCGAGCCAGGAACAATCCGTGTTTCCGGGGTGCTCAGTAAGCCTTTGTCCCCGGGTAAGGCAGGGCAGGACTCTTCGCAAACCTTTGCCAGTGAAGACGTGCAAATTGTTCGTTTTTCCAAGGTGGAGGCGGAAACGGTTGCCTCTGCCGGAAAATTACCACCTTCACCTGATCGAAGAATTTGGCTCAAGGGTGGATCGCTGGTAGTGGGAAAAGTGACGGATGTTGACTCGAAATCGGTAACCCTCGAGACCGGTGGAGGGTTGACCATGCTGCCGCGTGCAGCTGTCGCGGTAATTGATATGCGTGGTGGAACCGTTGAGGGAGAATGGCGATTAATGTTGCAGGGAACCCCTCCCGGATACCTCCTTGAGAATAACAATTTTGTGGAAGCCAAACTGCAGGGGATGACCAAAGAAGGCGGGTTTTCCACATGGTCGCCGATCTTTGGCAGGAGGGAAGTTGCCTTGAGTAAAGTCCGTGCGGTGAAACTCGCCAGTATTCAGAAAAAACAATCCAAGGAATTTGTAATCACAACCCTCTCGGGATCAATAATTCTCGCTGATTCCATTATTTCAAAAGGAGCGCGCCTGATTGTGCGCGACAATTCACGTTATTTTCTCAATATCCACGCTTCCGAGGTTTTGGAGATTCGGCGCGCCGGTGACTAGAAATGCCCTGGCAAAACCCGGGCAGGTAAGCTGGAATTTGAGTGGCAGTGCCCTGAAAAGCGCTACCCTCAGGGAGGTTCCGGTCAAGGCGCGCAATAACGATTTGCACATGCGCTTCCGGATGTGCCGCGAGTAGGTGTTAAAAAAATCTTCCCTCAGCCACAATCCTGCATAAAATCACAATCCAATCATTTCTTTCTATGGCAACAAAAGTAGGCATCATCGGAGCTGGCGGCATGGTCAGCTATCATATTCAGGGATTCAAGCAGGCAGGAGCTGAGATCGCAGCAATTGCTGACGTCAACGAGGAGGCGGCACAGAAAGTTGCCGATGAAAATGCAATTCCAAAGGTCTTTGGGGACGTTGCTCAGATGCTGGCACTCGATGAAATCGATGCAGTCAGTATCATCGTCCCCAACAAGTTTCACGCGCCCCTCGCCATTCAGGCCCTGGAGGCAGGCAAACACACCTTCTGCGAAAAACCTCCCGCATTGAATGCCGGAGAAGTTGAGGAAATGCTTGCCACTGCGCAAAAGGCAGGGAAACAGCTGATGTTCAACTTCAACAACCGTGCACGGCCCGAGTCCTACGCCATCATGGAGAGGATCAATGCCGGGGATATCGGTACCATTAATTCTACCCAGGCCAAGTGGTGCCGGCGCACCGGCATTCCCGGATTCGGCGGCTGGTTTACCACCAAGGCTCTCTCCGGCGGTGGTCCGCTCATTGACCTGCTACATATGCTGGATCTGGCAATGTATTTCATGGGCTATCCAAAACCTGCCCATGTGCTGGCACAGACCTTCGATGACTTTATCACTGACAAGAATTTCAAGGGACCATGGGGACTACCGGACAATGACGATGGCACCACTGACGTCGAGGCGGCAGCGCACGGGATGGTGAGCTTTGAAGGCGGGCAGGTCTGCTCCTTCCAGATCAGCTGGGCGGAAATGATCAAGCGCGAGGAAGTCTCGGTCGTTTTTCAGGGCACTAAATCCGGCGGCAAGGTCGAGCGCCTCTTTGGTGAAGATGGGCTCGATGAAACCGCCATTGATACCTGTGAAATCTACAGCCAGAACGGTGCCGAGCGCGTTGACACAAGCATTGATGTGGAAGAGTGCGAGGATATGGGCCGTATCAGGTCCGCTGCCAACTTCATCCTGGCGATCGAGGGCACTGAGGAGCCGCTCAATACCCCGGAACAGGCATTGACCCTGATGAAGGTAATCGATGCGGCATATGCATCTGCAGCAAGCGGTGCCCCGGTCGCCTGCCAGTAATACTCCCTGCCACCATTTAAACCTTAGCAATCAGAAAAAGATATGAATCGTAAACTACGCATGGGCATGGTCGGCGGCGGTCGCGGTGCCTTCATCGGGGCTGTCCACAGAATGGCCGCAAACCTCGACGGAAAAATTGAACTGATTGCTGGAGCGTTCTCCTCCGATCCCGAGAAATCCAAGCTCTCAGGCGAGGACTTCTTCCTCAAGCCGGATCGGGTCTACGGCAGTTACCAGGAGATGGCGGAGAAGGAATCCGCGCGTGAGGACAAGATCGACTTTGTTTCCATTGTCGTGCAAAACCACCTGCACTTTGAAGTCGCCAAGACCTTCCTTGAGGCGGGATTTAATGTCATCTGTGATAAACCGATGACACGCACCCTTGATGAGGCCCGCGCACTGCGCGACATCGTTGATGAAACCGGGAAGATCTTCTGCCTGACCCACAACTACACCGGTTACCCGATGGTCAAGGAGGCCAGGCGCATGGTCAGGGACGGGGAACTGGGACGAATCCTCAAGATTGTTGCCGAGTATCCCCAGGGCTATGCCGTAGGTGATGTCGAGGGTGACGGGCAGGGTAAAATCTCCAACTGGCGCTCCGACCCGGCCATTGCCGGTTCCTCAAACTGCATGGGTGATATCGGTACCCACGCGCATAACCTGGTGCGCTATATTACCGGCCTGGAAATCGACGAGATGTGCTCGGAGCTCACCGTGTTCATCCCGGGCCGTGAACTGGACGATGACGGCAACAACCTGATCCGCTTTCAGGGAGGGGCTAAGGGCATCATCTACGCCTCGCAGATCTCCAACGGCGATGAAAACGCGCTCAACATCCGCGTCTACGGCACCAAGGCATCCCTGGAATGGCACCAGGAGGATCCCAATGACCTGATCGTCAAGTATGCCAATGCCCCGCGCCAAGTCTACCGCCGCGGCAACGACTACCTGGGCGAGGCGGCCAAAAGCAACAGCCGCACACCCTTCGCCCACCCGGAGGGATTTATTGAGGCCTTCGCCAACGTTTATCTCGCTGCCGCCCGCGCAATCAGTGACCAGGTTGACGACAACCCGGCACCCGACGGGGGCTATGACTTTCCTGATGCCACTGATGGCATCGCCGGGCTTGCCTTTATTGACACCGCGGTAAAGAGCAGTGCCAGCGACCAGAAATGGCTGAAGTTTCCCGAACTCTAGGATAAATATCAATCAGCCTTTTCCCTTCCTGGGTTCATCCATGGCCTTTGCCGGTTGTCCGCAACCCGCGATTACCAAGGAATAAACCCCGCCGGCAACTTAAAGAATTTAAGTAATGGGAATAGCACAACGCCCGGATCCCAGGACGCCTTGGTGCCCACAATGCCGTGCGCACGTGACCAAGAAAAGCGCTAACATCCTTAACACCGACGCCGACGCCGACGCCGACGCCGACGCCGACGCCGACACCAGCATACCGAAAAAGGTCAACCACGCCAGGACTTGTGGAACTTGCGGGACATACACGATCGTTCCATTTGGGGATGAAACCCGTCGGCGACGAAATGCTTGGGGTTTCGGCATCCTGGCAGTGATCCTTACAGCAGGCGCAATGTATGATTATGCAACAAAGGGAGAGAAAATGAGCATGCTGGTGCTGCCTTGGATATTTCTCTTCCTCTATTTGAATTACTGGTGGATTGCCGTCAAAAAAAACCGGTTCAGAGCCTGGAAAAAATGGGCCAATTTACAACAAGGCTACGACAGAAAACAAAAGTGAACTGTACACGGGAAATGCACGGAGGGAATGAACAGGATAATCCCTTGAAGTGATATCAAGTTTCGCTGACACTTTCCCTGCCCCCCCGGTAATTGATGGATACTGCGGAAAACACCAAGAAGAACCCCTGGTTAATTGCGGTCATTCCCCTGGCCCTGATCAGCCTCGGGATCCTGATAAGCCAATTTTTCCGGGCAACGGAGGCACCAGTCACCAAGGAAAGTGTATTCAGTATCTGGGTTGCCGAGGCTGAAATCGCCCCGGTAGGCAAAAACAATAACCGCTGGGACAAGGATCGCAGTGCCCCCGATCCCGGAGCTCTGGTGACCTGGCAGGATCAGGTCGTCCTTGAAACTGTGGTAGCCAAAGACTCGCTCATTGCCCGCTGGGATCCCGTGGCGATCTCTCTCGGGGATGTGGTGCTGAACAAGGGCGGAATCAGCACCTCCTCAGTCAAGCGAATTGCGCGCATCAAGAATACCCGTGAAGGAAACTTCAGCGTCGCTCTTTTTGACGAGGATATCATCGGTCGTGACTTCATTGGCGGATGGAACATTCCCACAGGGCAACTGCGCCCGGGCTTGCTCGAACTCAAGTCCGGTGAATCACTGCGCAAAATCGTCCTGGCGATCACCATGGATGACAACCTTGACATGCCGGTGGAAGTCTTCACCCCGAAGGGCGCAGTGTATCTCGATACCCCGCCGAAGGTCATGATGGAAACCATGGAACGCTGGGCAGAGGAAGCCAAAGAGGAGATCGGAAAACTCGGGGAAACCGTCGGCAAGGGCATTAACCAATTGGGAAAAGATGTTGGCGAAAGTATCGGGAAACTCGGGGATCGTGTCGGCAAGGAGAAGGATCGACTCAAGAAAACCCTCAAGGAATCCGGGGAAAAGGCGGGAAGTAAAATCAGGGAATCACTCGAGAAACTGTTGCCCGATCAGGAATGACACGTCCCCTGATCCTGGGTCTGATCGGCATTTCCTGCCTGCTCTTTGGCAGTGCGGTAGCACTTCCTATTTTCACCCTTGAACCCAAGGCAGGGGAATGGACCCCACTGGCAAAAATCATTTCCCCCTCCGATATGCAACCCAGGGCAATGCGCCTGCTGCAGGGAGTGGCTACACTCTGGAATGAGGGGGAAAGAATGCTTGCTCTCCTGATTGCGCTTTTCTCCCTTATTCTACCGACCCTCAAACTCACCATGCTCTGGGTGGAGGGAATGCTAAGCGGAGGTCTGCCGGCCAAATGGATCCGTTTCCTGCGAGCCGTGTCCCGCTACGCCATGCTGGAAGTGTTCCTTGTGGCACTCACTGTTCTGCTGATCAAGGAAATGCCGGGAGGAAGCCACGTCATCCTGCAGGCAGGTTTCTACACCTTCAGTGCCTCTGTCCTGCTAAGCCTGATGAGCGCACACTGGATGGAGCGTATTAACCGTCATTAGCGCGCCGCAAACCCGTGGCGAAACTCAGCCGGGGAAAGTGCAGACATACTGGCAAATGCCCTCTTCCACGGAAATGGTAAACCCGGAATTCTCAGGCGCCTAAAAGTGGCTTCCTGCCAGATAAACCGCGGTTTCTTCTTCTCCATCCAGTGCAACCGAGCACTGACCTGCCGTCATCTCCATGCGTTCCGCACTTTCTGTTGCGAAGTGATATTCACCGGGGTAGACAAGCCCAAGGGTGACTTGCGCTCCATCGGCGAGAGTGAGTGAATGGGATACCACCTTGCTGTCAAAGTAGACATTGGCGGAAGCGGAAACATTTTCGAAAGTCATAATGGATGGAATATCTTATTTTTACAGGCCGGTTTATGACAAATCAATCACGACCTTATTCCTGGTTGAGATGATAAGACATTTCACCTGTTCCTTCCCGACTTCGAAAATCTCAACGAGAGCTTTTTGATAGCAACGCATCTGAGCCGTGTATTTGGCAGTAATTTCCTCGGGAGACGCGGAGTCGGTCTTGTAATCAATGATGGTAATTTCCTTGAGCTCACCATCATCCCCGCGACAGACATGCATCCGGTCCACGATACCCGACATCCATTTGCCGTCCTGGATCACTTCCAGGGACTGTTCCCTGTAAAGCTCAACATCTGATGAGTCCTTCTCGAAAAGACGGTGAATCTCGGCATCAGCCAGGGCTTCCTCGATGATCATGCCGGACCTGCTTCTGGCCATCCTCGGGATTTCACCCGCTTCCAGCCACGAGATTTGCTCAAACAATTGATGAACCTCACTGCCAAGCTGCATTCCTGTGCCGCTGCCCGTGCTGGTGACACTACTCGTTTTGCTTGCTGAAGGAGTCATGCGTGCGCGCAATGGCACCACGTCTCCAAGCTGCACACCCCCCTTCACCTCTGGCGCCTTCTCCTTGTCATCAATAGCCTTGGCCCACCCGGCATCGCCACTTTGGAATCCATCCTCACCTACAACACCCATCCTTACCAGGTTTGCCAACGAAGCGCGTTGCTCTTTATCTATTCGTTTCTCTGGTTGCCGGGAAAGAAAAACATACAACCCCCGCTTTGCCCGGGTCAACGCCACGTAAAGCAGGCACAAAGCCTCATAGCGTTCATCCTCCTGCCATTCCATCTCCGCCTTTGCAAGCTCCGGTGTCAGTTGCCGCACCCAATGTGGAGGCGGCTGCAAAAGCCAGCCCGCCTTCCCCTGCGCGACCTTATAATTCTTACGGTTTGGAATCTGCTCGTCACTCAGGTGAGGAATCATTACAACATCAAATCCCAAGCCCTTCGCTTTATGAATTGTCATTACCTGTACTGCCGCCTCGCCCGGAGCCTGCCCTATCTCGAGTTCTGACAACCAGTCCCTTGCTCCACGCGCAGTTGCCAAATTGGACGAATCATATTGTTCCAGGGCCTGGATGATATCGCCGATCCGGTGACGGGAGAATTCCGATAAGGAGTCCCACAGCGGGGCTGCTAATGCCTCCACCAGGGCAGCATATCCCTCCGAGTGAGCTGCTGCTAACAAATCCTCCCACCGACTCTGCCAAACCTTACCAAAGCGCTGCTCCAATACAGCCCCTAATGGAGACATCATGATCAACTCCGTGGCAAAACGATCTGCCGGGTCAGCCAGCCAGCGAATCAAGCCATGAATGGCCACCCCGATCGGGCTGTCGGTCATCGGCGCACGGCGGCCTTCCTCGATCACGTTAAACCCTTCCATCTTCAGGTAATCGACGACCTCCCTGACCTGATTGCCAGTCCGGAGTAAAACTCCACAACTTAACTTCTTGGTTCCGATCCCGAGTTCATGGAGACGCTCAACCAGCAGCGCATTGATCTCTTCCTTGTCAGCAACCTCCACGCGAGCCTCACCACTCTGACCCGGATACGCGGAAATATGTTCCTTCCACTCCCAACGCCGCGCAACAGCCTTACCGAATAACTGCCGGACCAGTGTTGTGTTGCCACATGCGCCGTTGATCAAATTCAGGACTGCCGGGCATGAACGCCATGACTCCTCCATCGTTTCAACAGTCATGCCCCTTTTGAAATGATCTTTTACCGCGTCAAACAAATGTACATTGCCACCCCTCCATCCGTAGATTGCCTGCTTCTTATCTCCCACCACAAAAAGACTCCCTTCCTCACCACTGACAGCTTCTTGCAACAACGGCAGCAGGCCATTCCACTCCAACTGGCTGGTATCCTGGAACTCGTCCAGAAACCAATGGTCATAACGACCGTCCAGCCGAAAATCGACTGCCTCGCGCCGCAGTCTTCCTCTTTCACTGATCTGCCATTCTCCGAGGAGATTTTTCACATCATCAAAGCTTAATAACCCTCTGCTGCGAAATCTGCGCTGACATTCCTCGTCCACCCTCTTGATCAAAACTCCCAATCCCTCAGTGCGTTGCACCGCGGCTGCCAATTCACAGGCGCTCACCAGACGAATACACTCAATGAACAAGGAGGTGAGCTCAGCGCTCAGTTCAAAGTCCTTGTGATACTTAATGACAAAGGAAGCATCTTCGCTTACCCGCTCCACAATTTGATGGAACAACCCCTTGAAACCTGTCAATAGACCGCTGCCGATGGTGTGCTCCTCTATGGCATCCACCACTTTTTCAACCGCCGGTTTCTGTCTCTTGTCGGTCCAGTCATCCGCAGCCATTGAGGTATTAAGAGCTGCCCGTAAAGCTCCGGCCAACTGATGTTTCTCGCTCTCCCAGCGACCGATATCGGGAAGATTGGTGAAGGCCCCCTTTCCTCCGAAGCGCTCCAGGGCACCTCCAGTTTTCCAGAACACGTGCCATTGGTTTATAAAGTCCTCCAAGTCCCTCAATACATTCAGCTGTTCCCTTCCCATCGTGGCCCTCCTGAAAGCATGCACAAATTCCTGCCCCGCATCCTCATCCAGCAATTCCCCCAAGACCTCCTGAACCAGATCCCCCATCGCCAATTTCAGTCGTGATCCCTCAATCAGGTCAAAATTGCCGCCACTGATTCCCAGTTCATGCTGGAAGCCCCGCACGATTCTGGAAAAAAAGGAATCAATGGTGCCTAACTGGAACCGGGGAAGGGCCTTGACAACCTTTTCAAGGACCGGCTCCACCGCAAAGGTGTGATTTACATCATCGGCCAGCCTTTTTCCCGCTTCTGCATCCAGGGTGCCCTCGGCCAACTTGATGAGCACCGAATCAATGAACTCCCCAGCCGCCTTCCGAGTGAAGGTCAAGGCCACCATCCGCTCCGGCTCCAGGTCATGGACTCCTATCATTCCGATGATGCGTCCACCCAATTGATAGGTTTTTCCCGAACCGGCCGAGGCGAGAATCATCAGGTTCTCATCAAGAATATGCTCTTTAAGGCTCATTGGAATTCTTTCTTCACCACTTCATCAAGGCGGTTTCCCATTGCCAGTTCCTGGTAATTATCAAAGTCCACCTTCTTTGCTGGAGGCCAGAAGATCCCTTTTACAAGCCGGCTTAATACCCACTCTGCACAGCGCAACGCTGACTGCCTGGTATCATCGCTGAAATCCGGCCAGATCGAAATAGCCACATTCTGCTCGCTGCTGCCAAGCGAAAAATACCCGACCTCGTCTACACCCTCCACCCCCGCAGCATATAAAGGTACCTGCAGATTAATCCAGCGCGCCGACACTTTCTTGCCACTTTTTGTTGCCGGCATCTCGAAGAGAACTTCCTCTACCCCGTTAAGGTGCTCAGGAAAAAACGTACTTGCACTCAACCTCTTGCAGTGGGCTTGCACGACAGGCTTAGCTTTACTGCTCGTCTTATAGTCGAGAACCCGAACCCGTCCGCTCTGTTCATTGCGCTCAACGCGGTCGATCTTGCCGCGCACCTTTACCCCGCCAATCTCCATTTCAAAACTCCTTTCAACCTCCTCAATTCGCCAACCATCCGCCCTCTCACCGGCTTGAACCTTGGCAAACCAGGACAATCGTTGCCTCATTACCTCCTTCTGGATACGCATCGCAATGGCAGGTTCCTGCCCGTAACGTTCGCTTATCAAGCGGTCCAGTTCATGATGGCTCCACGACTCAATCATGGATGAATCATCATATTCACGGGCTTCCTCATCTTTGCCGAAATTCTCCAACACCAAATGGGCAATGTTACCAAAGTCCCTCGCGTTCCACTCCCTTCGTTCCGGTTCAGGCTGGGACATGCGCAAAACCCGATTAAGGTAAAAGCGAAAAGGACAACTCAGATACTCTGAAAACTCGGTTACGCTTATTGCCTGTAGCGGTTCCCCGGTTCTTATTTGCCATTTCCACTCTCCCTCAATCTCCCCGGCAAACCCTACCTCCGCAGGCTTGATATCTTTGAACAGTAAGCACACCCGTTTGGCAAGTTCTTCCCCCTTGGCTGAAAGGAGCAGCCTTGAGGGTTTGAGGACGTCACCGGCATTGGAGGATTTCCCGACAAGTAAATCAACCCGCCCGTTCTTTTCCCGTGCCTTTAACATCGCGCTTAACAGGTAAGCATCCCGTGCCGCAAGCTCCTCTTCACCGACCAGGCCAAGAATGCTCCTGGTGGATTCAGGCAACCACGTGTCAGAACCGCTGCGAACCGGCACCAAGCCATCGTTCATTCCGCAAATCACCAAGTGCCGGCCCGGTTCATAGAAAAGTTCCAGCCAACCTTGCACATCCATTACACGATTATCCGGTGCCCGCTGCGTGAGCGGTCGCAACCCGGCCAATAAAAGCTCCAACCACGCCCCCGCGGGCCGATTAATATCTTCAGCCACCCCCGCGGTCTCCGCCAACCACTCCGCAACGTTAGTCTCATCCTCAGGATCAACCGCTGATAATAAATTATGCATTCCCCGATGAAACCCCTCACGCAAAAAACGCTCACGTGAAGCCTTCAGGAAATCCATGGTCTCCAACGAGAGTTCCACCTTGTTGAGAGCACTTTCAAGGCCTCGCACCTTGCGCTTCTCACCTGCATCTCTTGCCTCCGCCAGTTCAGCTTCCACCACCCCCTTTACCCGATCCAAATCCTCAACTGATCCCACCAGGTAAGAGTCACGCAAAACAGAGAGTGCCTTCACCCTCTGGGCCCGTTTGCCCCTGACCTGCGCCCCGCTCTCTGCGAAGGCCATCAAATCGATGGCTTCAGGTATCGAGGGACGACGCAGATACAATCGCCACGCCTCCAGCCAGCCTGCCAGGGAAGGTAAGGACATCCTGCCCGGATTAAATGCAACCCAACCCACCCGGCTAAACACGCGCACCAAGTCCCGCGTGACTTCCTCGTCAGCAGACCCTAAAGCCACTTCATTAGACGGGTATCCTGTCTCTGAAACAATCCGTAATGCGCTCTGTGCCTGCTGGCGGGCATCACCTGTCAGGGTCACCGACCCAGAGATGGCTGCTGCTTTCTCAGGCCACGCAATTTCCCGCTCTGACCACTGCTTTACGGGGCGTCCCCAGCCGTCAAAATCTTCCTCGCTCTCTCCGCTAACCAAAACCCGAACCGGAAGTGGGCACCGTTCCAGGATACCCTCAACGGCATAAGAAATGTCCAGAACCCCTGCCAGGACGACTTCCTTTATATCATCAGTCCAGAAAAACTCCTTACGCCTGATGGTTGCGTTGCGACTTTTCAATCCCCAGCCATCAAGTGTCTTTTCCACACGTTCCTCCAGCTCAGCCAACTCTGCCCACCGTGCCGCCTCGACCGACATTTCCATCCGCTTTGCAGCACTACGCATGGTCAGGACCGAAGCCGACAAGATTAGCCTTACTTGAGCCAGTGACTTTGCCAGGCCCAATGACCAGTTGGGGGCTTCCCCGTCCGGCGGAATCGGGAAGGTTACTGAGAATTCACTCCAATCCCTGATTCCCTCAAGAACCTCAAGCCATGCGAGGAGCTCAACTGAATCGGGAGCACAATCTTGCCCCCTCATAAAAAAAGCCGGCGTTTGCACCCGCGGAGCCAGGGCACCGCCACGCTCGGCAAGGCCCTGCCGCAACCTGCGACCACTCTGGGCTGTGGGCACAATCACCAGCATCCCGGGCAGACGATCCCGCCGCTGCCACAACCAGTCACCCAGAACATCACTGAAAGGACGCTTCCAGTCTAACAATTCACGTTCAAGGGACATTACACAGTCAGTGTTAATTAGATTACGGGGAAAATATTGCCAATAACCAATCCCTTAATTGCACCTTTGCACATCAATTAATAAAGAAACTTGGAATGAATATTACCCCCCTCAATACAATTAAGTGGATAGGGCTATTATCACTACCATCATTGATTGTCCTTAATTCTGCCGATCACCTCATCCACATCCGGCAGGCAACCACCCCAGGTTCCTCCACCGGTATCCTGCAGGGCCGCCCAGAGCCTCACTGAATCAGGCAGATCAGGATCCGGTACAAGGTGAGGATGCATTGGACGGTCGCCAAACCCGGGATCATCCCCGGCATAATTGATCTCCCCGGAGCACCCGTCCCTGGAAATATCTATCTGTATTAAATCCTCATCACGCAATTTTCCGAGTGGCCCGCCGGCAAGGGCCTCCGGACCAACATGACCAATACAGGGACCTGTCGAGAATCCCGAAAAGCGCCCATCAGTGATCAAGGGATTGCGGCTCAGCGCATCAGTGTATTTCAGTGCACTGGTAATCTGCGCGGTTTCCGGCATACCGGCGCCAAGGGGCCCCCTGCCAAGCAGGACAATAACCTCGCCGGGCTTGACCCGGTCTTTCCCCGTTGATTTCACTGCCGCTATTGCGCCTGCCTCATCCACAAAAACCCGGGCTTTATCCCGGTGATGATAGATATCATCAGCAGCAAAGAGTTCGGCGGCAATCGCCGTCGCCTTCACGATCGCCCCGTCCGGCGCCAGGTTCCCCGAAAGAAAGGCAAGAGTCCTCGCAATGCCCCTTGAGCCTGCCCTTTCAGGTGACATCACCACGTCATCGGGATCAATGCCGTCCTCTGCGCGCAAGATTTCCCGGAAACGCAGGCGGCGTTCGGATTGTTCCCACGCCTGGAGGTTCTCGCCAACCGTCTTTCCGGTAACGGTAAGGCATGTCAAGTCAAGGACTCCCAGGTCACGTAAATGCAGCATCACCTCCGGCACCCCGCCGGCGAGAAACACCTGCACTGTCATGTGGTTATTCGGACCGTTTGGCAACACGTCCACAAGTCGCGGAACCTTGCGGTTTATTGAGAGCCAATCCTCCATCCGGGGTGCCTTGAGACCCGCGCAACGGGCAATTGCAGGAAGATGTAACAGGAGATTTGTCGAGCCACCCATTGCCGCGTGCACCGCCATGGCATTGCTCACCGCCGCATCAGTAAGGATTTCCCGGAGAGTCAGGCCAGCCTCGGTCATTGCCATCAACGCACGGGATGATGCCCTGCCAATTTCCAGCCATACCGGTTCACCCGACGGAGCAAGGGCGGAGTGAGGCAAGGCCATGCCAAGGGCCTCAGCCACCGCCTGCGAGGTTGCCGCGGTGCCAAAGAATTGGCATCCCCCACCAGCACTCGCACACGCTGCACAACCTGCCTGCGCCGCCTCCTTCAGGGTCATCTCCCCGTGAGAAAATCTCGCCCCAATGGACTGCACTCTACCTGCGTCCTCCCCTCGATCCGGTGGCAGGGTCACGCCTCCCGGCACGATAATTCCCGGAAAATCACTCTCCTCGGCCAATGCCATCATGGTTGCAGGAAGGCCCTTGTCACAGGTCGCAACACCCATTACCGCCCTGCGTGTCGGTAGTGAACGTACCAATCGTGCCAGCACTTCCGCAGCGCTGTTGCGGTAAGCCAGACTGTCCATCATTCCCTTTGTTCCCTGTGTGCGCCCGTCACAGGGATCCGAGCAATGTGCCGCAAAAGGCAACCAGCCCGCCTTCTTGAACTCCCCTGCCGCCTCGGCCGCAACCAGGGAAACCTCCCAGTGACCGGTATGGTAACCGAGGGCCACCGCTGTGCCGTCATCGGCCCGAATCCCGCCCGCCGTGGTAAGGATCAATACCTGGTCAGAAGTCATCAGGTTCGCGTGTGCGCCCATCGCGACGTTATGTGACCAGCCGAACAAGTCGCCGCTTGGACGCTCCCTCAACATCTCCTCAGTGAAGGGCAACTCCCCGCGGCGGGCCGGCATTTTTGTCCTCACGCGATAGGCTTCCTCTGGCAGTTCCAAAAAATTATCCTCCATACCGACGATGTTCACCCCCGGGGAGACTAAATCCACCTAAAAAACCTTGATCCCCGGCACGACTTCACTCAATCTGCGCTACACGCAGGAGGCAATCTGCATCACAATAAACCAGAAAATACACGACAATGGCACGCCCAGTTACTCTCTTCACCGGCCAGTGGGCCGATCTCGACACCGACACTATTTGCGCCAAGGCCAAATCCTTTGGCTATGACGGCGTGGAATTAGGTTGCTGGGGAGATCACTTCGAAGTCGACAAGGCAGATGCGGATTACTGCAAAGCCAAGCGGGAGACCCTGGAAAAACACGGGCTTGCCTGCTACTCAATATCCACTCATCTCGTCGGCCAAGCCGTTTGCGACAATATTGATGCCCGCCACGAGCAGATCCTGCCACCCTACATCTACGGTGACGGCGATCCCGAGGGTGTGCGCCAGCGTGCTGCCGAGGAATTAATCAAGACAGCCCACGCTGCAAAAGAATTTGGAGTCAAGGTTATCAATGGCTTCACCGGTTCCTCAATCTGGCATTTGGTTTATTCCTTCCCGCCTGTTCTTCCGGGTCAAATTGACGCCGGCTATGAGGACTTTGCCAAGCGCTGGAAGCCCATCCTTGATGAATTCGTGAAGTGCGACGTCAAGTTCGGCCTTGAGGTGCATCCCACCGAGATCGCCTTTGACATTGCCTCCGCTCAACGTGCCATCGATGCCCTCGACGGTCATCCCGCCTTTGGCTTCAACTACGATCCTTCGCACTTCGGCTACCAGGGCGTTGACTATGTGGAGTTCATCTACCGCTTTGCCGACCGCATAAACCATGTCCACATGAAGGATGTAAGCTGGTCGGAGAGCCCAAAGGATGCCGGGGTATTCGGCGGACATGTCGATTTCCATGACCCCTCTCGCTACTGGGACTTCAAATCCGTTGGCCGTGGCAACATCGACTTCGAGAAGATCATCCGCGCCCTCAACGACATCAAATACATGGGACCACTCAGTGTTGAGTGGGAAGATGGCGCGATGGATCGTGAGTTTGGAGCCACCGAGAGTTGCCAATACGTGAAGCAGGTTGACTTCCCGCCGAGTGACATCGTCTTCGATGCCCAGTTCGCGGAAAAATCCGAGGAATAGATAACGCTTGTCATAGGACGCAGGGACCGGCCCTGCGTTTCCCGGCTTACCAGGCCAGCAATTTCGATTTTGTGCGTACAATAAATCGGCCCGCGGCAACTGCCGGGGTTGATGCCGTCCCCTCGGGAAGTTTTGCCTCAAGCAACACCTTGAACTCATCTCCCGCCTGCAATACAACCACATCCCCGTTTGCTGAAAAATTGACTATCCTGTCACCAACGGCAATCGGGGAGCTGAAAATCTTGCCGCGTGACGAAGTGCGCTCACGATCATAAAGAACTTTGCCTTCAGGAAGCTTCACGCAAGTCACCATGCCGCTGTCTGACCACAGGTAAAGCCGCCCGTCATGCGCAAGGGGTGTCGGCACATGTGGCACCGCCTTATCCAGTTGAAAAACCTTGTGCAATCCTTGCTGCCCGGATCCTTCCGGACGAAGCGCAACCAGGCGCTTCATGCCGGTTACAAACCCACAGGTGGCAATCACCAGGTCATTCCAGATGATCGGTGAACCAATGACACGCTGCTTGTCATCAATATCAAACACCACCGATGACCAACGCTCTTTGCCGGTTGCCAGGTCAATCGCACTCACGCCCTGCTGCCAATCGGCCACAATAAGGTCATTGCCACCATCATCACGAGGACGAACACAAGGTGTCGAATAAGTTGCCCGCAGAGCCTTGCGCGGCGCCTTCCAAAGCTCCCTGCCGGATTTTGTATCAAGGGCAACAATTGAGTTCCCACCTTCCTGATCATTGCCAATCACCAGTTTACCATCAGCTACAATCGGCGAAACCCCATATCCGTGGCCACTCTCATAAGATCCTATATCCTTGCGCCACGATTCCTCCCCGGTATGCGTGTAGGCTATTACCAGGATCATCTTCGGTTGCCCCCAAAGGACATAAACCCCGTCAGCATCAACGGCCGGGCTGCTAGTCGCATAGCTGTTCATCTTATGCCTTTTGTGCGTTACCGATACAACATCCCTGCGCCACAATTGCTTGCCTGAATTGATATCAAAACACATCAACACCCGCTGCTCACCACGATCAACCGCACTGGTAACAAAGACCCTTGTCCCCCAGATAACCGGACTTGAGTTTCCTTGCCCTGGAAGCTGTGCACTCCATGTGCTGGAGGCTTCAGTCCACTGTATTGGCAATTTTGCACCCACCGCACTTTGCCCACCGCCATTCGGACCACGAAATCGCGGCCAATTCGAATCCGCTACCGCAGCAGTTGCACCAAGAATACCAGTTAAAGCTAAAACTCTCGCAAACACGGCAGATTCTAACCCACAAAGCATCTGACGCATCCGCGAATTCCACCGCCTTTCCGGGAACCAAATCATCTCGTGATTGAAACGATCTCCATCTCGGTTCAATTTCTATTTATTATAAATATTATGGTTAATCAGTTTAATTAACTTAATCTTGGCCTAATATACCGTTTAATGCTGAACCGGAAACACGCAGGTAACCTACTCACGGGATTGACGATTTTCGTCATATTAATCGCCATTGGCAATTTCCTCAGACCGGACTCACAAGCAATTGATCAAGTAATTGATCAAGCAACTCAGCACCGATTCCGTCAGGTTGCCCTTGCCTCAGTCAACGCCGAGCGCAAGGCACAGGGAATAGAGAAAGAAGTCGTTGCTGATTCCGGGCTCCAGGACTGGCTTAACGAGCAACCTCAATCTCTAATCAGTAATGCCGCCGGAATATCCCTCGACATCCTCCTTGAAAAACTGCCGAGCAAAAAACTCACGCTGAGCCATGCCTCGCTGTTTTGCATTTCTGCAAAGAGTCCCGACAGCCTCGCCGGGCGACTGGACTTTTGGAAGGATGCCTTTAAAACCTCGACAAACGTCGTGGCAATGCGCCTTTATCGCAGCAGCAAAAGCAAAATAGGATGCCTTCTCATCGCGGCAAAAAAGGTGCCTAAATTCAACCTTACTCTTTTCAACAATGGCCATAGCGAATTTTATGTAACTTGCAGAAATTGCAATAAATCGCATATCGGAAAACTTGATAAATGTGGCCTTGCCATTGCCATGAAATGCTCTCACTGCAACCGCTCTTATGACCTTATTGCCGCAGACATGCTGGGAAATTATCACCGGGCTAACCATTACCTGCACGGCTACAGACCACCACCAGAGATAGCTTCAGGTGCGACCACGAGGATTGAAGAACTCACCGCCCTCTGGGCTGCGGTTGTCGCACGTTGCCGCTACAGCAAGGACCTTGCAGGGCTCGCCGGCAAGAAGGATTCCTGGCAAGCACCATCCGACACCTACTCCTTCCGCAACGGTGATTGCGAAGACACCTCACTGTTATTGGCAGATTGGCTCATATCACGCGGATTCAACACCCGTGTAGTAATCGGCCACGCCCCCGGAAAAGGTGAACACGCGTGGTGCGTCACCGAGCTGGAGGGTCGGCAGTATCTTCTTGAAACAACCCTTGAAAAAATCCCTGACCGCCCTCCGGAAACTCAACTGGAAGCCAGCCGTTACCATCCCCGGTTCTCATTTGATCGCCAGAATATCTACTTCGTTAACGGCGCAACCAGGAACGTTTCCGACTATTTCTCACCCGATTTATGGGAGGCCTTCAGTTATCCTGGCTCTGCAATAACACGAGTACCTTCAGTTGCCCTGCATCCGCTGCAAACTTCAAAGTTACAGACACATCCGTAGACTGATTGGCATTGTACGCTCAAGGCAAAGCGGCTATTCATCCAACAGTTCAAAAGGATTTAACCACGCTCGGCTTCCCGCCTGGCCGCACATGCCAGCTCGAAAGCGCGTACTTCACCATAGCGACGAGTTGAAAATTTCACTCTCCTGCGCACTCCGGGATCTGGTGACCATGTAACCTGCCAGAACTCATATCTTGCCATTGCCGTGCGGATGATAATCCGGGAAACCCCGACCACACCTGAAATATTACGCCGTGTAAACTTACCTGTGGTACCACCACGCTCCCTGTCAGGCAAGCTTGCAACCAGTTCATCACGAAACTTGCGTGCAATACCGAGGGTAGCCCCGCGTCCACCATACTTCCTGTCGGAAAAAAACCTGGAGTATTTCCTTCCACGGCGACTCAAGCTCACCTGCCAGCCGTGGCTGCGCATTTCCGGAAGATCAATGCGTGAGATCGCATAGCAATCCATAATATCCCAACAGTTTACCTGTCTACACAATCCGCCGCAAATCCGCTTTATTATAATTACTCCGATATTCGCATTAATGAAGTGAAGTATTTACCGCCCGGTGCAATAGATATTAGGATTTCCCGTACAAGTAGATTGATGCCAACCAAAACTGAATTAACTCAGGAGGAGCTGGAACGCTACGCGCGGCACCTTGCACTGCCCTCTTTCGGTATTGAAGCGCAACGTCGGCTCAAGGACTCCGGCGTCCTGTGCATAGGAGCGGGAGGACTCGGTTCACCCGCGGCGATGTATCTTGCAGCTGCCGGCGTCGGGCGCATCGGCATCGTGGATCCCGATACTGTTGATGCCTCAAACATTCAGCGACAATTACTCCACGGCACCGCCGATATCAGCCGCCCAAAGGTTGAATCCGCCAAAGATACCCTTACGGCCATCAATCCGAATGTTCAAATCGAGCTCCACCGGGAAACCTTGGTCTCCGGTAATGCAATGGAACTGGCCAAAAATTATGACCTGCTCATTGACGGCTCGGACAATTTCCCCACCCGCTACCTGAGCAATGACGTATCCGTCCTGCTTAAAATTCCAAACGTCCATGGTTCAATATTCCGTTTCGAGGGACAAGTTTCCGTCTTCGCACCACATCTTGAGGGCCCGTGCTACCGATGCCTGTTCCCTGACGCTCCCAAGCCGGGTGCTGTCCCGGACTGAATAGAAGGCGGTGTGCTGGGCGTGCTTCCCGGCGTGATAGGAACCCTGCAGGCAACCGAGGCAATTAAGCTGCTATCCGGGATCGGTGAACCGCTCACCGGTAAGCTTCTCCACTACGATGCACTGAGCGCGAAATTCAGATCCTTCAATCTACGCCCCGACCCGGAGTGTGCTGTTTGCGGCAACAACCCGACAATTACCGGGTTGGAAGGAGTGGACTATAGCTGTGGAATTACAGAAGAGACTGATGCATCAATCACCGTCGTGGAGTTAAGCAACAAGCTGAAGGCAAACGAAAAAATAACCATCCTCGATGTCCGCGAACCCGTAGAAGTCGCAGCCTGCCGTATCGAGGGGGCCACATTTATCCCACTGGCCCAGCTTAAGGAACGCCTTAACGAGTTACCACGGGACATACCGCTTTTTGTCCACTGTAAATCAGGCAAACGAAGTGCCCGTGCGGTGACATTGCTGCGTGATGCCGGTTACCCTGATGCAATGAATATCGAGGGGGGAATCGACGCCTGGCTATCCCGGATTAACCGTGATCTTCCTGAGTAATGAATCCGGTTCCCGAACAGGGTTTTATCACCCCATTTATAAAAGCACCGCTATTTGCAATATTGCCCTTGCCCAGCGGAAGCAATTCGCGTCTTTTCAAGTATGGACAAGGAAAAAATCGGCCCCGCTCTCGGTAAGCTCCCCAGTGGTGTCTACATTGCCACCAGCATACTGGATGGTGAAGAAATCGGGATGCTGGCAAGTTTCGTTGAACAGGCGGGTTTCGAGCCTCCTATGATAACCGTTGCCCTCAGTAACGGTAGACGCCTCGTTACAGCCGTTGAGCAATCCCGGCTAATCGGGATTAATGTCCTTGGTGATGAGGACGCGCGCTTGATGAAGCCCTTTGCGCAACCAGACAACGATTCACCTTTTGCCGGGCTCGAACTCGATGAGAACGAACATTCAATCCCACAACTGGCCGAAGCACTCGCTTTCCTGGCGTGCAGGATAACAGGTAAGATTGAAGGTGGTGACCACACCATCTATGCTGCGGAGGTCATCGACGGTATTCTCAATGACCCATCGCGGGAACCAATGGTACGTATTCGCAAGAACGGATTTCAATACTGAATGGCAATGGAGAAATATCCAGCCTTGATCCCACCCTCTAGAGAACATCAAGCTCAGGCTTGAAGTCAGCCGCATGATACGAACTCCTGACCAGGGGTCCTGAGGCCACATGACGAAAACCCTTCTCTTCAGCAATTTCCTTGAGGCGAAAAAACTGTTCAGGATGAATGTATTCGACCACCGGAAGATGGCTTGCAGATGGTCGTAAATACTGCCCGAGGGTCAGCACCGTAACATTATGCTCAAGCAGATCATCCATCGCCTTGCATACCTCCTGCTCGGTTTCCCCGAGCCCCAGCATCATGCCGCTTTTAATGGCTACCTTTGCTCCACTCGCCACGGCAATATCCTTGGCTTTTTTCAGGACATCGAGTGAACGTCCATAGCGCGCACGAGAACGCACCAGTGATGTAAGGCGCTCAACGGTCTCAATGTTATGGTTGAATATATGCGGTTGGGAGGCCATGCAAACCTCAAGAGCGTCATCCTTACCATTAAAATCCGGAACCAGTATCTCAATGACAATCCCTGGGTTGGTCGCCCGCGTCGCTTCAACCGTCAGGGCAAAGTGCTCTGCCCCGCCGTCAGCAATGTCATCCCTTGCAACCGCCGTAATGACAACATGCTTCAAGCCAAGCCGTTTAGTCGCCTCCGCAACACGTTGCGGTTCGTCCTCCTCAAGGGCGAATGGCTTTGCTGTCTTCACCGCGCAGAATCCGCAGGCACGGGTGCAACGGTCACCGGCGATCATGAAAGTTGCTGTGCCACTGCTCCAGCATTCCCAGCGATTGGGACACTGTGCCTCCTCGCAAACCGTATGTAGCTTCAGGTCATCTACCAGTCCCTTGGTTGACCAGAATACAGGATCACTCGGTAACCGGACTTTAATCCACTCCGGTTTTCTCTCACGCTGTAATGCGGAATCGGTTTTACATACCATGACGCAATCCAGTGTAAAGCCCGTGGACGGTTTGGCAAACGGCAGCAGCTTAAAGTCGGCGCCGACCATCCAATGCCCGGTACAGTGTCAATTCATCGGCATTGTCCAGCCCACCGCCTGCCGGAAGTCCCTGAGCAAGCCGCGTAACTGTCAGATCAGGGAATCCCGTGGCAAGTAATTCGGCAAGGTAATTGGCAGTTGCTTCTCCCTCCACGTCCGAACCAACACCAAGAATAACTTCAGATACGCATCCCCCGGCTATACGGGAAACCAGAGAATCGATCCTCAAATCCTCCGGCGCAATGTCATCAAGCGGCGCGATACGCCCCCCAAGGCAATGATAACTACCCTTGAACGCCCCGGTTCTTTCCAGTGGCAGGACATCTGTCGGTTGCTCAACCACACAGATCATCGTTGTATCCCGTTGCAAATCAGCACACAATTCACAACCAATTACAGAACTCTCAAAAAACCCGCAGATCCGGCAGTCCTTTATAACTTCCCCCGAAAGCATTATCGCCTTTGCCAGGTCATCACTAAAGCCGCCATCCCTTGCAATCAGCCAAACGGCAATCCTTTCCGCGCTCTTCGGTCCGACCCCGGGCAGGCGCTTCAAGTGTGCGATTAGCAGTTTAACCTCTTCGGGAAAATCTATACGGGCCATAGGTGTGCTAAAGGCGAATGGTCAAATCCGCGTGTCCAACTTTATTATCTGAATCATTACCTTACTCAATTTTCTGCTTCGCCAGTATTGTATAATATTCCAACGCTCGATCAGTTCCCGAGGGGCATCTGGCCGTCTCAAAATGCTCAAGAGCAGAAACGTAATCACCTTCCCGGAAACTTGCAAATCCACGACTGAACGCATCCCGGCGCATTACCTCATCATCTGCCAGTTCACCACTCACAGTCAGTAGTTCATGAACCTCGATAGCGGGCTTATCCTCCTCCTGATAAAACATTTCAATCAAGCGAAACTCCATTTGCTCTCTCACCTGCCGCAACGTATTGCCCGACACGAGAACCGTAGGCCCGTAATTCAAACTCAATTCGCACAGCCTGCGGGCAAGGTCGGGCTGTTTACCCAGTGCACTGAAACGCGTGAAAGATCCGCTGCCACAGAGACCCACGGTCATCTCTCCGGAAACCACGGCAATCCCACACTGCACATGCTCCTGCCATTGATCCTCACATTCCCGCCCGACTTTTTCCAAGTAAACCTTAAGGTCAAAAGCAGCGCAACACGCTGCATCAGCATGGCCTTCATCGGCTAGCGGCAATCCAAAATAAAACCTCACTCCATCAGGTCCCCACTCGTCCAGATAAGCGCCCCGCCCAAGCAGAAATTCCGAAGCTTTCCTGAGAAAGTGATTAAACAAATTAATCGCCTCCCGGGTACGCAGGTTGCGACATAGATCAGAACAATTGACGATCCTGCACACCAACACAGTAACTGCACGATTCTCCCCGTTAATACTGACCCCGAACGGCCTACGGGCAAGGTCGACCATCACCTGTCTTGAGACACGCTTTCCTATAACCTGCAGGAACAGGAGTTTTCGCCGGCCGGATTCCGTCTGCGCAAAGAGCAGGCCGGTGACACCGGCCATCACCGCAGTTGTACATACCGAGACAGGCTCAAAAAGGACACCATACATCGCCAACACAGGAGCCGTCGCAACAATGACAAATATTGCCGCAAACATCACAATAAACTTGAACATTGGCCGAACTGTATCAACAGCAAGACCCGCGATACCGAAAGCAGTGACAATGATAGCCCCATACTGCAGGGGGGATGAAAGTGACGGGGATCCGGAAATACTCAGTAGCGGAATTCCGGCATAGCAACCGTGAAGATAAACCGCTAACCAGTGGAAAGATCCGGCTTCATAGAACCCCAGCACAATAAGGCTCGTGAATAATCCGATCAAACCACCGGCTGCAATATAGCGCCACATGATCTAGCTCACGGGTTGCTGCGCTGATTCTTCCCCTTCCGCATCACGGTAGGATTTCACCACAATATCGCTAAGGAAAGCATCCGGATCGTTAATAGTATCTGAGTTAATGGTAAACTCGCAACGCCCGGTATTCTTCTGGATTAATTTAAGCCCGAACTGGAAATCCTTGAACAGTAAATTACATGTCTGAAGCGCACTCTCACCTTTGACCATAGCCCGTTCACTGATAGCAGTCACGGCATCATCCTCAAAAATCAGTGCAACTCCGTGCTGCCTCTCAAATTCCGAAGCAAACAGGGAGACTTCCTTGCCCACCTGTTCAGCGCTAACCTGACTTCCCAATTTGCGATAATGCTCGAGAACCACCGCTGGGTTCTCCAAAAACTCGACATCCACATTCAACTCGCTCACTGCTGTACCCGGTAACTCAAACTTAAAGTCACGCAACGCACGCTCACAGACTGTGAGAAGTCCCCGGGCACCCGTTTTTTCCTCAACCGCCCGGTCAGCAATAATCTTGAGGGCCTTGCGCTCAAACTTGAACTGTATTCCATATGCTGCAAATTCCTGCTCATACTGCCGCAGCAAGCTGCCCTCCGAGTTCAACATAATCTCCAGAAGATCTCCGGCATCTAGATGCTCGCAAACCACACGAATAGGCAACCGGCCGATAAACTCCGCCTCGAAACCGTAATCAATGAAATCCTGGGTCCCCACGTGACGAAATAATTCATTATCCATTGGTATATCAGCAGTCTCGGCACCAAACCCGATAGCCCCCTTGCTGAGACGCTTCTGCACGATTTTTTCAAGCCCTGAAAAGGCTCCACTTACAATAAACAGGATGTGACGTGTATTAACCGTCCTGCGCCCAACCTTGCCGCCCTTTAAATCAAAAGCCGCCTGCATCTGGGACTGGATATCCATCGGATTGCGCACCGGCACTTCAGTTTCCTCCATGAGTGTTAAAAGAGCCGTCTGGACACCACGTCCGCTGACATCTCTGCCCATGGAATTACCATGACTGGCCAGCTTATCGATCTCATCGATATAAATAATACCATGCTCAGCGAGATTGACGTCGCCTCCAGCCCGTTGCACCAACTCACGCACAAGGTCATCAACATCACCTCCCACGTATCCTGTCTCGCTGAACTTGGTGGCATCGGCCTTGACGAAAGGAACACCGATAAGATCGGCAATATGCTTTACCAGGTAAGTCTTGCCGACGCCCGTCGGACCAACAACTATGACATTCTGCTTGGCAAACTCAACAGTAGCGGCACGATCCGGATCTTCTTCCCTTAATCGACGCAGATATTTTGCGTGATTATAATGGTCACAAACTGCAATCGATAACGCTTTCTTGGCCTCATCCTGACGAATGACAAAACGATCCAGGTGAGATTTGATATCCCGCGGGCGATGATTGAAATCGAGCAGGTCCACTACTTCACCAACTTCATCCGGAGGTTCAGAATCCTCCTGCACTTCCGGTGTGTCCGGCATTGCTGTAAAGTCAACTGCTCCACCAAAGTTTTCTTTCAGAAAATCGGAAAGTTTCTGTGAAATTTCATCAGGTGTAGGCACTGGGGGATCATTCTCCTTTTCACTCATTGAACCAGCACTATCAAACAGATGATCCATTGTCTCAAGGCACCGACCAGAAAAAATATCAGAAACGGCGCTCGGGCACGAAGATCCGGGACCATAACCCGTGAAAAAAGTCCCCTTTTATCTTTTCACCTGCCGATTTTGCCACCTCCCAATCCTCGATCATGTAGGCAAACAATGCCATGTTCTCCTGTCTTGAGAGATAATCGGCGGGTATCTTCAGAAAATTCTGTGAAAGTCGCTCAGCCATCAACAGTAACGATCTTCCTGTAAGTTGATCAAAGGGGATTTTACCCTCCCCTTGTGCCGCACCAAACTGATGGGTCAACTGAATATGATCGGCGGCGATAATCTTTAACGGACGTTTTAATCCTGAAATCTCGGTCACCATTCCCGTATAACCGAAGTGGTTAAGGTCGGCAATCAGGGTATCAATGAATGTCTCCGATGCCTGCCATATATAAAGCTCATCGGCATGGCGTTGCTTAAGAAGCGGATGCTCAAACTTTTCCTCCTCAAGCATCTTGATGCCCATATTAAACTGTCGGTTCTCCTGGAAGGGCGCGATCGTAGCCAATAATACCGCAATGCGATGCGACTCGAATGCTTTAAGTTTTACTATCTTCTCAGCCTCGGCCTTCTTGTGCTCAATCTCGAGCATATTGACGGCATCCTCTAAACGACCGATTCGCTTTCGAATACGTTTCCTGAGCCCATCCATTTCGAGTTCCCCGTAAAGCTTGTTTGATTTCCCGAGCGCCACCAACGATTCCTCATAGTCGGCATTCCGGTCAAAGGCCGGGAAAAGTTGAAGCTTGTCAAGATCATGCAGATAAGGACTGAGCAACTTCTTAAAGTCACTGATCCATACGGAATCCTCCGATGGATTGACATCACGGAAGGCACGAAAATATCCCTGTGAAGCGACAAATGCACCCATCTCCCAGTTCTTCACCCCGCAGGCAAGAAAGAACAATGCTTCTGAGCTCTCCTCACTGAATTCCTTCCTGTGTTCCAACAATACCGGGAGTTCACTGCCCAACAATTCACCCGCTTTGCAAAAGAAATGACAAAGGGGGATGCTACTCTCCTCTGTAGAGAAATTTCCCTGCTTTTCAAGACGCACGAAGGCACTACGTGCACGGATGAGCTTACCCTGTAACAAGAGGCTTAAACCCTGATTGAAAAGCGCCCAGTTCGCGGTCGGTTGCCGGGTCGCACTGGACTTTGCAATGTCATCGAATGCAGACTCGGCAGCTTGAAATTCTGTAGCAATCAGCATCTGGCGCGCGTCCTTAAACTTTTCGGTAGTGGTCTTTGTTCCCTCCTCTAAAACAACGCTGCCACTCTCCACTCCACTGCTCACGCCAACATCATTAGAATCGGGAGTGTTAAAGTAAAAACCAAGTCGAACGCAAAGAGCAATGACCACAACACCAAGGATCACCAGTGCCGCCGTCCGCGCATTGCGCTCGTTAACCCTGCGCTGCATGCGATTACCTGTTGCGTCAATCTTGGCAGCACCGCCTTCCAGAATCTTTTTGCGGGCAAAACTCAGGTGCTCAATCATCTCAGCATAGGAAGAATAGCGATCCTCTGGATTGCGTTCCATCATCCGATCAATCAACCCGCAGGTTGTTACCGATACATTCGGAGAGAACATCTCAAGACTGATTGCCTTATCCTTGATTGCCTTAAGCTCGTCAATGGATGCAGTATCTGCAGAATAGGGAGGCTGACCGGCAAGTGCATGAAAAAGGGTTGCCCCCAGGCTATAAATATCACTTCGGAAATCCTCCATTTTTAAATAGAGTTTTTCCGGAGGCACGTAATACGGAGTCGCCCATATCTCACCCTCATCCCGGTCAACACTCTCTAAAATGCGCGCCAGACCGAAATCCACGATTTTAGAGGTGCCTTCTTCTGACAACAGGATATTTCCGGGTTTAATATCCCGGTGAATCATCCCGGCATCATTCGCAGCAGAAAGACCCTGAGCCAGTTCCCCGGCAATTTCCAGGACGCGGTTCTCGGGCAATGCGCCCTCCTCCTGAATGCGCTCATCGAGGGAACCGCCTCCAACCAGTTCCATTGCAATGAAATAATGATCCTGGTCACGCCCTGCCGAATAGACCTTGACCACATTCGGGTGACTGATTACCGCGGTGATTTTTGCCTCACGCTCAAACTCTTCAGTGCGTTTGGCGTCTTTACTGAAATCAGCATTAAGAATCTTGAGCGCAACCTGACGATCAAGGGTCTGGTCAATCGCGCGGAACACCCTGCTCATTCCACCCTCCCCGATCTTCTCCTCTATCTTGAACTGCAAAAACTCTGCCCGCACCCGGATAGGAGTTCTACAATTGGGACAAAGCACCTTGGAATAAGGGCTGCACGCCGAAACATCAATGACTTCGCCGCATGTCGGGCAGGCGTTCATCAATCTTTTCAGGTTCTCAGGGGCACCCATCACCGTCAACCTATCATCCCAAGGCACCCATCGCAAAATCTTGTGGGCAGTGAATTGCGCACCCTCTCCAAACGAACGAGGGTGAATAAAGAACAGGCATGGAATTGAACTTCAAAAGTAAAAGCGTTGAGGGAGAACGTCTTGATCGATTTATAGCCTCAAGGCTCGAGAAAATGTCCCGAGCGCGCATCCAGTCCCTGATCAAAGATGGGCACATTACCCTCAACGGATGCGCCGCTAAACCGGGCAGATTGCTTGTAGCCGGAGATCTCATCTCCGTCATCATTCCCGATCCGGTCACTGCAGATGCACAACCTGAAAACATCCCTCTTGAGGTTCTCCATGAGGATGAACACATCATTGTCATTAATAAGCCGCACGGACTTGTTGTTCACCCGGCAGCTGGAAATCCCAGCGGCACACTCGTGAATGCACTTCTTCATCACTGTAAATCATTATCAGGAATCGGCGGAGTGCAACGACCGGGAATAGTTCACCGCCTGGATAAAGATACCAGTGGTTGCCTGGTAGCCGCAAAGTCGGACACTGCCCATCACTGTCTCTGCGAATCTTTCGCTGAACGCAAAGTGACAAAAATTTACCTTGCGGTTGTCAACGGGCGCCCGCCCTCCAGTCAGGGAAGGATTGAGAATAACATTGCCCGTAACCCTAATGACCGGCAAAAAATGGCAATCGTAATGCCACCAAGGGGCAAGTCTGCGGTTACCGAATATTCCGTGCGTTGTCCCCGAGGAGATGCAAGCCTCGTGGAATGCCGTATATTCACCGGCAGGACTCACCAGATAAGGGTTCACATGAAATCCCTTGGCACGCCAATCCTCGGTGATCCTATTTACGCAAGACCTTCAAGGCAGAAAGTAACAGCCCCCCGCCTGATGCTTCACGCCTGGAAACTCGGGTTCCCGCACCCTGTCAACGATGAGCCTCTCTTATTTGAAAGTTCACCGCCGCCGGAATTCAAGCCATGGATTGAATAAAGGCCGTCCACGAACATCATCAGGCAAAATGAGGAGATCAAGCTAAGTGCCTGTGGCAAGCAGTTCGTAAAGCTGTTTACCGAGGCTTTTCCGCCGGACACTCGCCAGCAAGCCTTTTGTCAGCAATCGCTTTATTTCGGGACGCTCCAGCTTGACCCGTGCCTGCAATTCTTTCCAACCCGCTGAATCCAACCGGTTCAAGGTCTTTGCCCCGATCAGGCCGGGTAAAGCCGTTGCGAGACGCAGTCGGCGGGAATTAACCGCATCAATATATTTGCCGGCAGAAGAAAGTAACTCCCTGCACCGCTCCTTCCAGCGAGCTGCATTGCCTTCCCATATAAGCCTGCCTCCACCCTCCGGATCCGCCCCCGGTATGTAACAACGCCCCGACAACAAATCCTCAGGCAAATCACGCAGGATATTCAACAATTGTAGACCCTTGCCGTAATTCTTCCCCAATTCCTCCATCTCCCTGCGTGGTAACCTTGCAAAACGCTTCCCGTAGGCACCATAGCCAAGATCTGTCCAGAACACTCCCACACAGCCGGCAACATCATGGGTATACTGCTCAAGTTCGCCTGCAGAGCACAAAGCTGTGGGATTCTCCACGGAAAAACGCTGCAGATCATCCCTCTGCCCCCTGATAACCGATGCCACCACGCGCCTTATCGCCTCAACCTGCCAGGCAGGCATTTTCCCCATCCACTCAAGGCAACACGCAAACCTTCGAAGAATGACCAACTCACCATTTTTACAACTCCCGGCACTCTGAATAGCAAGTAATTGCGTGAAATCCGGGACAGCACCATCGCCGGCAACCGCTGCAGCCATCCCGGAGAGCACCCGTAACCTTTCACCGGCAACAACAGCATCCGTATCCGCCACGGTGTCAGTCGCCCGCGCCAGGAGATACCCCAGGCTGGCAGCGCCCCTGATTTCACGGGGAAGCATTTTCAGCGACAGGTAGAAGCTGCGCGAAACTGAAGCCAGTAAATCACCACCAAGTTCACGTTCAAAGTCATCCATTGGCAATCAGCAAAGCTGCCACTAACATAGCACAGCAGTCATGGTTCGGCATCTATACATC
>JAPYUT010000078.1 GCA_029940475.1 Verrucomicrobiales bacterium | reverse complement strand
GTGG
This sequence comes from Verrucomicrobiales bacterium, assembly GCA_029940475.1. Classification (GTDB taxonomy): domain Bacteria; phylum Verrucomicrobiota; class Verrucomicrobiia; order Verrucomicrobiales; family DEV007; genus CACIUL01. The sequence continues at coordinate 14,556 of JAPYUT010000078.1, read as the reverse complement.
CCTACTACACCAGCTGGCAGGTCATGCGGCGCCAGTTGCCGGAGGAGCAGAGGCGCAAGTTGCTCGCCGACGAGCGCTTCGGGGTCCGCCGAATGGCTGCCCTCGGCCTGATGGAGGAGGGGGATCGCGATTTGCAACGTCGTGCAAACGAGTTCTTGGATGCTTCCGGTGCCGCTCCGAAAAGTGGGCTGATCACGCTCAAAATCTCGGCGGAGAAACGCAATTTCCGCGATTCGACAATCGTTCGCTTCGAGGCAAAATCGCCGTTCCAAGTCCATTTCACTTTGGACGGGTTGGATCCGAATCACAAATCGGCGGAGGCGGGGAAGAAAATTACGGTCGAGGAAGGCGCCACGATCAAGGCCGCAGCCTTCGAGGGCGAGCGGAGAGTTTCGGGTATCGAATCGCTAACCGTGCACAAGATCTCGGATTCTGAGTGGGAGAACCGCCTGTTCGTAAACGCCATCGGCGGCAAAGGGGCGGCCAATTCCTACCGGGCGGAACTCGGTGGCTTGCAGCGCGGGGTCTTGGTATACGCCGACCGAACCTACACCTTCACTGAGATCCCCGAAGCTCTCGCTGGAGCCACCTACATCCGCACCCACAACGACGATAAGGCGGGCCGCGACCAATCGTTCCTGCGCTTCGAGATTAACCTGCCTGCGACGCTCTACCTTGCGTATGACGGCCGCAACACCCCACCGAAGCCTCTGATCGAGGGTATGGAGAAAACCGACATGGTGGTGCGCATGAGCAACGGCGAAAAATTTCCCGTCTATCGCCGCTCGCTGGAGGCCGGTGAGGTGGTGCTCGGCGGCAACAAGGTTGGCGGCAGGGGCGGTGAATCGATGTATCAGGTGTTTCTCACTAAAGCCGGCAACTCGAAAACCGAGGCGGCCGCGGCAGTTGCTATGCTCCCAAAGGCAAATTTAAAGCACGGAGAAGAGATTTTCTTCGGACGGGGCACCTGCTTCGCCTGTCACCATGTTCACGGCAAAGGTGTCGTGCTGGGACCGGACCTTGTTGGAATCCACAAACGACAGGACCTTAACTACGTTATCAAGTCCATCCTTGAACCGAATGCCTACATTGTGGAGGGCTTCCAGCAGACCAGTCTCAGGTTGAAGGACGGCCGTGAACTTTTCGGCATGATTCAGGAAGAGACGGCCCAGGTCGTGAAAATCTATCTTCCCACCGGAAAACGCGTGTTGGTGCAAGCCAGGGAGATCGTGAAACGTTCCGACGCCCAGCACTCGGGCATGCCAGCCAGCTTCGCCTACACCCTCAGTTCGCAGGATGTTGCAGACCTTTCAGCCTGGATCATGACACTCAAATGATCAAGTTCCTCATCATATTCACCGCACTTTGCTGCCTGTCTTTATTCCCCGGCACGGCAGGGGCACAGCAAATTGCACCGAAAAAGAGGCCTAACATCCTGATGATTGTCGCCGACGACATGAACTGGGACACGCCGGGTTGCTTTGGTGGCGCAGCACCCGGTATCACGCCAAACATTGACCGCCTGGCCGGGCAGGGCATGCGCTTTAACCACGCCTATGTCAACGTCTCGATCTGCACGCCATCGCGCAGCGTCATGCTCACTGGACTGTATGCGCAAAACAACGGTGTTGAGGGCTTCCAGCGCATCAAGCCCGGGACACCAACGCTGCCGGCGCTGCTCAACGAGGCGGGCTACCTGTGTGGCATCATCGGCAAGCCGCTGCGGCAGCAGGAGTTGTTCCGCTGGTCGGTAACCTACCGCTGGCAGGGAACCGGTGACGAGAACCGCTGGGGCCGCGACCCGGCGATTTTCCGGCGATTTGCCAAGAAGTTTTTTGCCATGGCCCGCAACTCAAACCAGCCTTTTTTCCTGATGGCCAATTCGCACGACCCGCACAGTCCCTTTGGCGGCGGCAGGGCAACCAAGCCGCCCAACGAGCGGGCGCCCGCCACGCGGGTCTTCAGTGCCAACGAGGTGAAGCTCCCGGCATTCCTGCCGGATTTGCCAGGCGTGCGCAAGGAACTGGCGGCATACTGCACCTCGGTGCGCCGGCTTGATGACATGGTTCGCGAGGTGCTTGAAGTGCTGAAACTTGCTGATTTTGAGGAGGATACTATCGTGATATTCCTGGCAGACCACGGCATGCCCTTTCCGGGAGCGAAGTTCAACTGCTACGTCGACAGCATGCGCTCGCCGTTCATCGTTCGCTGGCCGGGCAGGGTGAAACCCGGCTCAATCGATACCGGGCACATGGTAACCACCCTTGACCTCATGCCAACCATCCTGGAGATCGCCGGGATGCCAGCCCCGCCATCAGACGGGCGCTCCTTCTTGCCACTGCTGCTCGGGGAAAAGCAGGCAGATCGTGACGCGGTGTTCACCCAGTTCTTCCATATCCACGGCCGCGATGCCCTGCCGATGCGCTCAGTGCTGACCAGGGAGGCAGCGTATGTCTTCAACCCCTGGAGCAACGGCGAGCGACGCTTCGATCGGCTCAGCGGTGAATCCTTCAACGCAATGCAGCAGGCAGCCAAGACAGATCCCAGGATGGCCGCCCGGGTGCGCCACCTTGAGTTACGCACTGTCGAGGAGTTCTTTGATCTGCGCAGTGACCCGGGCTGCCTGAAAAACCTGCTGGGAACGGATGCCGCAGGGCAATCCTCGGTAAACGGGCTGCGCGCAAGGTTGCGTAAGTGGATGGTGCAGGTAAACGACCCTGCCCTCGCGGCCTTCGATCATCGCGATGACCCGGCCGCCCTGGAAGCCTTTATCGAGTCGTATCGTGCCCAGGCCCAGAAAGAGGTCGAGGCACTCAAGCCATACGAGAAAGCCCAGGGCTACCGCTTCTAGAGGCGCACTAGAAAACGCCCCGTCACTGCCGCCTGGCAAAGACAACGCGGACAAAGCGCCGCGCCCCCGGGCTGGCGACCCGGTAGCCCTCAAGCGCAACGCCGCCACCCAGGTAATCGGACTGCGTGAGCTGCAATTCCGCATTCAAGTCATCCCAGGTTTCCAGGTCAACCGATGCCTGGATGGTAAACTGCATGTCCTCCGCGGCGAGGTTTCTCTGCAGGCTGATCTCGAGGAGATTACCTGCCGCCAGTGAAACCGACAACAGATCCTCCATCCTGTCAGGTGCAGCGTCGCTTGTCCCCATTGCATGCTCAAGCAGCGCATTCAGACCATCATGGTCACTGTCGGCCTCTGCCTCGCCGGTGAAGGTTAGCGCGTCGCCCGCACCGGGTGATCCCCCCACGGCAACACTCGGCCGCCAGCTGGAGGGGGCAGAGAGCCCGGTGCTGCTCCCCGGCGCGATGCGCGTCAGGCTGGGTCCATCGCCGTCAGGACTCCCCGGCCATGGAAAATCATCACGGTAGATGAAGTCAAAGATGATTGCCCCGGAGAAATCGGCCAGGGCAATGCGTTCACCGCCGTTGCCCAGGGTGGTGGAGTTCTCAAATCCCCCGGCAATGTGTGGTGACAGTGCGGGCGGGAAAAACGCGCGATCATTGACCACGAGAATGCGCCCGCCGGGCGCGAGGACAATGCTCTGCCTGAAGGTAAAGTCGACACCCTCGGTAAAGCTCACCCCAAGCAGGTCGATGGGCGCAGCGGAGATGTTCATCAGCTCGATGAACTCCTCGCCTTCCCGCCCGGGCAACGGGTGGTAATGCAACTCGGAAAGAACGAGGTTTGCGGCCGATGCGGGGGTGCCCACGAGAAAGTCAGCCACGGCGAGCGCCGACCACTCGCCGTCCTCGAGTACCCGGGCAAGAACCGGTCCGGAACCCGCGAGAATAACGCCGGCATTGCCGTTCTCCGATCGCGTCCCCTTCAACTCAACGTCAATCACCAGGTCGCTGCTGACAGGGCTCGACTGGTGCAGCTCGACGGCGAGCACATTGGTGCCCTCGATAAGCTGGGCAGGGAGAAGGGCGTGATCGAAATCAAAAAGTGTCACCTCATCGGCGCCGGTGGCGGCCAGTGACTCATATGTAATCGTGCCGGCAGCCATGTTGGTGCGGGCAAGCTCGTGGCCATTGAGGTAGAGGATCGCGCCGTCGTCACGGCGCACGCGGATGGTGATGCCGGTGAAATCAGCAGCATTACTAACCTGGAATGCCCTGCGGAAATAGGTTGTGGGGTAGCGACTGGAGGTGTTGCCGCCAAACCCGACCGGCGGCGATGTCACCACGGGGGTGCCGACGTTGCCGTAGCCCAGCGGTGTCGTCCCGGGCTTCCAGGCGCCGTCATCAAAATCCGGGTGTTTCCAGTCACTGCTATCGTAGCCGGGATCCCCGGCAACGATAGAGCTGCTGCTCTGGGCGATGCCGGTGTCGAGGTAGCCCCAGCCGCCGCTGCCGAGTGCCACCAGGGTCTCGATGACGGTGCCCCCGGCGAGGCTGCCGGCACCAGCAACAACGTTCCCGCTCCACGCCTCGCGCGGGTCGCTGCCATCCAGCGTATAGTGGATTGTCCCGCGTGCAGAAGAAATGCCGAGATTAAACCCGGCCGGCACAACACCGCCGTGCCGGCTGAAGGTCGGCGGGTCAATGCCGGGATAGAGCCCGTGGAGGTACAGCTGGGAAATGACGTGAGCCGGGCGCGCCGGGAAGAAGCTGGTGAGCAGTCGCTCGCGCTCAGCCATCCATTCAACATCCCGGGTGTAGGGAGTGGTGCGCCTCTGGTCACCCCAGCGGGCGGATTCGCACACCACCGCGCTCGTGATCTCCCCGGCCCGGTTGCTCCAGCGCGCTGCCGCGTTTTGTGCGGTGAGCGCACCGCCGTTGAAGAGGTGCCTGTAGGCCCGGTCGGCGTAACGCAACCGGAACTCGGGATTGTTGTCCTTAAGCCGGATATAGACGGAGGCAATACTGTCAGTGATGTCACGGTTGCCGGAGCGGCCGCTCGAGTAGATCGGGAACGGGTAGGAGTAGTCACGTGTCCCGGTTGTATCAATCATCGAGTATTCCATGTCCCATGCATAGAGGCGGAATGGACCCGGTGGGTTGTTGCGGCGCACCAGGCGCATGTTGTTATGGCCGAAGTCATCCGGCCCGTCACGCGTCTGCATATACTGGTGCAGGAGCATGTAGTCGATGAGGTTGTCGATGTCGATATACTCCGCGATCCTGACGTATTCGGCCGGGCTGTCGAGCAATGTCGCCGAGTGCGTGATCATGTCATCCCAGAACACCTTGGTGCCGGATATTGCCTCGACGCTGAAGCGCCGGTTAAGCGCATCGTAGTCTGCATCATCGCCACCGAAGTGCTCCTCGCCAAAACCCCCGTCGGGACGTTCCGTGGGATTGTATAATCCCCAGTAGGTGCCATTGAGAAACAAGTGGACAAAGGTGGAGCCGGAGGTCGGGTGGCCCATCGCACCCTGGGAGTCCTTGGCAAAGGTATCCTGCAGGAACGTGGTCACCTTGCGGTCCTCCGCCCGCGAGGTGGTCCAGCTGTTGGCGTTCTGCGCGCGCAGCACCACGGTATTGAACCTCTGTGCCACCCAATCCTTGCCGAAAAGCGGGTAGTCGAGCTTCTTTGCCCCGTAGGCACCGCGAAACAACAGACGCAGCGAATTCTTCGGGTTGCCGCGCGAGCCATTGCCGTGCACCCGCAGCCCCGCGTCGACCTGGAAAGAGGCCGCCGGGTTGTCCGGGTCAATAAACTCGACAGACACCGGCCGCTCCCAGTCGATCCCGCGCCCGCGGGTATTGGCCAGGATCCCGGTCGAGCTGTCAAAGAGGTTGTCCGGGTCGGTGACGATCGACAGGCTGCGAATCGACTTCAGCGCGGGGATCATCTCCGCGCTGTAGGCGGGCGAGTCGACGACCTCGGGATCCATCTCCGGCTGGCGGATGATGCCGGCGGCAAAGAGATAGGTCTGCGTGTCGGTGTTCGTCGCGATCAACCCGTCCTTGAAGGCGGCGGCACGCAGCACCGTGCTGTGCTCGACGCTGACACGGGCAACCCCCGGGCTGTCGACCGTGGCGGGCGGGGTCACAATGCCGTTGTCCATTGAGGGTTCACTGCCATCGAGTGTGTAGACCACGGTCGCACCCGGGGTCGGCGTGGTAATGGCCACGGTCACCGGTTCCTCAAAAAAACCGCGATCAATGTCGAAAGCCGTGTCAGCCACGAAGCCCGCGAGAACAGCCGTATTCTGCCCGCCGGGAGTCGCTGCCTGGAAGTATCCCTCATCTCCATCAGGGCTGACACCATAGGAGATGTCGGTGCGCTGTAGTGGATAGGCGGTGAACTCACTGAGCACCGAGCTGCCATCCGGCGCGATCAGTGCCAGGTAACCACCGGAGGAGGCAAGCCTGAAACCGGCATGCAGCCGGGGTGGACCGCGACTGGTACCGGAGGCAAACACCACCAGGTAGCCACCGCCGCCAAGTGCTGTCCCCTCCGGGAACCACCACTTTTCCGGCTCGACCGGATCATCAGTGAGGAAGTGCCCGCTCAGGTCGACGGCGAAGGCGTTCGGGTTGTGGATCTCGATCCAGTCGGGGAAATTGCCGTCACTATCAGCAAGGTTGGCATCATTGGCAGCGAGGAACTCGCTGATTACCGGCTCCAGGACCGGCACGTCAACGCCGACCGTTACCAGGGCTGATACCGGACCTCCCTCGTTCGATGCGCTCAGCGTGTAGGTCACCGTCGCCGCCGGGCTGACCGCGACTTCACCAGCGGGAGCCCCGACTATACCAATGCCCATGTCAATCTCGACACTGTCAGCATTGCTCACCTTCCAGGCGAGCTTACTGGTTTCCCCGCTTGCGATCTGCGGCGGCGTTGCGGTGAAGCTCTCGATCACCGGCAGCGGGAAAGCAGTGCGAACCTGGTAGCCGTTGATGTGCACGTTGCCGAAGCCGTTGACGGCAAGGGTCAGGCTCTGCGTCGTTTCATCCGCAGTGAAGGTTCCCGTGGCGACCTGCCCAAACTGCCCTTCACCGCCTGATGCATCCACATCGACGGTGTTCCCTGCCCCGTCGCCAAATGTCATCACGCGCCCGGAACAGCAGTCGCGCAAGTCCGTGAAAAACACCTGCACGATATAGCCTTGCCCGCTCACCAGCCTGTCTGCCCCGACCGGAAAGGAAGTCGCCTGCCCACCGCCATAGTCCATGGTGGTCAGCAGCTCGTCGAGCCCCGGGTCCAGTGTCTGCGCGCCATTTAGTGCGCCATTGATCGCGTTATTGGGAAGCAGCGTGTCGCTCGGCGAGAATGTCACGTCATGGACCGTCACCGCGCCGGCAGCGGGGCTGGCATTAACCGCCTCAATGAGCGCTCCCCGGGAATTGACCGCGGTCGGGTCCGTCACCGCCTGCGCCGGTTGCCAGGTGATCGGGGCGGCATGCAGCAGGGAACCGGCAAGGATCACCAGCCCGGGTAGGGGGAAAAACAGTCTCAGGAAGCTGGCAATCATGGAGGGGTTAAAGCGGGTCATCCCGGGGGGCGACTTGCCGTAAAGGTAGAAGATTCTCACGCTTTCGGCCAGAAGTATCAGCCCATCCATTGCCACACGGGCAAACATGCACAGCACGCCCCGCGCCACGCATTTGCCATCCTGCTTTGCAGACTTTAGACTCAGTTGCGCATTTCTGGTCCCCCGGAGTGAGTCAGTTAAAATCCATGAAGAGCTTTCAATCCATCATGGCCGGCCTTTTGCTTCTAGCCGGGACGTCGCCAGCCGACGAGCGCCCGAACATCATCCTCATGATGGCCGACGACCTCGGCTGGGGAGATCCTTCCTATAACGGTGGTTGGATCAACACACCCACCCTCGACGGCATGGCGGCTGCCGGCTTGCGTTTTGACCGCTTCTATTCTGCCAGCGCCGTCTGCTCTCCAACGCGCGGGAGTTGCCTGACCGGCCGCAACCCCATTCGCCTCGGTATCCTCAACGCCAACAGTGGCCGGCTGGAAGCCGAGGAGACCCCGCTTTCGGAAGTCCTCAACGGTATCGGTTACGCCACCGGGCACTTCGGAAAATGGCACCTCGGCACGCTCACCACATCGCGCAGTGACTCAAACCGGGGTGCAGCCGGCAACATCAGCGTCTACTCCCCCCCGTGGCAGCACGGATACGACGACTGCTTCGTCACCGAGGCCAAAGTGCCGACCTTCCACCCCATGCGCCGCACTGTGAACGGCCTTCCCGAGCCGCTCAACTTTGCCGACCCAAATTTCTACGGCACCTACTACTGGACCCCGCCCGCCAATCCCGCCACCTGGCCAACCGCCGCCGAGGGCATACCCGTCAATGTCACCGACAACCTCAGCGGCGACGACTCGCGTGTCATCATGGATCGCGTCATCCCTTTCGTGCAGGATGCGGCCAGGGCCGGCGATCCGTTTTTCACCGTCATCTGGTTCCACACCCCCCATAAGCCCCTCACCGATCCCGGCGGCATCTCCAGCGTTGATTCCACCGATGCCTACACGGATGCCATCGTCAACATGGACACTCAAATCGCCCGCCTGCGCACTGAACTCGATATCCTCGGCGTCTCCGACAACACAATGTTCTGGTTCTGCTCTGACAACGGGCCGGAAAACGGCGTCGGTCGCTCCGGCCCTTACCGCGCACGAAAACGCAGCCTCCACGAAGGCGGTGTCCGGGTGCCCGGTATCCTCCTGTGGCCGGACAAAATTCCCGCCGGGCGCAGCACCGACTTCCCGGCCGTCACCAGCGATTACTACCCTACGATCCTCGATTACCTGTGCATCAAGGTGCCGGGCCAGAAGCCCCTCGATGGAATCTCGCTGCGCGGCGTCATTGAAAACATCTCCACCCGCCGTGAGCAAGCCATCGGCTTCCTGATGCCACGCTCCAGCAGTCAATCCTGGGTCAACCAGCAATACAAGCTCATTTCCAAGGACAAGGGCAGCACCTTCGAGCTCTACGATCTTCTCTCCGACGAGTCTGAACAGGTCAATATCGCCGCCGCCAATCCGGAAATCCTCGCCCGCATGACCAACCAGTTCCAGACATGGCTAAGTGCTGTCGATTCCGACACCGAGTACATCCCACCCGGCGACGTCCCCACCGTCGTGCTCTCCACCGCACAGAATCCGGTCGATGACGGATTCATCGTCGATGTCACCTTCAGCAAGGACATAACCGGGCTCGTCCTCGAGGATTTCATCATCAGCAATAGCGCCGCCAGTGTTCTTTCCGGCAGTGGCACTGCCTACGAGTTAACCATCACGCCGGCATCCCATGGCCTGGTCACCATCAAACTGCCGGCCAATACCGTGCAGGACATCGCCTTGAATCCCAACCTCCCATCCAACACCCTCGCCGTGCTCTTCACAATCACCGGCCAAGCAACCGGGCCCGGGCGAATCGTCATCGACGACCACTTCGATGATGGCTTCACCGGCGGCTGGATCAGCCAGGGTAACGCCCGCACAACAACCCACAACATCAGCGAGTCAGACTCGGTCATCGTTTCCGAGGTAATCTCAACACAGGCCAGCTCCAACCGCGGCATCGCCAGCACGACTTCATTCGATCCCTTGGAACAGGGCGGATTCAGCGTCACCTTCATTGTCGATAACGTCGCCCAGGCGCCTGCCTCCAACGGCTTCTTTCTCGGCCTCGTCGGGGACAACAGTGTGTTCTACCGCGATAACACCACGCGTAACTTCGGGCTCACTTTCTTCGGGACCGAGTCACGCAGCAACAGTGGTGGCGGCTTCGGTTTAAACTTTGGCGACAATTTCGGCTCCATCGGTGCCGGATTGCGCCTGGCAAATGACGATGCACTCCTCACCTCATTCCAGGACGGCTTCACCGCCACCATCCAGGCCGATTTGCTCAACTGGTCGTTCGAGATCACCGGCATGAGCGATCCCTCCGGAACATCGGCCACCTTTACAGGCAGCGGAAGCTGGGCCGATACCGGGGACACCTTTGAAGCACTCTTCGGCATCGACAACAGTTGGCATGCGCTCACCAGCAACCAGCGCATCGACACCGGAACCCACAGTGCCGGCTTTGACCGCATCCGGCTCGTGGCCGGGCAGGAACCTGCGCCAAGGGTGCTCGAGGTGCTGCCAAATCTTGCCGGCAACGAATTCGCGATAAGCTGGGCATCAGTAGAGGGCCGCCGGTATCAAATCAAGCGCTCCTCCGATCTGCGCTCATGGATTGAGCTCGACACAGTCACCGCCACCGGGCGCATCACCACCTTCACGGACACGGATGCCAACGCAAATCGCATGCGCCATTTCTATCGCATCGGGTTGCTGGGAGGGCTGTGAGCCATCGGGGTTGAGTCACTTTCGTGCCAGCAGTATCAGCCCATCCATTGCCACACGGGCAAAAATGCACACCACGACCGGGACACCAACACTGCAGGCAGGCAGGAGAATGCCGCCCTGCTACTTGGCCCGGACGCTCAGCTTGTGACGCAGCGGCTGCACTGAGGCACGGGCCTGCTGCTGATATTTCTCCTGCTTGCCCGCCAATTTGCCGTAAACGCCGCCCAATAATCTGTCGAGCTCCTCATCCTCACCGACAACGTTGCGAATTTGGCGGAAATTGGTAACGATGCGCTTGATCATGTTGGTCTCATACTGCTGCTTTTGCTGCACGATCCGGTCCAGTCGCTGGAAGGACTCAACAAACGGATTGTCGAGGAACTCCGCGGCAAGATTGATGCCCTTCTCTAGCTGGGCCCGTGAAAAGGTTTTCGAGCCCTCCCCCCACGTCACCTCTGCCTGCTCTGATTCCAGGTTTTTCACCACCAGCATGAAGCGGTTCAAGTCATCATTGAAGGGCAAAAACGGCAGGATGCTCCGTGTCCCGTTCGGGTCCTTCTCCGCTCCTGAGAAACAAAACGGGTAACGTGAGCTTTCCACCTCAATAACTCCCTGCTGCGAAGCAATGACCCGGTGCCCCTCGGATGCGGTCGCTTTGGCCTTCATGTCTAGGGTGATGGTGCCTATGTCGCCATCGACTCCAAGCGCCTTGAGAAAAGTGTATGCCATTACCAGGTGCCCGTTGGCTGCAGGATGCACCCCGTCTCCGCCACAGACATGATACGCGGCACCGTTTGCCGCCTTGGCTTCAGTCATCACCTTCATCATCAGGGGGTGCAGGTTGGCAAAGACAAACCCGTGCTCCTTCGCCAACTTGCCGGCAATTGCGCCGAGCTTGGCAAGGTTGTCATTATAAACCTTATCCTCCTCCGGCTTGTCGCGTCGCCAGCTGTCAAGGTCGACCGGCCCCGGTCCGCCCACTACCATGCGGGCACCAATTTCCTTCATGCGGTCCTGGATCCTGCGGGTGCCCTGTTCGTAATTCCTGCCGATACCCTCATTGTAGGCCTGGTAACTGCCGTCGTTCATTCCAAATGCCGTGGTCACCACCGTCGGCTTCCACGGGACAAGGTCATTGTCCATCCGGTTCGCAAATCCCGGCGCGCGCTCCCCACTCCAGCCGAACTGGAAAATCTGCAACCCGAGTTCCGGGGTACAGGCCAGCAGGTAATCCTCGATAAAGCGGCTGTATTGCTTCTGTTCGGTAATCGAATCACCCACTACGGCCAGGCGGTCACCCTTCTTCAGGAGCAGTTCACCGGCCTGGACCGATGAAATGAACAACGCGCCGGCGGCAAGCGTTATTGCGGTTCGTCGAAAAATGGCAACGTTCTTCATGATCATTGGGTTAAAGCTAGGAGTTTAAGATTGAATCTTTGAATTAAAATCACTTCTCGGGAAGCCGCTCGCCTTCCCTAAGACTTACCCGCAACCCTACGGTAAGCCTTCATGACTTGTTGGTCATCACATTTCAGGCTTTCCAGGAAGGAGAGGACTGCCTGTGCGGATTTCGCTTCCTTGGGCACCGGGAGCTTGGCCATCCTGGAAAACATCCTGTCCTTTACCGTCTGCTTGTAGAGTCCTTCCGTCGGGCACCCCGGCTTGCCCTTAGCCGATGAGAGTGCCGCTACAAGCTGATTCCAGAACCGTGCCTGCCCCTCGGGGGAGTTTGCGGTTCTCTGGGCGGCATCGACGATAAGGAAATGGTAGGGGTTCATTGCAATGCCGCTTGCCAGCAGTTTCATGCCGTCCACCGAACGCCGTTCCTTTGCAATGAGGCTGAACACGGAGTGGGCGATCGTGGCATCCAGGTAGGAACGGAACCCATAGTTAACCCCCCATGCCATGCTTTGGTGGTAGACCATGGGTTTACGGTTGTGAAAGGCGATCTCGTAACCGTTCTTTCGTCCTGTCCTCCTGAAGGTGTTCTCGAAAGGCCAGGGTGTAAATGGGCCGGTTTTCTCGTCTCCGCTGGTGGCATATTGTCCCCCCTTACAGCTGAATGTTCTGTCGGCGGGCTGATACTGGAAGAACACAACCGCGCAATGCCCGGGCTGGGTGGCCTGGGAGGAGGGCACGCCGATAATATTGTGCCCGCGCGCTGATATCGAGCCCATCGTGCCACAAACGCCACCGTCCTTGAGCATCATTTGAATGGTGCCGTAGGCAAAGGGATAGGGCTTCAGCCGCCGGGCGGACTGCATGCTGTGCTGCTGGGCAATGCCGCCAATATATTCGCCGTATTTATGAAACTCCCCATGGTCACGAAAGGCGATCCATCGTTCCTCGCGCTCACGCAGGGGCTGGCGGTCCGCCGCGAGCATCGTCAACAACGGCCAGGGAGCCCTCAGTGGAAATTGCGGCCACTTACGCTGCTGGGCGACCTTTGCCGGAAACTTGTATTCATGGTTGCGGATCAGGTAGACACAGCGCTCGGCAGGTGAAGCAAACGCGTCCCGCTTTGCGGGCAGCAAGCCCTTTGCCTCATAGGCCTGACGGAAAACTTTATAGGCTGCATCAATCCTGCGGTAGGTTTCGCCACGGACCATTTCCTTGCTGTCCCAGTGGATGACCTTCTCTCCACAATCGATGCTGACATCGGTCCCCTTGGACTTCATGTAGGCATTGAACTTTGACTGCAGCTCCCGGCTGGCCAATACATCAGAGGCATAAAGGTTGCGGATGCGCTTGCCGGCGGATGCCTTCGCTGCTTTGCTTTTCTTGTCACCCGGGGAGGGGATCGCAATACCGCGATCATCATACTTCAGTTTTGATTTTTTCTTGTCACTCACGACGAGCTCCTCCTCGATGGTATTTGTGTTGAGGAAGTTAATGATGTGGTCATTCACGTCCAACTTGCGCTCGGCATACTTGGTATCGATTAATTCCCGGGGATCGCCGGGAATGCTCAACTGCAACGGCTCGCGGGGCATTATATCGGCCGTCATGCCCTCCTTGGCACTGACCAGGGCTGCCGCCAATGCCAGTTGCCGGTATTTCTCAAACTTGGCCTTGCCGAGGTCAAGGCGCAGCGAGTATAGCCACAAGAGAACATCTGCTGGCTTGTCATGGGCAGCGTAAACTCCGGTGGCAATTTCCGGGTCGGAATCCACCCACTCAATAAAATCACGGGGAAGGGTAATGCTCCTGGCCTTGAGGTCGGTCAGGGCTTTTTCTTTGGCATATCCCAGGAATGCCACACGCAGTGCAGGGGTAAAGACAGAGCCCTCGGCCTTGCAGATCTTCAGCAGGCTGGCTTTAGCAGATTCAACACGCGCAACATCTGCCGTATACGCAGGCGTGATAAATAAACAAATTAGCAGTGCCGGTAGAGCTATATGCAGCTGTTTCATTCGCTCACATTTACATCAAGCGCCCGCCGGGGACAAGAAACCCTTGGGGTATTGTATCTATAATACTGCCCGGAGCCAGCTTGACACCCCATTCAACGCTTGCGAGCATTGACGACGAGGAACAGCCCCGTATTCACAATGCAACCTGTAATTAAACACTCAACGCCGCTTCTTGTTTTGGCATGTTTATTGATCCTTAGCCAGGGATGTAGATTTGAGTCGTCAGAGACCCGGGCCTTGAAAGCCGCGAAACTGAATCCCCTGCAAAGGGAATTTGAAAAAAAACGGTGGAAATTCAGGGAGAAACGTTTGCGCGCCCCAAACGACATCAAGAAATCACAAGTCTTCGAGGAGGCAACCAACTGGACTCAAGCATTTGGTGAACGATGCAATTGGGAAATCAAGGACTGGATAGGAAAATTGACCAGTATGCGAGCCCAAGAAGCCGGCGACAAAGTCTATATTTCAATTGAGTCGGTTGGATCAAGATGGCATATCGAATATCAGACCCCGGGTACATTTAGTGAGCAAAACATGATCGAGAAGGGTAGCGATGTTTATAAGCAGGTAGAGGAAATGCAAGTTGGCGATCTTGTGTATTTTTCAGGTCATTGGGTGAAAGATGCCAAAAGAGGATTTAAAGAGAAATCCTATACTGATTGGGGATCACTCAATCGACCCGAATTCGTTGTTCTGTTTTCAGAGGTCAGAAAGTTAAATTAAGCTCCTGCCTGCCCTCATTTGTCCCGGAAGATTAACGCCAAGTCCCCTTTACATACGCCTTGCCGGGAAAGCAGGTTGACTCCATCAAGGCGTTCCTAGGAGCCATTGAGGAAAGGGTAAAGAGAGGCGAGGGCGGGAATC
>JAPYUT010000077.1 GCA_029940475.1 Verrucomicrobiales bacterium | reverse complement strand
CTCAGGCTCCGCTGCATCCTCAGGCTCCGCTGCATCCTCAGGCTCCGCTGCATCCACCGCACTCACACCCGCCGTCAGGGCCTTCTGCTTCACCTGATTCTGACGGGAAATTAAAAGCAACACAAGGCACAACGTCATTGCTGCTATCACTATTACTGGAACCTTTTTCTTCATCATGACATTCCTTTCCCATTAGCCTCACATCAGCGGCGCTGGAAAAAACTTTCAACCCGGTTGGTATTTTTTTTGCTGTTGTTGAGGCTGCGCAAAGCGTCAATGTCTTCTCTCATTTTCACCTGCTGGGCCTGATAATACATCTCCGAGTAAAAGAACGCGCGGGCAACGTCGCCATCAATAAGTTCAATATCCTTTTCCTTTATCCGCGGCATGAGCAGTAATCGACCACGGGTGAAATTTTTCAGGCTGAGAGCAATCCTCTCAGTGTTCAATTCAACAACCTTCTTCATGAGCAGGGCATATTTAAGCCGGGTCACGTCCTTCTTGTTGTGCAACAACACGGTAAATCTTTCCTGACCATCCTCCGTTGACTGATTCATTTCCCACAGTTCACTGGTCCACTCCTCTTTATTGGCACAATCCAGCAGGGAAACCTCAGGCACCGGTTCACTGAAAATGGAGGCGGCATTGCCGGAGGTGCGTTGCATGTTGAATGTCAATGCAACCGCCTTCATTCCGCCCTTATCGCTCAGTATGTCCGGGGCCCGGGCCTTAATATATTCCTCCAGAAAACGAACTCGATACCCGGATCCTATCTTGCTGTCTTTCTCAAAGAATATAATTTTGTCGGCATCCAGGTCCTTTTGCGAGCCACGACGCTTCAGAACCTCATAAATCTGCCGATAACAAAGGATATTTTCTCCCGGAACGGCAGCGCCATAGAAATTGCTGTAGGGATATTGCTTTGCCAGTTCCATGTCTTTTGAAACGGCACGAGCAATCTCCGCCTTCATCCTCTGGAGTTCCCTGTTCTCATAGAGATAATTGAGGTCAAACGTGTCTTCAGAGCGAATACGATAAGCGTCACGGAACAACTGATGCCCGGCACTGTCGAAGGCATCCTCATCCATCGGCATGTTCTTGCCGATGACGTGCCCCTCCGGAAGCACAAACGGGGTAAGCACAATGATCACTTCACGCTTCACCACATTATCCCTCTTGCTTTGGAACAGCCGGCCAAGTAACGGCACAGAACCCAGTAGAGGCATCTTGTCGATGGAACTTTGCTTATCCTTGGCAATCAGTCCGCCAATAATGAAAGGAGTGTTATTTGCCACCCGAACATAGGTGCGTATATCCCGCTTCGAGATGGTGGGAGAACTGGCAAGTATCACGCCGGAAGCATTCCTGACAATGACATCTGCATCGGGAACCCTGGCTGACACTTCAGCGTTCACCTGCATGCTCACCTCATCCCCCACGGAGTCAATACGGGGGCGCAAAGCGAGGGTAATACCCGCTTTTTTGTCCGTGAAGCTCGTACTCGCATAGTTTCCCGAAGGAGAATATGAAGTATTGGCAACAGGAATCTCCTCGGAAACATTGATATATGCCATGCGATTATTGAGCGCCAATACGCTGGGACGGGAAAGTACCTCAGCTTCGCCCTCACGAACAAGCGCCTTAATTTGAGCATTAAGGTTTCGAAAAACTCCACCTTGCCCGGCTCTGGTAACAAGGCTGAGCGCCTCACCTACTCCGGGATATTTCAGGCTCCCAATAGTCAGGCCATCCAGCTGGGAATTGATGAAATTACCGTTTGGGGGCACTGAAGCTGCCCTCGTCCACTTGACTCCCAACTCATTGATTGCCGTTGATGACACCTCCAGGATCATTGCCTCAATGATAATCTGACGGGCCGGCCTGTCGATCTCGTCGGCCAGGATTGCCAGTAACCCGCTCAGTTGACCCGGCTCATTTTTATTATGGAAAACAACCAGTTCATTAAGCGGATCCGTCTCTGTCTGGGGAAATTTATCCTCCACCTTGGGAACCGTCTCGTGAAATGTCGTCCCCGGTAATGCAATCACCACCGGCAACGAAGCCGGATCGATAACGGCCTCCGCCTTCCCAATCGTGTAGCCGTGCAGGGCAAGCATTTGGATTGCCCGCAGGGGATCAATGTAGCCAAGGGCAACCCGGCGTGAGGCAACCTTTACCGTGTCCCCTGCCGGAAGTCTGGACAACTCGCTAATCGCCTGTTTCAGCCACGGCTTCACACCAGCGCCGACAGCTCCCACTGCTGTCGCAGGGGACTGCTGTCCTCCTGCAGAATGAACGCAACTCATGAATGCCCATAAGCATGCCATCCTCTCCAGATTGATTCTAAGTCTCATTGCCTGATTCATGCTTGTTATTTTCTTTCGGTTCTTCATCAAGAAAACTTGTAAAAAGGGCCTGCTCCTGGCTCTTTTTCTTCTTTGGCCACAACCTCATGACCTTCCTTAAGGTCGACTGCCTTGCGACTTCAGCACCTGGCTTCATTTCCTCAACAGCCTTTTCCGCCATCAATCTCGCCTCCTCCGTGACCTCAACTTCACTGGCCTCAAGTTGATTCTGCAAAGCCGTGTTACGAGCAAGAATCGGTTCAAATTTTTGCCGTTTAATTTCATACAGAAGGACTTCCGTTGTTGCGCTCACCGTGGAATCACGCCACTGCTTGCCCAACATCGCCCCCTCTCCAAAATGCTGCCCGGCGCGGATTGTCCTGGTTTTCACTTGGCCGGCGTTCCTGACCCCGACATAGCTGCTCAGAAGCCCCTCCAGGCACACAAACATTGATGTCGCCACGTCCTCCTGCCGATAGAGAACATCTCCCTCCTTCAGGCAATGTTGCTCCATCACGTCAAATAATTCTTTACGTTCTCCTGTCGTAAGGTCGCGCAACAATTCCGCCCGCGCTAGAAGCTGATAGAGATCTCCGTCCAGGGACACATCAAGCGAACGTTTGTCACGCCGCGAAAGAAACACCTCCTCTTTGGAATGCGAAGGCATAATCCCCGAGTGGCGCAGATGATCCAGAACGGTGAGGTTAACCAGATGCATGGATTCATTGGGGGAAATATGCTTCGGAAGAATAAAGTAGCGCAGCTCATAAACCATTCCATCAAGAGTGGCTTCCTTCATTCTTACCTCCGGTTCAGGATCATGCAGGATGCCCTCATTTTCACATGCCGCCCGCATGCCCGCAGTCAACACCCTGACCGCCCTTTCAGAAGGAACTTCAAAATCAACCGTAAAGTCCAGGTCCATTCGGAAGTGAGGCTTGGGTTCCATGTAATTGGTCACTATGGTTTCCCCCAGCTTGCTGTTAGGAATCACCACCATGTTATTTCTCGTTGTGCGCAGCCGCGTGGTCCGCCAGTTGGTCTCAATCACCTCTGCGACGATGTGCGTCTCCTTGCGATTCTGGTGAATCATGATCCAGTCACCCATCTTGAACGGACGGTCCACATGGATGGCAAGCCCCATAAAGAGATCGAGAATAACCGTTCGTAACGCCAGTCCAATCACGATGCTGACGACTCCCGATGCGGCAAGAAGCTTGGTGGTGTCTTTATTAAATACCGTTGATGCAACGATCAACCCGGTGATTGTAAAAATAAGGATGGATGTCACGTCCTTGGGTAAACGCGGTATGCGTCGATCGGAAATCCCGCCAATAAATCCATCCCAGAAAAACACTGTAATCAGCCTGTTGAACAGGAACGCGCATGACACCCATGCCCCAATCTGGATGCCATAGAAAAACACCGACTGGGACACAAAACGCCCATTCTCTATAAACACACCGTAGATGTCGCCATGATTTAAGAGCGTCATGAGAAACGCTACAAAAACTCCCGCAGGTACCCAGATGCGACCTATGATTTTCACAATTCCCCACAGCGGCTTATTACATCACGGCCGATCGGGCTATTTCCTCCTAGAACACCATGATTATTAACAAGACAGCTTGATTAACAAGACAAGACTATTAATCATAATCAAACGATTTGAAATGATTTCATGCGATTTGTAGCACCGTGGAGGGATCCGTTTACTGAAGTGCCCTGGCCGCAATTTCTCCCCGTTTCCATCTCCTTAGCTCCGAAGACTGGAATCCCCCTCTTTAAAGACCTTTCGGGACAAAGCGTCACTCTGCTCTAAACAGCGCGGATTTAGGGTCCTTACCCGTAAATTGCCCTGAAAATACGTTTAAAAGAGCAACCAACATCATCTGCCAGCAACAAAACGCAGGGAATCAGATAAAGGGTAATGACAGTTGCAAACAACACGCCAAAACCCAGAGAAACTGCCATCGGGATCAGGAACTGCGCCTGCAGGGAACTGTCCAGCAGCAGGGGCAATAGCCCAGCAAAAGTAGTCAGGGATGTAAGCAAAATTGGGCGAAACCTCCTCGCGCCCGCCTCCAGGGCGGCTTCCCGCAAGGGCATCCCCTCCCGACGGCGCCTGTTAATGTAGTCAACCATCACCAGCGAGTCATTGACCACCACTCCAGCTAGAGCCAGCATGCCGAAAATCGACAGGTAGGAAGGCGTAATTCCCATGATCATGTGCCCGAGCAATGCCCCAATAATTCCGAAGGGCAGCGCCAACAGCACATAGAAAGGTTGCGCTACGGATTTAAATGGAATTGCCAGTAATGCGAAGAGAGCAAAAAACAGGGCAACAAACGCAATGATACTGCGTTTCCTGGATTCCTCATGCTCGGCGATGTATCCCTTGAATTTAAAAGAAAGCCCCTTCACTTCACTGACCATGCGCTCAATTTCCGGTGTCAGCTCCTTTGCGATACCGACAATATCAACATTCTCATCCTGAGGCGCCGCTCCAATACGAATCACCTCAGCTCCATCGTTGCGCTCCACAAAGGTGGGCGCCTTTGCCGGCCTGACGTTGGCCACCGTGCTGAGTGGAACCTCTGCGCCACTGACAGTACGTATCTTCATTCGGTCAAGGGTATAGAGGGAACGGCGATCCTCCCTGGGCAAACGCACCATGATCCGAATCTCATCCGTGCCTCGCATGATACGCTGCGCCTCCTCTCCATAGAAGGCTTGACGCACCTGGCGCGCCAGTGACTGCTGACTGAGTCCCAACTCGGCAGCGCGCGGCTTAAGGGTAAACTCCAACTCGTCCTGCCCCCGGTTGACACCCGCCCAACTGCCGTTAATACCCTGGTAAGCTGCCAACAAATCCTTGATGCGCCGGGCAATCTCATTCTTCTTCTCGGAATTTTCCCCGCGCAGTTCAAGCTCCAGTGCCTCGGTTTGCTTGTCTTCATCATCGTTGCGTTTGCCGGTAAGCTCAGCACGGATAAAAAACGAGTCCGCCTCCTCAATTTCACCAACCAACTCTTTCCAGCGAACGGCAATACTGCTGTTTTTCGGTCCGGGCTCGGAACGCAAGCTGGGCGGCAGCACTTCAACAATCACATGTCCCCGCGAATGGTCATAGCGGCCACCAAGATGGGAGGAACCTGTCACCGCAGCAACGTTCTGGATCAGGCTCCTGGTGGTGCCAGGATCAACGAAATCCTTCTTCAACTGCTCAGTCGCAGCGGTAATGCGATCAATGATTTCCCCGGTTCTTTCAATAGGCAGGTCATTGGGCAGGTTCAGGGAAGCGGTAACCTTGAGGTTCTCAACCGAAGGAAAAGAGGAAAATCCCATACGCCCTCCGAGAACATAGCCTGCCATTGCCAGACCCATCGCAATAAAAACCGCAAGAACAGCGACACGATGGCGAACAGCGAACTCAAGGGAAGGTTGATAAATCCCTGTCACAAATCGCGAGAGACTATTGGCAATCGCCTGCTGGAATCGGCCGAACGGCCCAATATCGTCACCACGCAGCCTTACATGTTTTAGATGCGAAGGTAGAATCAGTTTGGATTCTACCAGGGAAAACAACAGCACAGGTGCCACTACCTGGGGAATTTGACCGGCAAAATCGCCCCACCTCCCGTCAAAATTAAGCAAGGGCAGGAACGCCACAACCGTGGTTAAAACCCCGAATGTGACAGGCACTGCCACTTCCCTGGTCCCGAGTATCGAGGCTTCCAGCGGGTCCATGCCCTGCTGCAAACGGGAATAGACATTCTCGCCGGTAACAATGGCATCATCAACCACGACACCGAGCACAATAATAAATCCGAACAGGCTCATGACGTTGGCGGTAATTCCCAATTCCGGCATCAGCATGATGCCCCCGGCAAAGCTGACCGGGATGCCAAGCACCACCCAGAATGCAACCTTTGGGCGAAGAAACACCCCAAGGATGAGGAACACCAGGACACATCCCTGCAACAACGATGAGCTCAGTGTTCCAAGCCTGCCACGCATTGAAAGGGAACTGTCGTTCCATGTATAAAGATCAATACCATCCGGAAACGACGTCGTTGGCGACTTTACGTAGGCTTGAACTTTGTTGGAAATGTCAATTGCACTCTCTGTGTCGGTCCGCAACACCCTGACAAACATTGCCGGGTAGCCATTAAAAACGGTAATGACCTTATTCTCCTCAAATCCGTCCCTCACCGTTGCCACTTCGCCAAGCATCACCTCGGATCCGTTTGCCGCACGCACCGGGATCTGCTCGAACTCCTCTTTCACATAGGCCTGACCACGAGTGCGCACAACCAGGGTGCCACTGTCACTGTTAATCGAACCGGCCGGCAAGTCGATGGATGATCGGCGAATCGCATCGACCAATTCCCGGAACCCAAGGTTATAGGAGCTCAGTTTCTCCATCTTGGCCTCGACAGATATCTCATAACTGCGCTCACCCTGGATATCAGCCCGGCTGATACCATCAATCTCCAGCAAGTCCTGGTGCACACGATGCGTCACCTCGCGCAATTCACTCTCAGGAAGATCGCCCGTGACCGCAACACTGAGCACCGGGCGATGCCTTGAGAAATCCGGAATGATGATCTTGGGAGTTTCAATTTCCGCAGGAAATGTTGAGATGGCCTCTACTCGCCCCCTTATCTTTTCGCGCAATTCACGCAAATCTGTCCCCTTCTCCGGCTTGAAGTAAAACTTGGCCATCCCGCGCATGCCATCCGAGTTCACTTCCCGCATTCCTGTTACCCCCTCAAGCGCCTCCTCCACCGGGATCAGGATTCCTTTTTCAACATCCTTCGCAGTAGCTCCCCGGTAAGGAATTTCCATGTAGATAATTTCCCAGCCACTGTCAGAAGGAACCACCTCAAGGGAGACCCTGAAGAAAGCGCTGTGCAGCCCCGCCAACAGGATTCCTATCATCAGCAGATTGGCAGCAATACCATTGTTGGCAAACCAGCGGATCATGTGCTCATGAGGAGGATTTCTTCAAGCCCTCCCCCGATCCAACTGCTGTGTTGGCGGCTGCATCCGTCTCTTCCTGAGCCTGGTCAGGAATAATCTCCACCTTGGCGCCGTTTGGCACATAAGCCATCGGGGTAGTGGCCAATAGATCGCCGTCGGAAATGCTCTCCTCACGGATGACGAGGTATTGCTCATTGCCCCGGATCGGCTCAATGTTGAGCCCCCTCACCGTGTAATCCGCCTTGTCGACGAGATAAATGCGCTTGAGTTGCCGCACTGCACTACGCGGCACCCTGATGACATCCTTTAGGATCCTGCCAGGTATGGAGGCAGTTACAGGCTGACCAATACGCAGGGACGGCAAACCGGACACCTTGCCGAAAGGATCGCCGATACGGGCAATGGCGAAAAGTTCAAGTGAGTTCTGATCCAGGGCACCCTCGGTGCGCACAATCTTTGCCGCCCATCTCATCTCATTACTCTCATCAAGCGCATCACTTAGAGTAATATCAACGGGGGAATCACCGGGATCTTCCGGCAAATCAAGGAACCTCATCTCCGTTGCACTGATCGGCAGACGAACTTCCGCGTAATCGACTGCAAAAATTCTTCCCAGCGCCGTTCCTCCGGTAATAGCCTGGCTGATTCCGACCAAGCGCTGACGCACACGCCCATTGAAGGGGGCTAGCACCTTGGCTCGCTGCAGATTACGCTTAGCCTGTGCAAGTTGCGTTTTTGCCGCCTCAACCCGTGCCTCAGCCTCACGTAACTGCGGCAGGCGAAGCACAAGCTCGTTGGGCTCATCCTCATAACCAAGGTCCTCCCAGTTGCGACGAGCTTGCTCAGCACGAGCCTTCTCCTGCGCATGACCGGCGGTTGCCTGCGCCAGCTGAGCCTGGCCACCTGCAACAGCTGCAGCGAAATCCGCCTCCTCCAACTGCACAAGCACCGCGCCCTTTTTAAAGAACGCACCATCCTCAAATTGCCGGTCAACGCTGACGATGCGCCCCGGCACCTGGGATGTCAGCGTGATCTCGTTGTGCGCACGCACGATACCGTTAGTCTCAACACTCGTCGTGTAATCCTCAACCTGAAGCTCAATGACCTTGGTTCTTAAACTGCGGGCAACACCTGGTGTTTTTTTCTGTTTCTCCTGAGGTGAGGACAGCATTAAAAATGCCCCTGCTCCAGCAGCAACAATTAATCCAGGTATCAACCATCTCAAAAAACTCATCTTTAAAGACACGACAACACCAACCTCCTGCCTGGCAGGAGTTGTTAGATCAGGGACATTGTTCTGATTGCTTTGCTTCAATTCAAGTGTGTTGCAGTCTGCATCATAACAGCCAATGATCACAAGTTTCAACGCAGATACTTGATATGCACTGCCTTTTTTGCATTTTCATTCACCGGGAATCCGCAGCAATTACAGACACATATTCCCCTCACTGGCCTTTGCTGTCGTCTACCACAATTCCATACACCGCAGTCACCTCTCCTGGGGCCAGGTTAATCCAACAGAAGGAATTGTCCTTCACCAGGGCCCGTTTACCGTCAAGCATCAGCCAATTTGCCCGCAATAGTGATCCTGACCTGGTGCGCACCTCAAAATTCGCACGCTCCCGTCTGAAATCCCCAAGCTTAATGAACCGGACATCCTCGGCCTTGAACTTCCTGCGGCCCAATACTGGCGAGCGCATCTCGATCTCCTCTTCATCTATTGAAACCAAATCAGCCACCAAATAATCCCCGCCACGCAGGACACATCCAGAACGACGCCCGGACATCTTCGCAAAGGTCCCGGCATTCAGAGGAACAAACTGCACTGCCCCGATGTTCTGTTTGCGAACCTGTAGCTGAGTTGTTGCACCGCAAGAAATTTGAATGTCCTTCTCATTCATCCCGGTAACCCTGCCGGCAAGAAAGGACCCCCCCTTTAGCACAAGGCCAGGGGAAATTTCCCGGGGCGGCTTGCTGGGCGGCTTTGCAAACAGATTTTTCTCAGGCACCAACTGCTGCTCCAGTGCCGGTCCGCTCCAGGACAACCTTGCTAAAGCGCTCTTTGTCGCCTGGTAATAGTCCATGCGAATCGGGTAACGCCGACCGGCCTCCATCACAATTTCACCACGACTCTCAGCCGCCTCCCTGGGCCGCCATTCATCAATGATCATCTCTGCTCCAACCCACACCCTTACCCCATCGTCAGTCGTGGCATGAAATGTCACAGGGCCACTTACCGGAGCTTCAACCTCTCCCTCCCAGCGCACGCTGAAATAGTTGATACCAAACCCTGCCACCGGCCCGGTATCGACCCAGGAAAAATCAATGGCCCGATCAATCCTCTCAACCGCATCCCCCTTGAAATTACTGCCCCTGTGATAACTTCCCAGCAAGCCGTTACGACTCGGCTCCCGCACAGGGCGATGTGAGAGCTGCCGGCCCGGAATTACCGCCTTACCGCTCTCCGGCACAGTCCAGAGCAGATGAACGGCAGCATCTCCACCGCCCTCGAAGTATTCAAGCCTAATGGGGTAACGCTGGCGACCTTCAAGCTGGATGATTCCACTGTGTTCTCTCTCCGATTGATTGACCCACCGGTCGATCAGTGAGCGCCCGTTGACCCAAAGGCGCACACCCTCACTGCTGGAAACATGAAAAGAATAACTCCCCGCAATGATGGATTCAATCTCACCGTCCCAGCGCACACTGAAATTATCAGCCGGAAAATCCGGCATCGGCGCCATCCGTCCCCAGTTAAAATCGACAACCCCATCAACCCGTTCCGTGATCAGGCCGGCCAGTCCCGGTTCATTGAAATAACTCCCCTGCAAACCGGGGGAGTTTTTAAGCTGTCCATCAGCCAAATGCACATGGGCAACTTTTAAGTCAGCAGCCGAAATCCTGCGCTCATTACCAGTAAGCTCGGTCAGCAACAGCACTTCACGATCAAAGTGAATCCAGCCCTCAAGTTTTCCCCCTTTTTTCAACTCAACCGTCCCTCGCAGCCTTGGCTCAACATCAATCTCTGCCATTGCCCCATTCCAGAGAAACCCTGCCAATAAAACGATTGCCCCAAATGCGCTATTTCCTGAATGCATGAATTAAATCGTAGTTCACTTTCCCGAGGAAAAAAATCAATCATGAAGCATGGATCACATTTACAGGAAAACTGCCGCCCTTCCTCGACCAAGATACCCTTTACTCAGTGAGCTTGGCGCTTGATCTACCCACCTGGAATTCTCTTACGCAGCCATTTCACCACCGACTTCCGAGTTCCCGGGAGTTCCTTTTCACCTTCAGGGTATGCCGTGTAAAACGCAGCAAAAGCCTCGGCGAGACGAGGCATGCTCAAACCGGCACTTGCCATGAGCCTGGCATCAGTAAGCATATCAGGGGATCCTGCGGCGATGATACGACCACTATCCATGACCACTATCATACTTGCCCATTCGGCGGCAAAATCAACATCATGGGTAGCTGCGATGATAATTCGCCCGACGCGGTGCAAATCGTCCAGGATTACAGTGACCTCATCACGCCCGGGAGGATCAAGTCCAGCCATAGGTTCGTCCAGCAGGAGAACCCGACCTCCGTCGGCAATCACTCCAGCAAGAGCCAACCTCTTGCGTTCCCCTCCACTGAGCTTATGCGGCGGTTGATCCCGACGATTCCACAACCCCGTCTGGCGCAGGGCACTTTCGATCCTTGCCGCTTTTTCCGTTTCCGTAATACGCAACTGCTTGGAGCCGATACCAACGTCCTCTTCAACCGTCAGGCCGAGAATCTGGTCGTCAGGATTCTGGAAAAGCATACCAACCGCCTCACGGACACGGGAACGACTGGACTTCATTAATGCAATATCCCCAACAGCAATGCGCCCGCTTTGCAAAGGCAAAACCCCATTCAGGTGCAATAACAATGTTGTCTTGCCTGCACCGTTGCACCCGAGAATAGCAACCTTTGCCTGGGCAGGAATCTCCAGGCATATACCGTGCAGGGCATTCACGCTCGCACCGGGATAACAGTAGCTGACGTTTTCAATCTCGATTGAGGAGGTCGCAGGCATGACAGGAGAATCAACAGCATTACACCTTGAGGCACGCGCGACAACCTGAGAAGCAGCGCGTTCCCGGGTTCGGATGAACAACACCGAAAGCATTTTCCCGCTCGCCTGAATTAACCAGATTCCCCGGTGCACGACCCGTGATTTTAATGCCTGTCGCATTGAGGAAACCTCACGGCTAAGAACAGATAAATTACAGTATGTTGATCGCAATATTGCAACCAACCAGCGCGGAAAGCGCAAAGATGCCATGGCAGGAAACATTCGGTGTGGTGGCAATTTCCAGGTAATCCATGACAACCAAAACATGACGCCAAGGAGCTTGAACGCAGCGATACTGCCACGGCGCAGACCTTCAAGGCTTACCCCGATGCCAAATACGGAGATGTCCTCACCCTGACCTATTAATGGCAGGACCAGCATCGCTGCGATTAACCCGGGAACAATCAACAGGCACCGTGAAAGCAAATATGCCGCGGGCACCCTCATGACACTTACCGCCACCGCTGAAGAAACCGCCAGCAATCCGTGCCAATAAACAGCTGCCGCCAGCGGGAATAATGCAATGAGAAATACAATCGCCAGGCAACACCCAAGCGCTACGGCATCGCTCCCTCTCTTATTAGTCGTTGTGCTGAGGATCGGCGACATTTTCCTGTTTAAGTCCCAGTTTCTTCATCACGAACTCCAGGCCGTCAGGCAACTGGCTCGAGAATCGTGCAACCAGCAGCAGCAACAACGCTATCAGTAGTAATTTCCGCGGGGAACTTGAGAACAATCTGCGCATTGTTGTTGATAACGTGTGAAAAATCGGGCAATCAGGACGGTGGCACCGCCTTCAGCAAGTCCTATCAGGGCATGAACGGAAAGCATCAACAGCATAATGCTCTTTAACTCGGCCTGACCTGAGAGCCACAGTTCTACCGCCACCAGCAGGGCAGCGACAATGCTGGCGGTCCAGCCGCCGAGGAAGGCAGCAATAGAATCGCGGCAAGTCCACGACCTCTCCCCCGCTCGCGCAGCCCTGCCCTGAATGCCCAGAAACACCAGATACCCAAGCCCCGGACCGACAATACCCAGGTTGAGTATATTGGCACCGAGAGCCGCGACACCACCATCCTGAAACAACATTGCCTGAATCACCAGGACAGCAGTCATTACAAGCACGCTCACGCGCCACCCCAGCAGGATCGCAACCAAGACGCCGCCGATAATATGCCCGGACACAGCGGAAGCTACCGGAAAATTAACCATTTGAGCTGCTATCACAAAAGCTGCACTGGCTCCTGCCATTGGTGATGACAGTTCCGTCGCTGGAGTCTTCTTTGCAACCACGGATAAGATTCCGATGCTTATCACCGCGGTGGCTGCTATCACCGGGGCCTCAAGGAATCCATCAGAAACGTGCATACGGGAAATCGTTAAAGTTTGTGCGGATCACTGTGTAGGAACGGCAACATCGCAGCCATCCGGGAACGGATCGACTGCAAAGCCTTACGCAAGGGAATGCTCGACGCACCGACCACCTTGACCACGATAGCAGTGTCCACAAGACGACTTGCTCCCACCAGACATTCATCACATGAAAGATCTTCAATCCTCTTGAAATCGTCACTGCTCATTGCACCAAGCTCGGGAGCCACGATCCACACACAGCCGTAATAAATGTACTGCCAGTGCGGCGGCTTCGCGAACATCCACGGAATTGTCTCCGGGGAAATATTGGCACGTTCAATTACCACCGGGCGATCATCCAGAAACAACTGAAAACGCCAATCCAGTTTCTCGTAGGCATAAATTTCTCCGGCGGCAGTGCGGCCTGGCGCCAGCATTTCTGCAAGGTAGGCACGTCCGCCAGCAGTGACATTGACGACGGTTTTCTGCGTGAGACTCGCTCCACGATACGGAATAAGAAGTTCCGGAAAAATCTCCAGCCAACCCTTGTCAGAAACTCCAAAGGCTTGTTCCAATGCAACCCCGGCGCCAGTGCTGGGATGAATACGGCTTGCACCCTGATTGGTAAACAGCAGTGCGGCATTCTCCTTAACCTGCACACTACACGACAATTGATCACCGGAAAACAGACCGGCAGTGGGGTTGGCCACCTGGAGCAACAACACGGACCCATCCCAGTAAGGCTTGCTGATATGAAAGGGCACTGAACAAAAAATATTGTCCAGGCAGGTCCGCCCATTGCGACGCACTGCCACCACTGACAGGCGACCACTGACGGCCTTAGCGGTTTGGCGAGTGCTCTCAACCATCATTGTGAACCTTGAGATCAGAGAACAACACCTCTCTGTGAAACCATTCGTAAAGTTCCTGCAGACCTTCACCGCTGCGCAAATCAGTAAATAACCATGGCCGATCCTGGCGAATTCGTGAAGTATCACTGCGCATTGACTCAAGGTTCACCTCCACATAGGGAGCCAGTGCGACTTTATTAATAATCAGCAAATCACTAAAGGCAATAGCCGGCCCTCCCTTTCTCGGAATATCTTCACCTTCAGTGACGTCGATTACGTAAATTACCACGTCGACAAGCTCCGGTGAGAATGTAGCCGTAAGGTTATCCCCGCCGCTCTCAACCAACACCAGTTCCAACTTCCCATGTCTGGCACGCAATTCGCGAATCGCTTCCAGGTTCATGGAAATATCATCACGAATTGCTGTATGCGGACAGCCGCCGGTTTCCACGCCAACGATTCGATCTGGGGACAATGCTCCGCTCTGTTCCAATGCCATGGCATCCTCGCGCGTGTATATATCGTTGGTAACGACCGCCATATCGCAGTGATCACGAAAACGTTCACACAAGACACGCGCAAGAGTTGTCTTGCCTGAACCGACAGGACCACCAATGCCAACACGAATAAGGGATTTAGTGTGCATGGGAAATTTTCAAGAAAGGAAAAGGCGCGCAGAGCAACGCTCATGACGCATTGATGAAGTATCAAGAAGCGGCGCAAATGATCCCACGTCCTCGATCAAGACTTCGTTAGCGGTTTGGATAAGTGACTGTAGTGATCGCCCGCATTCCAAGAGCAACCGTTGTATCGTTGTCTGGCCAAGGCGCAACAATTTTACCGCCGCACTGAGAACCGCAGCAAAGGCCCCGTGGGCATAAGCCAGCATCGAGTTATCCAGAGGCACTCCAAGTACATAGGACTCAATCCCTGCCACCACAGGTGCCTGCTCACAGGGCAAATCCAGATCCGGAACGTTAAAATG
>JAPYUT010000076.1 GCA_029940475.1 Verrucomicrobiales bacterium | reverse complement strand
CAGTGGGAAACTGCACAGTAATCCGCAGTTAAAGAAGGCCTATAGTACTCCTTTGGTAATGCGACGTGGTAATGCCACTGAATTGATTTCCGCGGGGGCAAATTGGGTTTATGGCTATGATCCATTGACGGGGGATGAGAAGTGGAAGGTCGATTATGAAACCTTGGGTTTTTCAAATGTGGCGCGCCCGGTTAGTGGAGAGGGGATGCTTTTCTTGTCGACCTGTTTCATGCGTGCCGAAATGCTGGGCATCAGCCTCAAGGGGGAGCCGAAAATTCTCTGGAGGTACAGGAAATCAGTACCGAGTTCTCCTTCGCCGGTTTATATTGACGGGTTGTTGTTTTTTGTCGGGGATTCCGGCGGTCTTGTGACTTGCCTTGAGGCCAAGTCAGGAAAACTGGTGTGGAGTGAGCGCATTGCGAGCGGCAGGTATTGGGCAGCACCGCTTGTTGCTGCGGGGAGGATTTATTTCCACAGTGAGGAAGGTGTCACGACGGTGCTCAAGGCAGGGCGTGAATTCGAGGTTATTGCGGAGAGTTCACTCGATGGGAAATTGATGGCTTCAGCAGCGGTTGCCGGTGAGGATTTGTTCCTGCGAACCGATAAGGCTCTCTACCGGGTCAGCAACAAGGCAGCAGCATCGCGGTGAGTTGGGAGTGGTTGAAAGTGCATGAGGGCTTGATCCTCTGGCTGGGTGTTTTTTCACTCATCACCTTTGTGGCAACGGTGATTCTAATCCCGGTGTTTATTGTACGCATGGACAGGGATTATTTTGTGAGGGATCAGGCATCCCTCTTTGCCCGGGGAAACCCGCTGCTGCGGGGACTTGTGTTTGTCGGGAAGAATTTACTTGGTTTTTTTTTGTTGCTCATTGGAATAGTGATGTTGTTTATGCCGGGGCAGGGTTTGTTGACAATGCTGCTTGGTTTGGCGCTCCTTGATTTTCCCGGAAAAAAACCGCTACAATCGAAATTTTTGCGCGTCGTTGCAGTGCAACGCTCATTGAACTGGATTCGAAGAAAGAACGGCAAGGAGCCATTGCTCATCCCTTGAGACTTGAGAGGATTGCTACTCGTTGGAGGAAAGTTCCTTGTGGAAGAATTTATGCAATGGATTTGTGGATAGTTGGTACATTCGGGAAGTGTTTTTAAAATTTATTTTCCCGGTCAGGCGAAAATTTATAGTTGGTTCGCGTTGAATTGCTTGCCACATTGAGCTGTGCAGCACGGTGATGGTCAAAATAGTGTATCAGATTTCAGTTTTTTTGTTGTTTATTGCTAACCCGATGAGCGGTGATGATTCGTCGCTTTTGTATTGAGTGAAGTTTTAACTGCCTAAGATGCTTTCAATCTATTCCAGGGACTCTGAACGTTTTTGCGATGGATTGTCGCGCAGGGGATTCCTGAGGATCGGGGGCCTGTCGCTGGGCGGTGTGTCATTACCGCAGTTACTGAGTGCGGAGACTCAGTCAAATCCTTCCGGAAGTGGCCTTGGGCACAAGGCGGTGATCATGATTTTTCTGGCAGGAGGTCCCCCGCACCAGGATATGTGGGACATTAAACGTGACGCTCCTTCGAACATTCGAGGTGAGTTCAATGCGATCAAGACCAGTGTCCCGGGGATTGAGATTGGTGAATTGTTTCCCAGGATTGCCGGCATGGCTGAAAAGTTTGCTTTTGTCCGCTCAATTGTTGGTGCGCACGGCGGCCACGATGCCGAGCAGTGCCTGACCGGAAAATCACCGCGCAATGCGCCCCCGGGAGGATGGCCCTCTATCGGTGCTGTCATGTCCAGGCTGAAGGGGCCGGTCAGTCCCGCTGTTCCGCCTTTTGTCGGGCTTTCACCCAAGTGTGGCCATGATCAGTGGGGTGATCCGGGTCAGTCCGGTTTTTGCGGACCGGCGCATACAGCATTTACGCCGAATCGCGGTGGTGGGTCTGAAGATGTGAGGCTTAAGGGGATCAGCATTGAAAGACTAGGTGACAGGCGTGCGTTACTTCAAAGTGTTGATGGATTCAGGCGTGATGTCGATGCCTCGGGAATAATGGAGAGTCTCGATAGCTTTGGCCAGCAGGCATATGGTGTTCTCACTTCCAGTAAACTTGGTGAGGCATTTGATCTGTCGAAAGAGGACCCTAAAATTGTTGAGGCTTACGGCAAGGGGACGGAGAAATTGACGGCGGATGGGCCTTGGAAGCGACTGGACCAGTTCCTGCTGGCGCGTCGCCTTGTGGAGGCGGGAGCCCGCTGTGTAACACTGGGGTTCAGTCGCTGGGACTGGCACGGGGGTAATTTCAAAAGGGCTCGTGAGGATTTTCCCATGCTTGACCAGGGAGTCAGCACCTTGGTCAGTGATCTTCATCAGCGTGGTCTCGATAAGGATGTGTCGGTGGTGGTCTGGGGGGAATTTGGTCGAACTCCAGTCATTAACGATAAAGGCGGACGGGATCACTGGCCGAAGGTTTCCTGCGCGTTGCTTGCCGGAGGGGGGATGAACACCGGACAGGTTATCGGCTCCACCACCCGGGACGGTGGTGAGGCGGATGATCGACCTGTTACCTTTGAGGAGGTTTTTGCCACGCTTTATCACAATGTGGGTATCGATGTCAGTAAAGCGACTGTCACCGACCTTGGCGGGCGTCCCCGTTATCTTGTTGATCAGCGCTATAAGCCGATGCCTGAACTTATCTAGATGAAGACATTGATCGCGTTATTCCAAATACTTTAATTATGAGAGTTTTCCGTTTATTTAAAACAGTCGCAGTGGTCCTCCTTGTTTGCCCGTCAGCCATTGCCCTGGAGATACACTCTGTTTCCAAGTCCAATGCACCATCCCTGCTTAAGGGACCGGACGCGAGGCTGCAATTGGTGGTTACCGCGGAGGATGGGACTGATGCCACCCGGCAGGTGCAGTATAAAGTCGATCCTGCCGGCTTGTTGGAGGTATCTGTAAGTGGTCATATTACGCCATTGGCCAATGGCGTGGCAACAGTAAGCGCGGAGATGCAGGGTCAAATTACTGCGCGAATAGAGCTTATAGTTGAACAGGTTGAAACATCGCAGCCGATCAATTTCCCAAATGAGATTGTGCCTCTATTTACCAAGCATGGCTGTAACAGTGGAGGGTGTCATGGTAAGTCTGGGGGACAGAATGGTTTTCGCCTTTCGCTTCTTGGCTTTGAGCCTTCTGAAGATTATGAGTTCCTGGTGAAGGAGGCGCGCGGTCGGCGCTTGTTTCCCGCGGCTCCGGATCACAGCTTGTTGTTGCGCAAGGGATCAGGGGAGCTTCCTCATGGTGGCGGTTTTCTTTTTGACAAGGGATCATGGGATTACATGGCAATTGTGAGGTGGATGGAGCAGGGCATGCCCTACGGCGCAGCGGATGATCCCGAGGTTGAGAGCATCTCGGTTTTTCCCGCGTTCCGGATAGTTCAACCGGGGGCACGGCAGCAACTTTCCGTGATCGCCCACTACAGTGACGGTTCGCTGCGCGATATTACCGGGATTGCAACGTATGAGTCCAACCAGAAGGAGATGTCTGAAGTGGACCATTCCGGGTTGGTGACCATGGCAAGTGGACAAACCGGCGATGCGGCAGTGATGATTCGCTTTCAGGAACAGGTGAGTATTTTTCAGGCCACCATTCCGCTTGGTGTGGCGACAGGAAATTTACCGCCGGTTGCTAATTTTATTGATGAGCACGTGTTTGCCAAGTTGCGAATCCTTGGACTTCCGGCTTCCGGAATTTGTGATGACGCGACCTTTGTGAGGCGGGTTGCCATCGATATTTCCGGTAGGTTGCCCACCCTTGAGGAAGTGGATGCATTCATGGATGATCAAGCTCCTGATAAGCGGGCAAAGTGGATTGACAAGCTCCTGACTGGAACTGATTACGCTGATTATTTCGCCAATAAATGGGCTGCGATCCTGCGCAATAAACGAAAAGGGGATACCTATACCCGGGGCACCCAGGCATTTCACGAGTGGATTCGCGGCAACCTACACTCCAATAAGCCTTATAACCTTTTGGTGAGTGAGTTGTTGACGGCAAAGGGAGAAATCGGGCACAACCCGGCGGTTGCCTGGTTTCGCAATGTTTCTCAACAGAAGGAGCAACTTCAGGATGTCTCCCAGATGTTTCTCGGTGTTCGCCTGCAGTGCGCGGAATGTCACCATCATCCCTACGAGAAATGGAGCCAGCAGGACTACTACGGGTTCTCGGCGTTCTTTTCCCGTATAGGGAAAAAGAAATCAGAAATTCCCGGTGAGGATGCGGTATTCCATAAGGTGGGGCTTGCCAGTTCAAAGAACCCGAAGAGCGGGGCGAGCGTCAAGCCCACCCCGCTGGGAGCCGAGGCACTTGAGATTGCCGCAGAAAATGATCCACGTGAAGCCCTCGTGGACTGGATGACAAGGGCAGATAACCCGTTTTTTGCGTCCATGCTGGTCAATCGTTACTGGAAGCACTTCTTCAATCGCGGATTGGTTGAGCCTGAAGATGACATGAGGGTTACCAACCCGCCTACCAACCCGCCCTTGCTCGCAGCACTTGCGCAGCACTTCATCAAGTCCGGTTATGACCTCAAGGACCTGGTGCGTTCGATTTGCAACTCGACGAGTTATCAGTTGACGGCCATTCCCAATGACCATAATTCAGGGGATCAGCAGAACCATTCCCGCTATTTTCCGAAACGCTTAACTGCTGAGGTGTTGCTTGATTCGATTGACAATATCACTGGTGCCGCTACCAGCTTTGCGGGTCAGCTTACAGGGACTCGTGCAGTGGCACTTCCGGATGACAGCTACAATTCCAGTTCGTATTTCCTGACGGTGTTCGGCCGTCCCGAGATGGACAGCTCCTGTGAATGCGAGCGGGCCCAGGGCGCCAGCTTGGCGCAAACCCTGCACTTGCTGAATTCAAAAAGCATCCAGGACAAGCTTGCCGCCAGCGGAGGAAGTGCGGCAAGGATTTCCGGGCAGGATGACCGCAGTGACGGGGAAAAGGTGACTGAGCTCTACAGGAGGGCATTTTCCCGTGATCCCGTTAAGGATGAGCTGGAGGTGTCGAGTAACTACCTGGCCAAGAAGCGCGCGCAGGCCGGAGAAAAGAGTGAGGACGTTAAGGCGGCCAACAAGATGGCCTACGAGGATCTCGTTTGGGCATTATTAAACACCAAGGAGTTTTTATTCAACCATTAGCGGGAAAGGCCTATATATTGCATATATCAGCTTTGGGAAAAGTGTGGCTTGTTTTATTTGTCACTCTAATTGAGTTAAACGTGCCTGTTGGGGCGCAGTTGCCGACACCCCGTCTTGATGAAATATTCCCCACCGGGGTTAAGGCAGGGTCCTCTGTTGAGGTTTCTCTGGCAGGCGCCGAGCTTGATGCGCCCGGCAGCCTGATTTTTAATCATCCCGGAATAAAGGGGGAGTTGATTGACGGTATGCGCTTCAAGGTAACGGCTGCTGCTGATCTAAGGATCGGGAATTACGAGGTGTGTTTTTGTGGGCGTTACGGGGTTAGCTCTTCACTGATATTCTCTGTTAGCGATCGCGAGGAGGTGCAGGTTCCCGGAGAGGCTAATAATCCCTCCAAGGCGCCGGTTATAAATCCTGATTCTGTAATGAACGGGCGGGCAGAAAGCAGTAAGGCACAATATTTCAAAATCATCGCCAAGGCAGGAGAACGAATGTTTATTGACTGTTTTGCAGAGCGGATTGCCTCCCGCATGGATGCTCTCCTGGTGTTAACGGATCCCGAGGGAGTTGAGGTAGGGCGGGCGCGGGAATCAGTTGGCGGTGACCCCCTTCTTGAATTCATAGCGAAATCCGATGGGGATTACCTGCTGAGGGTTTCGGATTTCTTTGCCAGAGGGGGTGGCAGTTATCATTACCGCTTGCGGGTACGCAAGGGCGCGCAGGTGGATTTTGTGCTGCCTCTCTCCGCGCAACCCGGGAAAAAGCAGTCTTTCCAGATCTATGGCAGGAACCTGCCCGGAGGAGTGCCTTCAGGCGATGGTCTAGAGCGGCTTGAGCTCAGCGTGGATGTCCCTGCCGTAGCGGAACGCTGCAGGACGTCCCTGCTGAAACCGGCGAGCGCGGGAATGAGGGGGTTTCATTACCGGATTGGAAGCGGAGGTGGGGCGTCCAACGCTGTTTTTATTACGCATTCGAGATTACCAGTGGTGATTGATGCGGGATCAAATGCTTCGGCAAATGATGCCCAGCATATACCGTTTCCCTGTGAGGTTGGCGGGAGATTTCATTCCAAATCAGCTTCGTGGTTCAGCTTTGATGTCAAGAAAGGGCAGTCGTATGTGGTGGAAGTCATCGCCCAGCGTCTGAGCGGAGGATGTGATCCGCTCATTACTGTCGAGAAGGTGACTGCTGACAAGGAAGGCAAGCAGGTTGTGTCGAAAATCGGTGAAGCGGATGATGAAGCAAAGAATATTGGCGGAAGGCGTTTTCCGACAAGTCATCGTGATCCGCTTTACCTTTTTAAGGCAGACATCGACGCGAAGGTGCGAGTCAGGGTACGTGACAATTTCGGAACCGATAATCCCTTCAGGTTAATTGTCCGTGCGCCACAACCTGGGTTTGATCTACTTATGTCATTGCCATCGCCGCCTGACAGCAACAAGAAGAGCAAGAAAGTGGCGCGTGGTGGTATTGGGATAAGGCGTGGGCAGGTTGGAAGAATAGAGGTTTATGCCTTGCGTCGTGATGGGTTTGACGGATCAATCGAGCTGAAACTTGAAGGGTTTCCTGATGGGGTTGAGATTGCCCCGTCAACCATGGCTTCCGGGGTGAGCAAAATTGAGTTGCCCTTCAGGATCCGGTCGGATGCCCCTGCGTGGAGTGGACTGGTGAGTGTTGTTGGCAGTGCCAGGATTGGTGAAAGTGAGGTGCGCCAGCACGCGGAGTCCGTATCGATTAACTGGACGGTAAATGATTATGACAAGGAGCGGGTCTTCTCCCGTGTTGGTGACGCCCTTATTGTTGGTTCAGTGGAAGAGAAGGTGCCGTTGGTAATTGTGCCTACGGAGAATAAAATCTGGGAAACTGCACTTGGCGGAAAGATTGACATTCCGTTTAAGCTTACGGCAAATGCGGAAATCAAGGATAAGATCACAATCCAGGCGATAGATTTTCCGGGAATGGGCAAGAAGCCTCCACAGGTGCAGATTGACAAGGGCAAGGTGGAGGGAACACTGGCGATTTCTTTCCTTAATAACCGGGATGGCAACAAGTTTAAGCCCGGCATGCACCGGTTCATGCTTCAGGCATCGACAAAACTTGGTTATCGTCGTGATATGGAAGGGGCGAACAGGGCGGAGGAGGAAAAGAAAAAAGCCATTGCGCAGGCAGGGGCAAGTCGCAAGGCGATCGATCCGGCCAAAAGTGTCCGTGAGGCGGCTAAAAAAGAACTGGAAAAAGCCCGTGCCGGTAATGCGGAGACTGAGGAGGAGAAAGCGAAACGGGTAGCGCAGGCGGAGGTCAAGCTCAAGGAGGCGGAAGCTCAATTAAAAACGCTTGAAGAGGAGGCAAAGAACGCAGAGGCAGCCAGGAAGAATGCAGAGAACAGGGCCAAGCAGGCTGCAGAGCGTTCCAAGCCCAAGGACCTGCAGTTTACCGGTTACTCAATGCCGCTGACGGTTAAAATTGAAGAAGCTCCGGTGAGGATTCTTAATGTTCAAGTCCCCCCGGAATTCCGAACAGGGAGCAAGGGGGAGATAACGGTGAATGTTGAGCGTCGTTATGGCTTCGCTGAGACAATTAAACTGCAGTTGAAATTTGCCGACGGCATTAAGGGATTTACAGCTCCGGAGGTCACGATTGCGAAGGATCAAAAGCAGGGAAAAATTGTCATTGAAGCTAAAGCGGATGCTCCGGCAGGTGCCTTGGAATTTGAGGTGATTGCCAAGCTTAAGTTCAACGGAATCGACCTGCAGGCGAAGGCTCCTGTTAAATTGAAAATTACGGAGCCTGTTCCTGCTCCCCCAGATCCTGCTCCCGTGCCGTGAAGAAGTTTCCTTTCCCTGTCTTAATTGCTTGTTTTGTTTATTCACCCGTTGATGCGCGTGGGGGGGGGGCTCTGGAGCTTGCTTCCCTGACCCGCACGGAGTCGGTCAGTTACGCCAAGGAAATTGCCCCGCTTTTCAAGAAAAGCTGCGTAGCCTGTCACAATGCCAGCAAGGCGAAGGCAAAACTGAACCTTGAGAATGTCTCATCGATGTTAAAGGGCTCTGCTGATGGCAAGGTCATTGTTCCCGGTAAATCGGAAGAAAGCCTACTTTTTCTTGTTGCGGCACATCGGGAAGAGGAGTTCATGCCGCCACCGAAAAATAAATCCAATGCTCCCAATCTCAATCCGGAACAACTTGCCTTGTTGAAGTTGTGGATTGACCAGGGGGCGAAGGATGATGACACGCTTGCTGCGGAGCGCGAGGTGAAATTTTCTCCCATGAGTGAACGGGTTAAGGCAATTTATTCGCTTGCCCTTTCACCGGACAATCAATATGTCGCCACTGGCAGGGGTAACCGTATCTTTGTCTATAACCTGTCTACCGGGCAACTGGCAGGTGAGCTTTCAGATCCTGACTTAGCAGATAAAGGATCAGCTGCGCATTTGGACATAGTCGGTAGTCTTGCCTTCAATCGTGACGGCTTGCTGGCTTCCGGGGGCTTTCGTACTATCAAGTTTTGGCGTCGCCCCGAAGGATTATTACTCAATGAGCTTGAGGCTACTGCCGGGGTGCCGCGATCGGCGGCAACAAGCAGTGATGGTCAACGGGCATTGGTGGGTGAGGAGTCGGGACAGGTGAAGTTATATTTGTTGGCTGATGAGATTGTCAGGACATTCAATGACCATACTGCTGCAGTGACCGGGGTCGGGTTCTGCGAGGGAGGGAGACTGGTTACCGCCTCGCTGGACAAGACCTTGAAGATTCGTGCGGGTTCGGGGGAAGGTGAGGTGCGGGTGATTGAATTGCCGGCGCCGGTTCACAGCATGGCGATTGTCCGTGGCGGGAAGTTGGCAGCTTGTGGCTGTGAGGATGGTATTATTCGCCTGGTGGATTTGGATGCTGCGGTTGTTGTTAATGCGGGTCAGGCTCAAGCAGTGAATCCTGCAACCGGGTTTGTTGAGCTCAAGGGGCATCAGGGTGCGGTAGTTTCCCTGCGCTCATTTGGGGACAAGGACAGTCAGTTGCTCTCAGGGGGAGCGGACAGCACCCTGAAACACTGGAAGTTTGGAAATTCCGGGGGAGAGCAGGTGAGGAAGGTTGGCAATGGCGTTGCCCCGGGAGCAGTTGCAGTATCGGCTGACGGTATGCGCTTTGCCTCCGTGTCAGGTAATGACACCCTCAGGCTTTGGGATGGTTCAAGTGGTAAATTGATTGCCGACGTGAAGAGCGGTTGGCGTCAAACCAGGGCTGAGAAAGCTGCCTTATCGGCGGGGGTCGTGGCGGGCAAGGTAAGCGATGAGCGCAAGAAGCAGTTTGATGCGGCGGAAAAGAAATTGAAGGCTGACCTTGAGACTGTAAAGAAGGCGCAGGAGGCCGAGAAGAGTACCGTGGAGGAGCAGGGCAAGAAGATGCCGGAGTTTCAAGCATCAGAAGAGAGTAAGACCAAGGCGGAGGCTGAGGTGAAGGTGAAAGAGGGGGCGAAGCTCAAGGCGGAAGCGGAGGTGAAGATAAAGGAGGAGTTGAAACTCAAGGCACAGGCAGAGCTAAAGCTTAAAAAAGAGGCTGAGACCAAGGCGCAGCAGCCAGTAAAGGCGGCGACAGAGGCTGAGGATAAAGCGGTGGCGGAGGCCGGAATCAAGTTAGCCACGGAAGCTAGAATGCAGACTGAGGCGGCATTGAAGGCACTTGTGGAGGAGGAAAAGACAGCAAGGGCGCAATTGGCAACGGCAACGAATGAACTTAAGGCAGCCCAGGCCAAGGCAAAGAAGACAGGAGAGGAACAGGCAAAAAAGAAGAAAGAATTTGATGAAGCGCAACGCAAGCACCTTGAGGCAGTGCGTAATCGTGAAGTCGCCGAGCGTTTTGTGAAGCGGGCGGAAGAGGCGAAGAGTGGTGCCAAGGTGAAACTTGAGGAGTCGCAAAAAGCGCTTGATGTCAGAAAGGCCGAAAGTGAGGCAGCCAAGAAGGCCAGTGCTGAGGCAGGCAGTGCCTTGCGCTCGGTTGAATTCTCGCAGGACGGTCAGCGTGTCTTTGCTGCAGCTGATGACGGCTCTATTTACTCGTGGGCAAGCAAGACAGGACTGCCTTCGCGAGTCATTGATGCCAAGTCCGGCGCCACGGTGGCAATGTGTCTTGCTGGAGATGCCGTGTTGACAGTTGCCGGGGACAAGGCGGTAAGGGTGTGGAACCTGGATCCTGATTGGGTCCTTGAGCGCACCATTGGTGCCATTAATAATGCCAAGCTTATTGTCGACAGGGTGAACAGCATTGCGTTTAGCCCTGATGGCAGCCTGCTTGCAAGTGGTAGTGGAGTACCTTCGCGCAGTGGTGAGGTGAATGTATGGCAGGTTAAGGACGGTAAAGAGGTCTGTAAAAACACCGAGTCCCACAGTGACACGATATCGGCAATTGCCTTCAGTCCTGACGGCAGTCGTATTGCGACCAGTGCAACCGACCGCTTTGTAAAGGTCTTCAAAACGGCTGATGCCAGCCTTGAGCGGGCTTTTGAGGGGCATACCGGCCATGTGCTTGATGTGAGTTGGCGTGCGGATGGGCTGGCTTTGGCCAGTGCCGGGGCGGACAATGTGGTCAAGGTATGGGATTTTGAGGCGGGAACGCAGAAACAAACAGTGAAGGGGCACAGCAAGGCCGTGACCTCCGTGGGTTTCGTGGGAACCGGCGAGACCTTGTTTACCGGCAGCGGCGACAAGTCGGTGCGCCTGTCAAACCAGCCACTTCCCGATGTCGGGACTTTTATTCATAGCGCTGAATGCAGCAGTGACGGCTCAATCATTGCCGCCGGCGGTGAAGACAGCCTGTTGCGAGTCTGGATGGTTGCCGACAAGAAGTTGCTTTTTAAGCTGCCGTAATTCCGGCTTGGATGCGGTCTTGCGCGAACAGGTTTACTTGTGCATTGTGATCCGGCCACTTTGGTGGTGGCTATGTGGAATAACAGATAAAGGTAAGTGATATTTTTGAATAGATGATGAAAACAGCAGCAGTTACATTTTTTGCCCTTACCGGCTCACTGGTTCATGGAGCCTTCGAGATTAAGGAGGCGCCCGGCAGCCATATCGACGTTCTCAACGGCGGCAAACCCGTGGCGCGTGTGATGACCGCCCATGACACTTCAAGCAAGGAGAGCCGGCACGAGACCTACAAGGTTTATACCCATGTCTTTGATGAAGCAGGCAAGGCTCCCATCACCAAGGGCGCAGGTGGGCAATACACACATCACCGCGGAATTTTCATTGGTTGGTCAAAGACGAGGCTTGACGGCAATCAGGTGGACTCCTGGCACATGAAGGGCTGTGATCAGATATACCAGAAGATCCTTAAGGAAGATGCCGGTGAGGACAGTGCATCGCTTACCATCCTGGTGCACTGGGTGACAACTGAGGGGACAGTGTTTATTGAGGAGGAGCGCACGCAGGTTTTTCGGAGAGCAACAGGAGAGGGAGCTTACCTTCAGGTTGACTTTGACACGGTGCTCAAGGCTGTGAGTGCTGAAGTTGAACTTAACGGTGACCCTGAACATGCCGGGTGTCAGTTTCGCCCCAGTAATGAGGTGTCGAAGAACAAGTCGGCCAAATACCTGTTCCACAAGGACGGGCTGAACTTGAAGAAGGACAAGGATTTGCCGTGGGCGGCGCTGAGCTTCAAACTTGGGGACAAGGCCTATTTTGCCCAGCACATGAGCCATTCCTCGATTCCCAAGGGTAATACGTATTCCGCTTACCGTGACTACGGGCGCTTTGGTGCCTACTTTGTGAAGAAAATTGCCAAGGGCGAATCGCTGCACCTGCGATACCGTTACCTGGTGGGTGCGGGGGAACTGCCTGGGCGCTCCTATTTTGCAGAACGCTATAAGGCTTTCAGGTAGCCTTGTCAGTCACGCCGGCTTAAAGCAGCTGAAGGTGCTTTCCGGACCGGAAGCAGGTTTAAGTTTAGCTTCAAGTGGCGCCGGGGTTTGCACTGCGTTTCGTCAGCAACGCGGCGACACCGAAGGTGAGAATCAGTCCCGGTCCCCACCAGCCGATTTTCCCGTATGAGGCCCATCCTGCGCCGAGTGTGGCCACGAGGGTTGCGGTGATCATCAGAATGTTCCACCGAATGCGCGCAGCGCCTTCCGGGCGGTTGTCGCCCATCAGGCTCTTTGAGTTCATCAGCAGCAGGAAGGTGATGTATGCAATAGGCAGGAGTGTAAAGCCAAATACCGAGGTCGGGATTACCAGGTAGGCGCTGAGTTTACCCCACGCGATTGGCCCGAAGAAGCCGACAATACCGGCAATGAGGCAGCCTATTCGCCTGAGCTTCTCATCATTTGGCCGGTTAAAGGCTTCGCACAGGGCAAAGCCGTTGATCAACATCAGAATGACGATGGTTGAGAGAGCCATGGCGAGGACACCGAAGCCGAAGACATATTGGGCGACGGCTGCGCCGGTAAGTGGTGCCAGCGATCGGGCAAGTTCCCACTGGCTGGGACGGACCTCCATGAGTTCCAGTGTAGCCTTGGCCTTTTTCTGCCCCGGCATCGCAGTGTAGATCGCCTTAAGGTTCTGTTTTAAATCGGCATCTTCAAGTTTATTGAAAGCAGGCTCACCGAGTTGTGCCGTCGCTGTCTCAACAAGTGTTGCACTTTTCGTGTAGTTATAGTTCTCCGGGTTCGCATGGAACTGGGTTGCGGTGGCAATGACAAGGCAGCCGGTGGCGATCACGAAAGGGAGAAACAGGCCGGTTGAAAGATCAAAGATAGCCAGGCCGCGATGGTTTCTCCCCCATTTTCTGCGCAGCATGGAATAGGGGAGAAGGAAGGTCATGTTGATGCCGACCGCCGTGCCGAAGGCAGTAATGATGGAGTCTCGTTGTTTGCTGACGATCTTTTCGGTCCATTCTTTTGCCGGACCGGCATCAAGTTGATGGATCACGGACTGAAAACTCTCTGCAGGCCTGAAAAGGGCACTGAAGTCAGGAATTAATCCCCCGAGAACCGAACTCCATTGCATGTTTGAGCTATCCGCGAAGGTCAAGCGCAGGATCACGCCGACAAAGGCGAGAACGATGAGGCCAACGAATATTTTCAGTAATCGCTCGAAAAGCAACACTCCCTTGCTGCCTTTCCCATAGGAGAAAACAACGAGGGTGGCGACAGCCAGTGCAATGGTGCAGACAATCAGGATGGGAATGAGGCTGCCCTCTTTACCGGCATTTGGAACCTGCGGGAACAGGTTCTCTGAAATGGCCCCGTAAGCGAGGTTAAACTGGGGAAGGCACCATACCATGTTAGCCAGCATGGTCGCTCCCAGCCAACCCCAACCGAGGACAGGTGAGACATGCTGGTTGATTGCCTGAAAGGGGCGTTGGCCTGTCGAGAGTGTGACGTAGGCGATCGCACTCAGCATGATGATCCCGAGGATCATCGCCAACGGCTGCACCCACATGAAATTTGTTCCACCAATAGCACCCAGTGACAGAGCGCCGATTAAGGACCCGCCACCCAGGGTTATGGCACTTTGAAGCCATCCCGGTCCACAGAGTTTGGCGTAGGTCTTTATCTTTGTTCCGGCACCCTTGTTGGCGACGGCGGCAAGCAGTTCACGTTCTTTTTCAAGTGAGTTGTCTGGCTCGGGCATTGGAGATGATCTTGGTTATGCTGGAATGGTAAGGATGATGGTCGATTCTGCCCGGGATAACAAGGCAGATATCATGGATTTGACGCGGGAGTGCTAAACTGGCAATGATGTAGGGATGCACCAATTCCGCCTTTTCCTGACTCTTTTCGCAGTTGCCAGCCATTTGTCCATGGCGCAGGCGGCTGTTGAGAAACCGAATTTTATTCTAATCAACGTCGATGACCTTGGCTGGACCGACCTGGCCTGCTTCGGCAGTAAGTTCTATGAGACTCCCAATATTGACGGGTTGGCGGGGGACGGCATGCGTTTTACCGATGCCTATGCCGCCTGCGCGGTGTGTTCGCCGACGCGGGCTGCACTCATGACAGGACGTTATCCTGCCCGCCTTGGTGTGACCGACTGGATCCGGGCGCGCTTTCAGGGGGGGAAGATTCCAGCGGACAAGAAGAATCCTTCCGGATGGGTGGGTGGCAAGGGCAACAAGGTGCTTTGCCCTGCGAATGCCCTGTGGATGGAGTCCTCTGAGATCACGATTGCCGAGCTCCTGAAAAGTGCCGGTTACAGGACATGCCATATCGGCAAGTGGCACCTTGGTGCTGATGATTGGTATCCGGAAAAGCAGGGTTTCGATGAAAACTACGGAGGATGTGATTATGGCCAGCCGCCGAGCTATCACGATCCTTTCAGTAACAGGAAACTTAGCGGGATTCATGGCCTTCCGGGACGGGAAAAAGGACAATACCTGACTGATCGTGAAGGGGATGAGGCGCTGGGTTTTATTGCCCGCAACAAGGATCATCCATTTTTCCTCTATTTCGCCAATTATGCGGTTCATACGCCGATTCAGGCCAAGGAGCCGCTGCTTGGCAAATACAAGGAAAAGGCCGCAAAGCTTAAGGGCAGGCAGAAGAATGCCGCCTATGCGACCATGGTCGAGAGTGTTGACCAGGCAGTAGGTCGCATTCGCGCGAAGCTTGAAGAGCTCAAGATTTCCGGTAATACCGTGATTATATTTACTTCTGACAACGGCGGTCTGCTTGGCCCCACGAATAATGCGCCACTGCGTTCAGGGAAGGGCAATCCCTATGAAGGGGGAGTGCGCGTGCCCCTGATCGTGCATTGGCCAGACATTACC
>JAPYUT010000127.1 GCA_029940475.1 Verrucomicrobiales bacterium | reverse complement strand
CGCAAGGAGCAAATCGTGGTCTGCGACCGTGGCCACCACACCCTGCAGTATTTCACGATGGACGGTAAATACATCGAGACACTCAAGGGTTACGGATTGCCTGCAAATATCGACTCATGGGAACAGCTGCTGCTGGTGCCGGAACTGCACGCGCGGGTAACCCTGCTCGGCGTCAATAATGAAGTTGTCGCCCACCTCGGGGACGATGTCGAGGGTGTGGTGAAAAAGAAAAGTGTCAACCGTGGCAATGCCAAGACCTGGGTAAACGGAAAGTTTGTTCATCCGCATGACGCCTGCTTCGATGCCCAAGGCAATATCTTCGTCGCCGAGTGGGTCTCCACCG
This sequence comes from Verrucomicrobiales bacterium, assembly GCA_029940475.1. GTDB lineage: Bacteria > Verrucomicrobiota > Verrucomicrobiia > Verrucomicrobiales > DEV007 > CACIUL01. The sequence continues at coordinate 2,411 of JAPYUT010000127.1, read as the reverse complement.
GCCGCATCACCCGCCTGCGCAGGTTAAGTTAGCGCTATCCAAGGCAAGCTTAGCCGGTCAGTCCAAATGAAATACCTGAAAGGTGCTCTCCTGCTGTGCCTGCTTACCCCGGTCACGACCCCGGCACGGGAAGCCAAGGAGCGCGACAAGGACATCAACTACGAGGAGGACAAGGTTCCCCACTATGACCTTCCACCACTGCTGGTGGCAGCAGACGGCACGCCAATTACCACGCCGGAGCAGTGGCGCAACATCCGACGTCCGCAGATCCTATCGCTGTTCAGTAACCTCATCTACGGCCGGATCCCCGAGCCTGTGGAAGCTATCCGCACAGAGTTCAATGTCGTGAAGAGCGACCCGAAGTTCATGGGGGGTAAGGCTACCCGCAAGGACATTGACATCACGCTGAGCAACAAGCGGGGGTCAGTCACCATGCGCTTCCTTGTGTTCGTCCCCAACGGGGTCGACGGCCCGGTGCCTGCCTTCCTCAAGCACAGTTTCAACAACACCCGCTCCGATGACTTCAAGGCATCAATCTTAAGGCCGGGAAAACTCAGGAACGGCTGGCCGTTGAAGGATTTCCTTGACCGCGGCTACGGCTTCTGTGCCGTCTACCATGAGGACCTGGTCCGGCACAACGAGGTCGAGTTCCTCAGGGGCATCCACCGCCTGTTTTACCCTGACGGGCAGAGTTTTCCCAAGGCACACGAGTGGGGAGTGCTCTCCGCCTGTGCCTGGGGGGCAATGCGGGCAATGGATTACCTGCAAACCGACGATGACATCGACCACACGCGCGTGGCCATCATGGGGCACTCGAAAATGGGCAAGGCAACACTTTGGACCGCGGCCCAGGACGAGCGCTTCGCGCTGGCGATCTCCGCCCAGTCGGGCTGTGCCGGTGCCGCCTTGTGGCGTCGCAAGTCAGGAGAGACACTCAAGAAGATGGTCACCCGCTTCCCCTACTGGCTGTGCCGCAATGCATGGAAATTCATCGGGCAGGAAGATGACCTGCCGGTTGACCAGCACATGCTGATCGCCTGCATCGCTCCCCGGCCGGTCTACGTCCACAGCGGGGTCGAGGACACCTGGGCAGACGGTCGCGGCGAATATCTCTCGGCCTTCCACGCCAGCGAGGTTTATCGCCTGCTCGGCAAGAAAGGGCTCGAGTCCGAGGAATCGCCACCCGTCGGCAGGGCAATCATTGAGAGTAACGTTGGATATCACATCCGCGAAGGGGGCCACTCGATTGATAAATTCGACTGGCAGCGCTTCATGGACTTCGCCGATTACCACCTGCAGCCGAAAAAGCCTGCCCCCTGAAAGGGGTAAACGTATTTTTAAAACGAAACCATGACTTTCAAGCACACGCCCATGGCGGGGTTGTCTCTTCTTTTGGCAACCGGTAGCCTCATTGCTGCCAAGCGCCCGAACATCTTGTTCATCATGTCCGATGATCACACCTCGCAGGCCATCGGTGCCTACGGCAGCCGCCTGGCCAGGTTGAATCCGACACCAACCATTGATCGGCTGGCAAGGGAAGGCATGCTCTTTGAGAATGCGTTTTGTTCCAACGCCATCTGTGCGCCCAGTCGCGCGACCATCCTTACCGGCCAGTATGCCCACACCTGCGGCGTGCACGATCTGCGCGGAAGCATTGAGGCCGGCCGCCAGTATCTTGCACGCGAGATGAAGGGCGCCGGTTACCAGACAGCGATGATCGGCAAGTGGCACCTGAAGAAGGAGCCTGCGGATTTTGACTACTATTGTGTGCTGCCCGGCCAGGGTAAGTATCACGACCCCGAGTTTCGCATTCGGGGTGAAAAAAACTGGCCGAAGAACCTCATTAGCTTTGACGGCATGCATTCATCGGACGCCATCACCGACCAGACCCTCCAGTGGCTCAAGGAAGGACGCGACCAGTCCCGGCCATTCTTCCTGATGCATCATTACAAGGCGCCGCACGACTATTTTGAACATGCCCACCGCTATAATGATTACCTGGCGGATGTCGACATCCCGCAGCCCAAAAACCTGCACGACTCCCATCCCGCGCGCTTTGGTTCCATTGCCACGCGCGGCTATCAGGATGAACTCATCCCGCACGTCGGCACCTCGATCGGCAAGCGCAACCCGCGCCGCTCCTACGCCAAGGATCTCCCCAAAAAATTCCCGCAGGATTACCCGGTAGATTACGATCCCTCCAGCCTCACCGACCAAAAGGTGCAGGACATGGCCTACAATGTCTACCTGCGCAAATACCTGCGTTGTGTAAAGGGCGTCGACGATAACCTGAAGCGGCTCTTTGCCTACCTGGACAAGACAGGGCTCATGGACCAGACGGTCATTATCTACACCGGCGACCAGGGCTTCATGCTTGGCGAGCATGATTACCAGGACAAGCGCTGGATGTA
>JAPYUT010000075.1:11782-15093 GCA_029940475.1 Verrucomicrobiales bacterium | reverse complement strand
TTCTGTAAGCGCACGGACCGGTGCGGACGCGAGCAGGTTTGAGGTGATGCCGTGCAGGTCAATGGGCACCCCGTCAATTTCGTCGGCAATATCCCCTGAATCAGGTTCCCCTTCAGTGGCTTCTCCTGTCGCATTATCGAAGGCCTGGGCGAGGATCATGAAGCCCTCGCCGTTGAAAGGGTAAGATGGGTCGGCAGGGGTGCTGGCATCGCTGGTGGGATTTGAGCCATTGAGAAGCTCATCAAGGTCAGTGAATCCGTCAGAGTCGGAGTCGGCGCCCCCGTTTGGATCGAGTCCCTGTGCACGTTCAACGAAATCGGGAATCAAGTCGTTGTCACTGTCGAATCCGGTTACATCCTCCAGATTGAATAAATAACTGCGACTGACAATGGGACTGTTGATTCCTGACCCGATGCCACTCGCATAGAACTGCCATTCCGATGTGTAGGAGACCGTGACCGGACCGACATAGGGTTTCCAGGAGGCACCGAAGACGTTTTCCCTGTACCAGATGGCGTAGAGATCATCATCGGCGTCTACTGTTGCCTGAACCGGCTGAGCATAGGTGCCTGATTGTGGCGTGACAGCCAGTGAGGGGATGCTAAGGGCGGAGTTGCTGGCGAGCGAGGACAGGGAGACGCTGTCCAGATACTGATTGGTCAGCAGGTGACTGGCTCCGGGAGGAGTTGAGGGAATCGATACAACAGGGTTCCCCAGTCCGGACTCCTGGTCGAGGTAGGTTTCAGTGATGATGTTCGCAGGGATAGGGGCGTTGGCAGATTTGCTGGCCCAGTCCGAGTTTGCCTCGAGCTTGAGCAGGGCGGCGTTGGGGTCGACCAGAGGTTCCGCGGAGAACCAGAACAGTGTTGCAAATTCAGGGTCAGGCAGGGAAGACCCGGGAAGTTGGCCGGCGTCTTTGCGCTGCCATTGGGAGCCATCCCAACTGTGGAATTCAAATTGAGTGCTCGATCGGGATGTTTCACCACTGAGGGTCATGATTCCCTTCCCGGGAACCGGCACAAGGCCCCTGATCAGGGCATTCCCATCCCAGAGAAATTCCTGAACAAGCTCAAGCTTGTTGGCGCGAGTTATCTCGTAGTGTGCGGCCAGTTTGCCGTCCAGGGAAGTTGCCAGGATGCCGGCAGGACCGGCACCACCTGGGTCGGCGGGAGCGATGGAGCCCGCCGGGAATGGTAAAGTCGCCTCGACAGGCACGTCCAGCGCAGGTGCTGCACTGACCGGGATGAGTGAAACGCTGGTGCTTCCCCGGACATACCCAACGAGCATCAGGGTATTGTCCTGCCGACGGACATTTGAGGCGAGGACGGTGTTTTCGCTCACCGGATGAGATACGGTTTTCCTGATCTTGTTGCCTGCACTGATTGCAACCGTGAAGAGCTCTGCACCTGCCGGCTTGTTTTCCACCCCTGCCGCATAGCGGGTATTACCGGGAGCGGTGAAGAACGGCTGAAGACAGGTAATTTCATTAAGCCCGGAAACTGCATGCAGTGCCGTAAATGAGTCTGCAGGATCACGATAGAGGCTGATTGAATCGCCTCCGCTGTTGAATGTGGATGCTGTTGCAAGGTCATCCGGTCCTGCCGGGGCCTTTCTCACGTAGGCCGGAAACTGTGGGCCAATTCCTGCCGGGAAGAGATCAGTAGTTTCGCTTGAGATTGTGTTGAAGAGAGTCAGCCGGCTTGAGGTTGCTGAGGCGAGGATAAGTGTCTCATTCGCTCCGTCCATTATCCCGGAAGTGGCCCCGGTAACTGCCGGTAAACCACTGTGGTAGGCAGCGGGGGCCAGAACCTTGCCATCGGCGCTGACGGTGATGATGCGTATTTCACCGGCGTCCTTGTCGATTAACGCAAAACCGTCAATGCCCTCAAGGGGAACCTGGATTTCCTGCCCGAGGTCGGTGGATGGCGCTGCCTTGAGGAGGCTGCCGAGAAGAACAAGGAGTAGAATTATTCTCATGGCTGGTCGACGTAATTGGTTGGAATGACGCGATCGATTTCACCGCGCTGAGTGAAGTGGACAATTAAATACTGGTAACGTGCACCCTTGGCGACGGGCATCGGGTCAATCCAGCACATCAGTGTATCACAGTCCTTGAGGTATTCCGTGTCAGGATACTGGGCCGGTATCCCCAGGACAGTGCCCTGCAAGTCGCGGCAGAAGGTTCCCTCCACGGGCACCTGATAAGCTCCTCCCCCCGCGATGGTGGCACTGATGTCCTTGAAGCGGAAGAAAGGATCCCTGATTTCCCGGTAGCCTTCCGCTGCTAGGCCGCCGGCATGATCTTTGTAGGCAATGCGGTCAATGAGGGGCGAGACCTGGATCAGGTTGGGAACGATATCCGGTTTTGCTTCAGTGGGCAGTTGATGGCGATAGATGACAAAGGGGGCGATGGGCTGTATTTGATTCTCAGGTGCGGGGTGAATGTTCTGTTTACGGAAGGAGAAGAGCAGGCTGAGAGGATCGATATCTTTGTCAATGTGACTGATAAAAGGATCCTTAAGGTCCTCCTTCCTGAAGCTCTTGAAGGCTCCTATCAGGATGCTTGCTGATGCGGAGTCCCCGGCGGGAAGCGCGGAGGCGTAGAATGGACCCTCGCCTTTCTGGTAATTGACCACGTTGAGCTGGACATCAGCGACATTTGGGACAGCCAGGGCCGGCCAGGGGATAATGTCCTGATTTTCGATGACAGGAGGTTTCCAGTTGGCGGTGACAGTGTTTGAAAATAGTCCCGAAGGGCGTGCCTCATCAGAACCCGCCGGGTCCTGATAAGTACCTTTGCCAACTGCCCGCACGGCAAAGGTCAGGGTTTGCGAGGAGGGCACATTAAGCGACACGCTAAACTCTGCGCCGTTGCCGATTTGCCCTGAGTTGAGCGTCTTGGTCTGGTATCCTGAAAAGGTGAGTTCCTCTACATTAGTGCCGCTGATGGCACCGCTGAGTTCACCCAGATTTAGCCCAATCAGCACAGAAGTCAGTTGCGGGTCGCCCGTTGAGTCAGAGGCCGCCCAGATTTCAAACCGCTCAACTCCGACCGGGTCACAGAACCAATCAAGGCGCAACTGGGCCTGGCCGGCATTCTCAGGAAGATAGGTTGCCTCGGCGAGCATCGGTGTCCCGAGGTTTCCGGACTTGATGGTGATGCATCCGATCTTGGTGCGCGGTCCGGCGTTGCCATTACTGTCAAAGACCTGTGCGAAGTAGCAGACCTCAGTATTGCCAACTGTTGGCGGGGCGGTGTCAAACACTGTGATTTCTCCACCCTCAAACCCCTGGGCAATGAGCTCGAATGT
>JAPYUT010000075.1:0-11682 GCA_029940475.1 Verrucomicrobiales bacterium | reverse complement strand
TGTCAAACACTGTGATTTCTCCACCCTCAAACCCCTGGGCAATGAGCTCGAATGTCCCATCGTGTCCGACCCGGCGATAAATCCGGTATTCGGCAGTACCTTCGGGAAACGTGATATTGAGTTCAGGCCCGACAATGCTGCCACTTGGACCATCGACTTCATGCGGGGGATGGGTTTCTTGCCCAATGACCGGGAAACAGGATTTTTGGACATCCAGCTCGACAGGGTAGACATGTGTAGTGGTCTCGCGCGGGGCAATGCTGCTGAGGTCGCATGTCACCCAGTCACTCATGAGGCCGGAGATGCTGCGGCACCTTACTTGGAGCTGGGTACCGGCAAGCCTGTCTGTAGCGAAAGGCAAGGGGACATCAATCCTGGCGGGCACGGAGAAGAAGCGGGTGGTACTGAAGAGTTCGGTTACGGTCGTTCCTCCAGCTTTTAACTTTAACAATCTGATGTCACCACCTTTGACCAGCTTGTCGTTGCGTGTCAGGCGAATGACAAAACCGCGGAAGTCCAGTGGAAGGCCGAGACCGGTGACTTTCTCGGTTAAGGGTTCTTTACAGGTGACTGTTGGCAGGTAGCGACAGCGGGTAAGGATGCCGCTTGGTTTGCCCGGGCCGGCACGGTCGCGTAGAACCCCAAAAGACGGGGGAGAATGACCCGAGAGGTTGTCGACGGAGCAGGCACTGTTGTCTGCAGCCCTCAGTGTATACCACCAGGTCTGGCCGAGTTGAGATTCGTCAGCAGGGGTGACTTGCGGGGCGCCGGGGCCGGTATCCTCCCAGTCGACATATTGCTTTGTAGGATCATGGTCGATTTCCCCGACACGGTTAGTGAGGGGATCACCTCCTTCCCTGATGTGCTGGGTATGGTCACTCCAGCGGTAAATATAGTATTTGTCCGCAGCATTCTCGGCAGGATCGTTGGCTGTCTGGCGGATGCGAACCTTGAAGTGTTGGTTGCCTTTGAGGGAGATTAGGTTCTCAACGGTATCCTTCTCGAAGACATTCCTGACGGATTCAATGACCGGCACAGTCGGCGGCAGGCGGTCACAGATAACCACCTTGGTTCCTGCGGAGACCGGCCCCGGATGGCCGGCAATGTCGCGCGCGGCAACAAAGTAGTAGAAGGTGTCACCGTCGCTGAAGGGATTTTCCGGCGAGTCATTGTTGTCGTGGACAAAGAAGGTCTCGCTGTCGGTCTCCGTGTCTTCTGCTTCCCCGGCAGTCATCAGGGCTGTTGCAATGATCGGTAGCGAGTTGACCCGCTTGGTATTTGGGTTGTTGCTGGCAAGTGATGACTGGACCATGGCTTCAAGGACTGAAGCATCAGGGAAAGAGCTTGGGTCATGCCATCCTTCGCTTATAGCTACGGCTTCTCTGACCCTGTAAAGGTTGAAACCGAAACTGTGAGGCAGCAGGCGCCGCAGGTCATTGGGTGTTCCCCAGCGCATCCGTGTCACCAGGTGGTTGCGGGGAGATGTCACTTCCTGCTGCCCGGTCTTAGGCGCGTAAAAAACCTCAAAGGGGCGCGATGTGCGGGTCAACCCGGTGGGGTTGTCAGCATCGAGGGTGACCCGGCCGATCACCCTCAAGTCATTACCGGCAGTGTCCGTCTCGCGCACTTCATAGGTTTGCACTGACCCGGCATTGGTCTTGATAGAGAAAGCGTGCCCCATGCTCATGTAGACTCCCGGGTGGGCACGTCCAAGGAATGCGATGCGCTCGAGAATCTTCTCGTCCCCGGCGGCGATCTTCAGCAGGTAGGCGAGCTTCTTGGCTTCGTCGATTCCCGGCACGGCCACGGCCGGTGGCTGGGTGCCGGGCTGGGAGGTTGACTCGGCATAGAGGGTGTTGATCCGGTTGGCCACCGAACCGGCATTGTAGTCAAAGCGTCCACCGAGCTTGAGCAAGGCCTGGATGGGACCCGGTCCAACTTGCAGCTTGGTGCGCCCGAGGCGGACATAGGGAGCAAGGGAGGCGGAGTTGCCCTCCTTGCGGTAAACGGCAAACTCTTTGCCGTATGTCGTGGCCGGGTTTCCCGGTTGCCAGAGGATGTAGGCGTGGGGTCCGCTGTCGGCGGCGAAGACTTTGCCGACCGTGTAGATGAGCGGGTCCGCGTTCTGTGCTTTGAGCGGGAGCTGCCAGCCAGCGATCAGGATCGTGGAGGCCAGGAGTAGGGATATTCTTGCAGACATGTTATTTGGTAAGTTTTAGTAGTCGACGTCCCAGTTACCATCGGAGTAACTGACCGTGGCACTGGTGCTGAACTTGACGCAGAAAGGGCACCACCCGGCCTTGCCACTGAGCTTACCGGTGCCGGATGCCGAGAAGGAACCGTCCTGGACAATGCCAACCATCGAGACCTCGCCCTTGATCGAGACCACACAGAGGGCCTCTCCTGAGACTCCGGCATACATCTTGCCGACAAAGACAGGTGAATCAGAGGCATCAATGAAAAATCCGACCCCGCTCCCGATCCCGGCCGAGATGTTGAAAAGGCAGCCGAAATTCACGATGGGCATCCAGATTTCGCCGTAAACATAGGCGCCGGTAAGCGGACCGGAGGTGTTGAGCAGGCTGCCCACGTCCTCATCAACAATAAGCAGCGGGGCGGCGGAGCATGTGCGCCCGAAAAACAAGCCGACGGAGATCGCGTAGGAGTCGAACTTGGCACTGGCTTGTCCTCCAAAGTAACATTCATCCCCCCCGATTGCCATGGTTACGGCAAATTCGGTGATCTCGAAGACCTGGAAATTAACCGTGCCTCCGGTAAGCTCGAATCCACCGCCAATCCCGTTGGGGCGCATTCCGCTGCCTTGATCCTTGAGTGACATTTTCAGGTTGAGTGAGGCGCGTAAGCCGTCGGAGATCCAGTCGAAGGGGACATCGATCGCCCCGATGGTGATCTCGACCGCGTGTTCTCCCTCATCGACGCACCCGCCGTTGCCGTTTTGGTCCGCGGAGGTGTAGCAGGAAATCTCCAGGAATGTATTGAGCTCCATCTTGTCGGGAACCTTGATTTGCATATGGTTGTCGAGCCTGACCTTGCGCAGTGAATCTCCGTTGAACTCGGCATAGCCGATCACTTCCGCGGCCCCCATGAACTCATTGACCTGCCCGAGGAGTGGATTGATCTCATCCTCCAATACGCCGATGGCATCAGAGATAAGCTCCTTCATGACAGTGGAAACCTGGGAGAGGATTGATGCCACGGACTGCTCAAACTTGGCCTGCAGGTCATAGAGGGTCTGCCGGAGAAGGAACTGGTATTGCTCCATTAAGGAGGAGCTGATCAACGCGTCCTTGAGCTCGCTTTTCAGGGCGGCGACGAAGGCGTCCTTTTCGAATTCCTCAAAGAGGTCGAGGTATTCATTGAGTTGGTCAGTGCCTGCCGCGATATCAATGCCGTTGCCGCGGGCCAGGTCCTCGAGGAACTCGATGGCCCGGCTGGCCGGTTTTTCCGCAATCGTCTGGAACTCGCCGGCAGCACCCTTTGCCTCATCCACCAGTTCCTTGAGATCCTTGGATATTCCAGATAGGTTTCCGGCTTGATCCTCAAGCGCATCGTAGACTTCCTTCAGGAATTCGCGCACCTGTGCGAGAGCGCTGGAGATCTGGTCAAGCGCCGGGTCCACTTCATCAAGCAGGGCCTCAAGCTCAGCGTTGATTTCCGAGCTGACATTATCAAGGAGAGGGTCAAGAAAGGCCGCGATTTCCGGCTCAACCAGGTTCTCAAGGAGCAACTTGACCAGGTTCTGGACAATTTCCCTTTCGCCCTCGACTTTCGCTAGGATTCCGCTTGTGATTGCCCCGGCAATGGCTTCCGGGTCGGGATTGAACTGTGCAACCCCGTCAATGACCTCGACTTGGTTAATGATACTGTCGATTCCGGTGATAATCTTTTCCAGCGCGGCCTTGAGGTCGGTGGTAAGTGAAGCGGCGCCTTCACTGACATCTGAAAGTTCACCAAGCTCTGTCTGCAGCAGCGTGGGATTCCCCGGAATTGCCGTGTCATACAGACGATCGGCAATTTCCACATCGAGTTTCGCCTTGAATGCGTTCCAGTTGTCACCTGCGTTGCGGGCAGTGTTGTAATGGATGAGCAACTCATCATAAAGCGGGCAGATGACTTCCTCAGCAGCCTTGTTCACCACAGGGTCAACGAGTGCATCCAGCGAATCGGCCAGGTAATCCTCGAATTGCTCAAAGGCTTCATCAAGAGCCCCCTTGAGTGGCACAGAGATGGCGTCACTGACTGCCTGGGCGGCTCCGTCAATCTGACCATTGAGCATATTGGAGAGATTAATCTCCGGCAGCCCGTCATACTTGATCCCAAAGGAAACCTTGGTGGTTGAGGCATCCAGGTAATCCACCTGATGTTCAGTTTCGATGATTACCAGTTCATCAGTGACCGACTTCATGGATGCAAAGCTGCGTGCACCGTCATCCCATTTCAGGGGATAGGAGAGCGGCACCAGCCCGAAGAGATCCTGGTTGGCCATGATGAGAAATTCATCGGCGGTGTCCTGGTCGGGCAGTTGGTATTCAGAGAGGTCAATGTTTCCTTCCGGCCAGGAGACGTGATCGGGATCAAAGTCGGTGTTGGTGAAGAAGGTGTTATCATCGGTATCCGTCCATCCCGGAGTCAGGTAAAGCGGGGCACTGTCGGTGTCATTGGCTGAGGTCATGACCTGCACCTGCAGGTCACGGAAGTAGGGCACATTGATCGTTGCGGCGAAGGTGACGAATCCGCCCGGCTGCCCCACAACCGCATCCGGGTTTTGTTCAGGGTTTGAGAAGCGCAACTTACCGATCGGGACAAGGTTATAGTCCTGGGCGGGTCCGTCCAGGGAGATTGAAGCAGGCAGGCCGAGCTCGGAATCAACACCGATGCATTCGCCCGTTATTTGGGTCGTCAGGTTTCCGTTGCTGGCCTCAAATGCGAGCGTTCCGTAGAGGTCGGTGGGCACGTGCGCGACACGGGTCGCGACGCCCATGGTGAGGATCCCATTATATACCTGCGGACATTCCGCGGGATTACTGGTCAGGCATTGCGCAAAGCGGATGGATTTCGGGATGAAGGTGGAGTTCCAGTAGACAAGGTTCTTCACCGAATCGTCGTCGGGATCAATTTCGGCCCCTTCAAGTTCACCGATGCAGTTGAGGTTCAGGCCGAGGAAGTCCTGGGTGAAATCCGAGTGACCCGTGACCGTGATGGAGCCGTTGATCCAGGATTCCTCCTGCTCGGAAGCGATGAAGGAGAGCTGGAAGGAGGTCAGCTCGAAATCGTAACCGTAGATTTCCAGACTGGGATCAAAGGACCCGTCAACAGCAACCTGGCGGCCAAAGATACCGGCACATCGTGAGTAGTATTTCGATGCGCCCCCGTCCATCAGTTCGTAAGGATAGTCTACCGTGTTGCCTCCTATCCTGGAGGCACCATCGCTTCCTGAATTATCATTGACGACAAAATTCAGGCCCGGGTAATGCCCCTCTCCGGAGACGTATTCCGGCTCGGTCGGGTAGTGGATTTCCGCAGCCGTAGGCTTGCCGTTAAAGCCGCAGAGGAGTAATGCTCCCGGTGCATTGTCGCCTGCTGCAGCGCTGTAGGGATCTGTTGTAAGCAGCACATTGTCTGCCGCATAAAGCTGGTAGCCCGGGGCAAAGAAGTCTCCGTCGATGAATTGGCCGGTCTTGTGGGCATAGGGATAATTGGGATCGATGTTCCCGGTGCCGTCTCCACGGGCCCCCCAGGCGAGATGATCCGGGAAAGCCAGCACTCCGCTGCTGTAAAGTCCCCCTGTGAGGGTGACGGCAAGGTTCACGTTATCCGGAATGAGAGCATTGCCTGTTTTAGGGACACCATCCGAGCAGGGGTCATCCGGGCAGGTTTGGTGATAACTGACGTTGAGCTTGCTCGTGCCCTCAAGACTGGAGACCCCCTGTATCACTCCACCGCTTATTTTAACTGTGGATGGGTCATTCCAGATGATGTCGACCTGGGCAGGGAAGTGGGTCTGGAAGGCCTGGGCGGCAAGGCTGATGGCAGTTGACATTCTTGATGAGGCGTCATCGGCAGCGCTGATGGTGACTTGACCCCCCGCTATTGCGGTGACGTTGCGCAGGTAGTAGTCGTTCGATGCCCGTTTGCTTAAGTGCCTGCCTGCAGAGTCCAAGGCCTCGATGAGGCCGGCTGCATTGTCGTTTTCAAGTCGTCTCAGAGCGCTTTCATGAATGTATTCGGAGCTGACGATGTTGGTGTATTGCAATTCCCCTGAAGGGGTGATGTTCAGCCTGGTGGTGGCAAAGACCAGGGGATGGGACTCGTCGACAATCGCTGCGTCTGGCAGCAGGGCAATTTCCAGGAGTGAGTCCAGTCCGGCGGCCCCATTGAGAGTAATGATGGCTTCATGGAAGATCACTGATTCTCCATGGTGTGAGGACACGTTTCTGTCAGGCAGGAAAATGTGTCCCTGAGGCAGGTCAACCGTGATTGAGTCAGTGACGATGCCGGTGCTGTCCATGACGACCGCACCGAATGTATAGGTCATGTTGTTGGCATCCTGGGTGACCGGGTTGCCCGGGGCATCAGGATCATAGACTTGTTCCTCCCCGGCAAAGACAACGGCATTACCGTTGTCCATGAGCTGGACTATAATGTTTGCTTCATTGCCAAAGATATAGTCGGTGGTGCCAGGAAGAATCCCACGACCATTGGCGATTTTGATGAGACTAAATACATAATCGTTTCCGTCAGGATCGGTTCCGGTGGAGCCATAGAGTGGCTCGGCGGCCAGGCGGTTAAATTGTGTGGTCACCGGCCCGAAGAGGAGGTTGCCGTTGAAATGCAGGAGTCCTGTCGGGTCGAGCTCGTGGACTGTATCTACATGTGTGTTACCCAGGGCATTCTCATTATGGCTGATAGTGCAACGCAGGATGTGGGACTTGGATGAATCCAGTTGCCCGACGGGACACAGGTCGACCGTGTTGTTGATGGACTGGAAGTAAGGAACTTTTTGTCTACCCGCGGCGTCTGAAATGCTCGAAAATTGCCGCAGGGATACCGTTGTGGTGATTAGCCCGTTATCCTTGAGGGCAACTTCATTGCCGGTGGATGCTTCAAGAAGGTCATAATCAATGGTTACCTCGATTTCCTGTTCTGGGGAAATAGGCGCCTGCCAGTCATCGTAACGGCCAACAGCGACATTCACCGAAGCCTGGAAAGAGTTCGTGGCGTCATCAGTCTGCAAGATATGGAGGCGGTCCCAGGTGAGGTCTTGCGCAGTTGCCCGGACGTTCCAGTCGCGGTCCCCGGACTGGGTTGAGGTATAGTGATGAACAGGCTCTTCATTGCTTGATAGTTCGCTGGCTGCGACGTCGACCCACAATGGAGGGAATGCGGATTCTCTTTGCAGGGACGCAACAACATGGTAGCGCTGATTGCTGATAAGGGTGGCAACGGGATCAGGATAGACGGATACCGATTGGGTGAAGGTAGTTACCCCTACTCCCGGAATGATTCCTGACAGGTTGACCGGTATTTCTTGCGATAAACCGGTGAAGGTATCAAGTGCGGGATCGCTGTTAGCGAGCTTTGCCGGGTTGCCGTCCTCGTCAATGAGTTGATAGACGATGCGGTATCGTGCGTTGACCGGGGGATCGAAAGGGAGCCTGTTTATCTTGATTGCGATGTTGGTCTTGAGGCCGTTGCGCAGTGTTTTCGGGTTGGCGGGGTCGTCGTTGTCATGATGGTCGATAATAAAGGCAGGGGATTCAATGGAGTTGGTCGTGATGGATTCACTGATTGCTGCATTCGCCGCCGGCGGAAATAATACCATTAGCGACAGGAAAAATAGAAAGAGGAGTGCTGGATTAATGCGGGAATGCGATGTGCTCATTGGGTGGGGGAAAGCATAAGGAGGTTCCCATGATTTAAACAACCATAAATAGCGCTAAAGTTGTCATGACGAATGGCAACTGCATTTCATGCGGAATTTTTTCTGCCCGGGCCGGAGAAATGTGTCCAGATGCCCGGCAGGCAGTATTATGAGCGAGAATGTTATTCCCTGCGCAGACGGAAGAAGCGCAATGCGCCGTCTGTCGGGTAACTTTTGGCGACATTGCCGCCGTCGCCGGCAATACCCTCCTCAAGAACCTGCCAGGTTTCCAAATCGGGTGAACCCTCGATTGCGTAGGATTGCCCGGCAAGCGCGGGGAAGGACAGGATGAATCCTTCAATGGTTCCGTCCTGTTGGCGTGTGGCAGTGGCCTGTAACGTGAAGGGCGGGGTGCTTTGTGCGTTGAGGGGTGAGGAACCAAGCTGAACCTCATCACCGTCCAGCCAGCCATCACCATCGGTATCGGGATTGAGCGGGTCAGTGCCGGTATTGGTTTCCGATACGAAGAGCCCGGTATTGGTTTCCGATGAATCCGGCAGGCCATCATTGTCGCTGTCCCCGTCGAGGGGCGGAAAACTCAGTCGATCCTCGTTAAGCGCATCGGAGAATGCCACAATTCCCGAGGAAAGCTGTGCGGATACAGAACTGCTGTCGCCACCGTTGGTTCCCGATCCCCAGCTCACCACTGAGCCGTTTTCCTTCAACGCCGCGAAGGCATAATCGGTGGCAAAAATCGCGGTAACTCCGGATGTGAGTTCACTTGTTACAGTACTGCTCTCACCCCCATATTCGGGATCGCCCCAGGTGACCACCTCCCCGTTTTCCTTGAGTGCCGCGAAAGCCCGGCGTGTAGCGAATATTCCGGTGATGCCGCCTGAGAGGCTATCGGCAACGCTGCTGCTGTTGCCGCCGTGACTGGCGCGTCCCCAGGTAATGACAGTCCCGTTTTCCTTGAGAGCGGCAAAAGCCTGATGGGTGGAGAATATCCGGGTGACACCGGAGGCAAGTTGCCCGGAGACACCACTGCTGTTGCCGCCGTTGGAATTCGAGCCCCAGGTGACTACTTTCCCGTTTTCCTTGAGGGCGGCGAAGGCGGTGTTGTTGGAAAATATCCTGACCACGCCGGAGATGAGGTGATCGGCTACGGCGGTGCTGTCACCACCATAGGAACTTGAGCCCCAGGAACCGACTGAACCGTTTGTCCTCAGTGCCGCGAAGGCAGCTCCGGTGGAGACGACCCCGGCAATTCCAAAAGACAATTGATCTGACACGTCGCGCAAGTTGCCATCACCACCGTCTTCAGGATTGCCCCAGACCACCACTGAACCGTTCTCCTTGAGTGCGGCAAAAGCACTTCCGGTAACGAATATCCGGATGACAGCGGAGGTAATTTCCCCGGCGACCGTGCTGCTGTCACCACCGTATCCGTCCCGTCCCCATGTCACTACTGAACCGTCCTCCTTGAGTGCGGCAAAGGCATACTTGGTGGAGGATACCTCGGTGACGGCGGAAGTAATTTGCGCTGCAACGGCACTGCTGTCCGCCGCGTTGTTATCATCTCCCCAGGTAATCAGTGAACCGTCTTTTCTCAGCGCGGCAAAGGCATCATAGCTGGAGAAAATCCTGATGGCTCCCAGTGACAACTGCTCTGCCACCGAGCTGCTGTCACCGCCGTTGGCCGCTGATCCCCAACTTATTACGGAGCCATTATCCCTTAGTGCGGCGAAGGCATTGTAGTTTTCCCATTCCGTGTCCGATTTACCGATTGAATAACCGGCCATAGAAGCCGTGGAATGCACGTTCTCGGCACCGATGATGGCCACGGCACGTCCCTTGCCCGGAGTGATGTTGTAACCTGCTCCTGATTGCAGGATCACCAAGATGGTGTCTCCCGGGTCGATAATTTCATCCGGAAGGGTGGGGAGGGTGAGCAGGATGGTGTTCTCGCCGGCTGCGAAAGTAATGCTGTGTGTGCCGGTGGACTCAGAGGGGGAAGTGTAGTCAAGGTCAGGGAGGGCAGTGCCCCGCAGGAGGAGGTTTATCGACAGTTCGCTTACGGAGTCACCTGTGCGCGTAAGCGTGAAGAGCGTTGGCTGTCCATCAGATTCCCTTCCCTGTTGTGAGGTTGAGATGGCAACTGATACCTGGGCAACGGCAAGCGCATTCAGCGCAATCCAGAGAAACGGTAAGATTAGAATTTTTTTTGCCATCGATAGCTTGTGACTATCTTATGACAATAAACTTTTACAGTGGTGTGTGCATTCAAAATCCAAGGAATGGAAGGATGTTCATTTTCGTATCTGCAAAGTCGCGAATATTTTTATTCATCAGGCTCAAATCATGGAAAACGCGCTCAACAATCACGGGATTCTTCTCCGCGAAGAGGATTTCTGTTAAGAAATCTGTTACAATCAGCGGGCAAGGGCAGCTTAGCTGTCGAGCAGCAGCCACTTGCCGTCGGTAAACTTTAGTTTTTTGATTTCACGATCTTCCTTCCCCTGTTCTTTTTTGAAGCTTACCTCAACCTCAATGAGCGTCTTGTCTTCGGATGCCTTGATTACCATGGGGTCAAAAAAATGGACTCCCCGCCAGAACCGGAAACCTTTCCGGAATCGTTCACGCTTTTCCTGCGCTATCATTGCTGCCGCTTCCTCTGCGTTGTCATTGGCTAGGGCAATCGAGAATTCCCTGAAGAAGGATTCAGCCAGTTGCTGCATAGATTTTTGCTTCAGGTTTCCCTGAGCTGCTGAGGGGGATAGCCGGGTTGTTGTTGCAGGTTTAGGTTTACTGTCCCGATTTGGGTTCTCTTTTTCCGGCTTATGGCAGGAAATGCATGCGGTGACCACAAGGGTGAGTGCTGCAGATGTTGTAAATATTGAATTCGGGAAGGTTCTCATCCTCTTGGAAACTGGTTAGCCTTTAACCGTAGGGTTTTGGTTTGAGTTGATTAGATTACGAAATAAAAAAAAATCAGCCGGTGTAATGTTTACGTCATCAAGATCGGGCAAGATAAAGAAAGTCAGGAACAGTGCGAGATACTTGTTCGGTTCCGGCTTTAAGAAGAGATAACTAGAATTCATAACCCAGAACCCAATGAAAAAGATGAAAACTTTAACCAAATTCCTATGTGGAGGAGTTCTTGCAGTTACGGTGATCGTTCCGACGGCATTAGCTGAGCAGGACGATGCGCGTGGCCAAAAAGGCAAGGGCAAATTAAAGCAGGAGGAACCTAAGCGCCCTGAGCGTGGTGTAGAGAATAAGCGTGGACAGTCAAGAGCTGACAGACCTCAGCAAGGCGGAAAGCCCCAGGCTCGCCCTGACGGTGCTTCAAAAGGTGGACCCGGAGCGCATCGTGGCGGCCCTCCACAAAAAGGTGGATCTGATGCCCGGCGTGGCGGTCCTCCACAAAAAGGTGGACCTGATGCCCGGCGTGGCGGTCCTCCACAGAAAGGTGGATCTGATGCCCGGCGTGGCGGCCCCTCAAAAGGTGGACCTGATGCCCGGCGCGGCGGACCTCCGCAGAAAGGCGGCCCTGATGCCCGGCGTGGCGGCCCTCCGCAAAAAGGTGGACCTGATGCCCGGCGTGATGGTTCCTCAAAAGGTGGACCTGATGCCCGGCGTGGCGGTCCCCCGCAGAAAGGTGGACCTGATGCCCGGCGCGGCGGCCCTCCACAAAAAGGTGGACCTGATGCCCGGCGCGGCGGCCCTCCACAAAAAGGTGGATCTGATGCCCGGCGCGGTGGCCCCTCAAAAGGTGGACCCGGAGCGCATCGTGGCGG
>JAPYUT010000074.1 GCA_029940475.1 Verrucomicrobiales bacterium | reverse complement strand
GCCGTGGCCGCCACCCTGGAAACGGCTGCCGAAGGACCTGATGAACTTGCCCTTCTGGTCAAAGACGAAAATGGATGGGTGATCCTTCTTGTTGGCGTGTCCCTCATGAATCACGTAAAGCAGTCCATCGGCGTCAACGGCCACATTGTGGGTGGTTTGCCAGGTGAACTTGTCGGGCAGTTTTGCCCAGTCATGCTGGATCTCGAAGCGGTGTTCACCCTCGCCGATGACAAGCGACTCCTGCGATTTTTGCCCCAGCAGCAGTTGTGGCATGGAGATGCCTGCTGTGGCAGTTGTGGAAGTGGCGAGGAAACGGCGGCGGGAAATGGAAGTGTTCATATTAATAAGGCAGGATTTTTCTCAATTAGTGTATCTATCTGTTTTTTGGGAAGCAATCCTCCGGTATAGTTTCCTTTTCCTTCAAGTCCTGCGATACAAATCAGATGCAATTTCCCCTAATCGTTACCCTTGCGCTCCTGGGCGGGATTTACAGCACCCCGGCGAGGGCCGAGAAGCGCTACGCATTCATCATTTCCGGTGATCCTCAATATGTGGCGCAGAAAGCTCAACAGCCGAAGAAACTCGATATTTATTCAGAGCAGGCCAATTCCCGCTTTATTTCCCTGGTGAAAACTTTTCCGGGGACGGCCATCCCGGAGAAGTCCGGCGGAGGAACCGTCAGTAGGGAACTTCTCGGCATACTGGTTACCGGCGACCTGATTGACAGCGCCGACAAGAACGGAGGGTTTTACCCGGCCATGCAGCGTTTTGAGTGGCAGCGCTTCAAGGCGGACTATGGCCTGACCGGCGGGGATGGGGGATTGCCATTTCCAGTCTATGAGCTGCACGGCAACCATGATGGTCCGCAGGGCGACACATTCATTGTTGATGGCATCATTGAGCGTAATAAAACCCGGCCGGGCGTGGTGCAGGTTTCCGGTAACGGCTTGCATTACAGCTGGGACTGGGGCCCTTTGCACCTGGTTAATCTCGGCATGTTTGTCGGCACCGGTGAAGAGCGGCGTAAGGAGCACCATTATGCGCCGCGTGCCAGCCTTGAATTTTTGCGTGAAGACCTGGAAAGGCATGTGGGTGACTCGGGCAGGCCGGTGATCCTCTCCTTCCACCTGCATCCCAACGGCCCGGACTTTGACTGGCCGCCCGAAGACCGCTCGTCGCTCTGGGATATTGTCAGCAGCTACAACGTGATTGCCCTGTTGCATGGGCATACGCACGGATCCCCGCCAAGCAGGTTGCAGTGGGATGGCTTGAAGTTTGCCGGGAAGTTGCCAGGGGGCATTGATGTCTTTAACCCGGATGACTCCGGGGCGGCAAAGACGGATCGGCGCAACCCAGGGCAGGCAGTCGGCTTGAGACACGGATTTCTTTACGCGGAATTAATTGACCGTGAGGGAGAGAAAAATGACGAGTTCGTGGTTCGCTCGATTGCAACCAAGGACAACTGGGAAAGCCATCACTGGGATCGAACCTGGGTGAGGAAGGTCACCATTCCAATCGCTGCTGATCCTCAGGATGCAGGTGCACCAAGAGACGTGGAGGAAACCTGGGCCCTTTTTGACCCGCGCGCCGATCCCCTTGAGACAGAGGTGATCGGTGAGTGGAACGAAGGGGGTATTGCATTGCGATATTTACGCTATGTGGTTGGCACATTTGCCGGGAAAAAAATGCGGGTGGCGGCCTTTTACGCGTTCCCGGAAGGTGGCAGGAACCTGCCGGGCATTGTCCAGTTGCACGGCGGCGGCCAGCGTGCGCGAAGTGAGGCGGTGCGCTACTGGGCCTCACAGGGTTACGCGGCAGTCGCGGTAAACTGGGGAGAATACCCGGTCACCGATTCGCCGGATGACCCGAAAACCGACTGGGCGGGAATTGCCGCGGGCTTTGAGCAACCCAAACACTACAACGGCGTGACTGCCGGTGAGGCGACCCTGCACAGGCAGGCTCATCCCTGGAACAGCAGCTGGCTTCTTTACTCGGCGGCAGCGCGCCGGGCCATTACCCTGCTTGAAAGGCAAGCGCAAGTCGACGGTGGGCGCATCGGCTTAAGCGGTCACAGCATGGGCGGACGACTCACTGTCCTCACTGCGATTGACCCGCGGGTGAAGGCTGCCTGCCCGTCGGTGGGTGGCAGTGGCTACCTTTATGAGGACATTCGCGGCATCCCCGCCTCCGGCCGGCACATGACTGAGGGACTTGAGTATTATCAGGCCACTCTGGGATCAGCCCGCTACTGGCCATTGATCAAGTGCCCGCTGCTATTCCTTGGTGCGACCAATGATTTCAACTCGCCGATGGGAAAAGTGCTGCGGGCATTTCGAACCCTGCCGCAGCCCAATGGTGCCCTGTCCTTTACCCCGCACATGAATCACCGCTTTACCGCGGACTGCTACGCGGCGCGCGTACGCTGGTTTGAGGCTCACCTCAAGGGGGACTTCCGGTTTCCGAAGACACCGGAAAGCAGGTTGACGCTGGAAACCGCCGACGGCATTCCTCTTTTCACGGTCGTCCCGGACCTTTCAACTCCACACAGGCTGAAGGAAGTTACCATTTACTATGGTTTTGAACGTGACCCGAGGGTGCGTTTCTGGCGCTCGGCAGGGGTGGTTCGCGATGGCAAGAGCTACATGGCGGCATGTCCGGTGATGGATCCGGGTGAACCGCTGTTTGTTTTTGCAAACCTCACCTACGACACGGGTAAAAATCTTGTCCTGCCCCGGGGTTACCGGGAGACCTCGCTGCTGACAGTCAGTAGTCAGGCACTCCAGGCAAGCCCTCAACAACTGCATACAAGCGGAGTCAAGCCAACCGGCGAGCGCCAGCGTGTGATTGATGATTTCAGCCGCGGCTGGGGAGACTGGTCGCTGGTTTCCCCGAACAATCCGCATCACTTTTCCTTCAAGACGCACAAGCTTAATGACCCCGCTTTTTTTGGTCCACGTGGTGCTGAACTTGCCTTTAAGATTGCAACCACCGAACCCGGAAATACCCTGGCGGTGGTGATGGAGACTGACCAGTGGCGCGGTTATACGGGACGGAAGACCAAGCGTTATGTGGCACTTGTCAATCTTCCGCAAGCCGGCTCGCGAACTGTTCGCCTGTCCCTGGAATCGTTCACCAGCGGTGACGGGCTTAGCCTTGCCAATTATAATTATGTTACCGGCCTTATTGTAACCCCCGGCAACAAGGAGCTGCCAAAGCGGGTGGACAGGCAATGGCAGGGCAAGCTTCCCCTGCTCAGCAACCTGCGCTGGGTCGGCGGCCGTTTTGCCCCGCGCCCGAGGCCCTACCTCGGTCAGCGGCAGCAGGGGCTTGACGCGGACAGGGGATTTGCAGGACAGTTTGAAAAGGCGGTGAAGGAATCGGTGGAACTGGAGGAAGTGGACAGCAGATAAAATTTCGTTTCCGTGTATTGAAATCATAACTGTCTTTATTTACCGTGAACCCGATCCTTCCGGAACAAACCCGCTTCCTGCACCGCATGGCGCCGACCCCGCTTTCCGAGGTGCGCGTCGATGCATCAGGGCCTGGGATCTGGTGCAAGCTTGAGTTTTTAAACCCGAGCGGCTCGACCAAGGACCGCATTGCGCGCCATATCCTGGAGAAAGCCTGGCGGCGCGGGGACATTGGCCCGGGGAGCACGGTCGTTGAGGCATCCAGCGGCTCCACCAGCATTGCCTTCGCCCTTGCCTGTGCGCAGATGGGCCTGAAATTCGTGGCTTTTATACCCGATGCGGCAACCAGTGAGCGTGAGCTGATTATTCGTGCCTACGGGGGTGAAGTGCACCGGGTTGAGGGAGGCATGTCAGAGGTATTGCAGGCTGCGCATGATGCGGCTGAGGAACACGGCTGGTTCCCGGGCCGGCAGTTTTCAAATCCAGATAATACCGAGGCTCACCGGCTCTATACCGGGCCTGAGATCCTCTCCCAGATTCCGGGGGGAGCAGTGGACGCGGTGGTAAGCGGGGTGGGTACCGGTGGCACCTTGCGCGGGCTGCATGATGCCTTTTCAGGAGCCGGTTGCCAGGTTCAGGCTTTTACCGCGATTCCCCGCCAGGGGGAGATGTTCGGCTCAAACATCGAGTGCTGCAGCCTCAAGTTCAGCTCTGATGTGCCGGGGGTGGTTGAGGGTATTTCCGAGATTTACAGTGGCTGGCAAATAGATGCACTCACTGAGATTGAGGTCAGTGATGATGAGTGCCTGGAGTTGACAAGGAAACTTTGGTCACTGGGGTTCCCGGTGGGACCCAGCTCGGGACTGAACCTCGCGGCAGCACTGCAGGCGGCAGCAGTGATTGGTGAAGATAAAGCAATAGTGACCGTTTTCCCGGATCGCATGGAGCGCTACTTCTCGCACAAGGTATTTGAAGATTTCCGCGAAAGCCCATCGCCATGAAGTTTGTCCAGATATTCTCGACCGGCGGCACTATCGACAAGGTTTATTTCGATGCCGGCAGCGAGTATGAGGTAGGCGGCTCGCAGATTGACATTGTTTTTCGCGAAGCCTGCGTGGACTTTGATTACGAGGTCGTGTCACTGATGCGCAAGGACAGCCTGGAGATGGATGACGATGACCGTGCCCTTATCCGGGAGGCGGTGGAGGAGTGTGAACATCGTCACATTCTCATCACCCACGGCACTGACACCATGACGCAGACAGCATCGGTTCTTGAGGACGTCGCGCTCGCCGTGGGAAAGGTGGTGGTCTTGACCGGGGCAATGGCGCCGGTGCGGTTTCGGCAGTCGGACGCTGAATTCAACATTGGCAGTGCGGTCGGAGCACTTAATTCCATGCCTCCCGGCGTCTATATCGCGATGAACGGGCGTATCTTCCAGAGCGGCACGGTGCGCAAGAATCGCAAAGCGGGGCGATTTGAAAGTATTGAAGCCGGAGGACTTACTTAAAGCTCTTCAGCACCTTGCGCTCCTTCACCGGGTACCAGTCATCGATTTTTTTCGCCAGGCGCGCGACCACATAGCCGGATTGCCCTGCGCGGTTGAC
The DNA here is from genome assembly GCA_029940475.1 of Verrucomicrobiales bacterium. GTDB lineage: Bacteria > Verrucomicrobiota > Verrucomicrobiia > Verrucomicrobiales > DEV007 > CACIUL01. The sequence continues at coordinate 10,161 of JAPYUT010000074.1, read as the reverse complement.
CTTCTCGTGGGGATCCTCCTTCAGGTTGAAGAGCTGCGGGCGCTTTTCATTACGCGGGTGGGTGCTCTTGTAGCGGTTTACCTCTCCGTCATAGGTGAGCAGCAGTTTCCAGTCACCCTCGATGACCCAGCGGAAGATCAATGACGCTTCCGGTTTCTCAATGTCGGCAATGTCGTGGGCGAAGCTTTCACCGAAGATTGCCTTGCGCGCGATGGGCTTGTTGCCGGTCAGGTGATCCAGCAGGTTAAGGCCCGGGAGTTCATCAGGCACTTTTGCCCCGCCTGCCGCGAGGATGGTGGGCACGATGTCAATGCTGCTGGTGAGCTCACTGCGTTCGCCGGGCGGGATTTTCCCCGGCCAGCAATACATGATCGGGGTGCGTACACCTCCTTCATATGGGGTCTGTTTTGAGCGTGGTGCGTATCCGTTGCGATCAGGGTTCTGGATCCATCCGTTGTCAGTGACATAGACAATCAGCGTGTCCTTGAGCGTGCCTGACTTATCAAGGATTCCAATAAGCTGGCCGCAGGTTTCATCAAACCAGTCACACATGGCATAATACTTGGCGATTGTAAGCGGGCGTCCCTCGACGTGGTATTTTTTCAACAGCCGTTGTGGCGGATTGTGCGGGGTGTGCGGCAGGAAGGGGGCATACCAGAGGAAGAACGGCTTTTTCTCCTCGGTTGCGCCTTTTACAAAGTCACTGATTTCCTTCATGCCGTTGCGGCCTATCTTCAGGCCGTCATCGCCGTGACGGCCGCCCTTTTCCGGGAAACCGCGCGTCATGCCGTGGGTGAAGCCACCGTGTTGGTAGCTGCCTTCCCAGAACTTGCCGCTCTGGTGACTGAGGTAGCCCTGCTTGCCGAGGAGTTCCGGCACGGTGTCGAACTTTTCAATATAGGTGATCAACTTGGCCCGGCGTTCATTGTAGAGCTTGGAGTTGCGGTCTGCATACTTTGGCGATGGGTCATTGCCGGTAATGCCGTGGGTGGAGGCGTAGTGGCCGGTGAGCAGGGTTGCCAGCGAGGGGCGGCACAGGGCGGTGGGAACGTAACCGCGCCTGAAGAGCGCGCTCTGTCCGGCAAGCTTGTCGATGTGGGGGGTCTTGATGTCCGGGTGGCCCATGAAGCCATAGTCGGTCCAGGACTGATCATCAGAGAGAATTAATACAATGTTCGGCTTGGTGGCGGCAATGCCGCTGTTGCCGATGATAACCGTGATGAGGAGGGAAAAGATAAAATGACGCATTGGCACAGAGCCTAGCATCAATCTTCTTTTTTTGAAAACAACTGATTGGCAAGGAATGCACCGCACAGGGCACCCAGGCAGGGGGCAATGATGTAAACTGTGAGCCAGCCGGTGCCATTCACGGTAAATGGCACGTTTCCCCAGCCGGCAATTGCCGAGAAAATACGCGGTGCGAGGTCGCGGGCGGGGTTGAGGCCGGCCTGTGTGATCGGTGCAAAGACGCTGATGATGGTGGTCAGCGCGATGCCGATGGCAATCGGCGTCATCGGGCCCGGCCCGGATTTGTTGTGGCGCGCGGTGAATCCGAATACCGCCAGGGCGAGCATCAGGGTGCCGAGGAACTCGGCAAAGAGGGCATTGAGGTGGGAAACCCTGGCGCGGTCAACCTCCTTGAGGGCTTTGCCACCGGGGTCGGGGAAGTATTCCCCGAAGATCATCGCACTCGCCTCACTGCCCGCGGCTCCCCGCGTGATGTGGTTGGCTTCCTCGAAGGCACTGATTGAGCTGTTAAAGAGCAGGAACACAGCGCAGGCGGCAAGGAACGCGCCGATGAACTGGGCTGCGATGTAGCCGGGAATCCTGTTTTTTGGAAAATTCCTGAACACCGCGAAGGCAATGGTGATTGCCGGGTTGAGGTGGGCGCCACTGTGCTCCCCGGTGAGGAAAATTGCGCATGACAGGCCAAGTCCCCAGACCGCGGCAATCTGGAACATCCCGACAGGAGCATCCAGGGCAACGGCGGTGGCGACCACCCCGAGGCCAAAGAGCACCAGCACGAAGGTGCCGAGGACTTCACTGGCAAACCATCTTGGGATCATGTTTTTTTTGCTACAATGGTTTCCCTGATTCCGGACGCGTAGGCTTCAAAGACCAGCCTTATTTGGTCACGCACGGTGCGGAAGGCCGCCATCACCTCTTCTTCACTTCCCTGCGCATGTGCAGGATCATCAAATCCCCAGTGATGGCGGTTTACCTGCCCGGGAAAGGCAGGGCAGGCCTGGTCGGCATTGCCGCACACGGTGATTACGGTTTCAACTTCACCCTCAAGGAAGGTGTCCATGTGCTTTGAGGTGTGTGCGGAGATATCGATGTGGATTTCATCCAGTGCCGCGATGGCCTTTGGGTGCACATATCCTGCCGGGTTTGATCCGGCGCTGTATACCTCGAGCAGGTCGCCTGCGGCATTTCGCAGGATGCCCTCGGCCATGTGACTGCGGCAGCAGTTACCGGTGCAGAGGATAAGAACCGTAGGTTTTGACATGGTGGATCAAATTATCTGGGAGCCGGGCAGCAGGCCGCGGAGGTGTCGGTGGCACGCAGGCGATTGAGGTCGGCAATGAAGGCAGGATCCTCACTGCTCAGGTCCTGCAGGCACTTGAGGTTTTCCTCAAGGATGGGGTTGGATTCATCGGCAATGCGGTAGATCATCCAGTTGGCCCGCCGCTCACTTTCCACCAGGTGATGGCTTTTCAGGTAAGCCAGGTGCTTGGAGATTGTCACCTGTGATTTATCCAGCACCTGCTGCAGGTGGCAGACACAGAGTGTATCCTCCCGTAGCAAGTTAAGGATCCGCAGGCGTGTCACGTCACACAGGCAACGATAGACCCGGCAGAGTTCCTCAGAATTCATTACCTTAATATACCTCTTAAGGTATATACCTGTAAAGGAATATAATTGCAAAGCTGGCTTGCAGTAGACCTTAATAAGGAATTACTGAAGTCCCTTAAAAAACGATGAAGAAGATTATTTGCTGCCTTTCCCTCCTAATTGCCCCCTGCATGACCCTGCGCGGGGCGGGGGAGTTGCCCAACATCCTCTTCATCCTTGCTGATGACCTGGGATATGGTGATGTCGGCTGCTACAACCTGGAGTCGAAGATACCGACTCCCAACCTTGATCGGCTGGCATCCCAGGGCATACGCTTTACCGATGCGCATAGCCCCTCGACGGTGTGCACACCGACGCGCTACTCGATCCTCACCGGGCGCATGGCGTTTCGCACCGGGATGAGCGGGGTGTTTACCGGGGCGGGCGGACCGTGCATGATCGAGGAAGGGCGCCTGACGCTGGGCGGCATGCTGCAGGACAGGGGGTATGAGAGCGCACTCTTCGGCAAGTGGCATGTCGGCATGACCTTCTTTGACAAGCAGGGCAAGGCGATCAACAAGAACGGGCTGGAGGCAGTGCGGCGCATTGACTACTCCCGCGCCATTCCGGATGCCCCGATTCACCGTGGCTTTGACCATTTTTTCGGAAGTGTGTGCTGCCCGACCACTGACTGGCTGTATGCCTTCATTGACGGTGACCGCATTCCTGTGCCGCCGACCGGGATCATCGACCGGGGTCCGCTGCCCAAGCACGCCTACTCACGGGACAACCGGCCGGGAATGATTGCCCCGGGTTACTCGATGGAGGAGATTGACCTGCAGTTCCTGGAAAAGAGCCTGGCCTTCCTCGATAACCACGCGAAGCAAAAGGAAAAGAAGCCCTTCTTCCTGTTCCATTCCACCCAGGCCGCACACCTGCCGTCCTTTCCTGCTGATGCCTTCAAGGGCAAGACAAAAGCCGGGCCGCATGGGGACTTTATCTTTCAACTCGACCACGTGGTCGGCGAACTGCTCAAGGCACTCGATCAGCACAAATTTGCGGATAACACGCTGGTGATCTTCTCCAGTGACAACGGTCCCGAGGTGCCCACCGTTCTCGCCATGCGCCATAACCACAAGCATGACGGCGCGCGGCCCTGGCGCGGGGTCAAGCGTGATCAATGGGAGGGTGGTCACCGTGTACCGTTTATTGCCCGCTGGCCGGGGCGTATCAAGGCCAACTCAAGCAGTTCCCAGACCCTGTGCCTGACCGACATCATGGCCACCTGCGCTGCGCTGACCGGGGCGAAAATCCCGGCGAAGGATGCCGAGGACAGTGTCAATATGCTGCCGGCCCTGCTAGGGCAGGATAAGGGTGAGCCGATCCGCCAATATACCCTGCACCAGACCATTAGCCTCGCCCTTGCCATTCGCCGCGGGCCCTGGAAGTATCTCGACCACAAGGGCTCAGGCGGCAACAACTACAGTCGCCCCGGGCGCTGGGGAATGAAGCAGTATGCGCTGGCTGAGAAGGCTCCCGATGCCCCGGGGCAGCTCTACAACCTGCAAAGCGATCCCGGCGAGACCACTAACCTCTACTTCAAGAACCCGGAAATCGTCCGCGAGCTTAAAGGCAAGCTTGAGGAGTTCAAGAAGAGCGGGCGCAGCGCTCCTCTTTGAGGGTGATGTCTGTCAGTGGATCAAGGCCGGCTTTTCCCCAGTGAGGTGAGGTAGCGCATCAGGTCAACCATTTCGTCGCGGCGCAAAGATACGGTCAATCCCGGTGGCATCAGCGAGACGGGGCTGGTGTCGGTCTTGGCGATGTTGCCGTTGGGAATCGAAACGATTTTGCCGGAGGGGTCGCGCAGCAGGAGTGCGGAGCCGGTCTTGCGCTGCACCAGCCCGGTCATCACCTGATTGTCCTTGGTGGTTACCATTGCGGTTTCATATCCCTGCTTGATGGCGCTGCTGGGGTTGATGAGTGACTCGAGCAGTGACTCCGGTGTCATGTAGCTGCCGACTGTTGAAAGGTCAGGACCGAGCTTGCCGCCCTGGTTGTTGATCACGTGGCAGGTCGTGCAGAGCATTGCCTTGCGATGATAAACCTCGCCACCGCGTTCTGCATTGCCGGACTTTGCCGCCTCGGCGAGCAGGGCGGAGCGTTCTGCAGGGGAGAGGTTTTGGGCGAGTGGCTTGATGCTTGCTGCCGAGTTGAGTGCGGCAATGAGCCCGGGCAGTTCACGGCCGGAGGCGCGGGCCAGCCTGAGCCCGGTAATGGCGACCGGTTTACTGAGCTTTGTCGATGTAATTTTTCCTGCCAGTGCCGTGGCACCCTCGCTGCGGGCGATGAATGCCGCAAAGAGGCTCCTTGCCTCCTCCAACTCCTGCTCACCAAGACTACCAAGAAGCTTGACTGCCGGGCTTGCTGCCTGTTGTGCGTCGGAGCCGGCCCATGCGGCAATTGCAGCACTGCGCAAAATCACCGACTGCCCGTCGGCGGCAAGTTTCTCCAGGTCGTTTGCCGCACCAAGTTGCGCCAGTGCCCCGCACAGGGCTGAGGCTTCAGTCCGCGCAAGGTTCTCAGCCCCGGTCAGGGTGATCAGTTTTTTCCGTGCAGTGCTGATTTTCCAGGTTCCACAGAGTAATGCTGCGGCATTGCGTGTTGCGCTGTTCGTGCTTTCCAGGAAAGCGGCAACAGCCTGCGACTGCCCGGGTCGCTTTGTGTTGGTGGCAGCACCTGCTGCGATGGCGGAGAGCAGCCCGGGATTTTTCTTCGCCAACTCAAGCATCGAGTCGATTTCCGCGCTTTCCCCGAGCGCAGCCACATTGGTGACGGCCTGTGGCATGTCCGCCTCGCCGATACCGCCTTCCTTGATGACAGCGACCAGGGCTGCAATGGCGCGGGCGTCACCGACCTCCTTGAGCGCGTAGGCCAGTCGTGAGGGATCGCCGTCAAAGACGGGCTTGCCGGCCTGCATCGCCGGCAGCCACTTGTCGCGCAGGGCGCGGACCGTCAATTCAAGGGCGTAGGAAATGTTATTGTCCGTCTCGCTTGAAAGGGCGCGCAGGGCAACGCTGGCAGCCTCGGTGGTGCCGAGTTCACGCAGGGCATTGATGGCTTCCAGGCGCACGCGCGGGTGGGGATCGCTAATTGCCTGCGAGAACAGGCCGATCTTGTCGATCGGCCCGGCACGCGGGCTCCAGTTGGCGACTGCACGCAGCGCGGCGGCGCGCACCTGTGGCAGGGAGGAGCGCAGTAATTCCTCCGCGAGGGCCGGCTCAGCCGCGCGCAGCGAGACGATCAGCCAGAGCGCTTCAAGCCGGTGGTGCTCATAGCCGGGATCGGCTTGATCCAGCTCATTGAGCCATTCCTTGAGAAGGGGTATCAGCTTCTCAGGGGAATGGCCGGCCAGTTCCCTCCTTGCCTGGTTGCGGGTGTATTCAGCAGGTGACTTGAGAAAATCAAGCAGGTCCTCTGCCTTGGCGCCGGCGATTTTATCGCGCTTGAGCAGTGGCTGTCCCTTGGCGGTGACGCGCCAGATGCGGCCGTGGGACTTGTCCCGTGCGGGGTGGTGGAAGTCGACTTCACCGTGGTCAATGATCGGGTTATACCAGTCGACGACGTAGAGGGCACCTTCCGGTCCCATCTTCAGGTCCACCGGTCGGAATGAGCGGTGCTTGGAATGCAGCACGGTCTCGACCTCCTTGGCGGTGTAGCCGCTGCCGCTCTCCTCCAGTTCGTAGCGCACGGTGCGGTTGGCGCGGAAATCATTGGCGACGATGCTTCCCTGCCAGCGCTCCGGCATGTGTTCGCCGGAAATGAACTCGGCCGCGGTGTTCTTGGGCTTGCCGGGGATCAGGCCGTTAAAGACCCGGTGCACACCGACAGCGGAGCGGAAGGCTGATCCGGGAAAGACATAGTGCGGGCCCGAGCCGCCGGCACCGTCGGTGCCGAATGACTGGCCCCAGTAGTCGAAGGCAAAGCCCCAGGGGTTGACCATGCCGACGGCGAAGGCGTCGAGTTGCTCATTGTCGGGACGGAAACGCCAGATACCGCTGCCGTTCATCCGCCGCGGTCCGTGCGCGGTTTCCACAAAGGTGTTGATGTAGATGGACTGGGTAAAGTGCAGGTCACCCCAGGGGGCCCAGCGCAGGCCGTGGATCATGTGGTGCACGTCGGCATTGCCGAATCCGGAGTAGATAACCCTGCGCGATTCCGATCTATCGTCGCCGTCCTTGTCCTCGAGGAAGAGGAACTCTGTCGTGCTGCACACGAAGGCACCGCCCTCGACAGGCATCACGGAGTGCGGCACGGTAAGGCCCTCGGCAAACACGGTGTGCTTGTCGGCAACACCGTCCTGGTCGGTGTCCTCAAGGATCACGATGCGGTCATTGGGAATGTGGCCGGGCTTGATGTGCGGGTAGGTTGTCGATGTCGACACCCATGCGCGGCCGCGGGTGTCCCAGTTGAGGTTGATCGGGTTTGCGATCATCGGATTGGAGGCGAACAGGTTCACCTGGAAGCCGTCGGCGACGGTGAGCGCTGCAAGCTCACTGGCGGTGTCGGGTGCCGGGATATTCTTTGGCACCTCATGGTCGGGATAGGCGCGCGGGGCCCGCCATGCCGGCTTAATCTGCAAGCCGTAGCGGTTGGCTGCCGGGAGGCGAAGCTTGGCGATGAGCTCCTCCTTGCCCTCGACGAGTTCATCGAAGTCCTCCATCTCGCGCGCCAGGTGGCCCATCTCGTGGCGCCGGAAGAGGAAGATATAGGTCTTGTTGATGGGGCGCAGCTTGTGGCGGTAGAGGGAATTCTTCTCGATGATCAACTGGCGCAGTCGCTCCGCCTGCCGGTGATCGGGTCCGGAGGATACCAGGGATTTTTTCGCCTCAGGTTCCAGCATCCGGATACGTGAATCATCATGCGAGAGTTCGGTGTCAGCGGCGCTGGAGGTGACGAGCAGGGGCGAGGCGGCCGAGGGCAGCCGGTTGAGGATCAAGTCAAGGCGCACGCCGTTCTTTGTCCTGGTGCGCTCACCGGTCTTGATGCTCGAGGAAGTCACTGACAGGCGGCTGTCGGATTCGCGGACGCGGAGCAGCGATTCACTGGCCAGGTCCAGGCTCTTTGCAATGCGCGCGGCCAGGACATGGTAGCCCCGGGCACCCAGGTGCATGGCGTCACGGTATTCAGGTGTCCCGGCATTTTCCGGGTCTTCACCGAAGATGTCGACCCCGAGGTGCTTGCGCTCACCGGCGGTCTTGAGGATAAATTGCGCGGCGGTGCGCAGGCGCGCGTTGTGCGTGGAGGGGTCAGGGAGAGCGTGGCCTGCCTTCTGCTGCGGAATGGGGGTCAGCAGGATGATCCTTGCCCCGGTTGCCTCAAGGGCAGTGATGAGTTTCTCATACCCTGCCTCAAAGCCCTGCATCTTTTCCTTGGTATCGGCAAAGGCGGCCTCGCCGCCATAGCCGACAATGAGAGTGGTCGGCTTGGCTTCGCGCACCTGCTTGAGCAGCTCGGAGTAGCCGAATCCAGCCTCGTTGCCCGGCGGTCTCCAGGAGCGGGTGTTCTGCGCCGAGCCGAATTCCCCGCGCGCGGTGCCGAAGACATCATCGGCGGGCCAGCCCAGGTTGCGGAAGGTGATGTCATGGTGTGGCCAGCGTGAGGTCAGTGCTGCCTCAAGGTAAGCGTTTTTCTCCATGCCATGGACCAGGCTGCCGCCGACAAACACGACGCGGTTGCCGGTCGGTTGGGCAACGGGCTTCTGGCCGGATTTGTCGCCTGCGACACTGATTTTTCCGCCCGGGATACTGATGGTGGCCGGGGTACTCCATTCACTGGCACTGCCGTCCTTCTTCCAGATCTTTACCTTCCACCAGGCTGTTGAGCCTGCGCGGAAGGCTTTCCCCAGGCAGGGGATTCCGGCGTTGTTTTCCGTGTAGCGCAGCCCGCTGTCCCACAGGTCGCCGACATTCGCGGCGAGCTTGGCCTCACTGCCGGCAATGAGCACCTGGTAGCCGGCCTGTGAGGGGGCACTCCAGGAAAGAGTGTATTCATGGAGGCTTAAGCCCAGGGAATTGGCAAGCGGCTTGGCGCTGAGATTCTCAGGCGGGCCGGGAGGCTTGGCATTGACGGAAAGAACCTGGAGGGCGAGCGTGATCGCGAGGATCGGGAAAAATATCTTCATGCGGGGACAAGGATAGGGAGGTTGATTCTCTTTGAAAAGGTTTCTTGGGAGGAAGTTCCCTGGCTAAAAAACCACTCCCCTCCGCTAAAACCTGCCTGTGTTTCTGGTTTTAACGCTGCAAAACCCTGCGGGCCCGGGATAAAAAATGATATTTTTTGATGCAAGGATGCGGGTGCGGAAAAGTCGCACAATTTTTTCCTAAAGAATGAAAATTCTAATCCTGTAATAGCCAATCGGGTTTAGACGGACCAAAACCAGTATAGGAAGCTGGGGAAGTGCTTAATGAGTGTTCGCTTAATGATGAGTCAGAACCAAAGAAGAGAGCATTATTATCACCCGATGGAATGAAAGATTCGCCACTTTGAGCGCCATATCCTATTACTTTAAGGTTACCAAAGTAGAATCCATCTTGATCAATCATTCGGACCGGCTCCGGGATGTCCGGTTGGTTGGCAAGTGAGGCGTAGTTGCCATCGAAGTCGTCTGCGGCATTGGTGTCCCAAGCGGTGAAGTCCGGACGATTTGAGAGGTCGGCGTAGCTTCCACTGGTTGCCACAGTCGCCAGGTCGTCAGTCTTGGCGTAGGCAGAGAGATCGGTGTCATTGGTCGTGATGTTGTTCTCAAGGGCTTCCACGCGGGCGGTGAGCTGGGTAATAAGTGTCGCTTGCGCGATAATTAACTGCTGCAGGGAAGTTTCTGTCGTTTGTGCGCGCGCTGCTTCATTTTGCAGATTGTTCTCAATAACTGCAATTTTAGTCTGCAGGTTGTTATCTGCAGCATCGATGACTTCTCGGCTGACCAAATTCACCGTTTCACCATTGAGCTTAAGGCTGGCGGTCGGGTCGAACCTCAGGTCAATGGTCGCTGAAGGGTTCCCAATGGTAACGGTGCGTGTCCCCTGGGTGCCGAGGTTGATATTCTGATCCACATTGTCGTTGCCGATATTGATTGTCCTGCCTGAGGAATTCAGCTCAACTGCTCCTGCAGCGTCAATATCAATTCCACCGATTGAGTCAATATCGACTCCGGCAGGGCCTGCATTCAGATCCAGTCTTACCGCATCTATTCTTACAGCTGCATTATCAGATGAACCTAAAGCTAAAATTCCAGTTCCATGAGGATCAATGATAATATTAGAATTATTT
>JAPYUT010000016.1:49957-66311 GCA_029940475.1 Verrucomicrobiales bacterium | reverse complement strand
TGCCCAAGGCGGGATCATCGTGGCTATGACCGTGGTCATGGTCATGGTCATGGTCATGGTCGTGGTCGTGGTCGTGACCGCATGCTTCCTTCTGTCCTGATGTCATCGCCAGGAAAAGGGCAATAATGCACAGCAACACGCCAGCCAGCAAAGCCTGCGCCTGGAAACTCCCGGCCTGTACCAGGTAGGCATCGATACGGCCGTGGGCGTAAAACCAGACAAAAACCGAACCTACAAGGAAGAGGACCAGGGCCTGAAAAATGGGTGCTGCTCTGCGGGACATCCTTCTGTGCTATCAATTATGTTCCTGGAACGGGTATGTTACCCCATTGAATAAAAATTAATCCGAGCAACAGAAACAGGCCAACCGCCAGCGCAATAACGAATCTCGGCTTGAATACCGCACTGTACATAAAAACCAGCTTCACGTCCATCATCGGCCCATAGGTAAGGAAAGCCAGTTTCGCTGCAGAGGAAAAACTCAGCATCTGGGAAGCTATGAAGGCATCAGAAGTGCTGCACAGCGACAGTATAAAGGCGAGCACCATCATCGCCGGTACTCCCATCCAATCTGATGACCCGAACCGGTCAATGGATGCCTGGTCAATCTGCGTGCGGTAAAGGGCGGTAATCATCACGCCAATGGTGAAATACATTCCCACGTCTATAAAATCCCGGGCAGCAGTCCGCAGCGCAAGCACCAGCCGGTCCGGCTTGTCGTCTTTGGTTCCATGGTCATGGTGGTCGTGTCCATGTTCCTTTTTCTGTACCTTTGAGCTGATCGCATTCTCAGCTCCCCGGAAAAGAAACCCGCGCAGGATACTGCGCGGAGAAAACTGGTGAACCACAAACCCCACGAAAACCGTGACAAGGTAGGCAATGCCAATGCGTGAAAGCATCATGAATACAGGATCATTACCTGCAAACGCGGACAAAGTACTTAATACAACAATTGGGTTCACAATCGGTGCCGCCAGCATGTAGGTTATCGCACATGATACCGGCAACCCCTTCTTCACAAGGCGGCGGATTACCGGAACAATTGCGCATTCACAAACCGGGAACACGATCCCAAGCAGGCCACTCAATGCGATTGCCCCATATCGGTTGCGCGGCAGGATGCGATCCATCACGTTGGATGGAAGGTAGACATCAATGAATCCGGAAATGATGGTGCCAAGCAGTATATACGGTGCCCCCTCAAACAATATGCCTAGAAACGCATAAAAGAAGTCACCAAGTTGAGTGGGTTCAGTAAAGGGCATCGTGAAAAAATAAGACCCTTAGTTTGGGCGTTTTCGGGAATATCGCAAGAACAGCGAACCGCTTCTTGCAAAAAAGAAGACCGACAGGAAACCCCACGATCCTGCCGGCCTGTAATCAGGAGTGGAATAATCCAATCGTCCTGAAAACCTTGGGTCAGTTCCTTTAAGCAACACTAAACTGCCTGGCTTAAATGCTTGATTGCGCTGTCCTGAAACGAACCTAGGTCACTAATGAACCGCTGCCTGCCCACCTTTCTCACCGGAAAAAAAAGAAATTCAGGAAAATACCCTGAATCCTTGTTCCTAAAAGGATTAAACGAGGATTTTCTCTGCAACTTCACCATATACATCAGTCAACCGGAAGTCACGGCCGGCATAACGGTAGGTGAGCTTGGTATGATCAAGGCCCAACAGGTGCAGGATCGTGGCATGCAGGTCGTGGGTATGCATTTTGTCCTCTACTGCAGTCCCTCCCAGCGGGTCCGTTGCACCATAACGCATCCCACCCTTGACGCCGCCGCCGGCCATCCACATTGAATAACCGCGATTATTGTGACGTCGGCCATCTTGATTCTGCCCATCCGGCGAACGACCGAATTCCCCACCCCAGACAAGCAGGGTGTCTTTGAGCATCCCGCGCTCTTTAAGGTCGGCTATTAACGCCGCGATCGGCTGATCAGTCGCTAACGCGTTGGATTTTAGCTTGGTGCTTAATCCCTTGTGTTGATCCCATCCATTATGTGTGACCTGAATGAATCTTACCCCTGCCTCGGCAAGCCGGCGGGCCATCAGGCATTGCGTGCCGAAATTACTGGTTACGCCTTTGCCGATTCCGTACATCTCACGGACTTTTTCCGGCTCCTTTTTCAAATCCATCACCCCCGGAACCGCGGTCTGCATGCGGTATGCCAATTCATAGCTCTGGATTACCCCCTCAATCTCGCTGTTCACGCCAACCCGCTCAAGCATGCCACGGTTCATCGACTGCACGAGATCTATCTGCCGCCGTTGCTCCAATTCGGAGAACTTCGCGTTCTTGATGTTTGCCATGGAATTTCCCATCGCTAGCTTGGTGCCCTGGAAACTGGCGGGCAGGAAAGCCGACCCGTAATTCTGCGCCCCGCCAAGGCGACCGAGTGGATTGATCGTCACAAACCCGGGCAGGTTCTGGTTCACGGTGCCAAGGCCGTATGTAATCCAGGCACCCATTGATGGCCGAACAAAATTCTGGCTGCCGGTATGCAGGGCAATGGCAGCCTGGGGATGGGCGGGACTGGTGGTATGCATGCCGTTGAGCAGGCACAAGTCATCAGCGTGCTTGGCCAGGTGCGGATAAATCTCGGAGATCATCAAGCCGCTCTTGCCGTGCGGATTGAAATCATAAATTGGTGCAAGCAAGCCCTTGCCGCCCTGCTTCTTGCCACCGGACTTTATCAGTTCCGGCTTATGGTCAAAGGTTTCAAGATGACTCGGTCCGCCCTGCATGAACATGAAAATCACGCGCTTGGCCCTTGCCGGGAAATGCGGTGGTTTCTCGGAAAGTGGATTACGAAAACCGGCAGCCTGCGCCTCGCGGCCAAGCAGGCCTCTCAACGCAAGGTAACCGAACCCGCACGATGTCATTGCCAGCGCGTTGCGGCGGGTGAGGGAGGCAGAAATATTATTCATGGTTTCAAATAATTACAGTAATCCTAACAGTGGGCTTCATAAGGCGTAACGAAATTCAGCAGAGGCAAACAAGGCCTGTATCAATCCACCAAGGGCCTCCTCGGGCAATTGGCCATCATCGGCGGCATTGCCAAGATACCTCCTCGCCTGTGCCAGTTCCCCTCCAGAGGGAGTGCGCCCGAAGGCAAGCAGGTAAGCTCCGGCAATGCGCTCCTCAGGGTTGTCAAGCCGATCGTCCTTGAGCAATCGCACTGCTGCCAAACGTGACTGCTCAATGACAAAATTGTCGTTAAGCAAATACAGCGCCTGGGTAGGCACGGTGGTAATGTCCCGCCGCCCAATTACCGAAGCCGGTTCGGCAAAATCAAACACCTGGAGGAACTCAGGAAGATAGTTGCGTACAATTGGCAGGTAGACGCTGCGGTGGGCAAAGGAGTTCACGGAAGGGCCGCCGCCGCTCTTGCCAATCTCACCACCCTTGAGTTTCTGTACCAGTGAACCTTGGGCCGGTTCCAGTTTCAGGGTTCCGGCAACACTCATCATTGCATCGCGCAGGGCTTCCGCCTCAAGGCGCCTGACATTGGCCCGCCAGAACAGGGTATTGTCGGGATCCACGGCATAGTTGCTCTCACTGTATTTACTGGCAAGTCGGTAGGAATGGCTCAACATCACCGCGCGAATGAGTTTCTTCACCGACCAGTCCATCTCGCTCGTGAAACGGATCGCAAGATGATCAAGTAATTGTGGATGACTCGGCCGCTCACCGCTCTGCCCGAAATTATCAACAGTGCGCACAATGCCGGAACCGAACAGATGGTGCCACACACGGTTCACCATGACCCGTGCAGTCAGTGGATGAGAGGGATCGCTCATCCAGCGCGCCAACTCCAGCCGCCCGCTGGAATCAGGCGATAATTGAGGTTGTTGTCCATTGGTCAAAACCCGGGGAACCCCCCGTGCAACCTCGGCTCCACGGTTGTCCACATCTCCGCGTATCCGCACCCTGCAGTTGGCAATCTTTTGCGCATCACTCACCCCCATCGCCAGGTTGCCGCTGGTCGCACCACCACCCTTACGCGCATTGGCAAGCTTACTGAGTTGGCCGTTCAATCGTTTGATCTGTCCCTTAAGCTGTTTGATTCGCTGCTGTGTGCGCCGGGGATTAAACTCCGGTGCTGCCCTGGCCGATATCTTTTCCTGTTTGCCCTTCCCTGATTTATTGAACCTCTTCAGTTCCTCCATCAGGGAATTCTCCTCTTTCTTGAGCTTGGCAAGTTGCTGCTGCAACTTCATCTCCTTGCCCCCTGGTTGTGGCGGTTTCACCACGGCAGGAAGGGTTCCTTTATCACTCAGGGAAATCAATGTGCTGCTATTCAGCTTATTTCCCCCACCCTGCCGGTTGCCGTAACCGCTAAGCGTATTCGTGCTGCCGAAAATCCCCGCCATTGCGTAATAGTCCGCAGTTGGAATCGGATCAAATTTGTGATCGTGGCAACGTGCGCAGCCTGTCGTCAGTGCCATGAATGCCCTTCCGGTGACGTCGATCTGGTCATCAATCACATCCAGCTTGAACTTTTCGCGGTCACGCTCATTAAGGTCCATCGAACCCAGGGCGAGGAACCCGGTAGCGATATGATGTTCATCACTTTGCCTGTTATCCTTGGCGGGCAACAGGTCACCGGCCAGCTGTTCGGTCACAAACCGGTCGTAGGGCTTGTCTTTATTAAAGGATGCGATGACATAATCCCGGTATTTCCAGGCAAAAGGGAATGGATAGTTGCGGGTGCGCCCCATCGATTCGCCATAGCGCACGATATCAAGCCAATGCCTCCCCCAGCGTTCCCCAAAATGCCCGGAGGCAAGCAAACGGTCAACCACCCTGGCAAGAGCCTCCCGATCCCCGGCGGGGTCATTAATGAAAGCACGAATCTCTTCGGGTGTCGGTGGCAGGCCGACAAGATCATAAGTGGCTCTCCGGATCAGCGTGGCACGATCGGCATCGGCAACCGGGACAAGACCCTTGCCCGTCTGCTTAGCCAAAATAAAATGGTCAATCGGGTCGCCTGGCCAGTCTGCACTTTTCACCACAGGCACTAGCGGTGACTTTACCGGCCGAAATGACCAGAAATCACGTCCAGCTGCAATATCAATTGAAGATGGTTCCAATTTCCCGGGTTTCCCGTTCCGCGGGTCCGGGGCCCCCATCGCCACCCACTCCTTGAGACGCGCAATCTCAGGCCCGGAAAGCTTGTATTTTGGAGGCATGGCAAAATCAGGATCGCGCTGCTCTACTGCCTCTATAAGGAGACTCTCGGAAATCTTACCGGGAACTAAAGCCGGTCCTGAATCCCCGCCATCCATCCATCCGGACTGGGTATCAAGCGTCAACCCACCTTTGTCCTCACCCTTCGACTCAGAATGACACTTGTAACAATGCTCTATCAGCAGCGGCCTGATTGATTTCTCGAAAAACACCATTTTCCCCGAATCACTATCAGCGGCAAGCGCACTCGATGCGCCAACCCCGGCACAAAACATAATGAGGATACAGGTGTAAATGTTCATTCCGTAAAGAATTCTAGATACTAAAGATACTCAATATC
Source organism: Verrucomicrobiales bacterium (assembly GCA_029940475.1). Classification (GTDB taxonomy): domain Bacteria; phylum Verrucomicrobiota; class Verrucomicrobiia; order Verrucomicrobiales; family DEV007; genus CACIUL01. The sequence continues at coordinate 60,775 of JAPYUT010000016.1, read as the reverse complement.
GCACTACTTTCTCAACATAAAACACTGTTTTTTAAAGCAGTGATTGCATCAATTCGAGAAGTAATAATGCCCCGCCAGGGTCTGAGACAAACAGGGGCATCTCCCAGATGCACAGCATCGTCCACAATCGCAAAAGGTTGCAGCGCACTGCCCTACGCTCCAACCAGCAAGCGCACCGGGTTCTCAACACAATCCCTGACACGGGCAAGGAAGGTAACCGCCTCTTTGCCATCGACAATGCGGTGATCGTAACCAAGCGCGAGATACATCATCGGCCGGATAACCACCTCGTCGGCCACCGCCACCGGGCGTTCTATAATATTATGCATGCCAAGGATGGCCGACTGTGGCGCATTCAGGATGGGGGTTGAGAGCATTGAGCCATAAATTCCGCCGTTGGAAATCGTGAAGACCCCGCCCTGCAAATCGGATAATTCAAGCTTCCCGGCACGCGCACGGGCAGCACAACCTGCAATATCCGCCTCAATATTGGCAAAACTCTTCTTGTCACAATCTCGTATGACCGGAACGAACAGGCCCCGGTCACTGCCAACAGCCACCCCTATATCGAAGAAATGATTAAGGATAAGATCCTCACCGTCCATGCGCGCATTAATGCCGGGCACCTCCTTTAATGCATCGACAACCGCCTTGATGAAAATCGACATGAAACCAAGCTTGACGCCATGCTTGGCAACAAAGTCATCCTGGACATCCTTGCGCAGTTTCATCACCGCTGACATATCACATTCGTTAAAGGTCGTGAGCAATGCGGCATCCTGCTGTGCTGATACCAACTGAGCTGCAATCTTGCGCCGCATGGGGGACAGACGCTTGCGTGTAATGCGGCCATTCTCCTCAACGGCCGGAGCAACCGGTTCCGGTTGCGCGGCTGGCTTGATGCGCAAATCCGGCAACAGCGCTGCAGGGGAACCCTTTGGCGCGGGTGCTGATTGACCGCCGTTGTCAATGCAGGCCTGGACATCCTTCTTGAGAATCGCCCCGCGCTTGCCGCTGCCGACAAGCAGTGAAAGATCAATGCCGTTCTCTTTTGCCAACCGCATTACTACCGGGGAAACAGGTGCCTTGCGCCTCGATCCAGTTTCCGGTTCCCGGGCGACAGTTGGCAATACCGGAATCAGCTCAGGTTCCCTCGCGGCGGATAGCGGCACTGGGGGAGACACATCAGCCGAGGATACCGGTATTGATGACTGGACCGGTGCCGGTGTCGCAGTTTCGGTAATGCGTCCCACTGTTGCCCCAATTGCAATCTCCTGACCCTCGGCAACAAGAATCTCCAGAACACCAGCTGACTGGGCCGTGAGCTCAGTGGAAATCTTGTCTGTTTCCAGCGTAAGGAGAAGATCCCCTGCTGCCACCAGCGCACCGTTTTCCTTGTGCCATTGTCCAATGATTGCGCTGGACACGGATTCGCCAACAGTTGGTATCTTGATATCAGCACTCATGCTCTGCAGCGGTATCCGAAGTACACCTCAGTAATACTTGGCAATCTTTGGCAATTACCACGCTTTGCCAAACAAATTCCATTGGCGAGAAGTTTTGTTTATAATTACTTTAGATTGGTTCCTCCTTATTGCCTGGCGGTCATACACTGAAGGCCTGCTCAACCAAACGATGCTGTTCGGCAAGGTGGATTGCCTTGGCTCCGGTTGCCGCGCTCGCGCTGCGTTCCCGCCCTGCATAACGAACCCTGGCCCGCCCTGCCTCATTGAGGCGTGAACCAATATAGCTCCAGGCGCCCATGTTCAGCGGTTCCTCCTGACACCACACCCATTTCTTGTGTGCCCGGGGATAACGGGACACGATTTTTCGCAACATATCCCAGTGAAAGGGATAGAGCTGTTCAATGCGAATAATCGCAGTGTTGCGCAGGTTGTTCCCGTTACGAAACTTCAGCAGGTCGTAATAGACCTTGCCGGAACAGAAGACCAGGCGCGTGACACTCTCGGGACTTTCAATGAGATGGTAATCATCGAGAATTTCGTGAAAATGACTGGATCCGGTAAAATCTTCCTCATAGGAAACACATTCGGGATGGCGCAGCAGGCTCTTCGGAGACATCAGAACCAGCGGTTTGCGCAATGGCCTGATAATCTGGCGCCGCAGTGCATGAAAATACTGGGCGGGTTGAGTGAGGTTGCAAACCTGCATGTTACCGCCGGCACACATCTGCAGGAAGCGTTCCAGGCGCGCGCTGGAATGTTCCGGTCCCTGGCCCTCATAACCATGCGGCAACAGCATTACAATATTGGACGGGCGTCCCCACTTTGACTCAGCTGAACTGATGAACTGGTCAATTATGACCTGTGCGCCGTTGGCAAAATCACCAAACTGAGCCTCCCAGCAAATCAGCATATCGGGCATTATCAGGTTATAGCCATAATCAAATCCAAGCACCCCGGCCTCAGAAAGCAGGCTGTTGTACGCACAAAACCTCGCCTGACCGGAGCGTAAATTATTCAGTGGCGTATATGGCTCACGCGTCTCTGTGTCATAAAGAACCGCATGCCGGTGACTGAAAGTGCCCCGGCAGACATCCTGTCCGGAAATTCTCACGGGGCTCCCCTCGTCAAGAAGAGACCCAAGTGCCAGTGCCTCTGCATATGCCCAGTCATAGGGACCTCCCTCCGCGCTCGCCCGCACCCGCCGCGCAAAAAACAGTTTTGCCAGCTTGGGATTAAGCGAGAAATTCTCCGGTATCCTGACCAGGCACTCCCCGAGTTCACGCAACTTCTCCGGAGTCAATCCCGTCGACACTTCCTCATAGGAATAGTCGGGCTGCACCTCGGCAACGGCACCGATAAACCTCCCCGGTCCCTGCCCCTTATTGTCTTTCAAGGCCTCAAACTCGGTTTCCAGCCGCAAGCGGCAATCACTCTCAACACCCTTTATCGTATCAGCATCAAGGTCACCCTCCTCAATGAGGCGCTCTTTGAACAGGGTCGCGGTCGATTTCTTGGTGCGAATCGCACGGTAGATTCGCGGCTGGGTAAACGCCGGTTCATCAGCCTCATTGTGGCCATGGCGTCGATAACACACGATATCAATCACCACGTCACGGGCAAACTTCTGCCTGAACTCAAGGGCAAGTTCACTCACATAGGAGACTTCAAGCGGAGCGTCACCATTTACGTGGAAAATCGGAGCCTCGATCATCTTGGCAATATCGGTGCAATAGGCAGAGGACCGGGCATCCTCCGGCATCGTCGTGAAACCTATCTGGTTGTTGATAACCACATGCACCGTTCCTCCGGTTCGATATCCCGGCAGTTGCGAAAAGTTCAGGACTTCCGCTACTGATCCCTGACCTGCAAATGCCGCGTCACCGTGCAGAAGCACCGGCAACACTCTCTTGCGTTCTACGGTATCACCAATGAGACGCTGCCGCGCACGCGCCATACCCTCGACAATCGGGTTTACCGCCTCAAGATGACTCGGGTTGGGGGCAAGTAATATGTTAAGTTCCTGATCACCAATCTTCCTTGTCGTCTCATATCCAAGGTGATATTTCACGTCCCCGTCACCACCTGCGAGGTCAGGGACATAGTTTTCGGAAAACTCGTTAAAAAGCATGGAAAGCGGCTTGTTGAGAAAATTGGCCAGTATGTTCAACCGCCCGCGGTGCGCCATTCCCATGACAAATTCCTCAACTCCCATGCCCGCCCCCTTCAGCAGAAGGCTACCCAGCGCAACCATGGTGGATTCACCGCCTTCCAGGCCAAAACGTTTCTGGGCAACGTATTTCTGGTGCAGGAACCCCTCAAATTCCTCTGCTTGCGTCAACCAGTTCAATATCCGCTGTTTGGTTTTCAGGTTTGCACTCCACGGGTCCGGCCTCTGCTCGACACGGTCACGAATCCAGTGACGTGCCTCGCTATCCTGAATATGCATGAACTCAAAGCCAATCTTGCCGCAATAGATCTGCTGCAGGCGACCAATCATCTGCGCAAGTTTCATCGGTTTGCCACCCGCAAAAAACCGGCTGGCCACCTGCTCCTGCAAGTCGGATACAGCAAATCCAAACTGGTCATAACTCAGGCACGGGTTCACTGGCGGGGCCAAACTGAGCGGATCAACCCATGCCTCGGTATGACCAAGGCTACGGTAATTATAAAGCATCCTGACAACCCCTGCACGAAAAGCGGAATCAACCTGCGTCACCCGCAACGATTCATCTTGTAGTGACGCCGGGACAAACTGGCCAGAATTCTTCTCAAGTTGTGCTGTGCCAAGTGCGAAACCCTCAAAAAAGGCCGCCCATTCGGAATCAACTGAACTGGGATCATCACGCCAACGGTTATAATTTTCCTCCAAGAGGTCGGCATTAAATCGCGCGGCAACGCTGGAATTCATCTTAACAGGCAGAAACTCAGAAATACTTCTTTAGCACATCTAAGCGCAATAAGTGCCATGACTCACACTTTCTCTATTAAATATTTTTTATGCGGAACCGCTGTTATCTGTTAAAATAACGACCCTTCACTGCCCAGCTTTAAGAACAGTTAATACAACCGGAAAGCCGCGACCCTATCAATGATCAGAGTATCCAACCTCACCAAGCGCTACGTCGGACGCACGGCAGTGGATGCAATTTCCTTCAACGTTGAACCGGGGGAGATTGTTGGCTTCCTGGGTCCTAACGGTGCCGGAAAGACCACTACTATCCGAATTCTGACCGGCTATATGCCCGCAACTTCCGGTACTGCAACTGTTGCGGGACACGATATTCTCCGGGATTCCCTGAAAGCGCGGCGAAAAATTGGATATATGCCCGAAAACGTGCCGCTCTATGAGGACATGAGAGTAAAGGAATATCTCCGCTTCCGCGCCCTGTTAAAGGGCATGCGCGGCCGGGAAGCCCGGAATGGAATTGCTGAGGCAATCGATCTCTGCGGACTCACCGAGATGCGAGGCAAGATGATCAGTGCCCTTTCCAAGGGTTACCGCCAGCGTGTCGGGCTGGCCGATGCACTGATCCACAACCCCGAACTGCTTATCCTTGACGAGCCCACCAATGGACTTGACCCCAACCAGATTCGCCGCGTGCGCAAGCTCATCAAGCAATTGGGACTTTCACACACCATCCTGATTTCCACTCATATTCTGAGTGAGGTGGAAATGATCTGTGACCGGGTGATTATTCTCGATCGCGGGCAAGTCCGGGCCGCAGATACTCCTGAAAACCTGATAAACCGCCTGCGCACTGTCGGCCATATCAGTGTTGAGATCAAAACCCCCGCAGTAATGGCGGCAGATAAAATAAAAAAACTCCCCGGGGTGAAAAAAGTAATGAAAGAAATTGCGGACGGCGAATGGACAAGGTTCACGGTGCGTGCCGAATCCGGAACTGACGTAAGGGAATCAGTCGTGGCACTGGCAGTCGCAAACAAATGGTCGTTACGTGAAATCCATACCCATGGAGCATCACTTGAAGACGTATTCGTCGAATTAACCCAATCCCCGCACACCGGTTAGCCCGGCGAGCCATGCCCTTCACCATCACCATTGGCCTGCTGCTCAGCATCATTGCGCTGTCTCTCTGGAAGTTTCTTTCAGGAGGAACAGGAATGGTCCTGCTGGTCAAGGAATTGCGATCCTTCTTCTTCTCCCCGGTCGCCTGGGTCGTTCTTACCCTGGTGATGCTGCTTAACGGTTTCTCGTTCACAGCGGCACTGGCTGACCTGAGAGAGGGAGAGCGCAGTGTCACTTTGACAGCCTACACATTCAACTCCATCCAGTTCTGGCTGGCATATTTCTTTATTTTCCCGGTAATCACCATGCGGTTGTTTGCCGAGGAACAAAAGCTTGGCACTATCGAGACACTGCTGACCGCGCCGGTGACTACCATACAATTACTGCTGGCCAAATACCTTGCTGCTCTCTCATTCTACATAATCCTTTGGTTGCCAAGCCTCTTGAATTTCCTGCTTTTTCAGATGAATTCGACCGATAATTCCGCCTCAATCGGTTCGCTTACAGGTAGTTATATAATAATCCTGCTGGTGGGCATGTTCAACATTGCCATAGGCTGCCTGGCCTCTGCACTGACCAAGAACCAGTTGGTCGCCGCAATGATATGTTTCACCTTCTGCCTGCTGCACTTCCTCGTCGGCTTTATCCTGCAGAACCTGCCAGTCTCTGATGTTTTCCGGGAACTGGTGACTTACTTTTCAACTCAGGTACACGTCAGGGCATTCATTGACGGCCTGATCGACACCCGGCAACTCATCTATTACATGAGTTTTGCAATCCTGTTACTCAGCATTACCCATCACGTTCTGGAATTTCGCAAGTGGAAGGTCTGACCCATGCCCGAGGATAAAATTACAGGGCAGGCTCCTGCCCGGGAGGACAATGACATAAGCCCCGAGGCAGAGCAGGGAGATCCCTGCCCTGCAGATATATCGCCTCAAAAGATACGGCGCAGTCACATCGTCATTAATGTCACGATCCAGGTTCTTTGTGCAATCCTGCTATTCGTGATGATTAACCAGTTGTCCATCCGGCACTATAAGCGCTGGGACCTGAGCGCGGCTAAGAAATACAGTATCTCGGAGGATACAGCCGCCTACCTTGAACGCCTTGACAACGAGGTCACCCTCACCATGGCGTTCCACAGCGATTCCAAAATCCGCAACCAACTTAAGACCTTGCTCGATGAATACGATCGATTGGGTGGCAGCCAGGTCAAGTTTGAGGAGTTTGACCCTGCTCGCGACAAGGCCAAGGCACTCGATATCTCCAATCGCTACGATGTGGATATTGACCAGAATACAGTATTCGTTGAGGCCGGCGGCAGGATAAGGAAGATCATCCAGGCCGACATGCTTGATGACAACGGCCGAATATTCACCGGAGAAGCCGCAATCACCTCGGCAATGTTGGCTGCCACGGAACTCCGGCCAAAAAAAGTTTACCTGATAGCCGGTAAAGGGAAATTCAGGGAAAACAAAGACGAGCGTACCGCCCTTGAAGAACTTCAAGCCCTGAGTAAACGACAGTTTTTCGAGCTCAATGAACTCACTCTCGGCAATATTACACACATCCCGCATGACGCTGATGCCCTGCTGCTAATTAACCCGGAAACAGACCTCTCGCCCTCAGAGGTCACTGTGCTTACCGATTATTGGGAGGATATAAGACAATCAACCGGCCTGGTGCTGCTGCTTAACCCGGCAACAGAAATGCCGAATTTTTACCCCTTCCTGGAAAAGCACGGGGTAAGGGTCGACAACGACTATCGACTTCTCTTCTCTCAAACCACCGGTATCGGGGGAACTCAAAAGATCTACTCGGTGCAAAGCAAATTCCTCAACGGTTCCCCCATAACAGCCGGCAATGCAGGTGCCCTCACCACCTTCAGCGGACAGACATGCCCGATCAGTATCGTCAAAGACAAAGAAGCTCTTGCCGCCAAGAGCATCGTTCCAAGAGCACTGCTGGAGGCAGATCCGGAATTCTGGGGCGATCGCAACCACACTGAATCCGTGCCGACACTCGATCCCCTTGACAAAAAATCTCCTATTTATACCGCGGTTTCCGTTGAAAAAGGCGGCTCAGAGGATGCGGTGGTCAAATTCAAGAGTTCAAGGCTTGTAGTCATCGGTAACTCGACATTGCTTGACCCGATCCCCACCCGCTCAAATGCCAAGTTCGTCATGAATGCAATCAACTGGACCCTCGACCGGGAAGAAAGGATCGATATCATGCCTTCCCGGGTCACAAATTTCCGGGTGAATATGCCTGAAGAAAAGTACGGGAATCTGATCTTCCTCGTTATTTTAGTGCTCCCCGCCGCCGCTTTTTGCTTTGCCATCTTTGTCTGGAGCAGCCGAAGAAACTAGCCAAGCCAACAAAATCCCGATCTCATGACCACCCGCACGACTGCCATCATCACCGCCATTACGGCGGTTGTGGCATTCTACCTGTTCGTCATTGATCGTGAATTCAGCGATGTTGAAAATCGCGATTTCAGCGCCATCCCGATAGCAAATACCGGGGATATTCATGAACTGAAAATCTCCAGTGCCAGTGGCATCATCACCCTTAAACGGGATGGTGAAAACAGCTGGAAAATGACCGCACCGGTCAATGACCGTGCTGATGCCAAACAAATAGAGGAATTGTTGACCTCTCTGGTAAACCTTAAAAGACAACAGGATATCAAGGGCGAAAATGCACCTTCAAATGAAGCGATGGGACTCAATGATGCCGCCATGAAACTGACCTTTGGAGGAATTGACGGTGAACCGATCGGGGTGCTGAAATTCGGTAATAATGCCGGGTTTGTCGATTCAATCTATGCACGCTGGGAAGAAGGAACTCCTTTTGCCTGCTGGTCAGATGCGCGGCTTCTTGCAGAAATCGCGCACGATGCCCTGCGCGATATCCGGCTACTTTTCATCCCGGTGGAGAAAATGCGACGTGTCAAGATTCAACACGGAACGGAAGAATCACTTGTCATTGAAAGCGAGCCCGCCGATGCACCCTGGATCATCACCAAGCCCCTGAAAACTGGTGCTGATCCTGAAGCTGTCTCTGCCAGGCTGTCAATCATTGCCAACATGAGTGCCATCGGATTTATTGATAATCCCGACAGCAAGGTAACCGCGGCTTTTGCCACTGACGCTAAAACGGTATCCGTCTGGAGACGCTCCATAACTGGCCCGATCAGGTTGCAACTGGCAAAATCCCCGGACGGAAAAACTGGATACGCAAAGGTATCTGACCGGGAACCCTTTTTCCGTATTGATCCGCAGCTTATCGATACCATCGGGCTCAATCCAAATGAACTGCGAGACAAGCGACTGATGCCCTTTAATCCTAAATCGGTTCTTGCTATAGAGATCAATGCCAAACCCGATTACAAGGTCTCCCTGATGCAGGATAATAACGGATGGCAGGTGATTAAAACCGGGCAAAAAACAGCAGCGAACCAACAACGAATCTACAGAATGCTTAAAGCTCTTGCCGTAGAGCAGGTACGTGAATTCATGGCTGACGCGGCCATCGACCTCATCCCCTATGGACTCGACAAGCCAACCCTCACCATTACCATCACCACAATCCAGCAGGATCCGGAAAACCCCACCAAGGCCGATGGCACCGCTAATCTCATCAGCACAGCAAAAACACTGTCGGTTAAAGGTCAGGTAGCCGAGAATCAGGATATCATCCAGTATTATGCAACCGTAAACGGCAGCGGCACTGTAGTCCGGCTTAGTCCCGCTTTCCCCCCGATCATCCCGATCCGTCCGCTTGATTTCACGACCCTCTACCTGTGGCCCAGTTTCAATCTCGCCAACCTGCGCTCAATAAAGACCTCCAAGCCACCTCAACCTGTCCTTAATCTTGAATATCTTCATGAAGGCAATGAATGGACAGGCAGCCTTGCCGGCGGGGATGTCTCCGCGCGCATCGACAAGGCACAGGCACTGAAACTCGCCCAGCAACTCGGCCTGCCGCTGCGGGCTACCCGCTGGCTGAGTAAAAATCCCGGTGACGGGGAAATCGCACTACTAAACCCCACCCGGCGTATTGAATTCATTCTCTCCGATGCAAAGGACAAGGAGTATCCGTTCAAGATTGACATTGCGCCGGTCAACCCTGATGGCGCAAATACCCTCTTCTATGCCAGGGTCAACAACAATAAAAACATGTGTGTTATTGATCGACTCAACTTTGAAATCCTCGACCTGCCGCTCATCCGTGCAAGCCCTCCAGTCACATCCGGCGGGACACCTGATCCTGAATAAGATCCTGTCAATGAATCAGGTCATCCTTAGCTACCGGGATTTTCCGCCCTTAAAGCCGAATAAACGGCTGCAACACCCAGGCTCAAGGGCTTCTGCCTTGTCGCGGAAAACCCGGCAGCCCCGATAAGCTCACACATTTGCTCGCCTGCAGGGAATGACTCGATGCTGTCGCCGAGGTAGCGATACGCTTCACCTCTGCCGGTAATCACCCCTGCCAGCCTCGGGAGAACCCTGTGCAGATAAAACCGGTACACTTTGCGCCGCAATTTCCCCCGTGGCAGTGAAAAATCCAGCACCACCAGCAGTCCCCCGGGCCTCAACACCCTGGCCATCTCAGTGAGGGCTCCCGACCAGTCTGCCATGTTACGCAGCCCGAAGCCCACGGTAAGCGCACAAAACTCACCATCCTTGAAGGGCAGGTCCAGGGCATCTGCCAACACTGTGTTCTTAAGGCCACGCTTGCGTGCCTGTGCCAGCATCGGTTCACAGAAATCAGTGCCCACCACCTCCGCGCCGGGATATTGCCTCTTGATCTCAAGGGCCAAATCCCCGCTGCCCGTCGCCACGTCCAGCACCCTTGAAGGTGAAATCTCACGCACCATCCGCGCCACCCGGCGTCGCCAGAGAATATCGATACCCAGGCTCAAGACATGGTTGGTGACCACGTAACGGTTCGCTATGCCTGCAAATGCCTCTTTAACGTATTCGGGATCCTGCATACTTACAGCCGGAAGACTCGTCGGAAATTATCGTGGTGCAACAAGCCACACCAAGGGATCCTGCCAATCACGCCCCCCGAGAACACTTTGATCCAAGCAGTCCGGAGAATTAAGCATTCATTAATGCAGGAGGGGTAAACAAATGCTCACCAGATGACTCGAATATCCACGGGGTTGCCCCCACTAGGGGCCTGAATCAAATGTATTTGGCATGGCTTGTCATCTATTGTCAGTAGAACCCTTTATTTAAAGATTATCTGTCTGATCATGTCACCTACTGTCACCTACTGTCACTAGTAGGAAGTGGGTGCAACTAACTGGCA
>JAPYUT010000016.1:7026-49857 GCA_029940475.1 Verrucomicrobiales bacterium | reverse complement strand
TGTCACCTACTGTCACCTACTGTCACTAGTAGGAAGTGGGTGCAACTAACTGGCAATTCTAGTGAGATAGTAATCAGTCTTTTCTTGCTCAATGCGGTAAGACTCTGGCAGTTGGTCTTCCTTATATAAGATAACTAATATATAAAAATTATATCCAACCAAAATTAATTAGCTCACAAAGTAAGTTTTCTTATAATCGTAACATGACTCAACAAGAAGAATCTCAATGGGAAATAAAGCCGCTCATTGTTGAAGAATCTAAGCCAAAATGGGAAGAGCCGTTTTGTTGGAAATGCATGAGCCATACACCATATAAAACGGGGTATAGGACAATTACGACGGATTCAGGAACAAGCACTCAATACACGGCATGTGAAATCTGTGGCAGTAAAGGCATGCACATCCCCGCATCTTTTGATCACTATTATCACTTTGGCACGCACCCCCGGATGTACCCTTTTTCTATAGGCTGTATTCTTCTGCTTCCTCTTTTTTTCATTTGTCCCATTATTTTTATCTTATTAACGGATGATGGTAAGGCCCAACGAGGAGTAATGTATGGACTTTTGATATCTATTTCAGTTTTCTTTATCGCCGTGTACGGTGGAATCGTCTTATGGGCTGAATTTAAGTATAGGGCTTGGAAAAAATGGGCCAAATTACGAGGCTGGAAAAACCCGACCAAGTCTGAACGTATAAAGAGGGGTGCAAAGCAACGCTAATAGAATTAACTAGCCCCCAAAGTAAGTTTTATTTTATGTTATTAGAATGAAGTGGGTGCAGAACTTCGCACCCTGCCAAAATTCTAAGCCTTAGATCTTAACTTAAGACTATATATAGAAATGCTCACGAGAAGACTCGAACTTCCACCCCCTTGCGAGGACTAGATCCTGAATCTAGCGCGTCTACCAATTCCGCCACGTGAGCATGACCGCAATAATACGGGGCGGATAACTAACCACGTCCGGCGCACCGCTTCAAGTTCTCTCTGGTTGATCAACCACATCCCGGTAAAGAAATCTGCCCCCTCGCGATCCAGCCCGATTGCACATAACCCACAGGGAAGCGGAAAGTTCGCGCATCACGGTGTTAGCCAACGAGTCACAAGACCAATCTTGGGCAAGTTTTTATCCAGTTTACTCCTTAAAGGTCCCCCTTAAGGCCCATAATTCCCTCTCAAAGAGTAGTTGACAACAAATCAATTTAATGAACATGTATTTATTGTCATATATACTTTACAATTAATTTTTAACCTAAAATCGCAATAATCTGATGAAAGTAGCCGCAGGTATTCTTGGAATTGTAGCCGGTGTCATGGGAATGATCGGAGGGTTCGCCACGGCCTTCGTCGGTGCCGTGGGTGCCGGGTTGGGAGAAGCAGCAGAAGACGGTGCCGTCCAGGCAGCAGGAGAAAGCGCCGCGACCATGGGTGCTGTCGCTTTCTGGGTTTCCATACTTCTTATTCCCCTGGGCATTGTAGCCTTCTTCAAGCCAAAACCCTGTGGCATCATGATGCTCATTGCCGGCGGCATTACCACCATTGCCGCGAATTATATATCAGGACCAATCGCAATCCTGGGTGGCATCCTTGGCATTGTGGGCGGCAACCAGGCTGCAGCAGCTACTGGGGTTGCAGCAAGTGCCCCAACTCCTGCAAGTGCCCCGGCTCCTGTAAGTGAGTCCGCCCCTGCGAGTGAGCCTGAATCGGATTCATAACCAGCAACACCCGGAAATCGGACTTCCAACTCCCATTCAGGCCCGCCCTTAACAACAAGCGTGCTGGACGGATCAAGGGCCAACTGTCACCGCTGACAAGGCCTTGAGCTTATAGATGTGATAAGGCGGTTCAGCGCGATCCCTACCGCCGTTGTAGGGAGCGAGTAAGTTGAGCTGACTGGCGTAGAAATAGAGATAACCGTCATTGCCGAAGCATAACCCGTCCGGCCAGAGAAAACGGTCATCCGTCTCGTATATCTCATATTTCCTGGTCGATGCCTTGATGATCCCGATGGCCTTGCCTCCCGCATCGGCCGTATAAATATTGTCTTCCGAGTCCATGGCAATCCCGTCACCCGGCGGCTTCGCTGCGTATTCCTCGACCCTGGTCTTCAAATCTTCCGGCGACAGGTCGATGTCACGGAGATGCTCAGCACGAATCCGGTAAAGCATCCGGCCGGTCATCGGACCGAAATACACCCAGCTCCCCTTACGATCGATGGTAATCGGGCCGGCACCGGCCATGGGCTTCACTGCACTGCCATCCGGTCTTATCACCGTGATAGGATTACCATCGACCACAATGTCTATATTCTCCGGAATTACACTGGGATGCCCCTCCAGCAACCGTCGGGACAGGCCTGTTTCAAGGTTAACGATGATTAGTGCGGAATCACGACCCGATGCCGGGTCAGTAATGTAAATAAAAGGCTTCTGCGGATCAATGACGAGATCATTAATGAACGAAGTACCCCGCGTTGCCGGGCTAGGAAGATAAATAATCCTTGCCAGTTCGTTTTTGCCGCTATCCCATCCTATAAGTTTCGGGACTTCCTCGCTGCGACGTCCGTGATCGAGCATCCATACGACCCCTTCCCTGTCACACTGCACACCAAGCACGGCATCAATGACAAACGGCGCATTTTTTTCTCCACGACTTGTCGCCGCATTCGGGAAAGGCAGGATATCACCATTTAGTGGGATCTTTACCACTCGTTCGGCAGTTTCCTGATACTGGTTCCAGCTCAAGATAATGCTGCCGAGCGGCGTAATCGTCATGCCACCGGGACTATGGGGGAGCTTTGCCACTTGCTCCAGTTTACCGCCAGCACCAAAAATCTGCCCGTCAGCCATACTGTCGCACAACACCAGCACAGCACAAATAACGGAACCCAGTGTACAGTAATTCATCGGGACAATAATTCGGAGTAACTCTCCATCGCCACTGCGCGGCAACGCGCTAAAATCTTCTGCGGGTCAGAGTCTTGGAGTGCCTCCCCAGCCATTGCCTTGCATTCATCATAAGATAGGTGCCTTAAAGCGTGCTTCACAGCCGGCACCCGCGGTGCACTAACGCTGAACTCATCAAATCCCAAGCCAACCAACAAAGGGATGCATAACAGGTCCGAGGCCATTTCGCCACAAACACCAACCCATATTTTCTTCTCATGCCCGGCGCTCACCGTCATTCTCAATAGCCTGATCACTGCCGGGTTTAAAGGTTGATAAAGATCGGCGACCTGATCATTAACACGGTCAACAGCCATGGTATACTGGATCAGATCATTGGTTCCTACACTTAAGAAATCCACCTCGCCGGCGATCTGGTCGGCAACCAGGGCGGCACTGGGAACTTCAATCATCGCTCCAACTTCAATCTCACGGTTGTGCGCGATACCCTCGCTCTCCAGTTCGTCGGCGCATTCCTCAAGCAACAGGCGGGAACGCCTCATCTCATCAAGTGTCGAGAGCATGGGAAACATCACGCTGACCCTGCCCGCGGCACCGGCACGCAAAATGGCACGCAACTGGGTCTTGAACATCTCAACCCTCCCCAGGGTCAGGCGAATCCCGCGCCACCCAAGAAAAGGGTTTGCCTCGCGTTCTACCACGGTACCGGGAAGTTTATCGCCGCCAATATCAGCTGTCCGGATAATCACTCCGTCAGGATTCACCCCCTTGGCAACCCGGGTGTAATTCTCAGCTTGTTGCTCTTCACTTGGCATTTTCCCATCATGCATGTAGAAGAATTCAGTACGGTAAAGGCCTATGCCCTGAGCGCCGTTTTTCTTGGCAATCACCACCTCATGCTCGAACTCTATATTCGCGGACAATGTGAGTTCCCGCCCATCAGATGTCTCCGGTTTACTGTCCCTGAGATCCTCAAGCCGCCTGGCGGCCGAATCCTTCTCATCGACCAGGACCTCATATTCCGCCAGGGTTTCCGCGGAAGGATTGACAATAAGCACCCCATTGTAGCCGTCAATGAGCAGAGCATCGCCGGTATGGATGACATCACAAATCCCCCGCAACCCAACCACTGCGGGTAAGCCCAGTGAACGTGCAATAATTGCAGTGTGCGCCATGCTGCCGCCAACTTCAGTGGCAAACCCCATCACCAGTGAGCGATCCATTGCCGCCGTATCAGATGGGGTCAGTTCATGAGCTATCAGGATATGTGGATGTCGCACGCTGTGGTCAGCCGGCTTCATCAGCGAGAGATTGCGCAACACCCGACGCATCACATCCTCAAGATCAATGACCCGCTGCCTTAAGTAGAGGTCATCAGCAACTCGCAAAACTCCAATATAATTGTTGATTGTCCGATAAAACGCGGACTCGATGTTTAAGCGCTGCTCGCGGGCTATTGCCGTCACCTCATCCAGCATACTACGATCCTCAAGCATCAAGAGGTGCGCATCAAAAATACTTGCCTCGCGCCGTCCAGTGGCTGTCCCGCCAACCTGCTCCTGCAACTGCTCCTGCAACTGCTCTATCTGCTTGCGCGTATCAGCTAGGGCGACATCCAGCCTGGAAATCTCATCCTCCACTTCCTCCTGCCCCACCTTGTAGGTTTCAGGCTCCACGAATACTCCTCCGTGAACGAATGTATTACCCCTCCCGATACCCGGGGACACGCCAAGTCCCGTGAAGCGCTTCTCGGCACCGGTTTGAATATTCTGCAGAATCTCGGACATCAATAACAAATACTTCCTCCATTGAAAATGCCAAGAGCACCAATGAGAAAATTGGGAGCCTATTATCTGCTAATTCTCTTCAAAACCCCCCTCAATAAGCCCACCGAGGGCTAATATGGCAGCAGCAGCATCCTCACCCTCGGCACTAATCGAGATTGTAGTGCCGCTGGCAGCAGCAAGCATCATCAATCCCATAATACTCTTGCCGTTCACCTGCTCATCATCCTGACCAACCCATATGTCAGATTCAAAGCCATTGGCAAGCTTAACAAACATAGCCGCCGGGCGGGCATGTAAACCAAGCTTATTATTGATGATGAACTCCTTGCGGAGAAAATTCTGATTAACCTCCATTATTGAAAACGGGCTTCCGGTAAATCAATCTGCTAGATGATCTCCGGTAACGAACGGTTAACTTAATCGCCTCTCAGCCATAATTTTCAACAATTTCTTGTCAAACTCCACGGCACTGTCATGCCCAAAGGTCTTGAGTTTCTGGTCTAGGGCAGCCACTTCAACCAACCCCGCCATATCCCGCCCGGGAGCAACAGGAAGTTCCACGTGAGGAATCCTGATTCCCAGTATTTCATAGGTTTTCTTGCGAATCCCCACCCTCTCGATATCCCCTGCCTCTTCTACCGGTAGTAGTGTTACCACCAAATCAAGTCGCTTCTCGACCCGCATCGAGGCCGCCCCGAAAATGGCCGGTACATTAATGATCCCAAGACCCCGCACCTCCATGTGGTAACGCCCGGCACTTGGCGCTGATCCAATCAGTTCACGTCCCTCAATTGCGCGCAAACGCGTGACGTCATCGGCAACCAGGCTTGCCCCGCGATCAATCAACCCGAGCACGCACTCACTTTTCCCAGTGCCACTATTGCCACGCACCATAACTCCGATGCCCTGAACATCCACCATGCATCCATGTTCACTGGTAACCGGGGCAAAGTTCCACTCCAGGCGAATGGTAGCCGCATTGATGAACTTCATTGAGATCATATTGGTCTTGAAAACCGAAATCCCGCTCGCCTCGGCAATAGCAATCAATTCATCAGGCAATGTCTTGCCGCGGGACACAACAATGCAGGGAATATTCCGGTTGCAGAGGTTCTCGAAATGCTTCATCCGCTGCTCCAGGCTCAAGCTGTTCAAGTAGGAGCTCTCGGAATTGCCTATGACCTGAATCCTACGGAATGCAAAATAGGTGAAAAAACCGGCAAGTGCCAATCCCGGGCGATTAATCGTGGGTTCCTTGATCAAGCGACTGAAACCAACGTCGGAGCCGTGCAGAGAAAGACCCAGTTCCCCACCATAACGTTCAAAGAACTCTCCTACCGAAAGTACTTTACGCTGCTTCTTTTTACTTCCTCTCTTGGTGGACATCAGGGACTAGACCTCTGGTTCAATCAACCCATAATCGCCATCCTTGCGACGGAAAAGTATACTCAACCTGCCGCTCTCCGCGTTTTTGAACACCAGGAAATCCCGTTCACTAAGTTCCATGTCCACCATTGCCTCATCATTGAAAAGCGGCCTTATGCGGTAATTCTCCTTATGAACGATCACCGGTTCAAGTTCCGCCTCCGCTCCAGACTTATCTTCATCCTTATCAAGTGCATCAACGGCAAATACCGCCTCCGGAAGCTTACTTACTTCCCCTTTCCTCGGGCGATGTTTCTTAAGGAGGCGTGTTTTGCGTTTACGCATGCGTCGGGCAATCTTGCCGATAGTCTCGTCAATTGAGGCATACATGTCGTGAGTCTCGCTATGCGCCTCAATGGTAATATGGTTGGCACAAAAAAGAATAATCTCAGCAATGTGCCGATTGTGGTGTGCCTCTACATTAAGGATTACTCTTGCCTCGATGATTTTCGGGTAATCCAGATGCAGGCTCTCAACTTTCTTGAATGCATATTCACGCATGGCATCGCTAACCTCCACATGTCGCCCGACAACATTGATCTCCACATTAGCATTCTGAACCTGCATATAACCAACTTAGTCAAGCAAACCCCAATTGGAAAGATCCAACCGGAAAATTATTACAAAAATATACCGCACGCGCCCGGGTGACCGCAGTATCACATGCTGAAGCGCTCACCAAGATAAAGCTTACGGGCTTCCGGACTACCCACCAGTTCATCACGCGAACCTTCCATAAGAACCTTGCCTTCATAAATGAGATAAGCACGATCCACAATCCCCAGGGTCTCACGGACATTGTGATCGGTAATCAGGATAGCCAGCCCCTGCTCGCGTAACTGGCATATAATTTCCTGAATTTCGCCAACCGCGATCGGGTCAACACCTGAGAACGGCTCGTCAAGCATCAGCAGCTTGGGGTTCACCACCAGGGAACGTGCAATGGTCAGGCGACGCTTCTCTCCCCCGGAAAGAGTAATGGCAAGGTTCTTCGCCAGTTTTTCAATGCCAAAACGCTTCATTAAATTCTGGCAGCGCTCCCTCCTCTCCGAGGCGCTATAAGGCTGTGTTTCCAGCACTGCCATGATATTCTGCTCTACTGTTAACTTACGAAAAATGGATTCTTCCTGGGGCAGGTAACCCATGCCGAGCCTGGCACGCCGATACATCGGTTCATTAGTGGCATCCTCGCCGTCAAATTCGACATGACCGCCGTTGGGTTGAATGAGCCCGACAATCATATAGAATGAAGTGGTCTTCCCGGCACCATTCGGGCCAAGTAACCCGACGATCTCCTGTTCCCTGACGTTGATATCAACACCGTCCACAACCGCGCGACCATCATAAACCTTAACCAGGCCGTGCGTTTGCAGGAGAACTCTGGTTGCAGCATTGCTGCTGCGCGCTACCTCATCAACCTGCGGCAGGCCCGGAGCGACCTCCATCGCAGCCCCACTCATTAATGGTACTTCCCCCGCCTGGGAAAGGCTCTTAACAGGAACTCTTCCGGGAAGCGACCCCGGGGGTAGCTGCTGATCAGCCGCTACCGGAATATCCGGAGAAGCAGCCGTGGTTCCAGATAATCGTTGTCCTGTCTGTATTGCGGCCGGGACCTTGGCCGGCCGCAAATGAGGACCTGCCTGATTGGACACCGGCGGCGAGTCGGCAGGATGCAGGTCTTCGCGCAAAAGATCCTGTACCGTCTGACGCCTGGGTTTGCGAATGATCTCCGCCAAGCCAATCTCCTTACCGTCAATCTTTTGATTATCAACGTCCTGAACCGAAACTGAATCCGGTTGCAATTCATCTGTCGAACTTTCGTTGGTATCCAATGTGTTGATCCTTTGATCGCAAAGGTCAGGTTCGCGGTCAATCAGTTTGCAAACAACCGTGTTACCTTCCTTCGTTAACTTCCGTTACGCTACCATTACTATCAGGAACTATCTGCATATCAACGCCCCGCGATTCCACACTGCCGTTTTTTCTCATCACAATCCGTGCATCACGCCGCTTTGCGACACTTGAATGGCTGCCACGCCGAATTTCCGGCCACACGTCGAGAACAACATCGCCGGTGGCTATCACATAGGTAACCTGCTCAGCGAGGCCTAATTGCATTTCCCCGCTATCAACCCGACGCTCCACCCTGACCCTTTTGCCCGGGATCCCGTTGGCGACAGCCTTCTCAAGTCCTTTTGCATCAGATGCAGAGCTCATATATGCAGTCAAGGTTTCACACGAAATATCAAATTCCGCATCGGCAATCCTCACATCACCCTCAAAAAATATCTCCCGGTTACGGGTTGCGGGATCCAGACGGTTAAATATCGCCCCCTTAACCGCATCAATTACCGTTGTCTTTGGGTCTTCTGCAGGTAGATCCGGTGTCCCTTCTTTTTCATCCTTTTCCACACTTCCCGGCGTCAGTCCGCTGCCACCTATAATTTCAGTGCGCACCGGACCATTGACGATGATCTCGTCACGTCGAAGAATAATTACGGTATCCTGCGACTTGGCAATGATGAGATTGTTCCCGCGTTGCACCCGCGGCCAGATCTCAAGCATTACCTCGTCAAAAGTGCCTTTAACCTTGGGGTCACGGGCAATAAAAGTAGCCTTGCGCGACTTCGCCACCTGGACCTCCCCATCGGCAATGGTTTTCCTCACAGTGACTTCATCACCTGTGGCCACTGCCCGTTCCAACCGACTCACCTGGCCTTCAGGTTCCGGAGAAATTGATTCAATGACTCCTTCCGGTTTCTTGGATTTCCTGAAGTACGCCGTGAGATGATCACTGGTCATGGTAAATTCAGGGTTTGTCACCACGACGTTGTCTTCAAAGATCACCGCTTGATATTCTTCCCCGAAACGGCCGCTGCCATCGAATATCACACTCCCGTCAGCATCAATTACCGTCCGGGTATCTGCCTGCCCATGTCCTGATTCTATCGCCTTGAGCGGGACATTTCGCGGTAAGGGATCTTCAGCATGAAATGCATTGCCTTGAGTGACATCCGGCACCGGCGCCACAACCACCGATTCAACCGCTGGAGGCGGAGGCGGCAGTGTAATCGACGGTCCAGACGCGGGGAGCGGAGGTGGAGGTGGCAGCACCGGTCCAGACGCGGGAGGCGGAGCCAACTCAACTGCTTTCGTTATATTGCTTCGCGAGGCTTCAACATCGGGACCTGGATCCAGCAAGGGGGAAAGATCTTTTCCGCCACTGATCAGGGGCTTGAAATTCTGCCCCACATCCTCAGGAACCTTTCCGGCGGCGGCAATGGCAAAATTTTGGGCAGCTAAACGCTTGCTGTCAGTTCTGGAAACAGCCCCGTTGACGATATCATCAGCCTCCTGATCAACCAACTCACGCAGTTTCTTCTGTGCCTTTTTCGCGGCTGTTTTCCGCCACTCCTTAAGGGATTTCTCTTCTGCCTGTTTCCGCTCTGCCTCAGCAATCTTCTCCATTGCCTCCTCAAATGCCTTCCGTCGCTCTTCCCCGCTCTTTGCGCTAAACTCCTGCTGAGGTTTATCAATGCTTGGCGGCTGCTGCCCGCAAACAAAACCTGCAGCAACAAGGCCGCCAAGAAAAATCCCGCAGCTAAGGTTCCTGATCGTGAGAAATTTCACGGTTTTCCTCCTTGCTGTACTTGATTGCCTGAAGCACCAGGCCTGCAGCCTGGGCAATTGACATGCCTTTTGACTGACGCGGCATGCGCGCTGCTTTTTCTGTGCCTTCTCCCTTCATTAAACTTCCCGAATCATGAATCACCATCCTTACCTTGCCCATCATGCGCCCATGGCGGTTCTCGGTGTCAAAGTCAAGGGAATCGCCAATAAGGGTAAAGTCAGATCGCCTCACAATTGCCCTGCTTTTACTGCTGATGAGTTTATCAGAGAGATTATAGGTGGCATCCTTCAATTCGATCTTCATCTCGGAATCTCCCTCCCCTACAAACTCGATATCCATCAACTTGATATTGACATCATTTTCACTGACCCGGGTCATTTCCCCGGCACGCATCACGCACTCGAGTATGCCATCCTTAAACTGTGGAATCTTTACCCGCAGGTTGGGCTTTCCCAAAGGCATGAACCTGGCAACCTGCAAGCCGCTGTTTTCATCCTGCGCAGCCTTGGTTGCGGGTTTCCCATTATCAACTACCGGCACAACGCCACTCCCGTCGGCAGGCTCCGCCTGCTGGCCAACGGCGATGCCAATTGCCGGCAGTATTACCGCCAAGCATAACATTTGTTGCAGTGTCATCAGTTCTATTGATTGATCAGCATCTATTGGTTGGTAGCCCGGTGAATCGCCGCAAGGGCGGCCAATACCGCAGGTAATTCAGCCATAGGTATCTGGTTGGGCCCGTCGGATTTGGCTTGAGCTGGATTCGCGTGTGTCTCGATAAACACCCCGTCGCAACCCGCCGCGACTGCGGCACGCGCCAGTGCCGGTGCCAGGGTGCCATCTCCCGAAGAACTCTCCCCGGCACCCCCGGGTCGCTGTACTGAATGCGTTGCATCAAAAATCACGCGATGGCCATCTTCTCTCATTAAAGGAATCGAACGCATATCCGCTACAAGGTTATTATAGCCGAAACTTGATCCTCTTTCGGTAAAAAAGAAATCAGCACAGCCCGCCGAGCGCAGCTTGTCGGCGATTGGCCGGATATCCCACGGGGCAAGAAACTGCCCCTTCTTGACATTCACCGGCCGGCCGGAACCCGCAGCGGCAACAATGAGGTCGGTCTGGCGACAGAGAAAAGCCGGGATCTGCAGCAGGTCAACAAACTGCGCCGCATACTCGGCATCATGCGGGCTGTGAACGTCAGTGGTCACCGGCAGCTTTAAATCGCGCCCAATGTCACCGAGGATACGGCACCCCTCCTCCAGCCCAGGGCCGCGAAACGAATCAATCGAGGTGCGGTTTGCCTTGTCATAGGAAGCCTTGAAAATAATGCGGTAGCCCTCCTTCTCGGAGATTTCCTTGATGTCCCGTGCCAGTTGCCAGGCAGACTCCTCGGACTCGATCACGCATGGTCCGAGGATAAAGACCGGGGCCGCGCCGTCAAGCGCCACGGCGTGCCCGTCAGGGCCAATCCGTATTGAGCAACTGGGAACTGCGGGTTGAAAAGACACCTGTTAGCTTAAGGCCTGCATGACAACGGGCAAGCTCAACGCCATGAATATCCGCTACCCGCCGACTGTCAAACCGGCCTTTACTGCCATTTTCCTACATTTACCCGCTTTACCACATGCCATTTTCTGCGTTAAGAATAACAGCATTCAGGACATTTATAATTACTCTAACAAGAACAATGAAACCAAAAACTCTCACCACCCTCCGCTCCTCACGCCGTAATTTCCTTAAGAGCTCAGCTGCGGCAACTGCTGCGCCGTTCATCCTGCCCTCACACATCTGGGCCGCCAAGACCAAGCCAAATGACCGGCTGGTCATGGGATTTGTGGGCATGGGTAAGCAAAATGGGGGGCTTTTGCGCAACTTCATGGGACAGGGCATCCAGGCGGTTGCTGTGTGTGACGTGGACACCAACCGGCGCACCAACGCCCAGAAAACCGTCAACAAGCACCACAAGAATTCCGACTGCAGGGCAGTCATTGACTTCCGGGAAATCACCGAGGACAAGGGCATTGATGCCGTGTGCATCGCAACCCCGGACCACTGGCATTCGGTGATCACCATCTCTGCCCTGGCCAACGGTAAGGATGTCTACTGCGAGAAGCCGCTGACCCACAACGTCCACGAGTCCATCGAGGTGATCAAGGCCGTCAAGCAGCACAAGCGCGTGTTGCAGACCGGCTCCATGCAGCGCTCCTCAAGCGAGTTCCGTATTGCCTGCGAGCTGGTTCGCAATGGCGTCATCGGCAAGATCAAGAACGTCGACATCTCCGTGGGTGACCCCGGCCGTCCCTGTGACCTCAAGGAGGAAAACATGGAGCCCGGCCTCAACTGGGACCTGTGGTGCGGCCCGGGACCGCTGCGCGGCTACAACTCAGTGCTCAGCCCGCGCGGCGTGCATAACCACTTCCCGCGCTGGCGCAACTACATGGAATACGGCGGCGGCATGATCACCGACTGGGGTGCCCACCACATCGACATCGCCCAGTGGGGGCTCGGGGTGGATGGTTCCGGACCCATCGAGGCACGCCCGCCGGAGGGATGGCAGCAGTGGAAGAGCAAGCGCGGCGCGCAGCTGGCCTACAAGGACGGCGCCACGGTAACCCACAAGAACGGCTTCGGGGTGCACTTCTTCGGCACTGAGGGCGAGATCAAGGTCAACCGCGGGCGCTTTGCCTTCACCCACAAGGGCAAGGAAATCGCCAAGTTCGAGAAACGCGGTGACGGCTCCCTGGGCAGTGCGCTTAAGACCGCCGAGACCCAATTCCTGAAGGACGCCAAGGTCAAGCTCTACAACAGCGGGCACCACATCCGCGACTTCCTCTCCTGTGTCGAGAGCCGCAAGAAGCCGATCACCAACGAGATCGTCGGCGGCGGCTCCGCCACCGCCTGCCACCTTATGAACCAGGCCTACTACAACGGTGAGCTCATCAAGTGGAACCCTGAGAAAAATGCCTTTAAGGGCAACACCGGCAACCCGAAGTGGCTGACCCGCGACTACCGCGGCGAGTGGAAGGTCTAGGAGGACACACTCAAGCCCTTTGGCGCCACAGCCCGGCATTGGCAACATTCCGGAAAACCGCACGCCACGGGTATATTCAATCCCACTTTCTATGAGGCTAACCGGTTTAACCGGGAAAAGGGAGCCGCCTATCGAGAAAATAACGAGGAAGAAGCACAGCGGTGGCGAACCAGTGAAGCGGTGTGGTTCACAATTGAAGCCGGGCTTGGGGGTCACAAAATGTTCATCACGGCATCCGGCGGGATGGTCGATCCGGGCGCGGGAGCGGATCACCTAATCAAACTGCCGGCGGATTCACCCAACCAGTCCCTCACCCAGACCGCTGGCAACCTGATCAAGGACAACATTCCTCACAACGGTGCCTACGTCGTGAGGAACCAGCAGGTGACCGACGAAGGTCTCACCAAATTGATGAGCGAGGAGTTCGAGAAAAAAACCGACCTCAAGGTGCTGATCCGCTGTGACATGGAGTCCAAGCACCTCTATCTGGCAAACATTCTGTCCATCTGCCGTCACGTCGGTGTCCCGCGCGCCAACATCGCCGTGAAAACCGAACAGTAGGATTGCCCACAGGCACCCGTATTAAGCAAAGCGGCGCCACGGGAAAATCTCCCGCGACGCCGTTTGTGGTAAATAAATGAACCCCGTGGGGCCCTTGATGGGTTCCTGCCTCTAGCTCTCGCTTTCCGTTTCCTCTGCCTCTGCCTCGCCGGGGCGCCACTCCTCGGCAACCTGGAAGGCTTGCTCCAGACCGACAAGGTCTGAACTCGGGCGTAGCGCCTCAAAGGCAGCGGTCTCTTTCTTGAGCTCATCCTCACTGTAGGAAGCGGCCTTGATGGAGAGGCCGATCCGGCGTTCCGCCTTGTCGACCTTGATCACGCGGGCCTCGACCTCATCACCGATATTAATGACATCCTTGACCTTGGTGACATGCTCCTCGGAAAGCTGGGAAATGTGTACCAGTCCGTCAACATCACCATCAAGCTGCACGAAAGCACCAAAGGTTGCGATCTTGGCGACGGTTCCCTTGACAAGGTCACCAACATTGAAGTTGCTGCCGATCTCATCCCACGGGTCGGTCTCCAGTTGCTTGACACCAAGGCTGATGCGCTGGCTCTCCTTGTCGATTTCCAGCACCACTGCCTCAAGTGCATCACCCTTCTTGAGGATTTCGCTCGGGTGGTTGATCTTGCGTGTCCAGCTGAGGTCGGAAACGTGTACCATTCCGTCAATGCCATCCTCAAGCTCAATAAAGGCACCGTAGGGCGTAAGGTTGCGAACCTCTCCCTTGATCGTGCTGCCAATCGGATAGCGGCTGTCAACTTCATCCCACGGGTTGGGCTCAAGCTGGCGAACACCGAGGGAAATCTTCTGCTCCTCCTTGTTGATGGCAAGGATAACTGTCTCAAGCTCCTGCCCCATCTCCAGGATGTCCGAGGGACGCGTGATACGCTTGGTCCATGACAACTCGGAAACGTGGATCAGGCCCTCAACTCCCTCGGCAACCTCAACAAATGCCCCATAGGGGACAAGCTTGGTGATCTTGCCCTTGACGTGGTTGCCAACGGGGAACTTGGCCTCGATGTCCTCCCAGGGGTTCGGGGTGAGTTGCTTAAGGCCCAGGGACACGCGCTCCTTTTCCTTGTCGACCTCGAGAATCTGCACTGTCACAACCTGGGCAATGGTCAGCATTTCACTGGGGTGATTGATACGACCCCAGCTCATGTCAGTAATATGCAACAGGCCGTCCATTCCCTTGAGGTCAACGAAGGCACCGAAATCGGTGAGGTTCTTGACCATGCCCTCGACAGTATCGCCAACGGTGACCTCATCGAGGAACTTCTGCCGCTCCAGGGAGCGCTCCGCCTCAATGACCTCACGACGGCTGAGCACCACGTTCTTGCGCTCATCGTTAATCTTCACAATCTTGAAGTCATAGACCTTACCGACATACTCGGTGAGATCCTTCGGTGGAATAATGTCGATCTGGGAACCCGGCAGGAATGCCTCAACCCCGACGTTGACCATCAATCCGCCCTTGACCACGGCCTTGACCTTGCCTTTCACCAGACCGCCGTCGTGGAAGACCTTGGCAATCTTGTCCCAGTTCTGCTTGTAGGCTGCCTTCTCCTTGGAGAGGACAATCATGCCCTCATCGTTCTCAAGGCGCTCCAGCAGGACTTCGATCTCGTCGCCTACCGCAAACTCTTCATCTTCGAACTCGGAAACCGCGATGGCACCTTCCGACTTGTAGCCGATATCCACCAGCACGATCTGTGGTTGGATCTCGAGAATTCGACCTTTAACGATCGAGCCTTCACGGAACTCGCGGAAGGACTTGTCAATTAAGCTGAGCAAATCAACACTCATAGGATTGGGTTTGTAAGGTTGGGTTTTAAGGTTAACCGACTACGTCGTCGCCCCGGAATTTTCACCCCGCCCAGCCACCGGGACGCCTTGCAAGGCCGGAGGGGAACGCGGAGTTTAAGGCATCGGGTATAATCTGCAAGATTTATTGCCCGGCGGGAAAAGGTATCAAAAATGCCCGGTCATGGCAGCCCTGCCGGCTCATTCTGAGAAAAAATGCACGCCGTGTTTATTGTTTCCTAAGAAACTCACCGTCAAATAATTACAATAAAAATCACCTTGCCCGGCCGCCGCCTGTATGCCCCCCGCTGACACAGGATCTCTCCCTTGAATTTCCCCGCCAAAAAGCCTGGCAACCCCGCAAGGATTCGAACCTTGAATAACGGTACCAAAAACCGTTGTGTTACCATTACACCACGGGGTTATCGTGAATGGGCGGCAAAGTAACGCCTTCCAAGCGGAGATCAAGAGCCGGATTTGCCATGTATATGTATATTGCACGGCTTGATGTCACGCAAAAAAATCAATGCCCGGCTTGCCGCTCAGCTTTGCCGTACAATCAATGAAGTGCCGGACATCGCAGCGGGGGCTTCAATGTCCATCATCTGCAACAGGGTCGGCGCGATGTCTGCCAGGATCCCGTCACGCAATGCCACCTGCCCGGAGTCCTCGGCAACGTAGATCAAGTGCACCAGGTTGGTGGTATGAGCTGTGTGGGGCGAACCGTCATCCTTGATCATCTGCTCACAATTACCGTGGTCGGCAGTGATCAATGCCCGCCCCCCAAGCCTCATGACCTCGTCGACCACCCTCTCAAGGCAACTGTCAATGGTGGCGACAGCCTTTCTGGCTGCCTCCACCACACCCGTATGCCCGACCATGTCGGGATTGGCAAAATTGAGGATGATCAGGTCATAATCTCCCAGCCGGGAGACGACTTCATCGGTAACCTGTAATGCGTTCATCTCCGGCTGCAGGTCATAGGTGGCAACCTTCGGGGACGGCACGATCACCCGGTCCTCACCCTCAAAGGGCTGCTCCTCACCACCATTGAAAAAGTAGGTGACGTGCGGGTATTTTTCAGTCTCCGCTATCCTCAGCTGCGTCCTGCCCGCGCTACTGACGACGGAACCCAGCACGTCATCAAGCTTCTCCGGGGCAAACACCACCGGGCAGGCGTATTTCCCGTCATACTCGGTGAGTGTATAATAGGAGACACCGGGCATTGCGCCGCGATCAAAGTCCTCAAAGTCCTCAAGCAGGAAAGCCTCCGAGAGCTGGCGGGCACGATCAGCCCGGAAATTAAACCACAGCACCACGTCGCCATCATTGACTCGGCGGGTCTCGTGCTCCCCAAAGATCATTGCCGGCAGGAACTCGTCGGTCTTGTCCAGCGCATATTTCGCCTTCACCGCCTCGGAGGGCAGCAGGTCACATGCCTCGCCGATGCCATCGACGATGGCATCCCAGCCGAGCTTTGTCCGCTCCCAGCGGCGGTCACGATCCATGGCATAATAACGCCCGACCACGGTGATAATCCTTGCCCCGACCCTGCCAAGCTCATCCTCACAGTGGGAAAGAAATCCCTCAGCGCCGGTGGGCGAGGTGTCGCGCCCGTCGGTAATCGCGTGCACCTTGATATCCTCCACTCCTGCGGCATGAGCCGCGGTGGCAAGGGCCACCAGGTGATCCTGGTGACTGTGAACACCGCCATCGGAAACCAACCCGACCAGATGCAGGGTGGATTGGCCCGCCTTTGCAAAGGCCTCCTGCAACACCGGGTTGTCACCCAGTTGCCCGCCTTCAATGGCGCGGTTGATGCGCGAGAGGTTCTGGTAGACGACCCTGCCCGCCCCGAGGTTGAGATGGCCGACCTCGGAATTGCCCATCTGGCCGTCCGGCAAGCCGACATCCCCGCCACTGGCGCTGACGCGCGAAACCGGATATTGATCGTAGAGGTAATCGTGAAACGGCGTGTCGGTGAGCAGCGTCGCGTCACCGTTCTTGGCGGCCTTGGCACCACCGCCGGGGTTGATGCCCCAGCCATCACGAATAACAAGGATGCAGGGTTTCCTAGCCATGGAGGTGAATCTTGCCTGGATGAGTCATTTTTGAATTCCTTTCTATAGGTGGCAATGCCGGGGAAATCATCCAGAAAAAAATCGACAGTGAAAAAATCCGGGTGCACGCCCACCCTCACGAAAAGATTTTCCAAAGCCCTGATCTATCCGGTTAACTTTGAGGGGTAATCTGAACCTTGCCATTGCCGGAGAGGATCACGTAAAATCCCGATCCTTAAAAAACCCCTATGCATCTTCATCATGGCGGCGGCACGTTCAATGACCTTGGTAACGACCAGTTCAAGGTGAGAGCGGCGACCAGATCGTTGAGTGTTACGGAAAATGGCAACCGAAGCCAAAAACACCTGCAACTGCGGTAACTGAGGAAAAGCAGGCGGAGTGATCCGTTCCCTTGCTGTTGCCCGGGAAGAGCCTCAATAATTACGCCCTTCACAAGGCTCTCGGCTGCAAAGCTAGAAATGCGCTCCTGAGGGGTGCTTCAAAACCTGCCCTATAAAGTAAATAAGGGGACCCAACAGGGGAAGAGCGATGAGAAAGGTCGCCGGGATTGCAAAAACATAATGATACCATCGCACTGCCCGCGCCCCACGCCCTTGAGGCAGACAATAGGCAGGCAGGTAAACCATGAGGCCGTAGATGAAAATCCATTGGGCGACGCCAAAAAACGCACCCACCGGGTTGATGGTCGCCTCACAGAGGATTCCCGTGATACCGAATAGCAGGAAAACAGCAAACGGCGAAAAATCATAGCGCGTCAGCAACACCGCCCAGGCAATGAAAAGCGGAACAAACACCACGACGCTGTGGAACAAAACCACATCAAGATAGCTGGTGGAAGCGGTGATGTATGCCTCTTCGCTCTTTACTCCCAGGAGCGGTGCCAAGTTGGTCATCAAGACAGCGATAGCCTCTTCCACCAGGGCCAGGATGATGGCGGAAAGCGTAAATTTCACCCGCCAGTCAAAAGGTAAGCCCTGGATGAATTTCCGCGCCCTGTCACGAAAGTGATGCATCGCCACCCCGCCAAGCACGATCCACAAAGTAATAAGCCCGCACACCATCTTCACCGTTGCCACCTCGGGAGCGCCTTTCTGGGAGGCCACAAGGCAAAGCAAGCCGGTGGACAGGATAAGCCCGGTGATCAGCAATTTAATGATCAGAGGCGCAAGGGTCGAACCTGCAGGCGGTTTCATTGACGAACTTTCTTCACCCACAGGATTCTCCGGCTTTTAAAAATGTTGCTATATCAATTGTACCGGCAAGCTAATCCCGCCAACCGGGAACCTCTTCCCCGGAAAAGCGCTCCTCAAGCCACGGGTCGGCAGTGTTGGAATAGCCCCGCTTCTCCCAGTAACCGGACACATCCTCGGCCAGGAAGTCGATCCTGTGGATGAACTTGGCACTTTTCCATCCATAGAGCTGCGGAATAACCACCCGCACCGGTCCACCGTGCTTAACACTCAGTACTTCGCCATCCATTGAGGTGGCCAGAATTACATCTTCAGCAAAGAGTGCCGCAGCCGGCAGGTTGGTGGTGTAGCCGTCATAGGAGGTGAACAGCACAAAATTGGCTGCATCAGTCGGCTTGACCCGGTCAAGGATCTCGGTCATCGGCACCCCGCCCCAGCGACAGTCGTATTTCGACCAGGTGGTCACACAATGAAAGTCACTGGTCATCTCCACCCGGGGCAGCGCCATCAACCCATCCAGATCCAGTGCCAGGGGCGCCTCCACCAGGCCCTCGATCTCCAGTCGCCAATCCGGGGAGTCAACCTCCGGGTAAATCCCAAGGTCCAGCACCGGCAGCTCCTGCACGGTGTGCTGCCCGGGAGGCAGCCGCCCCTCAACCCGCTCGGTGCGCACCGGTGCCGAGCGCATCTTCGCCGCCCACGCCTCCTTGCGCTCCAGGTAGGTTCTCGCCATCTACTGCAATTGCTCCCCGTGATTAACTTACAATGATACCGGCGGCAGGCTGCACGCTGACACAACAGGGGCAATCTGAAATCCAGTGCCCCGGCTCAATCTCCTTCAGGCTGATATCCATGCCGATACTCTCCTCATAGCCCGGTGCACTCACCCGGTGCCCGAAGGCACAGCCCGGCGGCGGGTTGATGGGCGAGGGAACCTCACCCTCCAGCGGTTCATGGTCACGCCTCTGCGAGGGATCGCTAACAGGTATCGCCTCAATCAGCGCCTTGGTGTAGGCATGGCGCGGGTTGCGGTAAAGCTCATCCGCCCCGGTCATCTCGACAATTTTGCCAAGATACATGACCGCGATACGGTCACTGACGTGCTTCACCACCGCCAGGTCATGGGCAATAAAAAGATAGGAAAGCCCAAGGTCACGCTGCAGTTCCATTAAAAGGTTAAGCACCTGGCTCTGCACTGAGACATCCAGCGCGGAGACCGGCTCATCAAGGACCAGCAGGTCAGGGTTCACCGCAAGCGCGCGCGCAATACCAATCCGCTGGCGCTGCCCCCCGGAAAACTCGAAGGAAAACTTCTGTGCGGCACTCCGCGGCAAGCCCACCCTGTCGAGCAACTCGGCCACCCGCTCCCGGCGCTGCTCACGGTTGCCCATGCGCTGGATGACCATCGGCTCAGCAACCAGCTCACCCACAGACATGCGCGCATCGAGTGATTCGGCCGGATCCTGGAACACCATCTGGAAATCCTGCCGCAGGGGTCGAAGTTGCCTCTGCCACATATGGGTGATATCACTTCCTTTGAAGCGGACAGATCCGCCGGTCGGATTGAGCAGGCGGACAATGGCCTTGCCCAGCGTCGACTTGCCGCATCCCGACTCCCCCACCAGGCCGAGGGTTTCCCCCCTGCCGATGGACAGACTGACACCGTCCACTGCGCGCACCGCCCCAACCTGGCGTGAGAACACCCCGCCACGCACCGGAAAATGCATCTTTAAATCTTCAACCTCCAGCAAGGTCGACTCGTTTACGTGCGGCGCGTTTCCCGTA
Source organism: Verrucomicrobiales bacterium (assembly GCA_029940475.1). Classification (GTDB taxonomy): domain Bacteria; phylum Verrucomicrobiota; class Verrucomicrobiia; order Verrucomicrobiales; family DEV007; genus CACIUL01. Next base: position 29,650 of record JAPYUT010000016.1, on the reverse strand, counting down.
ATGTTGTCTTCTTCACTCATCACTTACTTTGCACATTCCGGGCAGCGCTCCAGGAAATGTCCCGGAGAGACCTTCTCATAGGCGGGGCGGGTCCTGGTGAGCGTACCGCCACGCTCCATCCTCTGGCAGAAGCGGCAACCATCGACAAAATCCTGAATGGCGGCCACCTGGCCGGGAATGGTTCGCAACTCACTCTTGCGTTCACTCTCAAGGCGCGGGATCGAGGCCAACAGGCCCCTGGTGTAGGCATGCCGGGGATTTGCGAAAAGTTCCTCAACCGGGGCCCGCTCAACAATACGCCCGGCATACATCACCACCACCTCGTCACACTGCTCGGCAATCACCCCGAGGTCATGGGTGATAAGCATGACCGCCATGCCAAGGTCATCCTGCATCCTTGAGATCAGGTTAAGGATCTGTGCCTGCACGGTGACATCAAGTGCCGTGGTCGGTTCATCGGCGATCAACAGGTCCGGCTCACAGCACAGTGCAATGGCAATCATCACGCGCTGGCGCATGCCCCCGGAAAGCTGGTGCGGATACTCAAGGACCCTGCGCTCCGGGACCGGGATGCCGACAAGGTCCAGCAGCTCAACCGCCTTCTGGAGCGCCTGCCGGGACTCCATCTCCTGATGCAGCTTGAGCGCCTCGGCAATCTGCCGGCCAATACGGTGCACCGGGTTGAGTGCTGCCATCGGTTCCTGAAAAATCACACCAATCTCATTGCCGCGCAGCTGCTGCATCCTCTCCTGGCCCGCGCCGACCAATTCACCCCCGTTAAATCGGATACTACCCTCAAGCACTTCCCCTGAGGGCTTGGGAAGAAGGTCCACGATGGACATCGCGGTAACCGTCTTGCCGCATCCGGACTCGCCCACCACACCGAGAGTCTTGCCTTTTTCCAGTTCAAAGGATACCCCGTCGACCGCACGCACCAACCCGCGCTCGGTCTGAAACCCGGTGGCCAGGTTCTCTATCTCCAGAAAGCTGCTCATCGTTTTCCCACCGCCGGCTCCTTTCCGATACGATAGCGCTGCTTGACTTCCTGCACCTCGGGGAAGGTCTTCCCGGAGCGTTTGGCCTCAAGTGTTTCGCGTTTCATTTCCTCATCCACCCAGTACACATAACTCTCCATCGGTATGTATCGCATCGGCGGGCTGAACTCGGTGAATTCACAGTCCGGCCAGCGCAGCCAGCGCCAGCAGCCAATGCGAGAGAACTCAGTCATGTAACCGGGAACATAGACACCGGAGTCATGGATAATCTGCTGCATCTCATGCGCGCTCTCCTCGAGTTCCTCCTCGGTGCGCGCATTGCGGTAGGCAACCGCCAGCTGGTCCATCCTCTCGTCCTTGAAAGAAAAGACATTATTGGTATTCTGCTTGAGGTTGCCCTTGTCGTCATAGGCATTGCTGGAATGAAAATACTCGTAATAGCGCGGGTAGGGAGGCTGGAAGCCCCATGCCGAAAACACCACCTCGTGCTCCTTGCGCATCTCCTTCTTGTAAACCACGGTGTGATCAAGGCCGTCGAGGATAAAATCAAGGCCCGCCTTGCGTGCCTCCTCCTTGAGGATTCCCATCATCTTCTCACGCACGGGAATCTTTGAATAGGTAAGCACGACCTCAAGCCTCTTGCCGGCCGCATTACGCAGGATGCCGTCATCCCCCTCACCCGTGTATCCCGCCTTGGCAAAATACTCCCTTGCCCTGGTCACCGAGAAGGGCCTTGCCGTGATCTCCGTGTTGTCAAAGCGCCCGTAGCCCTTGGTCCAGCCCGGCAGCCGCGAGGCATCACCACGGAACACCACGTCAATGACCTTCTGCCAGTTGGTCGCGTGGTTGATCCCGAGGCGCACGGCAAGGTTATCCAGTGGCGGCTTCGCGCGGTTGAGATAAAGCGACCAGGGAATCCTCGGGAACTGGTTATACCACGTATAACGCTCGACGTAGCCGTCAAAGACCGGCGGCATCTCGGATTTCTCATACCAGTATTGCGGCAGGGAAATCGGAAAATAATCGAGCTCACCAGTCCGGAAAAGTTCCCACGCCTTGGAAATGTCACGCACCACCGTGTAGCGGATTTTATCCGTATTGAAACGGTAGCGGTAAAACTTCTTGTCCTTCGCCCACCAGTTACCCTCACGGGAAAGGGTGATTGAGACCCCTTTCTTGAGATCCCCGTCCTGCACGGTGTAGGCGGCGGTTGTCGGCGGCACACGCCACTGGTAGCGCTCCTTGTAATCGGGTCCGTATTCCCTGTAAAAATGCGGCGGGCAGGGCGGAATGCTCGCGGAATAGGGCAGGTTGGGCTTGGGCTCCGGCAGGGTAATGCCAACGATCTGCTCACCGTAAGCTGCCACCCTGGCAAACTGTTCACGCAGGTATTGCTTGAACCAGGGGGTCACGACATTGTCCGAGGCGCGGACATAGACAAACCAGAGGAAATCAATCGCACTTACCGGCACCCCGTCATTATAACTCGCATCCGGGTCGAGCTTGAAGAACACGGTCTTGCCGTCCTTAGCCAGGGCCCATTCACTGGCCACCCCGGGAATCACGGCCCCTGTCTCGGGATGCAGGTCAATCAGGCCGATCTCGATGTTGTCATAGAGCTCGCCGCGAAAGGAATTGTTCGACTCAGGCCCAAAGGGCCGGATGGTCGGCGGAAAGGAAGTGATGAAATAGCGGAAGCTGCCGCCCTTTCTTGAAGCGGGATCCCCGACCTCCGGCTGATCCTGGCCGTTCTCCCATACCAGGCCATCAGGAACATCCTTGGCCTCAAGGATCGCCAGGTAATCCCCGAGTTGTTGCCGGGCCTTGAACCTGTCCAGTTCCTTCTGCTTGTCCTTGATCCTCTCCCCGAGATTTTTCCTGCCAGCAGTATCCGTTGCCTCCCCAAGCTGCTGCTGCAATTGTTCCAGGGACGAAGAGGCCGCCGCAACCTGCTCATTGAGCCAATTGCTGATGTAAAGGTTGTAACGGGGGCGCCAGGACTCAAAATCCGCACCAACCGATGACTCTTCCCCGGGCCGGCGGCAGGAGGCAAGACCCAGGGACGTTAACAGGAGAATGTGCAGGAAGGAGCGCATGGATCTAGCGGTAATAACTGAATTTCTTGGGGTCAAAGGCCTCGCGAACCGCCTCGCCAATAAAGGTAATCAGGATCAACAGCCCCACCAGTGCCAGGAAGGCGGAAGTCACCAGCCAGGGTGCCGCTATATTCTCAAGGCCATCGCGCAGAAGCTGTCCCCAGGTGGCATATTTTGCCGGCAGGCCAAAGCCGAGGTAATCCAGTGAGGTTAATGCCAGCACCAGGCTGGAAATGGAGAACGGTACCAGGGTGATAATGATCGCCACTGAGTTGGGCAACAGGTGGCGGAACAAAATCCTTGGTGTCGAGGCACCAATCACCCGGCTCGCCGCGATATAGTCGCGCTGCTTCTCCTTGAGTGCGGAGGTGCGCATCAGGTAGGTCATGCCCATCCAGCCAAAGCAAAGCAGGATCAAGAGGATCATCCACAGACCCGCCGTCTCCTTGAGACGCTCGGGCACGGCGGTGCTGGCGATCATCACCACGAAAAGGAAAGGAACATTGGAAAGGATCTCAATGACCCGCTGCAGGATCAGGTCAAACCATCCCCCGAAGAATCCCATCAACAGGCCAATGCTTACCCCGAGGGCGTAAACCAGCGGGATATAGACCAGGGCGGCCTTGAAGTTTACCTGCAACCCGCCAAAGAGATAGGCAACCACATCATAGCCACTTGAGTTGGTACCGAGAAAATGCCGTTGCCCAGGCTGTGCGCTTGGCGGTGAAGGTGAAAAATGAATCACACGCAACCCGCTTGATTGCTGCCTGAAAAATTCCTCCACTTCACCCTGCCCGTTCCATGACTGTGAGCCTTCAAGCAACTTGCCGGCCTCGTATTGCGCGCCGTAGACCCGTTTTCCATCACGATTCCAGCCGTCGACCGGGCCGTCCTTCAGGCCCTTACGGAAACGGAAACGCAAATGCATACGCGCCGGATCATCCAGATCGTAAATCCTTGAGCCAAGCCCGGAAAACAAATCATCACCTTCCCTGACCACGCCTTCCCCTTCCTCCAGTCCGGTGGAAACAGCGGCCACGGTGTCCCCGGTCGGGGCAAAGGCAATCAGTGGCATCCAGACCCGGTCACCCCCGGCAGCTTTCAGGAAATCCTTCTTGAGTTTACGGTAATCGGCGGGTGCCTGTGCCTGGTCACCCTCAACTCCATAAGCCGCACCCTTCTCCACCGTACGGGTGAAGGCAGGAAAAGACCAAGCTCCATCATGCCGGACTGCCAGTGCCTCGTTGCCGACCAGCACATGGTCAAGGGCCGCGAACATTGCAAGCATACCGACAATCAACAATGAGACATACCCGCGCTTAATCGACTTGAAGCGCTCAATGCGGCGCTGGGTGATCGGCGTGAAATTAGCCGCCGTCCAGAATCGCCGAATGCACCAGATACCGGCACCCAGCAACAGCACCATCACCAGCCAGCCGAACCATGGTGAGAGCCAGCTGATTTCCCTGCTGAGGGTGAAGGCAAAGCGCACCGTGGGAAACTCCAGCTTGCAGACCTCCCCCAGGCTGCCGAGAAGGGCAGCAAGGATCAGGAATGGTCCGCTGAGCTTGAAAAACATTGTATTTAGTTAAATTTCACCCGCGGATCAATCAGTGCCACGATCATGTCCGAGAGGATATTGCCGATCAAAAGCAGGGCGGCGGCAATGGTCAGCGTGCCCATGATCACCGTCTGGTCCCGGTCAAGGAGAGCCTGGTATTGCAGCAGGCCAAAGCCCTGGATATCGAACACCGACTCGACCAGGATGCTGCCGCCGACCAGGATGGTGATCAACTGGCCAAGGGTCGAGGCAATCGGGATAATGGAGTTGCGGAAAGCATGCCTGAACACCGCGCTGCGGAAACTTGCCCCCTTGGCCACCGCCGTGCGCACATAGTCCGTGGAGAGGTTCTCCATCAGGTTGTTCTTCATCATCATCGTCAACCACGCAAAGCCGCCAACGATATAACAGGCAAGAGGCAGGACGGTGTGATGGGCAAGGTCGGTAATCTTCTCGAGGAAACCCATTTCAGAGAACTCAGGGCTGGTAAGGCCGAAGAGCGGAAACCATCCGCCGCGGGCACCCAGGTGAATGAGCATCAATGCACCGAGGGCAAAGCCCGGGATGGCATACCCGATAAAGATGAGAACTGATGAAATATTGTCGACCGCCGTGCGGTGCTTGATCGCCTTGAGAATTCCCAGGGGCAGGGAAATCCCGTAGGTGATGATGATCGTCAGGATGCCGAAATAAAGGGCAATCGGAATGCGCTCCCTGATCAGCGACCAGACCGGCTCGCTGAACTTTGTCGAGTTGCCGAGGTCTCCATGCAGCAGGCCGGAAAAATCCGTCTTGTAGGCCACAACACGGTCATCATAATTCTGTGGTGCCTTGCCTTTGGGTTCCCCGTTGCGTCGTGACCAGCGCTGCTGGCGGTCACTGACCGTCTCGATACGCAACTTCCAGCCCTTGTTGTCGAAGTCATTCACTCCACCCTCAACCTTGTCGTTCTTGACGTAAACAGCTTGAACCTCGCTACCTGTGCGGGTAACCATCGCCTGTCGTCCGCTGCCCTTTAAAACCACCAGCACCTCATTATCCGGGTCGGTGACCAGGTTGCCGCCGATCTTGTCCTTGCCCAGTGGCCGGAACTCCGCCTTGCTTAAAAGCCGTTCACGGGGCAGCACCCCAAGCCATTGCAGGTAAGCCACGAAAATGGTCTTGTCATAACCATATTCCTCCTCCAGTTCCTCAATCTGCTCCTCGTCCAGCCCGCCCATCATCTGCCCGCCGGAGGAACCGCCACCCTCCGAGGCCTTTTGTGCCTCCTGCAGGGCCCTCTCCATGGGACCCCCCGGAACCACGCGCGTGATCAGGAATACGATGAAGGTGATACCCAGCAACGTTGGTGGGATGAGCAGGAATCGCCTGATGAAGTAATCGCGCATCCGTATAGCAGGTGGAAAACATCCTAGAGATGCCACAAAGGCGATCAACCTATTTATTATAAGCAGGTATCTTTTTCACGGAATGAAGAAATACACGTGACCTGCCGTCCAACCCGGTTCAAAGTCCCGCCAATGCGTATCATCAATGTCCTTTGCCTACTGGCAGCCGCCCTGTTGGCAACAGCGTGCAAAGAGGGTGAGACCGCAGTCGATCGTGCCACCGGTAATGGTATACTGATCATGGGCAACACCTCGGAGCCAAAGGGCCTGGACCCGCATATCGTCAGCGGGGTGCTTGAGAGCAACATCATCAGCGCACTTTTCGAGGGACTGGTGGTCGCCCACCCCTCAAAGGACGGTGTTGCACTGCCTGGAATGGCTGAAAAATGGTATCCCACCGACCCGCAAAAACCCGATGAATGGATCTTCGAGCTGCGTAAGGATGCTACATGGTCAGACGGCAAACCGCTCACGGCTGCGGATTTTCTGTTTGCCTTCCGCCGCATCCTGACCCCGGCACTGGCCTCGGACTATTCCTTCATGCTCTACTACATCAGGGACGCCGAGCCCTATCACAAGTCCCAGCGCTCCTATCTGAACTGCCGCAATGACCCGTCTTTCCCGGTTGACTGGAACACGCTGAAAAAGGTCGACTTTGGCCCGAATGAAGAGGGGGAAACCGAATTCAACCGGAAAGGACTCGACCACCTCGCTGCACAACAGATCGAGGAACTGAAATCAGATCCCGGGCTTTTCCAGTGGCCGGAGGATGTCAGCCGGGATGTGCGCGAAATCCTGATCGAAAAAAACCTGGAATTTGCAAACAGCGGCAAGAACCTGTGGGACCTGATTGATTTCGGTGCCACGGCACCCGATCCCCACACCCTGAAGGTAAAGCTCAACTCACCCATCGCCTTCCTGCCGGAGATCACCAAGCATTATACCTGGTTCCCGGTTCCCAGGCACAAAATAATCGATCACGGAAAGATCGGTGACCGCTTTACCGCGTGGACCAAGCCCGAGAACATTGAAAGCAACGGCGCCTTCATTCTCACCTCCTGGCAATTCAATGACCACATCCAGGTTGAACGCAACCCTCTCTACTGGGATAAGGGCAATGTCGGCATCAACGGCATCCGCTACCTGCCGATCTCAAACCTCTACACCGAGGACCGGATGTATTTTGACGGGCAGATGCACATCACCTACACGCTCGCGCCTGAGTTGATTGAATATGCCCGTGAGCGTTATCCCGACCAGGTCCGCAATGAACTCTACCTCGGCACCTACTTTATCCGTGCCAATGTCACCCGGGAGCCCTTTACCGACCCGCGCGTGCGGATTGCCTTTTCCAAGGCAATCGACCAGCAGTCGCTGATCAAGAACGTGCTCAAGGGCGGCCAGAAACCGGCCGGGGGACTGGTGCCGCCATTCGGGGATTACCGCCCTGCCACCACGATCGGCTTTGACCCGGAGGGAGCACGCAAGCTGCTCGCCGAGGCCGGCTATCCCGGTGGAAAGGGGCTCCCCGAGATTGAGTTCCTCACCACCGACAAGGAAACCTCCAAGGCCAATGCGGAAGCACTGCAGGCGATGTGGAAGGATAACCTCGGGGTGAGCATCAGGATCAGGCAAATGGAATGGACCTCCTACATCACCACCATGTTCGAGAAGGATTACGGCCTGGCGGCAGGAGGCTGGATCGGCGACTACATGGATCCGCTGACGTTCCTGGACATGTGGATGAAGGACGGCGGTAACAACCGCACCGGCTGGCACAATGAGCAGTTTGAGGTCCTCCTTAAAAAAGCCGGCAACACCGGCGACCCGCAGGCGCGCTACCGGGTACTGGAGGAAGCCGAGGCACTGTTCCTCTCCGAGACACCGATTCTGCCCCTCTATTGGTATACGCGCAACTACCTCATCCACCCTGATGTCAAGGGCTGGGATCCGCTGATCCTGGACAACCATCCCTACAAGTTCCTCCGGCTTGAACGAAACCCCGATCCTTCGCCACCGGCGACCTCACGTTGATGCTCCGTTTCATTGCCAGCCGCTTACTCCAGGGCCTGTTTGTCCTCTTCGCCCTCTACACGATTACCTTCTTCCTGGCCAAGGCCATGCCGGGCGAACCCTTCACCACGGAGAAAAACCTCTCCGAGGAATCCAAGGCATACCAGCGTGCCCTTTACGGGCTGGATAAACCACTGCTGCACCAGTATTTTATCTACCCGAAGAACATCATCACCAAGGGCTCGTTGGCGATTTCCACCAGCAAGGGGCGCCCGGTCAAGGACATCATCTCCCAGTCCTTCAAGGTATCGGTCGTCCTCGGGTTGAGCGCCCTTGGCATCGCCATATGTATCGGTGTGCCGATTGGCGTGATCTCCGCAGTACGCAGGAACAGCTGGGTGGACTGGGGCACCATGGCGGTTGCCATGATCGGCATCTGTGTGCCGGCATTCACCATCGGCCCCCTGTTGCAGATCTTCATTGCCGCCAAACTCTCCGCCATCAAGGTCGCCGGCTGGGGCGACCCACAGGATATCCTGCTGCCGGCCATTACACTTGGACTCTCAACCGCGGCCTACCTTGCCCGCCTGACCCGCGGCGGAATGCTCGAGATTCTCTCCCAGGACTACATCCGCACCGCACATGCCAAGGGAATCCCACCCAGCAAGGTGATCACGCGCCACGCGCTGCGGGGAGGAATCCTACCGTCCGTCGCCTTCATCGGACCGGCCTTTGCCGCCCTCATCAGCGGCTCATTCATCGTCGAGACCATCTTCCAGGTGCCGGGCATGGGACAGCACTTTGTCAATGCCGTCATCGCCCGTGATGAGTTCCTGCTTTTGGGGGTAGCCCTCTTCTTCGGCTTCCTGATCGTCATCATGAACCTCGCCGCCGACATCCTCACCGGTATCCTTGACCCGCGCGTGCGCATAGCCGGTAATGCCGCCAAATAAATGATGGCTACCCGAACTCAAGACGCTGCAAGCGAAGAAATAGAGCGCGGTTCCTCACTGTGGCGCGATGCCTGGCTGCGCATGGGCAAGAACAAGATCGCCATTGTCAGCCTGGTTGTCTTCATCATCACCTGCCTGTTGTGCTTCGGGTTTGCATGGTTCTGCAAGGATCCAATCCAGCAGGATTTGACCAACAAGTTCGCCTCCCCCTCCGGTGAACACTGGCTAGGAACTGACGCCATGGGACGGGACCTGTTTTCCCGCATCCTCTACGGCGGACAAATATCCATCCTCGTCGGCCTGGTCGCGACCTTTGTCGCCGTGACCATTGGTGTCACCTACGGCGCCATCTCCGGCTTCTACGGCGGACGGGTCGATACCATCATGATGCGCATCGTCGACACCCTGCTCTCCATTCCCTTCCTCATGGTGGTGATCGTCCTGCAGGCTGTCCTCTCTGAGTGGTCGGGCACCACCTCGAAATGGATCGTTGAGCACTGGGGATGGAACAAGGATTTCACCAACAGGGCAACCAATGTCCTGCCGCTCTTCTTTGCCCTCGGCCTGTTCGGCTGGCTGACACTGGCACGCATCGTGCGTGCCCAGGTACTAAGCCTGAAGGAGCGGGAATTTGTCGAGGCGGCAACTTCACTCGGCCTTTCCAATTTGCGTATCCTCTTCCGCCACATTATTCCCAACACCCTCGGCCCGACCGTGGTCTATGCCACCCTCACCGTGCCCGGGTTTATCATGTATGAAGCCACCCTTTCCTACCTGGGTCTCGGCGTGGAATCGCCAAACAGCTCCTGGGGAATCCTCATCAAGGAGGGCGCTAATTACCTCGAAACCAACCCGCAATTGCTGATCCTTCCCGGCATCTTCTTCTCACTGACACTCTTCGCCCTGAATTTCCTCGGGGACGGGTTACGTGATGCCCTTGATGTGCGTGCCTCCAAGGACTAGCAAAGACTCTCCTGATTAATTCACATGCCACTGCTCGAAGTCACCGACCTGAAGACCCACTTCCACACCCGCAATGGCATTGTGCGGGCTGTTGACGGGGTCTCCTTCTCCCTGGAGAAGGGGCAGACCGTGGGAATTGTCGGCGAGTCCGGTTCAGGAAAGTCAGTGACCTGCTACTCGCTGCTGGGCCTGATCCCGATGCCACCGGGAAAAATTGAGAGTGGTAGCGCCATCTTTGGTTCCACCGACCTGCTCAACTGCGGGGAAAAGAAACTGTGCCAGATCCGCGGCAAGCGCATCAGCATGATCTTCCAGGACCCGATGACTTCACTCAACCCTTACCTGCGCATCGCAACCCAGATCACCGAGCCGCTGCGCCTGCACATGGGAATGGACAGGAAAAGGGCACTGAAACACGCGATCAGGGCACTGGGAGAAGTGGGCATTGCTGAGCCCGAGAAACGCATCCAGATGTATCCTCATGAATTCTCCGGCGGCATGCGCCAGAGGGTGATGATTGCCATGGCACTGATCACAAATCCTGAGATCCTCATCGCTGATGAACCCACCACCGCGCTGGATGTCACGATCCAGAAACAAATCCTCGACCTCATCAAGGAGCGCCAGCGGGAACTGGGCACCGCGGTGCTCTTCATCACCCACGACCTGGCGGTGATTTCCGAGGTCTGTGACGAGATCAACGTGATGTATGCCGGGAACATCGTTGAGCGCGCCGGAGCCGAGGAGCTCTTTAAGAACCCGCGCCACGCCTACACTCGGGCACTTCTGAAGTCGATCCCGGCACTGCACGCCAAGGGTGAGGAGCTCTACACCATCCCGGGGTTACCCCCGGATGTCTCGCAACCCATTAACGGCTGCGCATTCCGCCCGCGCAACGAGCTCGGGGATTCCGCCAAGTGCCTGCCAAATCATCGACCGGTGCTGAAGGATACCGGAGCAGGCCACTGGGTGCAGGACTGCCCCGGTTGCCTCGCATAACGAATTGACCCGCATGCCTTACCTGCAGATTATCGACCTTAAGACCCATTTTCCCGTCAAGAACGCTGACCCCATCAAGGCCGTCGACGGCGTCAGCCTGGATATCCATCAGGGCGAGATCCTCGGCCTGGTCGGAGAGTCCGGATGCGGCAAGTCCACCCTGTCGCGCACGGTAATGCAGCTCATTGCCCCTACCGGGGGACAGGTCATCCTCAACGGCGAGGAACTCACTTCGCTGAGTGCCTCGGAAGTGCGCCACCGTCGCCTTGACTTCCAGATGATCTTTCAGGATCCCTACGCCTCGCTCAACCCGCGCATGACCGTGTTCTCCACGCTCGCGGAAGCACTGCGTACCCGGCAACCGAAATTAGCGGGCAGTGATCTCAACCATGCAATTGCAGAATTAATGGAACGCGTCGGCCTTGACTGGCGCTATATCCGCAACTACCCGCATGAGTTCTCAGGCGGGCAGAGGCAACGCATCGCCATCGCCCGCGCCCTGGCACCACAGCCGAAGCTCATCATTGCCGATGAACCGGTGTCCGCGCTCGACGTCTCCATCCAGTCGCAGATCCTCAACCTGCTCAATGGCCTGGTGGCTGAACTTAACCTCACCATGATCTTCATCTCGCACGACCTCAGCGTGGTGCGCTATATTGCAGACCGTATCGCGGTGATGCATTTCGGGAAGATTGTCGAGCTCGGGGAAAGTGAGCAACTCATGAAAAATCCACGTCACGGTTACACCAGGGAACTGCTTGCTTCGATCCCGAAAATCCGCGACACGGCCTGATTATGCGGTATCCATCAACCCTCCTGTTTGTGACCACCTCCCTGGTTCTCGCCTGCGGCACATGCCCTGTCCATGCCGCAGATCCTGCAACCAAGAATCTCAGCAATGAGTTGCAGGACGTGTTCAGGAAATGGTCGCAGGCAATGCTGGAGGAAGACCGTAAACTCTGGGAGGAAACCACCGCCAGATACCGGCAGATCGGCATCCGAAACATGATCGTCTCGCAGAAGAAACGCTGGCCTGGGGCATTGTTTGAAAGCCCGGTCAGCCCGCCCGATGTCAGTGACATGAAACTTGCCCGGACGATGATCAAGGGCGTTACCGGCCAGCTGGTTTATTTCGGTAATCCGGATTTCGGGGTGGAAGAGGATGCTGACATACCCGAGGGCCTGCTTTTCCTGATGTTCATCAGGGAAAAAAGCGGATGGAAATTCAGCACCTCGCGCTTCATGGGCCTCGACGGGGCAGAGGAGATTGCAGCTGCTGCCGGGAAGGGGGATTACTCCTTTCTCGACGCTGCGCATTTTGCGCCCCCCGGCAAGGTTCCCCCGCTGCCAAAACTCTGTCCCCTGCCGGAAATTGTCGGGTATATTGAGATCGTATCCATCGGTTACGAAACACAGGCGAGTATCGCCGAGCGTTCAGAACATTTCGTCATTAACAATGTCCATAGGGGATTGATCATTGGCGGCCTTAAAGCCGGCATTAACCCGATCTTTGTCGAGACCAAGCCACTGCCGAAACAACCGGAAACCCCCGGGAAAGAACCTAAGGAACACCATTTCGAATTCAGCATTTACCGGCAGACCGCACAGCCCGATGCACCATTAAAGCGCATCTACCACTCGGGGGTAAAGACCGACCCCGGGCGATTTAAAGTCATTGTGCGTGGAGACAGCTGAGCCCGCCCATCAGGGATTCACCAGATGCTTTACCGCACCCACCAGGGCCTGCACCACCAGGGTGTAACGGGTAAAGTCAATCTTGTCCGGGGTATCGGAAGGCTTGTGATAATGCGCATAGCGGTAGGTTGCCGTGTCCGTGACCATCAGGGCCGGATAACCACACTGCCAGAACGACCAGTGGTCTGACCAGCCGATACCGGGAATCTCAGGCGGCAGGGCTGCCTTCTGTGCCGGGAAATCTGAAACGCGGCGAAAACTCCGGTAAAACATCTCGACCAGTTCCTTGGAGTTCTGATCACCGATAATGCCGACAAAGTTTCCGGTATCAGGGTAAAATTTTCGCAGGCCCGGGGGAAAACGCTGGCTGTTTTCCTCATCGGAATAGCAACCAAGTGATTCAAGGCTGATCATGCCGACAATGTCCTCCCCGCGCCTCCTGCAGTCCCTCGCATAGACCAGGCTGCCCATGGCATCAGTACGAAAATACGGAGGCTCTTCATTGGCAAACGCGACGAAGCGCAATGTGCGCATGTTCTCGGTCCCCGTGAAAGCCTGCGCGATGGCAAGCATCGCTGCCACCCCGCTGCCGTTGTCGTTTGCTCCCGGGCAATCGGCCACGGAATCATAATGAGCCCCGACCACCACGATTTCACCAGCCCTGGATGTTCCCGACAGTTCCGCCTCAACATTTCGATACGCCACCTCACCCACTTCAAAAACCCTTACCGCGGGCCGATATCCCATGTTTTCCTCACTCAGCTCGGATTCAATCCACTTGGCGGTGATCCGGGATTTTTTGACATCTCCGCCCGGTCGTGCCCCGATATCAACAGACAGGCGCTTAATCCACCGGCGCAGGGCACCCTCACTCACGGGGGCGCGCAAAAATCCGCTGACCCGGTCTGCTTTGGACACCCCGGCATCGGGGACCTTGCCAAAAAAAAGCAATGACACCATGCCGATAATCAGCATGCCCGCCGGGACACCGACCAGTGCTGCCTTGATCACGGTAGACTGGGTCATGACATCACACAGATTTCTCTCCAGCGGGACTTTCCTCCAGGGTCGCGACAGCGGCACGCTGATAAGCTCCAAGCTCAGCCAGCGGTGCTGTCACCGCCTGCAGTTCCCTGCCGAGTTTCTCGCGCGCTTCCTCTGACTCGCTCAACCGCAGCAACTCCGCTGACACTCTTCCGGCAACCGCGTCACCCTGCAGGAACTCACGAACCAGCTCACGCCCGGCAAGCAGGTTGGCCATGCCTAGGTAATCCACCGCCATCAACGCGCGGGCAACATGGTAGGTCGGCCAGGAAACCCGGTAGACAAGGCAATAGGGCAAACCGAGGAAAGCCGATTCCAGGGTTGCCGTGCCTGAAGCCACCGCAGCACAACAGGCAGTCGCCATCAACTCATGGGCATTGCCGACACCCACGGGACAATCAACCCCGTGTGCTGATGCCATCGTTTGCATCCGGCCGGCAAGTTCCCCGCCCGCAGCAGCGGAAGCAAAGCGAAGCCCCGGCTTGAGCTTGAGCATCTCAGCCGCCGCGCCCAGCATCACCGGGAAAATTTTCTCCACCTCCCGCTGCCTGCTGCCCGGGAGAAGCGCCACCACTTGCTCATCGCGCTCACAAGTTCCGCGCAGGCCCGCAAGTTGCTCCGCTATCGGGTGACCGACGAAGCGCGCATCGAGTCCGGAATTACGGTAAAGTGGCACCTCGAAGGGAAAAAGGCACAGCATGCGATCCAGGATTTTTGCCATGCGGGAAATGCGCCCGCGTTTCCAGGCCCAGACCTGGGGGCTAATATATTGTACAATCCTGGTCTTAATGCCGCGCTTCCTGGCCTCGGCCGCCAAACGCAGGTTAAAGCCGGGATAATCCACCAGCACCAGTATATCCGGGGCAAAATCCTCAAGTTCATCAATGGTGCGATTAAACTGCGCCCTGAAATAACGGTATTTTTTCAATACCTCCCATAGCCCGACCACCGCTGCCTCACCGGTCCAGTCACGCACCCCGCCGGAAAGCCCGTTCATCGCAGTGCCGCCAAGCCCGGCGAACCTGATCCCCGGATCGCAGTCCAGCAGTGCGGCCATCAAGCCCGCTCCGTGTGTGTCGCCACTGGCCTCGCCGGCGATCATGTAAATCCTCTGCGCCATCACGTGGGAGAAACATCCGGTTTACCGCCAGCTTCAATCAAGTGCGTAATCTCAATTGCCAGCTCAAGTGCCGCGGTTGCCTCGCGCCCCGATACCGCGGGCTGTCGCCCTGCAATTGCACAATCAATGAAAGCTTCCAGCTCCCTCTTCAGCGGTTCAACCTTCTCCACGGAAACCGGCTGTTTTTTAATCTCCATGCCCTCTTTCCAGTACAGCTCCCCTTCCTGTTCCTGATAATCGAGCGACAGGTAACTATCGCCCTGAAATACACGCAACTTGCGCATCTTTTCAGGGGAAATACGGCTCGAGGTAATATTGGCAACGCAACCGGACTTGAAACGGATCCTGACATTGGCGATGTCCTCCCGCGCTGTCAGGACCGGCACACCAACAGCGTCAATGCTCTCCACCTCTGATTTCACCAGGTGGAGCACAATCTCAAGGTCGTGTATCATGAGATCCAGAACCACCCCGATATCAGTCGACCGGTTTGGAAACGGTGAAAGCCGGTGCACCTCGATAAATCTCGGGTCAGTCAGGCGCTCTTCAATCTCCCCGAGTACCGGGTTGAAGCGCTCAATATGCCCAACCTGCAGGATGCAGTTCTGTTCTGCCGCCAACCGCACCAGGGCCTTGGCGTCCTCCGCACTGTCAGCAATGGGTTTCTCGATCAATACATGCTTGCCGGCAACCAGCAGGGCTTCACCCACCACGCGATGTGTGCTGGTCGGGGTTGCAATCGATGCCGCATCAACAAGTTCGCAGAGTTCCTCCAGTGTGCCAACAGCCCGCCCGCCATACTGCCCGGCAATTGCGCTGGCCGCATCACTATCGCTGTCAAAGATCGCCGTCAGTTCCGCTGAACTGCTCTCAGAATAAATGCGGGCATGATTCCTGCCTATCGCACCAACGCCCACCACCCCGATTTTAATTCGATCATGCATATCTTCTTGATGAAAAATCCAGACTTACCGATAAGCGAATACCGTTACCCGCAACTCCTTGGCAAGGGACTCAATTTGCTCCTTGTCCAGCAACAATGTGGAACCTGCCTCGATGACGATTGCACTGACTCCCGCCTCAGATGCGACCTTGATTGTCTCCGGACCGATACAGGGCACGTCAAAGCGCACATCCTGATCCGGTTTGGAAACCTTCACCACAACCGCTTTCCCACGCCCGAGTTCACCACCCCGCCTGATTGTGGCATTGGTCCCCTCAAATGCCTCGACTGCCAGAACAGTGCCCCTGCGGACAACCACAGTCTGCCCGACATCAAGGCGGCTGGTCTCCTTGGCGATCCTGAAACCAAACATCGCATCTTCCTCCAGCCTCTTGTCACCCTTGGGGCCGCATACATGGCCGGGATCAGGCAAAAGATCCTCAAGGAAGGTCGTGGCAGCAATCAACTCAATGCCATCCTTGGCCAATTCCTCGCCAATGCCAATGAAGATTGACTCGGCATTACGCTCCTTGAGCCGGCCAAGCAACACCAATGTCCGCATGTCAGGGCGCAGGTCGAAGAGATTTTTCGGTGCAATCTGTCCAACCATCACGGCACGCCGTATTCCCTCCTGCTTGAAAAACTTGATCATCTTTGCCAACTGCCCGACCCGCATCCAGGAAACGGAGTCGACCAGATCCTCAATCACCGGCTCAGTTTCGTTGTGAAACGAGGCCGCGACAAGATGCCCGACCCCTGCAGCACGGGCGGCGCGGGCGAAGATCTCGGGGTAAATACCGTTGCCGGCAATCATCCCAATGGCCTCATTTTCACTCATTGTTGCCCAAAAAGCGTCATCAGGGGACAATGTCCACCTCAAAAAAGATTCACAATTCGCCAACGCATCCTACAATTAGCCCCGTGAGTATCAGTTATAAGGTTTTTGCCCGCAAATACCGTCCCCGGACTTTTGACCATGTTTTGGGACAGGATCACGTTGTCCAGACCCTGCGCAACGCCATTGCGCAGGAGCGCCTGGCGCATGCCTACCTGTTTGTCGGCCCCCGGGGGACCGGCAAGACATCAATCGCACGCATCCTTGCAAAAGCACTCAACTGCACCGGCGGACCAAAAATAGACTTCGATCCCGATGAGGAAATCTGTCAGGAAATCGCCGACGGCCGTTGCCTTGACGTGCTGGAAATCGACGGCGCAAGCAATAACGGTGTCGAGCAGGTACGGGAACTGCGTAACAACGTCAAGTTCGCCCCCGCGCGCGGGCAGTACAAGATCTACTATATTGATGAGGTGCACATGCTCTCGACCGCGGCGTTCAATGCCCTGCTCAAGACGCTTGAGGAACCGCCCGACCATGTGAAGTTCATCTTTGCCACCACGGAAGCGGAAAAGATACTGCCCACCATTATTTCACGCTGCCAGCGCTTCGACCTGCGCCGCATCCCGACGCGCATCATCAGCGATCATCTAGGCCACATTGCAGAGCAGGAGAACATCAGCCTCGATCCCCTGGCAGCAACCGCCATCGCCAAAGGGGCGGAGGGCGGCATGCGTGATGCGCAATCCATGCTTGACCAGCTGGTTGCATTCTGCGGCGAAGATATCAAGGAACCCGATGTCCTTGAGATTTTCGGATTTACCGCTCTCGAGACCATTGCCGGGCTCGGTGAAGCACTGATTAACCGGGAAACTGTTGCCGCACTTGAGAAAATCTACGCACAATCAGAATCAGGAAAGGACCTGAGCAAACTGCTGGTCGACCTTATCGGGCACCTGCGTTCAGTCCTCGTGTATCAAGTTGATCCCGACGGCGCCGCCAAGGACCTGACACCCGAGATTCTTGACCGCGTCAAAGCGCAGGCCGCGAGCGTTGATACTGAACGCCTGCTTTCCGTGATCGACCATTTCGCAACGATCGACGGCCGCATGAAATGGGCACCAAACAAGCGATTGCACCTTGAGGTGGGGATCATCAAGGCAATCCAGATCCTGGCCTCAACCCGCCTCAGTGATGTCATTGACGCCATTGACGGCACCCTTGCCGCGACACCCGGGCAACCCACGGTCGCCACCACATCCTCCCCGCAGGAAACCGACAACCCGGCAACCAGGGCACCGGCTCCGTTACAGTCACCCGCACCGGCACCGGAAACAAAACCACAGGCAAAAACTCAGGATCCTCCACCACCCACAAGCGCCGGCAAGGATCTCAGTGGAGAAGAAGTCTGGGCAGCCATCCTTGAACACCTCTGCAATAATAAGCCCATCGCCGCAGAATACGCACAGAAAGCCGTCTTTGCCGAAGATGATGGCACGCACTTCACCGTGGCCATTGCGCCGCAGGAAACCATCGCCAAGGAATCTCTGATGCGGGATCGCACGCGTATGCCAATCGAGGAATTGCTGGAATCAATGAGAGGTTCACGCCGCGAGCTGAAGATCGAGCTTCGGGACGGCATAAAGCCCGATATCCCGCCGGTCGAGATGGCCGAAGAGGAAGAACCTCCAGCCAACTTAAGTGAATCCACTTCCCATGAAGAACAATCAACTGGACACGATCAAGAGGACTCACCCGCCGCCGCGGACGACATGTATAGCGACCCCCTGATCAAGGACGCCCTGGAAATTTTCGAGGCGGAGATCAAGAACGGCTAGACCTTGCATTTGCAAGGTCACAAACCTTCCCTACACTGAATCCATGAATATCGCCAAGATGATGAAGCAGGCCCAGCAGATGCAGGGCAAAATGCAAAAGGTGCAGGCTGAATTGGCCGAGCGCGAGGTTGAAGCCTCGGCGGGTGGAGACAAAGTCACCGTCACCGCCACCTGTGCCGGTGACATCCGCGCCATTAAAATCGCCCCGGACATTGTGGATCCTGAAGACATTGAGATCCTCGAAGACCTTGTGTTATCAGGAGTCCAGAAAGCCATCGAGGAAGGTCGCAAGGTGATGGAAGAGGAAATGGGAAAAGTCACGGGAGGACTCGGGCAAACGCCCGGCGGCCTTTTTTAAGCAGGTAGATTCTGAATGAAAAAATTGCGGATATTCCCGCCAATTATCAATTCCACCTGCTCACGGCTCAAGCCGTAACCGGATTTAAGTAACTCCGCGGTGATGCTTGGCCAGCCCGCGGCATCTACCACAGTTCGCACCGCGCCGTCGAAATCAGATCCAATGGCAATATGCCTGGTGCCCTCCAGGCCCGCGTCGTCAAGCAGCCGGACCAGGTAGGCAATGCTCTCACCAAGCGCGGCGAGGTCAGCGCGCGGCAACCCGGGGGCAAACAAGGTGATACCGATGAGCCCGCCGGTGGCCGCGACGGCAACCGCCTGCCTGTCTGAAATATTACGCCTGTGATCGCATACGCCCTTAATCCCGGTATGGGACACCAGCAGCGGACGGCTGAGTTCACCCTCCCTGTGCATCTCAAGGATATCCTCAATCAATGCCGCGGAAGCGTGCGCAAGGTCAATGGTGATCGAGTGCATTTCGAGCTGCCTTGCCAGTTCGCGCCCGGCAGGTTTAAGTCCACCCATGCGCACGCCGTGCGCCGAGTCACCAAAACGGGTGTCGTTAAAGTGGGTGATGCCGACCACGCGAAATCCCCGGGCAGCCAGCCAGGGCACATCAAGTCCACCCCGCAGGGCATGCGCCCCCTCAAGGCCGAGCATCACGCCGATGACATCCTCATTTCGCTGCCGCCGATCCTCTAATGTAATGAATTCACCCCTCGTGCGCACCATCTCAATTTTGCCTTCCGATGCCGCCACCCAGCGGTCCAGTCGACTCAACTGCAGGCGAACACGGGCCGGAACACTAAACCATGTATCAGGACGCTGCAGGCTCATCAGCGCGCCCCAGAAAAAAAGATCAGTGAAAAACAGGCGGGGCAAGCGCGCACTAAGCACCAGTTTGGTGGGCACCGTGACAAACTGCAGGGCAACATTTCCCTCATGCAGGCGGGGCAGGTCAACATGGCCGCGGCAGTTCCTGCGCATGAGGTCACGTCGCCAGAGACAGACATCAGCATGCAGATCCGCAATAAAACAACCATCGTGAAAGCGGGCGGATTCAACGGCAATCGGCTTGTCAATACCAGGCACGACCCGGTTTGCCAGGCGATCAAGCAGCCAATTCCAGCACGCCATCAATGCCACGCAAAGACCAAGGACGGGAAACCCCTGCATGATCAGGGATACACCGCCTAGCACCGCGCACAGTTGTGCGACCCTGAATACAGAGTTCATCAATTATTCTCCGGAATTCGCCGCCGCCAATAAGCGGCAAGCAGGCTGCCTATAATGCAGTGATACACCGCGGAGATGGCACACGGAGCAGCAGCGGCCACTGAAATATGCTTCTCGGCAAGGCGGCTGCCGAGACCTGAATTCTGCATCCCCACCTCAATCGACACCGTGCGACGGTAATTCTCGCGACACCCAAGAAGCCTGGCCAGTAAATAACCAAGCAGAAACCCGCCAAGGTGTAACAGCATTACCGCCAGGAACAGCGCTGACCCGGCATTGGCAATCTTCTCTTTATTGAGCCCGATGATACAGCTGACAATCAAT
Source organism: Verrucomicrobiales bacterium (assembly GCA_029940475.1). GTDB lineage: Bacteria > Verrucomicrobiota > Verrucomicrobiia > Verrucomicrobiales > DEV007 > CACIUL01. Next base: position 9,290 of record JAPYUT010000016.1, on the reverse strand, counting down.
ACGATGACAACCACCGAGAGCAAAGGCGCGGCATCCTTTGCCCTGCTGACAAGCTTTGGGTAATAATGATTGAGGCAGATACCTGCCACCAGCGGTATTAAAACGATCTGGATGGTGGTTAACAGCATTTTCCCCGCAGGAATCTCCATGTGCGCACTGGCCAGCAACTCAGTCAACAGTGGCGTGAACAGGATGGCAATGCAGGTCGAGCACATTGTCATCAACACCGAGAGCGCGAGATTGGCACGCGCCAGGAAAGCAATCACGTTTGAAGCCGTTCCTCCCGGGCAGCAACTAACCAGGATCAGCCCGACCGCCAGATCACGCTCCAGGCCAAATCCCTTGGCCAGCCCCCAGCCAAGCAACGGCATGATCAAAAACTGTGCCCCCACTCCCACGCCAACCGCACCCGGGCTCTTGAACACATCACGAAAATCATTGAACTTGAGGGTAATTCCCATGCCCAGCATGATCACTCCCAGGCCCGGGCCGATATAAGGCTTAAACCATGTGAAGTGCCCAGGCACTATCCACGCCCACACCGCTCCAATGACAACCCAGAGCGCAAAAGCATTGGTGAGAGTTTTCAGTAAACCAGACAAGCTCCAATCATAGCCGAGTCTCTACTCACTTGGCAACCGGGGCTGTCAATTACCCTGATTACACCTTCTCTATCGCCAGAAGAAAGGGCGGGTTATTTAGCGGGTTCTCACCCGCATATCGCTCAACCCGGTAATCATCCGGATCCAAATTCTCAACAAAATGTGATACCGCCTCTGCCTCCTGCCCTCCCCCCGGATGCCCGGGATAGCATGCCACCGTGCACAATCCGCCTGCCTTGAGCATCGCCAGGGCCTGCCCCACAGCACTCAGGGTCGTTTCCTCCTGTGTAATCCTGGACTTATCTCCACCCGGCAGGTAGCCGAGGTTGAACATCACCGTGGAAACCCTGCCGTGATGGCAGCCCGGAACAACTTCCGCGAGGTTCTCATGCCCTCTCCGGCACAAGCTCACCACTTGATCCAGCCCATGCTCCATAAGTCTCTTCCCGGTAGCGGCAAGTGCACCAGCCTGCACATCAAAAGCAAAAACCGCACCATCCATGCCGACAATACCTGCAAGTAAAAGGGTATCGTGCCCGTTACCCGCAGTCGCATCGATTGCCACCTCCCCGGGTTTCAACTTCGCCGCCACCAGCCGGTGGGCGATCTCTGTCACCCTTGGTGAATTCATCGTGAAAATCTTAAATATTCCGGCATAAATCGACCTCAGGATCAATAGCACCCCGTCCGCAAAGATGCTCCGCAAAATTCTCAGCAAAGAACGGGGCACTTAACACGCCCTTGGAGCCCAGCCCGTTGAAAAAGCCAATCCTCCCATGCGCCGGGTGCATACCGCAGAGCAGCCTGCTCTCCCGCACCACCGGCCGCACCGCTGCCTCATGATCGACAACCTCATGGGACAACTGCAACAAGCGGCCAAGGCGCGTTTCAATTTCCTGCCGCCCTTCCGGAGTCGGTTCACAATCAGTTGCCCCCCAGTGATATGTTGCCCCGCAGCGGAATTTCTCCCCGCCTACAGGCAATAACCACACCCCGCCGCGATTCACAATCCGATCCTGCTCCAGGCCGGGAATATGCAGGGTCAATATTTCACCTTTGGCCGGCTTGAAAGGCAGCCACTCAAACAGGGGATTTGCAGCCCCGGCTATGCCTTCACAAAACAGGGTGATCCCGTCAGCCTCCGCCTCAAGCAACTCGCCGTTGCGCCAGTTATCCCCGAGCAGGTCCCTGGTCAAGGTGATGAATTCCCGGATGTCCAGGTAACCGGCATGATCAAAAGTAAGAGCCCCGTATTCCGCCCTCAAATTCTTCCCCGGATCCAGAGGACACGCGGCAAGGCATTCTGCATACCCGGGTGTCTGCAGACGCCTGCTCCACTTGTTCGCCTGCTGCCCGGAGTCCAGCAGGCGAACAAGTGGCATTTGATGGAATATTTGCCTGCCCGTCTGCTCCTGAATTGACCTGTAAAAACTCAATGCTGCCGGCCACAACTGCTCAAAGCGCCAGGCCTTGGTAAGGTTGGGCCCGGTTACCGGATTGATGATTCCGGCAGCCACCTTGCTTGAAGTCACTCTTTGCCCCCGGTCCACCACCAGCACCTTCCGGTCACGCGCGCGCAGTGCCCAGGCCATCGCGCAACCTGCCAGCCCGCCGCCGACAATGGTGATCGGGCAACACTGCCCCGCGGATGCCGCGTTTGTA
>JAPYUT010000016.1:2030-6926 GCA_029940475.1 Verrucomicrobiales bacterium | reverse complement strand
GGATTTGACGGGTTTCTCTGTGGCGATGATGTAATCACCCGCGCAGTGATCGTCAAGTCCCTGCCAACACTGAAAGTCATCAGCAAATATGGCATCGGGCTCGACAAGATTGATGTCGACCATGCCACCGAGAAGAAGCTTCCTGTCCTGTTCACCCCGGGTGTCAATCATACAACTGTGGCCGAGCACACCTTCGGGCTGCTGCTCGGGTTGACAAAAAAAATCCAGCAGAATGCCATCGAGGTCGCTGCGGGTGCGTGGCAGGCGGGTTGGAAAAAACCGGTAGGCAATGAAATAATGGGCAAGACAATCGGCATCCTCGGTCTCGGTCGCATCGGCAAGGAAGTGGCGACCCGGGCACGCGCCTTCGGCATGAAGATCCTGGCATACGATCCTTTTCTCGATCGGGATTTTGCCGCCGATAACGAAATTACTGCATGCCCTGAAATGGACCAGCTCATCAACGAATCGGATATTCTCTCGCTGCACTGCTTCCTTAGCCCGGAAACCCGGGGCATGATCAACGCGGAGAGGATCGGGCAAATGCGCGAAAATGTCATCATCCTTAACTGCGCAAGGGGCGAGCTCGTTGACAGCACCGCGATGCGCTCCGCACTTGAGAGCGGCAGGGTCGGCGGTTACGGCAGCGATGTCCTCGACTCTGAACCTCCTGCCAAAGACCACCCTCTGCTTGATGCCCCCAACTGCATCGTCACTTCACACATTGCCTCACGCACCTACGAGTCCGTTGCCCGCCAGGCCGGAATGGCCACGCGCAACCTCATTGCCTTGCTCACCGGCGAAGGCGAATATGTCCAGGCCAACAAGTTCACCTCCTAGATTCACATGTCAGAGCAATTCCATATTGTCCCCGAGGCCGAGCACGAGGCTCTGGTGGCCGCCGTCTACAGAAAACGCGAATTCACTGATGAGGAAGCCCGTGATGCCGCCAGGTTCTGCTCCTTCGCCTCGACTCACGGAGTACGTACCCACAACGCCATCAAGGCACTTCACCTGGATGAACTCTTCGGCTCAGGAGCCGGGGGCTGTGTCCCGGGCGCCGGTATCGAGGTCGTTGAAAACAGGTTCGCCGCCAGCGAGGTATGGAACTGCAACAGAAAGCTTGGGCAAAGCGTCGCCTACGCCGCCATCGAGCGCTGCATTGAACTGGCCGATCAATACGGTATCGGCCAGGTGAGCGTGGACAACGCTTTCCACTACCTCTGGGGAGGCGGTTATGTCCTGGATGCCGCAAAGCGCGGCTATATTGCCTACACCAACTGCACGGCCAGCCTCGCTGAAGTGGTTCCCTTCATGGGCAAGCACCCGACCCTCGGTACCAACCCCCACAGCTGGAGTTTCCCGACAGCTGAAGCTATCGGCTTCCCTATCGTCATCGACTGGGCCACCTCAGTAGTGGCCATGGGCCGGGTTCAGCAACTTAAACGAGAAGGTGGCGAGCTTCCTGCAAACGCTGCCGTCGACGCCGAAGGCAAATTCACCACCGACCCGGAACGGGCCGCCTACCTTGTCCCCTTCGGTGCCCACAAGGGATACGGCATGGCACTCATCAACGAGATCATCGCCGCCTTCATCGGTGGTTCCCTGCCGACCCTGCGCTCACGCGAAATCCCGGAAGGCGAGAAATACACGTCGAGTTTCTACTTCCAGGTTATTCATCCCGATGCCCTCAGTGGCGGCTGCTTCGCCTGCGGACGAAACCAGACAGAAAACCTCAAGGCCGTCATTGAGGACATCAAGGGCCACGGCAATGAAACCATCTTCCTGCCCGGCCAGGATTTCGCCCAGGCAGCGCAGCAGACGGCGAGTGCAGGTGGATTGCTCTTCTCGAAAGCGGAAATTGCCGAGTTTAACCACTTGGCGGCGGAAGCCGGCCACCCGGAATGGAATCCTGCAAAATTACCGCTTTTTTCCTGACACATGCTCTGTAGAAAAACACCGGTAGCGAAGAACCTTGGACAACGGAATTGTTGCATGTTCAGGCAACTGGCAGTTTATAGCATGAGCTGACACGCTATTATCATCGCTACCCCGATGGCACTTGACATTAAATCACCCTCCAGTTGCGCATATGCCGAGGTTTCCCTCGGCGAGATCATGCTGCGTCTTGACCCCGGCGAGGGACGCGTGCGCACCGCGCGCCAGTTCAATGCCTGGGAAGGAGGCGGGGAATACAACGTTGCCCGCGGCCTGCGCAGGTGCTTCGGCCTGAAAACCGCTGTCGTCACCGCCTTGGCCGACAATGACGTCGGGCACCTGATTGAAGACTTCATCCTGCAGGGAGGCGTCGATACAGACTTCATACAGTGGCTGGAACATGACGGCATCGGCCGCAATGTGCGCAACGGCATCAACTTCACCGAGCGCGGGTTCGGAATTCGCGGTGCCAAGGGAACTTCTGATCGAGGTCACAGCGCCGCCTCACAGATGAAAGCCGGAGATGTCGACTGGGATCATCTCTTCGGAAAACTTGGCAGCCAGTGGTTCCACACCGGGGGCATCTTCGCAGCACTCTCAGAAACCACTGCCGAGCTGGTCATTGAAGCCTGCCGCAAGGCCAGGGAACACGGCACGATCGTCAGCTACGACCTGAACTACCGCCCCTCTCTGTGGCAGTCCGTCGGCGGGCAATCAAAAGCGCAGGAGGTCAACCGTGAGATTGCCAGGCACGTCGATGTCATGATCGGCAACGAGGAGGACTTCACCGCATGTCTCGGTTTTAATGTGGAGGGAGTTGATGAAAACATTACCGGTCTCGAAGTGGATAACTTCAAGAGGATGATCACTGAAGCGGTCGCGGAATTCCCCAATTTCAAGGCCACCGCAACCACCCTGCGCGACGTGCACAGTGCAACGAACAATGACTGGGGGGCTGTCGCCTGGCACGACGGCCGCTTCCACGAAGCCGCCGGACGACAGGAACTCGAGATATACGACCGCGTTGGCGGAGGTGATTCCTTTGCCAGTGGCCTTATCTACGGCTTCCTCACCCATAACGATGCGCAGCTCGCCGTCGACTATGGCGCTGCACACGGTGCCCTGGCAATGACCACCCCCGGTGACACGACAATGGCAACCCTGGCCGAGGTGGAGAAACTGGTGGGCGGCGGCAGTGCCCGAGTTGATCGATAAGGAAATGTCCTGCCCGCAATCCCTCTTCTCCCTCAACGGCAAGACCGCTGTCATTATCGGTGGTACCGGGGAACTGTGCGGCGCGATGGCCGAGGGCCTCGCCGGCGCCGGGGCGGAAGTCGTGCTCGCCGGACGCAACCGGGAAAAGGCCGATGCCAGGCTGGTTGCCATCAAGGCATCGGGCGGTGATGGCTATTTCGTCGCCACCGATGTTGCCGGGCGTGCATCAATCGAGAACCTGCTGTCCACGGTTGTTGAGAAAAGCGGTAAATGTGAAATCCTGGTCAATGGTGCGGGAATCAATTCCCCGACTCCTTTCCTTGAGGTGGGCGAAGAGGAATTTGACCGGATCTTCGCCACCAATGCCAAGGCTGTGTTTGTAGCCTGCCAGGTTTTCGGTAGCTACTTCCTTGAGAACCGCTTGAGTGCTTCAATCATCAATGTCGGTTCCATGTCCGGCATGATCCCGCTCTCGCGTGTATTCACCTACTCAATGAGCAAGGCGGCGGTTCACAATATCAGCAAGAACCTTGCCCGTGAATGGGCTCCCTCGGGTATTCGTGTCAACACCCTGGTGCCGGGTTTCTTCCCCGCTGAACAAAATCGCAAGGTCCTCAATGAACAACGTGTTGCCGCAATCATGGCGCATACGCCCATGCAGCGCTTCGGCGAGGCAAAGGAACTCATCGGGGCAACCCTGCTCCTTGCCTCCGCACAAGCAGGAGGATTCATTACCGGGAGTGAGATCGTGGTGGACGGCGGCTACGCGTCAATGACGATCTAGCAAGCCGGGGCAACCTGGCATATTGCATGCCCCCGCTAAAACTTGTCCAGGGGATCCGCCGTAGATGCCGGCTTTTTCGCGCCGGCGGGATCCGTTGCGTCGCCGGCCTGTAGCTCGAGTTCCAGAAGTATCGGCACGCTGGGTTTTTTCTCGGCATTCAGGCTGTTGGCATTCATCACGATCAGTCGCTGTACCGGCGAAGTGAAATACACTGCATGGAGTTGCTTTTCCCTCTCGATCCAGTGCCGCACCCGCAGGAACGTGCTCTCCTTCACATTGGGGCCGGCGTTTTTGGCCACCAGTGATGGCGCCACGCTCTTTCGCACACCGCGCCCTTCATAGGTAATCATCCATACCTTGCCTGCACGATATTCAACAATCACCCGGATGGGATAGTCCCCGATCTTGGCCTTGAAAACGTCCGCCTGACCTTCGCTTTTCACCAAACGCGGGGCAATTTGTATCACCGGCTCTCCAAAGCTCTCGATGCATTGCTGCTTCGTCCAGCCAATACGGCCCTCAGCAATGCCTATAAACAGGAGAGCAGCCAGAAGAGTAACAAGCAATGGGAATCTCATAACCCGGCAATCATAACCCCCCAGCCGGAAGGGTCAATACCTCAACTGGCGCAACATTTTTCCGGCAAAGGGGCATCGGTGCATATGTTCACTGGTCACGAGGTTTAGAAATCAACGGGACTTGACAATGCTCGGCATGGACACCCCGGCATACCACGATAAAAACCGGCATCCATCATCGAAGCGTAATGTTTCCCGGTAGATATTTAAAACCCCCAACCCTATATCCTAGATGACTCCCCCCCCAACCAAAAGGGTCATCACCGCTGCCTGTAGAGGAGATGAAAGCGCATGCAACAATCTCATCAACCATCTCTACCCGGTGATCATCCCAATCGTGCGCAAAAACCTGCGATGCCGAGATGATGAGGAGGATCTACT
>JAPYUT010000016.1:0-1930 GCA_029940475.1 Verrucomicrobiales bacterium | reverse complement strand
CAGTGATTCGTCTGCTTGATCTCGAAGAAAACTCAGTCCTGGAGGTCTGTGAACTGACGGGCTGGGGCACATCCAAGGTAAAGGTGACTGCAATGCGTGCCCGCCGTAAGCTCCAGGCAGCCCTTGTCCGCCTGGAACAGGCAACCCCCCGTGGGGAAAAGCCGCCTTTTTTGTCTACAGCGCATAATTCCTTGTGATATAATATCAGTAACCTGCTTTAATCAGCTGTTAAAAATCTAAAAATACGTTAAATTTCCAGTTGAAAAATCCTGCCGCAGGAAAAATCCCCCTTCAAAAACCCAATGAAAATCCCATCCCAAATCTATGGAGCTCTGGGAGGTGCCGCTGTCGCCTCCCTGGCATGGCTTCTGTTGTCCCCCTCCGGAGACTCGGTTTCAAAACAGGGAAAACAACCCGGGCTTCAATCTCCCGGCCAACCGATCAGCGCAATCGGTAAAACACGTCCAATATCACAAACCGGAAAACCCGCGACAATTCATGGGGCATTAGAAACCGGTAATGAAAACCCGTTAACAGATACATCAGCTCAGGAAATCCCCGCCACGAATGACCCGCCTTATTCCCTTCCCGCCACACAAAAATTCCGTCAGGCGCGGACCGAAACCATACCCCCGCGCGATGAACTCATTGCCCGGGCTGTCATCGTTGAAGAAGAGGCCAACACCAAGCTGCAGGGACTCACCTCACGCCTTGGGCTTACCGAAGAACAACAGGATCGCATCTTTCCAATCCTTGCCAGTTCCTCACCCGCCTTTCACCCGATCCTGCAACCCGAGGGCAGTAGCAATAAATTGACGGATTCTGTTTTTGGGGACAGCCACGCCATCGAGCCGGGGGCAAGCGTTACGGACGTGGAAAACGAAATCTACCCAGTCCTTGACGAGGCACAAAAAGCCAGCCTCGAGGAAGAAGCGATGGATCGTGAAGCCTGGTGGGAGGATATCGTCGCCCTGCTCGCCGAGGATCTGGAACAATCCACAGTAACTTCGGCAGATGTGAATTTGAACAGTGCAAAGCCTGTTGATCCCACGCAAAACATTGACAACCAGTCACAAAGGGAAGCTGCTGCCACCGTTAATGAAATCGATGATTTCTCTAGTCTTTTACGAGGAAATTAGCTAAATTGTAACCTGCGTGTGTATTCACCGTCTAATACTATTAGCAGGAGCTGATTACATGAACTGATCAATACAGTCATGGGTTCCTAACCCCCAATAAAATCCCAACGAAAAACCCCAAACTGAAAATATGAAACTTAAGAAGTGCTTCTTTATCGTTTTAGCTCTTGCCATAACCGCAAGCGTCTCATCCGCCCGTGGCTGGAGCTGGGGCTGGCATCGCCCTGCTCCCCCGGAGCGTCATGATAATGCTGACAAGCCTGAACGCCCTGATCGCCCTGATCGCGGTAAAGTATTTGGCAACGGCAACCTTCCGGATTTCCTCGCCAAGTTTGACCTCGATGAAAATGGCGAGCTCGATGAGGAAGAACGTCAGGCAGCCAAGGATGATCGCAAGGATCGTGCCCGTGAGCGGCGTGAAGCCTGGGACACCGATGGTGACGGTGAAATTTCCGACGAGGAAAAAGAAGCCGCCCGTGAGGCACTGCGAGCCAAAATCCAGGAAAAGCGCAACGAGCGCTTTGCCGAGGCCGATACTGATGATGACGGCGCACTGAGTCTGGAGGAGTTCTCTGCAATCGGTGCAATAGCGCGCCTTGCTGAACGTCACCCGGACGCTGTTGAGAAGATATTCAACCGGCTTGATGGAGATGAAGACGGTGGCGTAAGCGCGGACGAGTTTACTCTCCACCTGCGCCACAAGCGCCATCATTGCAACAAACCTGGCCGCCCAGGCGGTGAAGGTGAAGGTGAAGGTGAAGGTGAAGGTGAAGGTGAAGGTGAAGGTGAAG
>JAPYUT010000073.1 GCA_029940475.1 Verrucomicrobiales bacterium | reverse complement strand
ACGTCAGGTCCACCACCAACGCCATCTTGAGGCCAGAGCCGTCCGGGGGCACCCACCTGCCAAACAACCGCGGCCTGAGAAACAATTGAACTGAGCACGAAAATGATAAGAAATGATTTCATAGGATTTTTTTTTAACAAATTAAGTCCCTTCCTATCAAGCGTGAAATTGACAAATTTTTTAAAAAAAAACATACCTAAGTGGAATAAAACCAAGGAAATACCTACTGCCCGCACCCCCGGGCAGGTGGAACTCCGGGAGCGACTTTCCCGGGCTACAGCCCGGCATGCATGCGCTCAAGGCAAAGCAGCGCATAGCAGCTGGTCAATACCGGATCCTTCTCCCACCAGCGGCCGTTTTCATTCATCCAGGAACCGTCCGGTTTCTGCAGGTTAAAGAGCTTCTTGGTCAGGTCCGCACGCCAGTTGACCTTGCTGCCGTCTGCAAGTTCAAGGGCTTCCACCTCGAGGATGGCAAGCGCCTTGGACATGGTGTTGAAGTAATAAAAGAGACCCTGCTCTCCCATTCCGGGGTTCTGGTCAACACTATAGTTCTTCTTCAACCACTCAAACACCGCAGTTAATCGCGGGTCATCCTTTTCCATCTTGGCGTAGACAAAACTCAACAGGCCGGCATAGCCCATGCTGCCATAAGAGCGCAGGACGACCTTGCCGTCCGCGGTTTCCTCCGTGGACATGCTCTTGCCCGGGAAGTAAACAAACCCGCCGTGATCCTTGGCATCCCCACTCACCCATTTGGCCTTGTTGGAAGCGGGACGCTGCTGGCAGTTGGCGACAAAGTTAATCGCCGCCTCCCAGTCGAGGTCAAACGCCGCGTCCGGGGATTCCTTTACCAGATCACGCGTATAATGCAACGCCTCAAGCGCGTGGTAGGTGTTGGAAAGGTCGGGATGGGAATAGCTTGAGCCGTAACCGACTCCGCCGTCGAAGACATTGTCAGCCTTGCCCTTGCGGTCATAATCCGACTGCTGGTTGACGAGGAACTTGCGCGCATTGATAATGATTTTCTTGTCCTCTTCCTGCCCGGCGGCAAGAAGGGCCATCATGCAGATCGAGGTGTTGTAGGAACCCAGCCCCTTGACATAGATGCCGCCATCAAGGCGCACCTTTGAGCGGATATAGTCGAGGGCCTTTTCCACATGCGCGGGCAGGGCGATGCCTTCACGGGAAGGGTCGCCCAGGATTGCCTGCACCACCAGGCCGGTGAGTGCCGGATAGTTCTCCTCGCCCCATCGACCATCCTCCTGCTGCTGCTTTACAAGGAATGTAATACTCTTGGAAACGGCATGCTCAGCCTCCCTCTTGATGGACTCATTGCGCAACCTGGTGGCCGCATCCTGGGCAGGGGCAAAACCGGCAAGAAAAATGCCGGAAACTAGGATAAGGAGAATTGTTTTCATTTCACGCGAGGGTTCACTCGGTTTGGGTGTTCGCTGATTTGTTTGTCTTTGCGGGATTCCTCTCAAGCCGACGTTCCGCGGGAACTTTCACGTCCGGCAGAGGCTTGAGGATAACAGAGACCACAGTATCGATTGGCGGGACCTTTTCCGCAACAGGAAACCACAGCTCGTCATCATCACTGCCCGGGTTGAAGGTATTGCACAATGAACCCTCATAGCGGTAAACCGCGGCAATCGCACCATCCTCAGCAGCAAGAAAATAACCGTCAACCACCTTTGATCCGGTGTAGGTCCAACTGCCCGGGCCAACCACTTTCTTGGTCCTTGCGTTGTGCACCCAGTTGCCAAGGGGCTCGGTAATTTCCTTGCCGTCCTTGCCCTTGTGCCGGATCAGGATCGCCATGCGTCCCCTGCCGTCATCCTTAAGGATGCCGATCGGCCTTCCCTGCTCATTGAATTCACGGTAAATATCGCGCCCGGAAGGCTGCCAGCGCAGCAGTTTCATCGCGATCTGAATCTCAAAGGGCGTGACCTTGGTGGAGAGCAAGCTCTCATGAAGCTTGCCGCGAAACTCATCACAGATGGCAAACTCAAGCACCACCTCGTCCTGATTGACCCGGCAGGGAAACCATATCTCGCGGGTCTTCGGGTTAAAGAACAGTTTGCCCAGCTTATATTGCTCTGCGGAAATCTTTATCGGCTTGAGATCCTTTGGTGGCTTGGTCGGTGCATTTGCCTGGCCGGACGCATCAGGCAGGCTAAGCAAGGCAAGCGCAATAATGGCAGCAAGCTGACGGGCATGGAATCGCAACACGGCGTAACGTTAACCAGAAACAGCCTGCAGCTAAAGTGAAAATAAAAGTTAAGAAACGTTCAATTTCAGGACAATTTCCAGACTTTTGAAAACTCTGGAAAGATGCTATCAAAACCATCGCTTTTGCCATCGTGTTCCCCTAAGGTTGCGCCTCGTGCCAACTTGTGGCTTCCCTGCTGCTATAGATTATCTCTTCCACTGACCCAATGAAAACCATCCTTGCCCTGCTCACCATGCTTCTTGCCGGCACTGCCGCCGCCAAGCGCCCGAACATCCTCTTCATCTTCACTGATGACCACGGTTACCAGGCCATCAGCGCCTACGGCTCAAACCGCAACAAGACGCCCAACATCGACCGCATCGCCAATGAGGGGATGCGCTTTGAGAACTGCTTTGTCACCAACTCAATCTGTGGGCCGAGCCGAGCGGTGATCCTGACCGGGAAATACAGCCACATCAACGGCTTCATGACCAACGGCAACAGCTTCAACGGAGCGCAGCAGACTTTTCCGAAGCTGCTGCAGAAAACCGGCTACCAGACCGCCATCTTCGGCAAGTGGCACCTGAAGACCAACCCTACCGGATTTGACACATGGCGGGTATTGCTCGGCCAGGGGCCCTACTACAACCCGCAGATGAAAAGCCCCGCGGGCACCGACAAGATTGAAGGCTACACCACTGACATCATCACCGACCTTACCCTGAGCTGGCTCAAGAACGACCGGGCTAAAGACAAGCCTTTCATGCTGATGTGCCAGCACAAGGCACCACATCGCAACTGGCAACCCGGGCCCAGTCACCTCAACATGTATAATGATGTTGAGATGCCCTACCCGGAGACCTTCTGGGATGACTACAAGGGCAGGACTGCCGCTGCCTCGTCACAGGCAATGACCGTTGCCAAGCATCTCTCCGCCAATGACCTCAAGCTCAATCAGCCAAGGGGGTTGACCAGCTCACAGCTGGAAAGTTGGAATGCCGCCTACGAGCCCAAGAACAAGCAGTTCAGGGAAGCCAAGCTCGAGGGCAAAGAGCGCATCAAGTGGCAGTATCAGCGCTACGTGAAGGATTACCTGCGTTGTGTTGCCAGCGTTGATGACAACATCGGCAGGTTGCTTAAATATCTCGAGGAGAGCGGTCTCGCCAAGGACACCATTGTTATCTATTCCTCCGACCAGGGCTGGTATCTCGGTGAGCATGGCTGGTATGACAAGCGCTGGATGTATGAGGAAAGTTTCAAGACCCCGCTCCTCGCACGCTGGCCCGGAGTCATCAAGCCGGGAAGCATCAACAAGGACATCGTTTCCAACCTGGATTTCGCACAGACATTCCTCGACATCGCCGGGGTGAAGGAAATCCCGGAACCGATGCAGGGACGCTCACTGGTGCCGGTATTCAAGGGGAACACCCCGGAGGACTGGCGCAAGAGCATGTATTACCATTACTACGAGTTTCCCGGGGCCCACAGCGTAAGACGTCATTACGGAGTGCGCACGCAGAGGCATAAACTCATTCATTTCTACAACCTGGATGAATGGGAGCTCTTTGACCTGGAAAAAGATCCCAATGAGTTGCAAAGCGTCTACGGGGATCCCGCCTACAGGGAAACGCAGTCCAGCATGAAAAAGGAGCTGACCCGCCTGCGCCAGCTCTACAAGGTTCCTGAAGACACGCGCCCGGTAAAACGTGCCCCGAAAAAACCCAGGGCCAAGAAGACCAAAGCGGCTGAGAAAAAGGCTGCATGAGGATCGTCCTCATAACCCTCGCTGTAACGGCCGCGTTCGCCGTCGGCGCGGAGGAATCACGGTTCAATCCATCGCATTCTGGCAGCTACCTTGGCATCAGGATCGACGAAACCCGTGAGGGCATCCGTGTCGAGCACCTGATGGAGGACAGCGCGGCCCTGCGTGCCGGCCTGCAGGAGGGTGACCTCATCACCGGAATCAGCACATGGAATTTTGCAGACAGCCAACAGGAGTTTGTTGCTTTCCTGAAAAACAACCCCCCTGAAAAAACCACCATCCGTGTGCTGCGTGACGATGCCGAACTGGATCTGCAGATCACTCCCGACGCCGCCATCGTGGTCACCGCCCGGGAAATCGCCCGGCATATAACCGGGCACCGGCTGTTCCGGCGCCTGAAGGAACCGGAGCTCGAACTGCTTGAGCAAAAACTGGTGGATAGCGTCAGGAAAACACAAACCCGGGAACGCGCTTACGAGGCCATGAACGCCATCATTGACACCTTCGACCTCTCCCACACGGCAGTAATCACACCCTGGGTAAGCGAGAACCTCTTCGGCGACGGTGAACATTTTCACCTCGGTATCAATATTCAGAAAGCGGACTCCGGCGGCAGGCAGCGCTATTTTATTCGTTCAATGATGTTCGGATCGCCAGTGCGCGCAGCCGGGCTCAAGGAGGGTGACGAGATAATATCGGTGAACAACATCGCGTTTGAAAAGTCACCGCGACGCACACTGGCGGGTTACGAGGCACGCAGGAACATCCACACGATACAGGTGGACCACGGTGAGACAGTGATCATCGGCTACCGCAGACAGGCAAACGCACAGGTGAAAACACTGGCAATCAGCGCAAAAAAGCCACTGGATGGCATTGACTCCCTGCAACGCAGCATCCGCGTCATCGATCCTGGAAGTCCATGCCCGATCGGCTACTTTCACCTCTGGAACGTGATGTCCGGAAAATTGCCCGGGCTGGTGCAGGAAGCACTGCGGGATGAATTAAAGCAGGCTAAGGCTCTCGCCATTGACCTGCGCGGACGCGGAGGACAGGTAAGGGTCATCTCACAAATTGCCCGTACCCTCGCGCGTGAAGAACGGCCAATCGCCCTGTTAATCGACCGGGAAGCGCGCAGTGCCAAGGAAATGCTCGCCTACCGATTGCAGAAATACCGGCACATCACGCTGGTCGGCGAAACCACCGCCGGTGCAGTGCTGCCCGCCCGCTTCATCGATCTTTCCGGAGGTGCACAGCTGATGCTTCCGGTCAGTCTCGGTGATGCCGTCATTCGCTCCTTCACCTCCGGCAAAAAACTTGAAGGGCATGGTGCCATCCCCGATATAAAAATCCCCTCCCCCCTGCCTTACCGGGCCGGTAATGACCCTATTCTCGATGGCGCTGCCAAGCTCCTGAAGGATCAGGTCAGTGGCCGGCTGCTCAAGCTCTGAGGTTTGCACTCAGCGGTGATAGGGTTCACCGCGTTTAACGCTATAAACACGGTAAATCTGTTCTGTTGCGGCAACCAGCGCCAATTCATGCTGCAAGGTCAGGCGGCCAAAGGCAATCAGTTGATCAGCTGCCTGGCGAAGTTCATCACTATGCCCATCCGCTCCGCCAATGATTACCGCCATCGATTTCACGCTGCCATCCATCTCCAGGGCAGTTACTTTTCCCGCCAGCTCCGGAGTGCTGAGCAGTTCACCACGTTCATCAAATACAATACGATAGCAACCCTCGCTGGCAGCCAGCAACCTGCTGCCCTCCTCTTCCCTGGAACCGTTCTTTACGCTCACCAGTTCAACACCGGTATAACGCCGTAACCGCCTGAGATACTCCTCCACACCAGACCGGGCATATGCCAGGGAAGGTTTACCAACAACGACAAATCGCCACTTCACAGAACCTCCTGCCCGCCGTTGATTATCATCACGCTGAAATTAAATGGCTTGTCATTTACTGCTCTCTCCCTGAAAAGGCCCAATGTGGATTTTTCAGCACTCACTTGCAAGTTACCCTGCCCGTGCGATGCAGTAATCATTCTCCACCTCCTTGCAACTGGAATATACAGGTTAATGGCAAGGAATATCAACGATATCCAGTAAAACTTCCAACCCTCTCACCAATGCACAATTCAAAGCACCTGATCCTGCTTGCCGCTGTATTGCTCATCAGCGCCGGTCATTGCCGTGCTGATGATTTTTCCGCTGCCGAGGCCAAGGCAAGAGGACATGGAACGTCCGCTATTGAAAACAGCAGTGCGGCAATCTCCACCAGGGACCTGAGGCAATACGTCAGCCGGCTTGCCTCCGTCGAATATGAGGGCCGGGGCACCGCTGATCGTGGCGGCCGCATGGCAACGGCATTTCTGGCAAGCTTTTTCAAAAAGCTCGGGCTTTCACCCGCAGGCGACGCCGGTGGTTATTACCAGTATTTCCCCTTTTCTGCCGGCAAGAAACTCGCCGGCAAAAACGTCCTTGAAATCCAGGGAACCAAACCGCCAAAAAAGCCGCGCACCCTGCAACCCGGCACCGATTACCAACCGCTGAGTTTCAGCCCTAAAGCAAAAATTAAACCGGCACCTGCCATATTCTGCGGTTTTGGAATCAAGAGCGATGGCTATGATTCCTTTGAGGGACTTGATGTCAAGGGAAGCTGGGTCATCATGTTTCGAGGATCCCCGAAAGGGCAAAAGAAACTGCAACGCTTTGGACCACTCGTCGACAAGGCGAGAAACGCCAAAAAACTCGGTGCCCTTGGCATCATCTTCATCAAGGGGCCAAACCCGTCAGTCGGCCTGGAAGTAGTTCCCCCCTCAAAGAATGTCGGCGCAAGTGGCGAGATCATGCCGGCCATAAGCATATCCGATAAACTTGCCTCGGTGCTGCTTACCAGCTCAGAGGACAGTGCTGATTTCGCGAAACTCTTCAGCAAATACCACACCATGAAAAGCACGGCGGGGTTTGCCCTGCCCAGCAGGATCAGTGCCGAGATCGGCCTGGAAAAGGCCAGTGAACAAGGGCGCAACGTAATCGGCCACCTGCAAGTTGGTGACAAACCCTCTGCGGAGAAAATCGTGATCGGGGCTCACATCGACCATCTTGGATACGGCAAGCGCGGCTCATCACGAGCCAGCGGGGAACGTTCCGAGCAACTTCATCCCGGCGCTGACGACAATGCCTCCGGGGTGGCTGCAATCATGGAACTTGCGCAGTTCTTTGCCGATCGAAAACGCAGCGGAAAAATCAAATTCAAGAGGGATCTCGTCTTTGCCGGCTGGTCCGGTGAGGAAATGGGCCTCTTCGGATCAAAGCATTACGTGAAGAGTGCGAAAGCCAAGGGGAATGGCAGTCTCTATCCGGCAACCGCTGCCTACCTGAACCTGGACATGATCGGCAGGCTGGGTGACCAGCCGCTTAATGTCATGGCCACCGGTTCCAGCAAGGACTGGAAGGCAATTATCGATTCGCTGGGGGAAGAGCTTAAAACCAAGGTTTCCCCAAACCCAAACCTGCCGACAGACTCGACATCCTTCTACTCAGCCGGGGTTCCCGTGATCGCCCTGTTCACCGGACTTCACGGCGAATACCACACTCCGGATGACACGGCTGACAAAATCGACTTCGATGGCCTTACCAGGATATCCCACTACATGAGGTCACTCACTTCAGCAGTCGCCGACCTGGATTCGCCCCCGGCTTACCTCGGAGTCCCACGCGGAGGGGCACAGCAACGGACCAGACTTGTCATTGGTGTCCGGATTGAGAACGTCCCTGACAATGGTGGGGTGAGCATTCTTGAGGTTTTGCCCGACTCGCCCGCCCACAAAGCCGGCATCAGGAAGGGCGACACCATCGAGCAGATTGACGGCAAGAAAATTAAAGATCTCAACGGGCTTCGGGAAGTGTTGAACAACCTTGAAGCCGGGAAAAAATACTCCGCCGGGATCAAGCGCGGTAACAAGTTGATACTGTTGGAAATTGCACCGAAAAAGAACCAGTAACTGACAGCTTTCAACTGTGTCAGGTTCACAAAAAAGGTGGTCCCGGAGGACCGCCCTTAAATAATTTAACTTTTGTTACCCGCCTGATGCGCGGGAAATACAGCCACTAAAAGTCTTTCAGTTTTCCGGCAGCCGCCTTAATCCGTTCCTGAAAGGCAGCGAACTTCTTGTTGTTCTCATCGTTGCGCTCAGGTTTGGTCGAGATCCAGTTGGCAAGGGCGTCCTTGGCATCCTTACCCTCCTTGAGAGCCGCCTTGTAGGCTGCAGCCTTGTCAGGATTGGCCTTAGTAAAAGCCTCAATGCTTGCGGCGCTCGTCCGTGTTACCCCCTTGAATTCCTCAATAAAGGAGGCCGGTGTCTTGTCGCGCCCCGCGCCAAGTTGCCCGAGTTTATTTTTCCCGTCACTGTCGAGCACCACGTAGGTCGGGTAACCACGCACACCGAACTGCTTTTTAAGGTCGTTATTCCGGCTGACATATTTCTCAGGCACGATATTCTTGTCCTTCGGGAAATCGAGGGTGACAAGCAGCACGTTCTTGGCGGCAAACTTCTGCCACTCCTCCTGGGCAAACACTCCCTTGTCCATCAACTTGCACCAGCCACACCAGTCTGAACCGGTGAAGTTAAGCATCATGGGAAGTTTTTCCTGCGTCGCCTTCTCAACTGCGGCATCAAAGTCCATGGTCCACTTGCCAACCTCGGCACCGTCAATCTGGACCTTGTCTTCTGCCGTGGCACTCAGGACAAAAATGCCGGAGATAATACCGGCGGGGATCACGTTTGGAAGTTTCATTGCTTTGTTTGTCTGGGTTAATTTCTTGTTCGCCGGCAAAAACTCCGGTTAATCATGAATCTAGCCCACTGCACAATCCACTCAAGGATCAAATCACCCGGAAACCTGTCCCGTTATACAAGTTTCCCGCCGATATAGGCAGGTAATTGCTCAATCTTCACCCGCTCCTGTGCCATCGAGTCACGCTCACGCACGGTCACTGTGTCAGCCAGTTCGGGCCCGTTCTCGCCAATGGTGTCAAAGTCGATCGTCGCACAGAAAGGTGTCCCGATCTCGTCCTGCCGGCGATAGCGACGTCCTACCGCAGCGCTCTCGTCATAAAATACATTCATCAGGGGCGCCAGCAGTGCCTTGACCTCTTTGGCCTTGGCGACAAGTTCCGGCTTGTTCTTAAGCAGCGGGAAAACACCACATTTAACCGGCGCTATCTTCGGATCAAAGCGCATCACGATGCGCGTCTCCTCCTTGCCCTTGTCGTTGGTCAAGCTCTCCTCGTCATAAGCCTCACAAATCAATGCCAGGATAGTACGATCACAGCCCGCGCTCGGCTCAACGACGTGCGGCACGAACTTCTCCTTGCTCTGCTCGTCGAAGTATTCGATCGGCTTGCCGCTTGCCTCACCGTGTTTTCTCAAGTCATAATCAGTGCGGTAAGCCACTCCCTCGAGCTCTTGAATCCCAAAGGGGAAATCATATTCAATGTCGTAGGTTTTACTCGAATAATGCGCACGCTCACCATCCGGAACATCAAGTATGTGCAGCTTGTCACGGGGAATGCCGATCTCCTCATAAAAACCAATACGGCGCTCAAGCCACTCATCAGTCAGGCGCAAGCCATCCTCAGCACGGCAGAAGAACTCAATCTCCATCTGCTCGAACTCACGGGAGCGAAAAGTAAAATTGCGCGGGTTAATCTCGTTGCGGAAAGCCTTGCCAATCTGGGCAATACCGAAAGGAAGCTTTTGCCGCGTTGTCTCCAGCACGTTCTTGAACTGAACAAAGATGCTTTGCGCCGTCTCCGGTCGCAGGTAGGCAACCGACCCCTCGTCCGATGACGCTCCAACATGCGTGCTGAACATCAGGTTAAACTCACGCGGTTGGGTAAGGTCGCAGGCATTCTCCTCCGGCGACTTCGATGGCTTCTCGGGACATTTCTGCTCGCAGACTTGATCAGCCCGAAACCGTGCCTTGCAGGTACGGCAATCCACCATCGGGTCTGAAAAGCCACCAATGTGACCGGAAGCCTTAAGCACTTTCTGGTGAGTCAGGATTGAGCCGTCAAGGCCGACAATATCATCACGCTCGATGACATTCTTCTGCCACCAGTAGTTCTTGAGATTACGCTTGATCTCTGCCCCGAGCGGACCGTAATCCCAGCAGCCATTTAGTCCGCCATACATCTCGGCAGACTGGAAGATGAAGCCCCGGCGCTTGCAAAGGCTGACAATCTTCTCCATACGCTCGTTGCGCTCAGAATCAGAAGCCATGGGTCATTGGTGTCACTGGTGAATTCATTTCTCAGATTTGCTGCCCATCGGGCAACCGGGGCGGATATGGTCGTGGAATTGTCCGGAAAATCAAGCGCCGCTGTAATGTTATCGAGATATTGGGGTTGCTTGACTTAATCCCTCCCCGAAAGGAACTTCCTCCTAAAGAAGATGGCACTCGAATCCCGTTACGACTGGAACTCCGCCCCTGCCGGTGCCCGGTCATGGATCAAGCCCTGGATGGTAATAGCCCTGATCCTGTCCGGTGGCGTCCATGCCGGGCTCTATGTCTGGTTCCAGCAGGTAGTAGTACCCCGTGAAGAATCCCCAACACGGTCGGCCATAGAAAGCCTCAAGGATCTCAAGATACAGCAAGTCATCAACGAGTCAGCTAAGAGCCACGAACCGGAGTCCACCGACGCGGCGGACAAGGCTGCAATTACGGAGATCCAATCCAAGGACATCATCAAGCAGGTTGAAGACCCCTACGAACTGCAGAAGGAATTGCCGGATGTCGAAATTCGACTCAAGCCGGGTGAGGATTTACCACCGATCCCCGGCAGCGGCGGAGCCAAGGGGCCTGCCGACGTCGCATCCATACTTGGACAGGATTCCGCCAAGCTTGCCAGGGAACTCGATCGCATCACCAAGCTCATGCTCGACAAGGTTCCCGCATCATCACCAGATCAGCTGGTTATTAAGAACGGGGTATCCGAGGATGAATTGCTTGACGATGATGAGTTACTGAAGTCTTACAATGATACACTGGCAAAACTTTCAAAAGCCGGGAATGACGTCACCCAGGGATTCAGTGATCTTGATGAACTCCTTAACCGCGTCGGTCCCATCATGGATGCAACCAAGCCAATCCTGATGCCTACCGACCTGTTATTCGGGTATAACGAAAAAACCCTGCAGGAAAGCGCCCGGCTCAGCCTGATGAAACTCGGGCTTCTTATTCAAAGAAATCCAGAATCCATCTTCATCATAGAAGGCCATACCGACACCACAGGATCTAACGAATACAATATGAAGCTCAGTCGGCAACGCGCGCTCTCGGTCCACAACTGGCTCGCCGAAGCTCTGTCCATAAGCTCAGAAAGAATCCAGATCAAAGCCCTGGGCGAAACCCGGCCGCTCACCAGTTCCACCGGAAGCAGGGAGGAGCAATCCATCAACCGCCGAGTGGAAATTGTGATCCAACCGCCACGTCGCCGCTAAAAGTGATGCTTAAGCAGAGTTAAATCGCGTAAACCAGCAGACCACCTGAAACAGCCATTAGCATGCCACTCAAGCTGTAAATAATCCATGTTCAGGTGCCAATCCAAATCCATTACAGATGATGCTGCAGTAAGTGGTTCAAACATCTCAAGATGGTCCACTGCCAGGCCTTATCTTCTCGCAGTAATATTGATAATATTCACGGCCCTGTATTTTTATCTCGGTCGCCACCTGATCAATCAGACCAATGGTGACCGCAACCGCTCCGACCAGCAAAACAATATACGACTTGCCCTTAAGGCCAAGGAATTTGCAAGCCCCGACTTTTCCAGCGGCGTGTCGCAGGCCCTGTGGAACTGGTTTCCTCATTACACTGATGGCGTGGTCAACCCGCTTTGGCCCTGGGTTGCAGCGCGAATCCACCGCGAAAATGACAGTGATGAGGATTTCTTTGTGCGCGGCAAGTGGTTGAATATCGGACTCACCCTCAGCGTGCTTTTAATCGGAGCCGGTTTCATATCCAGGCGGTTTTCCCTGCCGGCAACGCTCAATATCCTGCTGCTCACGGGACTCGGCGTATTCCTGCCCCGCGCTGTCTGGTTTCAACCCGAGCCGCTCTACTTCATATTTTTCCTCGCGGCCTGGACATGCGCCATAGCGACACTGGCAAAAAACAGCCTGTGCCGCTACACACTGTTCGGCATCCTCACGGGATTGGCCTACCTGACAAAGGCATCAGCCCTGCCGCTGATGCTCGCCTTCCTCGGCATCTCAACACTGCGCTTTCTGGTGCGCTGGATAACTGGCCGGATACGCAGCCACCACCACCGAAGCTCTCTCCACTGGAATTCTCATTCACATATCGTGGGTAGCCTGCTCTGTATCCTGGCCTTCCTGATGACGGCGGGACCGCAGCTAAACTCCTCCTATAAACGCTTCGGTAACATTTTCGGAAACTACCCGAGTTACTGGATGTGGCTGGATAATTTCGAGCCTCAGGGAATCGACTTTCTGATTAAATACAACAGCCCGGAAAAGCTTGATGCCATCCCCGATAATGAGAAACCTTCACTTTCCCTCTATCTCAAAACCCACTCTGTTAATCACGCTACGAAACGACTAAAAGAGGGAATTAAAGCTACAACCAAAGACTTTCTCTTACCCAAACGGGCTGAAATCCGAAAAGCCGGCCCGGATCCTTGGCGCGTTCTTCTGCCCTCACGCGGCTTCCACCTGCTGTTCCTCGCGGGGATTCTTGCTTTCATCTGGTTATGCAGCTTGTTTTACAAGGGCAGGAAACAACCAGTTCCCGACCGCTGCCATCCGGAAACGGTAAGCATCGTAATTTTTGTAATCGCGACCCTGCTCGGCTATCTAATCCTTGTCAGCTGGTACAGGCCGATCGGAAAAGGCGATCGCTTCATGCTCTCACTCTACGCTCCGGTTGTGCTCAGCTTAATCTGGGCGGCGGAGAACATCTGCAGGAGAATTGAGCAACGGGGAACCAACCGCGCGCTATTCTTGAGTTATCGCGCTGCCCATCTCACCCTGAGTTCCATGATCCTTTGGCGAATATACGAACTTGCAAATCACCCCGTCTTCTTTACCAAGTAATTTCTGCGCCTTGGCCGTTACAATACAGCATTAATGAAGATTCCCGAAGCCATCGAAACTGCAATCGCCAATGGCGACGAGTCACGCCTGCAGGAAATCTGCGATGGCCTGCACCCTGCCGACGCAGCGGCGGCTTTCACTACCCTTGATGAAAATCAGCAACTTCGCTTTGCGCAGTATCTCAATACCGAGGCGCTCTCACTGATTGCCGGCTTCCTGCCGGCTCCGGAATCCGCAGACCTCATCGCCGGGCTCGAAAAAGAGGTTCAAAGCGCAATCCTCGAGAGCCTCCCCGACGACATCGTTACCGACGTCATCCAGGAAGCTGACGAGAACCAGCGGCAAACCTACGTTGAACTGCTCTCCAAGGAAAAGAAGGGCGCCGCGGAAACTCTTCTCGGATACCCTGAGGACTCCGCAGGTGGCCGTATGACCACGGCATTTGCCACCCTGCGCGAAGACATGACTATCAGGCAGGCTATCGAGGCACTGGAGACAACCAAGGAAGATGCTGAAATCCTGGCGAGGATCTACGTCGTCGACGAGGAATACCGCATCCTGGGCAAGGTAAGGCTGAGGGATCTCACGTTTAACTCCCGCAGCACCGAAATAAAGGATGTCATGGACGATGAAAAACTGGCAATAAGAGCGCAGGCTGACCAGGAAGAGGCATTAAAAATGATGCTCAAATACGACATGCTCGCACTCCCTGTCATAGACACCGAGAATCGCCTGCTGGGGATCATCACCCACGATGATGCACTTGAGATTCAGGAAGAAGAATCCACCGAGGACCTTGAGAAAGCCGCCGCCATCTTTGGAGAAAGGGATGAGGAAGGCTACCTGAAATCTCCTGTCCTCTCCCACTTTAAACGACGGGCTCTCTGGGTGTTCTTCCTGGCAATCGTGGCAATCCTCTCGGGACTCGTCATATTTCACTACGAGAACCTCCTGGAAAGAGTATTCATTCTTGCCGTCTACATGCCAATGATCGTGGCTACCGGCGGCAATACCGGAGCCCAGGCTGCAACGATGGTAATTCGGGCAATGTCACTCGGTGAATTCACTCCTTCAGAGTTCCTTCGCGTGGTCTGGAAGGAATTGCGGATCGGACTCGCACTCGGAGCACTTCTGGGCGTGCTGATCGGATTGGGCAGCTGGATACTTATCAAGACCTTCATTAGCAGCGAAACTCTAGTCATCATGACCGACAACCATGAACTGACACGACTGGTTGCCATCGTCGGCATCGCACTGACAATTCAAGTAGCTGCGTCAACTTTTATTGGGGCGGCACTACCGATGCTTGCGAGAGCCTGTAAGCTTGACCCTGCAGTAGTCGCCTCACCTGCAATCACAACGATTGTCGATGTCCTCGGGCTCCTCATATACTTCAGTATCGCCACCGCAATGCTCGGGCTGGGTCCCGGTTGAACGTGTCACTGGGCAACAAAGAAATAACCTATGCGTTATCTTCCTCAATAACATCCTTGAGGCGATTGGCCAAATCCGGAACAGCTGAAAATGCGCGATTCCAGTTAGGGATCTGCTTTGCCTCGTAACCCTCCTCCACGAACACGTGAATCGCGTTGTTAAGGGCATTGCTGAAAGCCTCGACTGCTTCCGCCTCCTCGTGCCTGAAATAGTTGAGTCCGTTCACTGTCGAGTCATCATGGTAACACTGGATCAATTCCTTTGCCGTCCTCTCATAGGTCAACCTCAGTGCCTTCAGGGAGCCGGCATCCATCACGATGCCTTCCGACCCGATACTGGAAAACAGGCTCAGGGCAATCTCACGGGCCATCTTCATGAGACCCTTGTCTACGGTTGGTTCAGGATCATCAAACTGATGTCCCAGATACTGGTGCTTGTGCTCGAAATTGGACCCAAGGTCAACCTGACAAATTCCCCTTACCGTCGTGTTGTGATAAACTTCCACGAGCATTCCGACCTCGAGCCCCCAGTCACCCGGCATTCGAACCCTTCTAGCCAAATCAGTTGAAATGGAGCATTCACCGGACAGGGGGTAGCGGAACCCCTCCAGGTAATCAAGCAACCTCAAGTTCCCGAACACTGTAATCAGTGAGCGCAACAAGGGGATAACGAACAGTCGCGTCACTCGTCCATACATCCGGTCGCTGACACGGCCGTAATAACTCTTGCAGTAATCATAATCCAGGCCGGGATGTGCCGTCGGCATACAGAGCCGGACCAACATTTCCCGGTGATACGAAAGTATATCCGAATCATGCATCGCGATGATCCCTGAATTGCCTCTCGCCAGTATAAAGCCGTATGCCATCCATACATTGCAACCCTTTCCGGGAATGTATTCGGTGACTTGCGCAGCCTTAAGCTGATTATAAA
>JAPYUT010000072.1 GCA_029940475.1 Verrucomicrobiales bacterium | reverse complement strand
ACTCGACTTTATTTCCCGGGGAGTTATCATTGTCGGTACATGATTAAAGCAACAAATTGCGTGGCATACCTTTTTATTGGATTAATTCTGTCTGTGTCAGCTGAGAATTGGCCTGCGTGGCGGGGTCCTACCGGCAACGGTCTTGCTGAGGCGGGCAGTTATACCTGGGAATTTTCCCCCCGGAAGAATGTCCGTTGGGCTGTTGAGTTACCGGGCAAGGGGAGTTCGACTCCGGCAATCTGGGAGAACTCTATTTTTTTAACCGCTCCTGTTGACGGCAAGGATGGGGTGATTTGCTATGATCGCTCAGGTAAAAAGAAATGGCAGCAATCCTTCGGTGAAGAACGCCCCGGAAAACACAGAAATGGCAGTGGCAGCAATCCCTCACCGGTTACCGACGGCAATCAGGTGTTTGTCTACTACAAGAGCGGCACCCTCGCGGCCATTGGAATGAAGGGTGAAGTGGATTGGCAACGTAATTTACAGAAGGATTTTGGCGCGGATTCGCTGTGGTGGGACCTTGGCACTTCCCCGGTCATTGTGGGCGACTTGGTCATTGTTGCCGTGATGCACGAATATGAGGGTGGCGACCCGGAGAAATCGATGGACTCCTACCTGGTGGCGTTCGCTAAAAAGGACGGCAAGCTGGCCTGGAGGGTGAATCGAACTTACAAGGTGCCAAAGGAGACCGGGCAATCATACACGACGCCCCTGATCTCGGGAGAAAGGGGCAATGAGTCGATCATTACCTTCGGTTCAGATCACCTTACTTCGCATCGTGCGGTGGATGGAAAATTGCTTTGGGATTGCGGCGGTTACAATCCTCAGAATAAGGATTATTGGAGAGTCATTGCTTCACCTGCCATATCCGATGGAGTGGTTGTTGTCCCTTACGGCAGAAAAGGCTACTTTGCCGGGGTAAAGGCCTCGGGAAAGGGGGATGTCACGGCGACCAACCGCCTGTGGTTACATGAAATCGGGGCCGACGTGCCGAGCCCGATTGCTGTCAACGGCAAGGCATACCTGATTACCGATCGCGGGCAAATTGTTTGCTACAATATCAAGTCAGGCGAAGAACTCTGGTCGCAGAAACTTCCGCGGGGCAGCGCGAGTTATTATTCCTCGCCTGTAATTGCCGGTAACCTGATGATTCTCGCGCGCGAGGATGGTGTGGTAATGACCATGAAGCTGGGTAACTCGGGGTTTGAATTGCTAGCAGAAAACGACATGGGTGAACGAATGATAGCGAGTCCGGTCCCGGTGGATGATATGATTTTCCTCCGAGGCTCCAGCCATCTTTTCTGTATTGGTAAGTGATCGGATTATTTTAATGCGTTGCGTAAATAGTGCCTTACTTCGAAGTCGTCGTATTTTTTGATTACTTCTTTCAGATCAAAGGACGTTTCGAATTCAGGGAGGGTGGCGTCACCCTGGTGATCTTCAAATATGTAACTTAAGTAGATTTCATCAATTTGTGGCATTAACGCGGCGTATATCTGTGCACCGCCAATCACGAATGCCTTTCCGGACAGGTTGATGGACGGCAACCGGAGTGCGTCAATGGAAGCAACAAGATCAGTTCCGCTTGGCGCAGTCTTTAGGGTGGTGCTGATAATGATGTTGCGTCGCTTAGGTAGAGGTCGTCCAATGGATTCAAAGGTCTTGCGTCCCATTATCACCGGATAGCCGGTGGTCAGCCGTTTAAAAAACCCAAGGTCTTCAGGAAGTTTCCAGGGGAGTTTACCGTTTTTCCCGATTACCCGGTTACTCGCCATTGCAGCCACGGCGATCAATCTCAACGGGTCGGGAGTTTGAGTCATACAGCAATCGGGGCAGAAATCTTCGGATAGGGGTCATAGCCTTCAAGGCTGAAATCCTCATAGCGGAATGCGTTGATGTCAGTGACTTCAGGATTGATTCGCATTATCGGCAGTTTTCTAGGCTCGCGTGAAAGCTGCTCTTCAACTTGCTTGAGATGATTGGAATAGATATGCAAATCCCCAAAAGTGTGGATAAAATCCCCACCGCTGAGTCCACAAACCTGTGCGATCATCAGCGTTAAAAGAGAATAGGAGGCAATGTTAAAGGGAACTCCGAGAAAAAGGTCAGCTGAGCGCTGGTAAAGCTGACAACTCAATTGCTTTGCGGAATTATCTACATAGAACTGGAAAAACGCATGGCAGGGAGGAAGCGCCATCTTTGGAAGATCTCCGGGATTCCAGGCGCTGACGATGTGCCGTCTTCCGGTGGGGTTCGACTTAATGCCCTGAATGAGCTCAGAAATTTGATCAATAACCATTCCGTCCACGGTTTTCCACCGACGCCACTGTTCCCCGTAAACAGGACCGAGGTTGCCGTCATTGTCAGCCCATTCATCCCAGATGGTGACTTTATTGTCCCGCAGGTATGAGATATTGGTATCCCCCTTGAGGAACCACAGCAGTTCATGGATAATTGAACGCAGGTGAAGTTTCTTTGTGGTGAGGCATGGGAATGACTCTCTCAGGTCAAAACGGGCTTGTGCACCGAATAACGAGTAGGTTCCGGTCCCAGTGCGATCTTCCCGCAATTTACCGGCATCTCGCACGAGTTTAAGGAGTCGGTGATATTCTTGCATTAGGTGGGTGACCCTAATTCTTTGTTAAGAAACTCGGGAGGTTAAATCAAGGGCAATTAATAAATTGCAGTCAGTTATTGTCATGTTCCCCTTGAACTTGGTGACGGTCACGAGCCAGTTGACTGGTGATGTCGTCGTCATCGCCAAATTGTTTATTCTTGCCGGCGGAGATTACAACTAGGGAATTCCCTTTAACATTGATTTGTAATGGATGCTTCCAGAGATCCACCATCACGCCGTTTCTGATGACGGTGGAATCTCGGGGGAGGTAAAGCTTTTGGCGAGAGTTATTGCCGAGCAAAATATTGACGACATTGCTATTTCCACCTTCCGGGTAGGTGCCGTAGTCTTCTTTGTATTCACCCATAGCCTTCTCGATGACGTAAATAATCTGAGCGCTGCCTTTTTGCTGATACCCGGTCGTAAAGAAAAGACGCAACGCCAGTGAGGCTAGGAGTATTACAACAGAACCGGAAATAATAATAGTGACGCAACCTCTATGCATTGAAGTGACCGTGATAGTATACCAGTCAGTGTTCAAGCAGAGATCGCTCCCTGATGGTTTCACTGCATGAAATAATGACCTGGGAAGTGGAATTAAATCCAGCTAGGCTCAGGAAGGTAAAAAGTTTGCCTTTCTGCGCTATTTAACAACTTTCAGGACCGCATTCATCAGTCGCCAATGTCCCGGGAACGTGCAAATAATCGGGTAATTTCCGGGCTCAGTAATAGTGAATTTCAGGACGGCTTGGCCTCCTGGATTCACCAGGGCGGTGGAGTGGAGTATGTCGGGGCTCTTTGGGATAAAGCTTTTTTTCATGGCCTCAGGGTCAGTGAGCATTGCATCAGCCAAGGCCCCCACCTTGGCCAGGGTTCCGGGTTTGATGATGATGACATTATGTTGAAGGAGGTCGGGGTTTTTGAAGGTCATTTGTATTGGTTGACCCGCTGTAATTTTAATTTCTGATTGTGTATACTTCATCGTGCCGGGAGGGGTTCCCTGCGCGCTGAGTTCGATTTTCTTTTCCGGGAGGGTGCCCTTACCTTTTGATTTCTTTTTATCTTCGGCATAAGCAGAGAACAATGTCAGGAAGAGGATTGTGGCAATCAGGTTGGATATTCTCATGGTGTATTTTGTTTGAAATAGTAATCTTGCGTGATTGAGAAAAGGCCATCCTTGAGTTACAAGGGTTATTGCCCCGGGGGGGGCAGGAGGGCTAAATTTGAATCTGTTGATCGGCGTATTTAGCATGCCACTGACTGTAGATTTCGGGAGCTATTTCAGAGGGTTTAATTTCGCTCCTGCCGCCCCAAAAGACGTTGGTGTAAAGGAGGCTGATTCCGGAGGATTCCAGATGTTTGTCGATGGCTGACTTGTGTTCCAGGATGAGATCTTTATCGGTGCCGTGCACGACCCCCATAATGTTGACATGACCGAAGTCAGGACCTCCTTCACGCCAGTAACAGTGGGTTAATATATGGTGCCGTCCGATTTCCGCTCCCGCCCTCTCCTGGTCACCTTCGGGAACTCTCCAGTGAAAGAGTCCATTAAACCTTGTGACGCGCTTGCCTTTATCAGAAGGCTTAACATGCTCCAGAAAGGTCGAGAATCGTCCAATTACCTTCTTTGTGTCGAGGGATTGGGCAATTTCGCAGAAGTCCTTAAGTGATATTCCGGCCTGAGCGGCACGTTGCTGCCATGGGTTGGCGTTGATTTCCCCGGGTTTGAGTTCTTCCTTGAGTGCGAGCAGTACATTCCATTCCGTTGGCTCAAGGTGCACCGTCGAAGTGGTTGTCATTACCGCCGGGGAAGGGGATTTTTCACCTGGATGCATCGCCTTGCGGCGCACATGGCCGACGCCAAGGGCAAAAATTCCCTTTGCCGGCATGAGGTGATATTTTTCTGATCCGACCAGGCGTTTCAGGACATTGGCGTGTTCCTCCAGTGACTGCCCCTGCGGCACTTTGAGGGTGGACCAGAGCTTGAACTGGTGACCGGATATTTCATGGTCAGTTGACCTGAGGACAACGTGCCCGCTGAAGGGATCATGCTTGGACATAAATTCAAAAGCCATGTCGAGCTTGTCAGTGTCTATTTTCCATGCGCAAAGGGCGCCATGGGCTAGTTTTGTGGCCAGTAATGTTTGCCGGACTCGACGAATTACACCGCCCTCGAGCATTGCCCTGATACGTTGCAGGACAATATCAAGTTCGATGCCGGATGCCGCTGCGATTGCATGAAATGGATTTTCTTGGAATCCGCTGACCATATCCTCCGAAACCGCAAGGATTTGAGCGTTGATTGGATCGTCGAATTCGATCGGGATGCTCATTGTTTGTAACGGGAGAATGCTAGAGCTCAACGCGGCGGAATAGCTCATCAAGCGGCAGTTGAATGCCAATGTAAAAATCGCCGAATTCGCCGTATTTTACTGTGACTTCGTCAAAGCGCATTTGGTAAACAATGGCTTTGATTTCGAAGGTGTCTTTACTGAAAAGTGTCACGCCCCATTCAGATTCATCGAGACCTACCGAGCCGGTAATCAATTGCCTGATTTTGCCGTGCCATTGGCGTCCTACACGCCCGTGGGCAGCCATCAGGCGCTTACGTGTATCAAAATCCAGCGCATACCAGTTATTTACCTCCCCTCGACGCTTTCCCATGCTGTAAAAACAGAAAATCGGCCAGTCCGGCATATTCGGGTAGAGTTTATCCTTGGTGTATTTGCCCATACGCTGCTCGAACTCGGAGAGTGCTGTTTTGAATTCCTCGCTCTGCTCATCGAGCCCTTGTTCCTTTTTCAAGGTATTTGTGGCGTATTCTTCCGAGGAAGTCATGTATTCTCCCGTTTCGGTTAACGACAGGTAACTGAAGGAGGGCGTCAGGATATCAGCTCCCAGTGACTTGGTGAGTTTTTTCTCGAATTTGTTGGCCGTATGAAGATCAGGCGTAAGCATCATGAAGGCGATGTCTGCCTTTGGGGTCACGATACTGAAGGTTAACAACTGAGTTTCAGGAGAACTCCGAATTTCCTGGATTAGGCGCGAGAGCTCGGTTTTTGCCTCGAGTTGCTCGTCGTCGTTAAGTAGTGACCATTGAGCATGGTCAATTTGGTAAAACAGGTGAAGGACATGCCATCCCTCTGCGGGCGGGAGCCAGTCGTAGTTCAATGTTTCCGGTGTATTCTCAGATTTTCGCACGCTCATGATTTTCGTAGAACAGGGAGACTTTGGTATCGATGAGATGGGTGTGCAATGATGATTCTGGATTTTGTCAGTGAGGAGGATTAAGGCGACTGGCGGGCATCCTGAACTTGTCTATCAGGATCCAATTTTCTTCATCTGCGCTCTCTTTAAATGTGATAGTCCAGTATTCCTTTTTCAGGGAACCTTCTTGCATTCTATAGTCGGTGAATTGTATTTCATTTAGCAGGCCTTCTGTGCCAAGCGTAGTAATAGCAGTGCTTGTGGTAGGCGAGTCAGGTTCACTGTCCTTGATTCTGTAGATGTGGGTGTCTCCACGAACTTTACCGAGTTCATCGCGGAAAATAATTTGCAGTGATCCGGTGCCGGTGCCGGATTTAATACTGATCACCGGAAGGATCAAGCTTGTTTCCTGAACCCGGTCATTTTCATTCCGTTCACGCCAATAGCATTGGATACCGGAAAGTTGTAATAATGTTCCGGTTAGGGACTCGGGTGGAGTGTGGTGGGGAGGATTGTCTGTCTGCTGGAATTCCGCGCGCGCGTTGCCAATTGAGCGCGCTAGCATTACAGCAGCGACTATAAGTGTAATGGATATTACCGCGATGGCGGAAAACTCGATAGGAGCAAGCTTTCCCAGGAAAGATTTTCGCTTGCGAGGATCAGGTGGGTCTGCGGGAGGGAGAATATCGGAGGGAGTGTCGGCTTCACTTACAGTGGCGGGGGCTTCATTGAGTTCGGCTACAGGTGAATCTGATAGGTTATTGTCCTCCTCAAAAATCACATCAAGTTCTTCTCCCGAAACGGGAGCCTCCTTGGAGTGGTCCTTGTTGGCGCTGCGATGTTGACGTCGCATTCTGGCTGCGTCAGAAGCGCTTCCTGAAATGCTTGGTTTTTGAGGTTCGGGTAAGTCAGGCGAGGAGCCAGGTTGACTTTCGTCTTTAGAAAAGCCTTCAGTTTCAGTGTCTTCTAGCGGATTTTGCGGCGCTTTGAAGAGTCGCTTCTTGGCCTCTTCCTGCCCCATTAATTCGGCGAGGTTGCGCAGAATAGCGTCATTCGTTGGTTTTTCGGGATTCTGGCGCTTTGATGATGCCGTCGTCTCAGGCGTGAAGTTGGGGTTTTCCGGATCAGCCATATAAAGCGGGTGAAGTTTATTGATATAACCTTGCGGCAATGGAAGAATTGGTGCAGTGAAATCT
This sequence comes from Verrucomicrobiales bacterium, assembly GCA_029940475.1. GTDB lineage: Bacteria > Verrucomicrobiota > Verrucomicrobiia > Verrucomicrobiales > DEV007 > CACIUL01. The sequence continues at coordinate 8,473 of JAPYUT010000072.1, read as the reverse complement.
CCCTGTGAACATTCGACCTGCCGGTTGGTTATGTCGAGAAGATAAAAAACCGATTGCAACAACGGAGCATTAATTACAGGCTTCCCGCAAATTTTAACACCCTGCTTAATTTAGATTAATGGCTGACTTAGAAAATAGCTACGAAGACAACCTGAAAGGCAAGTTTTATGTCGATGATCAATGCATCGATTGTGATCTTTGCCGGGAGACTGCGCCAGATAATTTCACGCGTCACGAAGATGGGGGGTATTCCTACCTTTTTAAACAGCCTGCAAGTGACCAAGAGACTGAACTTTGTAATGAGGCCATGGAGGGGTGCCCGGTTGAGGCAATAGGTGACGATGGTGAGGAGTGATCTTACAACTTGGTTGATTGACATTGAGGCGCGCTGACAAGCTGTGTGCGCCTGCCTGTGTCTGGACAACTGAAAAGATTCTTGGAATGACTGTTGTGCCTGTGCAAAATTAATGCTTCAGCATGGGAAGAAAGCAGATAAGCAGGCAGAGGCGCATCAAGAGACAGCTGATTGCTGAGTGGCGCGGCATGTCCACTCCGCGTAAACTTGCGCCGCCCAAAGCGCTTGCTGACGAAGTTGCTCCAGCTCTGGAGAAACTGGGAATGAACGCAGCGATTGATGCGGAGGATATTCTTAACGTTTGGTGTGATATTGTCCCGCCTATCATTGCGGGCAATACTAGACCGAGTGGACTTAGGAACGGATGTCTGGAAATAAGCGTTCTGCAATCGTCAATTCATTATACCCTTGAGCGGGAAATGAAACCGCATTTACTCAAACGTTTACAATCATTATTCGGGCGTCGCCACATTCGCGAAATACGATTCCGACTTGGTTGAAATTATGTTTTGTTCGCGGGAAATCAGGAATGTGTTGTTGGATTGGTCAGGAACGATTGTTGACGACCTTCCTCCAGTGGTGGAGGCCACCAATCGTGTCCTTAGCCATTACCAGAAGCCTCCGTTTACCCGCGAACAATTCTGTAGAGAGTTCTCCTTACCCTTTGCGGATTTCTATGAACGGTTTTTGCCTGACGTCCCTATGTCGAAGCTTGACTCACTTTACACAAAGTTCTTTGACTCATCTAAGGAGAAGGTCACAGAACTGCCCGGAGCCCGGACTTTTCTTGATTATTGCATAAGATCACGACGTCGTATATTTCTGCTGAGTTCAATTAAATCTCATCATTTTGAGTCACAGGCGCAGCAGTTGGGACTGCGCGGTTATTTTGAGCATGCTTACACTGAAGTCTGGAATAAATGCCAACATGTCCATGCCATAATACAAGAGCAGGGGCTTGATCCCCAAGAAACCCTTTTCGCCGGTGACATGCAGCATGATATTGAAACGGCTAAGTTCGCAAACCTGCTGGCGGTTGGCACTCTGACCGGATACAATAGTCGTGAGCAACTTACTGAGGCTGGTCCGGACCTGATTGTTGATAACTTGTCATGCCTTGTTGAGTATCTTTAATATAAATGCCATGGAGGAGGACAGTATTGAGATCAAGAACCTAGAGGCGGGGACCCGGGTTGGAATTACTGACATTGAACGAAGTGAAATTCAGAAGATCTCTATTTGTTTGCGTTTAATACCGAATTATTCACTAAGTGGTTTGGTCGATGACATTAAGCGCACTGTAAATTATCAAACCGTAAGTCAGCGCGTTATTGAATTAGCGGCCCTTGGGGAACGGAAACTGATTGAAACCCTGGCCGAGGATATTGCGGCGATGTTACTTGATCAATTTAACCTTAGGAAAGTTATCGTGGAAATCCGGAAGTTTATCCTACCTGAAACGGATTACGTTGCGGTCAAGCTTGTCAGGCAAAAATAAATTCGCAAAAAAATGTCCCGAATTTGAACACTTTACCTCTTAATGCTGTCTTATTTTGGAGATGACAGGAGATTCCCTCAGCAATGCTCTTGGTAACAGGCGATCATCTGCCGATATCTTTATTCAAGATAAGCGTCGCGCTGCACACAAGACACAAGGGATGAAGAAGATGTCGGATGAAGATGCGGGACTCGTAAAGAGTGCACAGTCGGGGAATACCAGTGCTTTTGATGAACTTGTGAAGAAGTATGCTCCCAAATTGTACGGGTTGGTCTATCACATGACCTCCAGCCATGAGGACACCAACGACCTGCTGCAGGAGATTTTTGCCAAAGCCTATCGGTCATTACGAAGATTCAGAGGCAAATCCAAATTCTATACCTGGGTTTACTCAATTTCCGTAAACATGACCCTTAACTTCCTCAAGAAGCGCAATCGGTATTGGAAGATAAGCCTGGATGATGTTGATAGTGCGATTGAGTTTGATGATGAGTTCATCCAGCAGACGTCCAAGGTCGACATCATTCGTGAGTGTAACATCCATGAATTGCAGCGTCGGCTCAATGAAGCGTTAATGCGACTTACTGAAGATCACCGTGCGGTTGTAATCATGTTTGATATTCAGGGAATGGCACATGCTGAAATATCGAAAATTCTTAAAGTCTCATCCGGAACGGTGCGATCCCGGCTTTATTATGCGCATAAACAATTACAGAATTACCTGGAGGAATTTCGCAACTAGGAGAAATGTTTTTCCTGAGAGGACTTTGATCTAGTGTCATCTTTGAAGTGCAGATAAGTGATGAATGATTTTAAAGAAACGCGGCGATTGATTCGCCTTAAACGTTATGAGCAGCCTCCCCGGGATTATCATGACAATTTCCTTGATGATTTTCGGGAGCGTCAGAGGGCGGAACTACTGAATCGCTCATCAATACGCCTGTTTCTTGAACGGCTAGCGACATTTACTTCGGACATCGGTAAAAGTCGCTGGTTAATTGGCGGTGCCCTTGCTTATGGGGTTATCGCGATCCTGCTAATGGTAAATCAAGAGGAGGCGGGCAATGTGCTCCCGGGCGCTGATGTTTCGCGTGAGTTGCCTGCCCCGGGTGAGGTGAGTCCATTGCTTGATCCGCGCATTGATCTACTTGAAGATTTAGTTCCCGTCATTGATGAGGATAAAGGATTTCTATTTCCATTAGATTACAATCAGGACAGGCTGCTAAAAGGCATTAATGGTGTAATCATAGGATTATAACGAGCCATAGGGTTGTGCGTTACGTGCTCGCATTTTCTGCCATGGTAAGCTGACTTAACACAGGAGAGTGATTGATGTGGGCAATCGCATTATTGCTCCAGCATTCGATCAAATTGTTCCTCGGTAACGATTGTGACTCCGAGCGACTCCGCTTTTCGTAATTTACTGCCTGCATTGTCTCCAGTTAGCAGGCAACTTGTTTTTTGACTGATCGATCCGGATACCTTGCCTCCTTTCTGTAGTATCAACTCTTTAAAGTGATCCCGTGATTGTGATAAAGTTCCGGTGATCACCCAGGTCATTGACTCAAATGGCAGCGTTCCCCCGGTTCCTTCAAGGTCATCTCCGGGGCGGGGTGAATAATTTGCCGACTTGGGATCGATCCCCATTTCTTCAATTGCATGAAGAGTTTCTTTTCCGCAATCAGATGCAAAGAAATTGATTAATTCATTCGCGGCAACACCGCCGAGTTCGGGTGAGATCTTGAACGGCGCAAGTTTATCGGAGAGTATTCTAACGCGCGGCTTGAACTCAGTGGCGATTTCCATGCGGTATGCCTTTTCTTCCTGGCTAATTTCTTCCTTTTTCGGGCTAAGTGGATTCGCCTTAAGCCAGGATTCCTTTTCCCCGCGTTCAGCGATAAAATGAAGGACATCCGAGTTGGCAACCTTGGTGAAGGATTCGTGTAAGCGGGAGCATTCAACTGCTGCTGATTCACCAACTGCCGGGATTCCCAGGGCAAACAGCCACTTATCCAGAGGTAAAGATTTAGATTTATCGATACTGGCGGTTAAAAGATAAGCTTTTTTTTCTCCGAAACGTCGCGGCTTACTGTCTTCGCCTGACTGAAGGCGCGCGGGTGCGAGATGAAGATCGGCGAGATCTTCAGTGCTTAGTTTAAAGAGCTCCATGGGGCCTTTAATAATACCGCTATCCACCAGTTTTTCCGCAAGTGCGTCACCGAGTCCTTCAAGGTCCAGCATACGTCGTGACCCAAAATGTTTTAGGCGAGTCACGGTTTTCTCAGGGCAGGTGAAATTTGTGCATTTCCACGCAATAAATCCTTCAGCTTGGGATATGTTACCTCCACATGAGGGGCATTTCCCCCCGACGTGCTCAAAGAGGTTGAAGGGTTTAGAGTCATTCGGCCGTTTTTCTGGTATTACCTTCACCACCGCCGGAATTATTTCCCCGGCTTTTTCAACGATCACGATGTCACCAACGCGAACATCCTTGCGCTTCATTTCCTCTTCATTGTGAAGTGTCGCGCGTGAGACAGTAGTGCCTGAGATAAAGATTGGGGAGAGTTCCGCCACCGGAGTCAATACACCGGTGCGACCGACCTGTATGGAGATGCTCTTGAGCAGCGTTTCTTTTTGCTCAGGGCAAAATTTAAAGGCGCAGGCCCAGCGCGGGTATTTTGAAGTTGATCCAAGGTGCTGATGGAGTGCGATTTCATTGACCTTGATGACCGCACCGTCGGTTGCGTAGGAGAACGCGTGACGTTCCTTGTCAAGTTCATGAATCGCCACGCGCAATGAGGGGAGATCATCGATCAAGCGGAACCACTTGTCGGCCTTCAGGTTAAGTGTGGGTAAAAGTTCGTGGAATTGATCTATGGTGGTGAAGCTGAATTTATCTACTGTTCCAAAACTGTGGAATATCAGATCAAGAGGGCGGGTTGCAACGATTCGCGAGTCAAGTTGCTTAAGGGTTCCTGCGGTTGCGTTTCGGGGATTGATGAATGCCTGCATCCCTTCGGCATGGCGTTCATCGTTGAGCTTGTTAAAGTCTGCGTTATGCATGAAGACTTCGCCGCGAACCTCGAATGTCTGTGGTGCATGTCCGGGTAATTTAAGTGGTATGGATCGAATGGTTTTAATGTTTTGTGTAATGTCATCTCCGGTGCTGCCATCCCCCCGGGTGGCAGCATAATCAAGAACGCCATTGCGATACATAATTGCTACCGCTACCCCGTCTATTTTTGGCTCGACAGTGAGTTCGAAATTTTTCTGTCCGAGATTTCGCTGGAATCGTTCGAACCAGTCAATTAACCCTTTGTCATTATCGTTGCCACTGTGGTGCACTTCATCTTCCTTAAGTTGGTGAATGTCCTCAATTGAAAGCATCTTTACCGGGTGCCGGATTGTCTGAAATCCTGCAAGCGGCTTACCGCCAACGCGCTGGGTCGGGGAGTCTGCAACCTGCAACACGGGATGCTCCGCCTCGATGGCCTTAAGCTGGTTCATTAAGCTATCGTAGTCCGCGTCGCTGATCTCGGGGGCGGCATCCAGATAATACAGCTGATTGTGTTGTTCGAGCTGTAAGCGAAGTTTGCGTGCCCGGGTATTTGCTTGGATTGGATCCATTGGGTATTGCCTGTTTCTTATGGGTAATTGTATTTTGAGAAAGTAAAACAGGCTTTTCGGTTATACCTGTAGTTGGTAAATTAACAGGCGATTTTCGTTCTGATGTAAGGGGAATACTCGTGACTGAAGTGTGAGATTGCCAGTTGCGTTTCTTCCTGTTCCCAGCATGATAGTAGTAGTCCTGTTCAAATATTTATGAATAAACCTGTTTTTATAGCCACAGTTTCTATTGCGATCATGCCTTTATTTCCGGCGTGCGACAGTCATAATTGGGAAGATGATCCTAAAAAGGGTCCAGGAAGCAAGCACCTGTTCGAGGTTCACGGCAGCGAAGATTCCAATGAGGGAGAGGGGAAAAAGCGGCATAATGAGCACTGATGGGCTCTTGCAGGAACAGGGGAACCCGCTATTGAGCCTTTACTGACCATATTGCTTTACAGCATTCATAGTAATGCGTTGTTGTGATGCACCGTTGTGAGAATCCTGCTGGTTGAGGATAATGCCCCCCTTCGCGATGCTATCGCTGCGCGTTTACGCCGTGACGGTTTTGCGGTGGATGCTACTGGTGATGGCAATGAGGGCATGTGGCTTGCTCTTGAAAACCCTTACACTCTCTTGATTCTCGACCTTACATTGCCTGGTCTTGACGGTCTTGATATCCTGCGCAAAATCCGGGCGATCAAGAAGGAGATGGCGGTGATTATCACAACAGCCCGCGATGCGGTTGCGGATCGCATCACCGGCTTGGATGCCGGTGCTGACGATTATATCATCAAGCCCTTCTCCCTCGAGGAACTCATGGCCCGGGCGCGCACGCAGATGCGTCGACTGCACGGTCAGGCTGACCCGGTTATTCGGGTTGCAGACCTGGAGGTTGATACTAAATCCAGGATTGCTCGTCGTGCCGGAGTAATTCTCGAACTAACGGCAAAGGAATTTGGATTGCTGGAATTGTTAGCGTTGAGGATGGGGCAGATAGTCAGGCGTGCTGACATTTGGGAGCAACTTTATGATTTCGCCGAGGAAACCGACAGTAATGTGATTGACGTTTTCATTAACCGCTTGCGTAAAAAATCTGAGGCATCGGGTGGCACTCGACTAATCCACACGCGCAGGGGACTTGGCTACCTGCTGTATGATCCCGAAGTCTCACGCTGAGGTAAAATGGTTGGATTAAGGTCAATCAGGACGCAATTGCTGACGGCGCTTTTTGGGGGTTCTATCATTATTATTCTCTTTGGCTCGGGCTTTGCCTACACCCTTGTAAAGAAGCATCTTTATGAGGAGGTTGATCATTTCCTCAAGGATAAACTTGCCTATCAGCAAATGGCAGCCGTACAGAATGGCGAAAGGATCTCATTTCTTCTTTCGAAGCCTGTTCTCGAGCGGTTCCATGACCCTGCTGACCCGGATTTCTTTCAATTCCGCTTTCTTGACGGGCGTGATATTTATCGCTCCTCTGGGCTCGTTAATGACCTTCCATTAGTGGGGCTTGATGTTGAGGACTCATTTAAGGCCTTTGATTGCAATTTACCGAATGGTCGCCGTGGGCGATGCATGGGAATGGTTTTTGCCCCTGAGCAACTTGTCGAGAGCGACGATCCTGACTCCGAAATTAGCGAGTCAGTAAAGATCCATCTGGTTGTTGCCCGTGATCGTGCGGAGATTGACAAATCCCTGCAGAGCTTGCGGTTGTTGCTTGCGGGCATCGGCATTGCTGTGGCCGGCTTTTCCCTGGTTGCGACCACTTTCATCGTGCGCAATGCGTTGCACCCGATGGAGCAGCTTTCATTACAAATTGAATCAACTCCTATTGGTATTGAGAACAATAAAGTTTTCATCCCTGATGCCCCAAGCGAAATTCTGCCGGTGATTGATCGCCTTAACCATCTGCTGGGACGCGTGGCGACTGCAATTGATAACGAGAGACAGTTTACCTCCAACGCAGCACATGAATTACGCAATCCTCTGGCAGGTCTAAAATCACAACTTGAGCTTGCCTTGGGTGCGGTACGTGACCCCGACGCTGATGAACAGACTCTTGCGCGTGCGTTGTCCATCCAGGAGCAGATGGAAAAGGTGGTCGGGAACCTGCTTATGCTAGCGCGTTTGGATTCGGGCAGGGAAGAGTTCGATGCGCGTGAAATTGACCCTTCAAAGCTACTTCGGCAATGCTGGAAACCTTATTTTGAGAAAGCGGCAGAAAGGAATCTCGAAGTGCGCTGGAATTTAAAGGGCTCCCCTGAGAGTTTCAGCATGTCACCGTCGCTCTTTAAAATAATGGCATCAAATTTACTCGGGAATGCCGTTAGTTATGTGCCCTATGCAGGGCAGATTGAGATAGATGTAGAGATGGAAGCTGAATTGCTTGTAATTTCCATAAGTAACAGCAATCCTGGGCTGTCTGAACGTGATCTAGGATTTATATTTAAGCGATTTCAACGTGGCGATGCCTCTGCTGCGGGTGGAAGTGGTCACGCTGGAATCGGGTTAAGTCTATGTCAGCGAATCGTTACAACGATTAAGGGTCAACTTGTTGCGGAGATCAATGCAGACTGGTTTCGTATTGTAGTAAAATTGCCCGAAGTGTCTATCTGAATGGAAATTCATCAGAAACATCCTGATTGTTTAGGATAGGTTCATGTTGACCTCCTATTATTCAAATTAATGAGGTTGAGGTGTCCAAAATTTAAGATCGCTTTACGGCGTGTCTTGCAGGTTTTTTTGACCGCTTCTATTTGTGTGTGTGTTGAGGCACTCAGAGCTGATGAAGTCGAGGACTTGCCAATCGAGGTGATAGAAATGCTGGAGGAATTGCTGCCGTCATTTGATCCTTCAATGATCACCGCCGTAAGTATTGAATCTAAAGAGTTGATACATGTGGACTGTCTTGTCGGGCCGCAGATGGTTGAATTGAGAATGAGCAATTTAGGGGAATTGCTCTGGATGAGGCGTAACCTTCCCGATCACGATAAGGGCCCCCTAATTGACAT
>JAPYUT010000015.1:65281-66976 GCA_029940475.1 Verrucomicrobiales bacterium | reverse complement strand
CCATGGCAAGGAATGTTTGGAGTTTTCAAGCCGACGATTCAGGCGGAAGGGTAGGGACATGAAATTCCGACCAAGCTGTTTACTTCTCCTGCTGCTTTCCCTCTGCCCGGTGATGGCCGGACCCGAGGCGCTTGAGGTTGATGATGCCCGGTTTTCCGAGTTGCCCGGAGGCAAGGAAGCGGACGGAATCGTGGGTGACTTTATTTTACGCAATGACCTGATCGAGGCGGTCATTGCACAGAACGCGCCGTTCAGGAAAGCCAACATGGGGACTTTCTGGGGAGTGGATGGCACCACCCAGGGTTGTCTTTACGACCTTACCCTGCGGGATACAAACAACGACCAGTTGACCATTTTCGCCCCGCTCGGGCTCAAGGGTGGGGTATCCTATGTCCGGATTGTGGAGGATTGCCCGGAAGAGGAGGCGGCCATCGAGACGGTGATAACTGCGGCGAAGGGGGCCGGGCTTTATACCCGGCACCGTTACCGGGTCCGTGACGGTTGGCGTGGAGTCCTGGTGAGCTCAACCCTGCGCAATGAGACCAAGTTCAAGCGCAAGGTGAAGCTGCGTGATTCATGGACAAAGTTCAGCTCATCGGGGAGTGCGGGTGATATCCAGTGGGCGGATTCCGTCGACCCGGCGGACAAGTGCGGCTATGCCTACCGCTGGGAGTGGAAGGGGGGCTCCAAGCCCGGCGAGATGACGCTTGCCCCCGGGCAGGAGCTGAGCTTTGAGAGGTTTGTCGCGGTGGGCACTTCCCCGCTTGATGCGGTCGGTGTGCTGCTGGAGCGTGCCGGGGGTGTCGGGATTGTTTCAGGCAAGCTGAGCGGACCCGGCGGGAAAGGGGTTGCCACTGCCAGCGTGAGCACTGAAATAAACGGCAAGGCGATCAAGGGTTATCCCGATAAAGAGGGGAAGTTTTCCTTCCGGTTGCCCGGCGGGAAGGCCCGCCGGCTCACGTTCAGTGATATCGGGCGCGGCAGCAAGGAAGTGGAGTTTACACCGGGGGGCGGACCGCGTGCCATCAAGCTTGCGGCAGCCAGTGCCATTGCCTTTGATATCAAGGATGAGGCAGGGGTTTCCATCCCGTGCAAGGCGCAGTTCAACGGCACGGGTGGCACCAAGTCGCCCAACCTCGGACCCAATAACCGCGCCCATGGTTGCGTGGACCAGTATCATTCCGAGACAGGCCGGTTCCGGGTGGCGGTTCCTCCCGGCAAATACCGCGTGGTGGTTACCCATGGCATGGAATATTCCCATATTGAAAAGGTGGTCAATGTCGCCGCCGGAGCGGAGGTGAAGCTTAGCGGGGTGCTCAAGCGACTGGTCGACACGAAGGGCTGGTTGAGCACGGATTATCATAATCATTCCACACCCAGCGGCGACAATACCTGCGGCACTGCCGACCGGATGATCAACATGGCTGCCGAGCAGCTGGAGTTTGTGCCGACAACCGAGCACAACCGCATGTTTGACTGGAACCCGACAATTCAGGCACTCGGGTTGCAGGCCTTCATGTCGACGGTGCCGGGCCTGGAGTTGACCGGCTCCGGGGCCCACTTCAATGCCTTCCCCTTCAAGCCGGACCCGAAGAAGCAGGACGGTGGCGCTCCACAGTGGGCCAAGGACCCGCGCCTCAATGCGCTTACTCTGCGCCATTTCCAGGGATCCGACCCGCAACGCTGGGTGCACCT